>NZ_CAJYBT010000027.1 GCF_913064665.1 uncultured Thioclava sp.
GGGAGGGGAGGGAGGGCACCCGGCGGCTGGGTAGACTCGGGCGAGGCGGGCACGGGCCGGAGGGGCCGGCTGGCGGCCCCGGCCGGGGGGCGGTGGGCCGATGGGCTGCGGGCGCGGGACACCGCCGAGGAAGAGGCACGGGTCGAACGCCGCATCCCGCCGTCGCGGGTCGTGTGCCCCTCAAGGGGCAAAGGGGGCCATCTGACGGGGAAAGGCTTGCACCGCCTGCTCAAGGATATTGCCGTCAGCGCGGGCATCAGCCCTGCCAAGGTCACGCCCCATGTGCTGCGCCACGCTTTCGCGACCCACCTGCTGCAAGGGGGCGCCGACCTGCGCGCGATCCAGATGCTGCTGGGTCATGCCGATCTGTCCACCACCGAGATTTACACCCATGTTCTCGACGAGCGCCTCAAAGAACTTGTGCTAGAACATCACCCCCTTGCCAAACGTGATCGCAGCGCTTGAATAGAGCCCCGGTGCACCCCATAACCTGAGCCATGGAAAATTCACTCGACCTTTATTTCTGGATCACCGCCGGTGCCATCGCGCTGCTACTGGCACTGTCTGCGTTTTTTTCGGGGTCTGAGACCGCGTTGACAGCGGCCAGTCGCGCCAAGCTGAAATCACAAGCCGACCGGGGCGAAAAAGGCGCGCAAGTTGCGCTTGAGGTGACCGAAGATAGCGAACGGCTGATCGGCGCGATCCTGCTGGGCAATAACGTGGTCAATATCCTGTCGGCCTCGTTGGCGACCGCGCTGCTGACAAAGGTGTTCGGGCAATCCGGCATCGTGCTGGCCACAGTGGTGATGACCCTGCTCGTTTTGATATTTTCCGAGGTTTTGCCAAAGACCTACGCAATCACCCTGCCCGAGAAAGTGGCCGCGAAAGTGGCCGCGCCGATCCGGCTTTTCACCAAACTGCTGTTCCCTGTCGTGGCGGTGGTGCGCATGATCGTGCGCGGCATTCTGTATGCCTTCGGGATGCGCACCGACAAGAACCAGCATATGTTCTCGGTGCATGAAGAAATCGCGGGCGCCTTGGCGATCGGGCAATCCGAGGGCAAAGTCGACAAAGAGGACCGCGACCGGCTGCTAGGCGCGCTTGATCTGGGCAATCGCACGGTCGAGGAAATCATGCTGCACCGCTCGGGCATTGAGATGCTCGACATCAACCAAGACCCCGATGCGATCCTAACGGCCGTGCTGTCCTCGCCCCACACCCGCCTGCCGCTGTATCGCGAAGAGCGCGAAAACGTGGTCGGCGTGATCCATTCCAAGGACTTGCTGCGCGCGGTGGAAAAAGTCGTGCGCGGGGGGGATGGAACGCTGGAAAGCGTTGCCGATCTGGACCTGTCGAAGGTGATGATGAAGCCCTATTTCATCCCCGAAACCACGCCGCTGGATGAGCAGATGCAAGAGTTTCTCAAACGGCGCACCCATTTCGCGCTGGTCGTGGATGAATATGGCGATCTGCGCGGCTTGCTCACGCTTGAGGATATTCTTGAGGAAATCGTGGGTGAAATCACCGACGAATTCGACCCCAAGGCCGATCGTCGCCTCAAACCCACCGATAGTGGCGACTATATCGTCGAGGGGGCAATGACGATCCGCGACTTGAACCGCGAAACCGACTGGAGTCTGCCCGATGACGAAGCCAACACCGTCGCTGGCTTGGTGATTCACGAGGCACAAACGATCCCGACCGAGGGGCAAGTCTTTGCCTTTCACGGCTTTCGCTTTGAGGTCGCCGCGCGCAAGGATAACCGCCTGACACAGCTGAAAATTCGCCCGCTTTCCAACGGCAGCTAACGGCACTCAGGCGGGCGACGCGTCAAGTCTTCCGGCAAAGATCGCGCTGAGTGCGACCATCACGGCGGCGCATCCCAGCACCAGTGGCAGCCCGCCAATCTGATAAGTGAGGCCCGAAAGCAGCGTGCCAATCAGGCGCCCGGCTGCATTGGCCATATAGTAAAACCCGACATCCATCGTGACCCGCTCGGCGCGCGAAAAGGCGAGGATCAGGTAGGAATGCAGCGATGAATTGATCGCGAAGATCACGCCAAACACCATCAGCCCCGCAATCAGCGTCAGCGTGAACCATGGCGCGGGTTGAGGGGCCAGCGCTGCCGCCACCGTCAGCACAGCGGGCACAAAGAACAGCGCCACCGCCCAATGGCGCGCAGCCCCGATCAGATCGGCCTCGGGACGCGCGGCGGCGCGCAAGATCCGGGGCGCCGCCGCCTGAACCGCACCGTAAAGGATGATCCAGACCGCCATGAACGTGCCGACAAGGAAAAACGCCGCGCGATCTCCCGCTGGCGTGCCATCCGAAAGCACGGCGTAAAAATAGATCGGGATGCCCACAACGAACCAGACATCGCGCGCGCCAAACAGAAACACTCGCGCCGCCGAGAGCCAGTTGACGTTGGCCGACTTCGAGAACACTTCTGAAAATTTCGCGCCTTTGCGACCCGTCGGCAGCCCCGCAGGCATCAAGGATATGATCGCAATCAACACAAGTGCCAGCGCGCCCGCCATGCTTAGCACAGCACCGTCAAACCCCAGCCACGCCAGCAAACCCGCCCCCAGCAAGAACCCCACGCCTTTGACCGCGTTCTTTGACCCCGTGAGCACCGCAACCCAGCGAAACAACCCGCCATTTTCGCGCGGCGCCAGCAGCTTGACCGCAGATTTCGAGGACATTTTCGCAAGATCCTTGGCCACACCGCTCAGGCCTTGAACCGCCATCACATAGGCGACGGACAGCCCGATAGCCCAACTCGGATCAAGCTGCGCCAACGCAAGCAGCGCAACCACCTGCAACGCCAACCCGGCATACAGCGTCACGCTGAGCCCAAAGCGGGCCGCGATCCAACCCGCTGACAGGTTGGTGACCATGCCCGCCACTTCATAAAGGACGAACAAATAAGCCAACTGCACCGGCGAAAACCCCAGCGTATGAAAGTGCAGCAACACCAACATGCGTAGCGCGCCATCACTTAACATAAAGGCCCAATAGGCGGCCGTCACGGCAATATACGCCGCCAAACCCGCGCGCTGAGGGGCCTGTGTCACAGCGAGCCCCCGACCATCATCGCCACATCGACAAGCCGATGCGCATAGCCCATCTCATTATCATACCACGCAAATATCTTTACCTGCGTACCATCCACGACCATCGTTGAGGGTGCATCGATGATCGCCGAGCGAGTGTCATTGGTGTAATCAGCCGAGACCAGCGGGCGGGTCTCATAGCCCAAGATGCCCTGCAGCGGACCTTCGGATGCCGCCTTGAGCAGCGCGTTGACCTCATCGACGGTGGTCTCGCGCTCGACCTCGAAGACGCAATCGGTCAGCGAGGCGTTCAACAGAGGCACCCGCACCGCATGCCCGTTCAAACGGCCCGTCAGTTCAGGGTAGATCAGCGTGATCGCGCTGGCCGAGCCCGTCGTCGTCGGGATCAGCGAATTGAGCGCCGAACGCGCGCGGCGCAAATCCTTGGCGGGGCGGTCCACAATCGTTTGCGTGTTGGTTACGTCATGGATCGTCGTGATGACACCATGCCTGATCCCAAGGTTTTCCTGCATCACCTTGACCACCGGGGCAAGGCAATTGGTCGTACAACTGGCCGCCGTGACAATCCGGTGACGCGCCGCATCGTAGGTCGCATGGTTCACACCGAAAACGATATTCGCCGCCCCGCCATCCTTGACCGGAGCTGAAACCACGACCTTCTTCACACCCGCCTCGAAATAGGGCGCTAAGGCGGCCTCGGATTTGAATACACCGGTGCAATCGATCACCACATCGACACCCGCAAGCGGCAAATCCTCGATCCGCTTGGTGCCGATGAATGGCAGCCGCGTGCCGTCGATCGTGACGCTATCCGCATCATGAGAAAACGCCCCCTCCCAACGGCCATGCACGCTGTCAAATTGCGCCAGATGCGCGTGCATTTCCGGGTCGCCAACTGCGTCATTGATCCACGCGATCTTGGCACCGCGCGCCAACAGCGGTTTCAACGCTAGTTTGCCAATCCGCCCGAGCCCGTTCAAAGCATAAGTGGTCATTGTTTAGGTTCCTGTGTTTGGCGTGCGATGTCGTCGATCGCAGATTGCAAGGCGATCCGCTCTAGCGAGGCGATTGGCAGCGCGGTAAACGCCTCGATCCGGCGTTTGAGCCCCCCGTAAGCCTGTTGAAACGCAATCGCCTTTTCTGCCTGCGTGCCTTGCACCTTGACCGGGTCGGGGACGCCCCAATGCCCGCTGATCGGCTGGCCTTTCCAGGCCGGGCATTCTTCATTCGCGGCGTTGTCACAAACGGTAAAGACGAAGTCGAAATTGGGCGCGTCGCCCTGCGAAAACTCGGCGATATTTTTTGCGCGCAAAGGCGCAATATCGTGCCCCTTCATCTTGAGCAGATCAAGCGCGAAGGGGTTGAGTTGCGATGACGCCTGCGTGCCTGCCGAATAGGCGTTGAAACGATCACCCGCCTGTTTTCGCAACAGAGATTCCGCAAAAATCGAACGCGCCGAATTGCCGGTGCAGATGAATAGCACGTTGTATTTGCGCCCCGAATCGAGAGGCGCGCGCACCTCTTCACGTGATGCTGGCGCGCAAATTTCGGGGCGACCACGGCAGCAATCAAAGAGCAGATAGTCGAAAACCTGACGCACGGACTCCATATCGATTTGGTAAAGACGCTGCGTGCCAGCACGCTCTTGACTGACCAAGCCAACCTGCAAAAGGGACGCAAGATAAGCCGAAAGCGTGCTTGCCTTCAGGCCCAGCGCCAGTGCGATTTCCCCTGCTGGCAGGCGGTCGGGATAACGACGCATCAACAAGCGAAACAAAGCCAGACGATGGGGATGTCCGAGGGTCGTGAGCTGATCTGAGATTTGTTTTTCCATATTTCATGAATATAGGAAATATGGACGTTCAGCCAGTGAAATTTGTGTAACATCCCCACGACAGGCCCCTACGCGCCGCAATCATGATTTGGTGCTGTCACCGGGACCGTACAGGCACTTGGAACCCGACGAGTTGGTTCATTTTGTAGGAAAATAATGGCCGAAATCGTGATGGCGGAAGACCTTCATTAAGATTTTTCACGCACTCTTGGCGAACACAAACATGCAGAGTTGCACCGCTTCTTGTCTTGGGACTGATCACAAATGACCAAAGATAAATCGTCACGCGAAATGATGGTTCCCCTTTGGGAATCGGCGTGGGCGCTGGTCGGGGTGGCGGTGTTTAGTGCAACGATCAACGTCTTGATGCTCACGGGCCCGCTGTTCATGCTGCAGGTCTATGATCGCGTGCTTGGCAGCCGGTCGACAAGCACGCTGATCGTGCTGTTTGGCATGGTGGCTTTCGTCTTTACAACGATGGGAATCCTTGATTTTTCGCGTGGTCGGGTGCTGGCGCGGATCGGCGCGAAATTGCACGCGCGCCTTGACGAGCGGGTATGTCGCGCCGTTTTGCGCCAGGCCGAGCATCCGGCCGCGCGCGCTCGACCCAGCTCTGCGCAAAGAGACCTTGCACAAATTCAGGGTATGTTTGCGGCCCCGGCCTTTGGCACGATTTTCGATCTGCCCTGGACCCCCCTATTCTTGGGCGTGTTGTTTCTCTTTCACCCACTGATGGGGTGGTTTGCGGTCGCAGGAACGATCCTGATTCTGCTGTTGGCAGTGGCCAACCAGGTCCTCACAAAACAAAGCCAGCTTGCAGCCCTGCGCGCCCTGGATGAGGCCGAGATGCGCAGCGCCGCGATGCGAAATGAAATTGAAACCGTCCTAAGTCTGGGCATGCGCGCCAGCCTGATGCGTCGCAGAAACACCGCAAGCGACAAGGCCTTGAAAGCGCGCATTCGTGCCTCTGATTTGGGTGGCGGAATCACAGCGACGACCAAGTCTTTACGTATCTTGTTGCAATCGGCAATGTTGGCCTTGGGGGCGTGGCTGGTCTTGCAAAACGCCTTGTCGGCAGGCGCAATGATCGCCGGGTCGGTTCTGCTTGGACGCGCGTTAGGCCCGGTTGAGCAAACGGTCGCGCAATGGCCACAGATTCAACGCGCGTGGAGCGCGCGCAAGTCCTTGTCGTCGCTGCTCGCAGCTCTGCCCGACCCCGACAAGCCGATGGATTTACCTGCACCCAAAGCCCGTTTGGTGGTGAAAAACCTTGCCATTGCGCCCCCAGGAGGGCGCGCCCCGACATTGCAAGGCCTTCAGTTTGCGGCAAAGGCTGGAGATACTATCGCTGTGATTGGTCCCTCTGCATCGGGGAAATCAACCCTTGCCCGTGCCCTTGTTGGCTTGTGGCCCCCCGCGCAGGGCGAAATCCGACTGGATGGCGCAAAGCTTGACCAATACGACCCGGATCTGCTGGGACGATTGTTGGGGTATCTCCCCCAAGACATCGTGCTTTTTGATGGAACGGTCGCAGAGAATATCGCACGCTTCGCGCGGGACACCAATCCCCGAGCCGTCGTAGCTGCAGCGCAAGCCGCAGCGGCCCACGACCTGATTCTAAGCCTGCCCCATGGCTATAACACCCTTGTCACGGATGGCGGCAAGGAACTCTCGGGCGGGCAACGCCAACGCATTGGGCTGGCGCGCGCATTTTACGGAAATCCGATCATGTTGGTATTGGACGAACCCAACTCTGCGCTCGACGATGAAGGTATTCGCGCCCTCAACCAAGCCATCGCAACAGCGCGCCGTGGAGGGAAGATCACCTTCGTCATGTCCCATCGCCGCTCTGCATTGGCGCATTGCAATCTGGTTCTGATGATCGACGCTGGCCATGTGCGTGCCTTTGGGCCGCGTGATGAGGTGCTTGTTCAAATGATGAACGCCGCGCCCGATGCCATGCAGCCAAGAAAGAGGGCGCAAGCATGACGCGCGACTGGTCGCCGGCCAAATTTCTCATACTTGGAATACTGACCTGGGCGATCGGACTTGGCGGCTCGCTTTGGTGGGCGATCGTCACCGATATTAACGGCGCGGTAGTCACAACAGGGCGTATCGCATTCAAGGCGCATACGCAGATCCTGCAGCATCCTGATGGCGGTCTGGTCGCTGAAATCCACGTGCAGAACGGCGATCACGTTGAGCAAGGCACCCCCTTGATTCGCCTTGATGGCACCGACCTAGAGGCCCAGCGCGCCTTACTGCGCAATGACCTTTACAATACGCTCGCACAGATTGATATGCGGCGTGCGGCAACGAACGACCAATCGACGCTACTCTATCAACCAGAATTGCTGAAAGTCGCGGATAAGACCCCCATGGTTTCACGCCTGCTCAGGGCGGAAAACCACCAAGTGGCTGCACGACGCAAGACTTTCGAACAGACACGCGCACAGTGGCGCGAACGCAAGAAGCAGACCGAAGCCCTGATTGAGGGCTACACTCATCAGCTTGAAGCGCGCAATCGCCAACTCGCACTTATTTCGCAAGAGCTTAGCGATCAGGTTTCACTTTATGAACGTGGGCTGACGCAAGCCTCACATGTTTTGGCCCTGCGCCGTGAGATCGCCAACCTCGAAGGCGGGATTGGTGAAATTGAGGCAGCCATTGCCAAAGCCCATAGTCAGATCGCAGAATATGAGATTGAACGCCTGCATGACGAGGCCGTGCGCCATCAAGAGATTGAAGAAGAAATCCGCGTCTTTGAACAGGACGCAATTCAGTTGCGCGAGAAGCTGCGTCTGATCAGGATCAAGTTGGGTCGTCTGGTGATACGCGCACCAATGACAGGCCGGGTATTATCGCTGAATGTTCACACAATTGGCGGCGTCGTTGCCCCCGGGCGCGATGTGATTTCAATCGTACCGCAAGGGCAGCAGCTTCACTTCGAGGTCAAAATTGATCCGCGTCAGATTGACCGGATACGACCCGGATTAACCGCAGCGATCACGTTTCCAAATTTCAACACCCGAACGACGCCTCACTTTACTGCTACCGTGCGCGCCATCTCTGCGGATACGATTTTCGATGAGCAAACCGGTGCACATTTTTACACTGCAGTGCTGACCCTTTCGCGGGAAAGCAACGCGGCGCTTCAACCGCTAGGTGCGAAACCCGGCATGCCATTCGAGGCGTTCATTGCGACGCGATCACGCAGCCTCGCCTCAATCCTGATCAAACCGTTTACCGACTATTTTTTCCGCGCGATGCGTGATGACTGAAACCGGAACAGGCGGATCGCTGAGAAAAGCTTTTTCTATGTGCCTTGCGGGGAAAAATCGCTAAGAAGTCTACGCGGTCGAAAGACCCCGGGGGAGTCACAGAATTTGCGCCAAAAATTTCTTCAAGCCGTTTTCGCCCTATTTTGCGCCGCCGCGCTTGGCGCGTGCTCCCTGCCACGCGGCATCGGAATGACCAACGAGATCATTGGGCATGATCAAAACGAAAAAGCCGACGCCCCCTTTGAAGTTGTTCGGGTCGAGCGTGACAATGTCAAAGCACTCGGTTCGTGGCCCGCCACGGGATGGTCTGGAAAATATCATTGGCTTGCTGCCAGCCGCGGCTCCAATGCTCCGCTCATCAGCACCGGAGATCGGGTGAACCTACAAATTTGGGACAATAGCGAGAACTCGCTACTCACCGATCAGGCGCAAAAAGTTGCGTCCATCAGACAAGCAAGCGTCGCTCCCGATGGCACGATCTTTGTCCCCTATGCCGGCGATATTTTCATCCGCGGCATGTCCCCCAGCTCGGCCCGCCGCAAAGTTGAAGCGGCCCTGCAGCCCTTCATCGCCTCGGCTCAGGTCCAGCTCACCTATGAGCCTGGTCAGGAAAGCTCTGTCGATCTTGTCTCTGGCGTTTCGAAACCTGGTAGCTATCCGCTGCTTGATCGCAACAGCACGATCTTGTCGATTATCGCGCAGGGCGGGGGCGTTTCACCGGGGCTGCAAAACCCGCTCGTTCGTTTGATGCGCAACGGAAAAACTTATGAAATTCGCGCCGACAAATTGTTCTCGGATGCGTCTTACAACACGGTCGTGCGCGGCGGCGATAAGGTGGTCGTGCAGGAAGATCAGCGCTATTTCACCGCCTTTGGCGCGAGCGGCACGGAAAACCTGATCCATTTCAAACAGGAAAAGATCACCGCACTTGAGGCGATGTCACTGATCGGCGGGCTCGACGATACGCGCGCCAATCCCAAAGGTGTTCTGGTCTTGCGCGAATATGACGCCAAGCAGGTGCGCACCGATGGAAGCGGTCCGTCACAGCGCGACGTTGCCTTTGTCTTTGATGTGACCAGTGGCGAGGGGCTGTTTGCCGCACGGAAATTCCAGATCAACCCGGAAGACACCGTGATCGTGACGGAATCACCGGTGGTGAGTGTGCGCACGGTCTTTGGCCTGCTCAATACGTTGTTGGTGACGGGAAACCGTCTCTAGGGCGGATCGACACCGCACCTTTCAAGACATGAAAACGCGCCCGTCAAAACCATGATGGACGCGTTTCTAAATTTGCAGATGGGCGTCAGATAACGCCATGCTCAGCGAAGAGTTTTTTGACATCAACTTCGGGACGCGCGCCGTAATGCCCGATCACTTCGGCTGCAGCGATACAACCCATTCGCCCCGCCGTTTCAAGGCTTTGACCCGTTGCGTATCCATACAGGAAGCCAGCCGCGAATTGATCGCCCGCCCCCGTGGCATCCACGGGCACGACGCGCTTGACGGGCACTTCGACGCGCTGATCGCCGCGCATCAACACCACATCAGCCCCCGACCGCGTGCACACGACCAGCTCGCATTCGCTCGCGGCCTGTTTGAGCGCTGTTTCCAAGTCTGTTTGGTAAAGCGATTCCCACTCATGTTCGTTGCCGATCACGTAATCCATCTGCTGGGCGACCAACCTGCGGAAATCGGCACGGTGACGCTCAACGCAGAACGGGTCCGACAGGGCAATCCCCGCCTTGCCGCCACCACGATGGCAGCCCTGTGCCGCCTTGAGGAACGCAGCCTTGCCGTGATCCTTGTCGAAAAGGTAGCCCTCAAGGAACAGAATCGCGGTGTTTTCCACCACATCCAGACTGACATCCTCGGTCGAGACCTCGGCAGAAATCCCGAGATAGGTGTTCATCGAACGCTCGCCATCGGGCGTCACAAAGATCATCGAGCGCGAACTGGGCAACTCGCCTTCCTTGACGGGTGCATTCGGGAAATCTGTGCCCTCACCATGCAGCGCAGCCTCATAGAAACGACCCAGCGCATCGTCGCGTACCCGTCCGATAAAGGCGGTCTTGAGCCCAAGATTGCCACAGCCCGCAATGGTATTGGCAACCGAGCCACCGGGGGCTTGTGTGCGCTCTTTCATAGCAGCGAACAGTGTCTCGGCGCGCTCGCGTTCGATCAGCTGCATGATGCCTTTTTCAATGCCCATATGGGCCAGAAAGCTGTCATCGCATTGCGCGATCACATCGACCACGGCGTTACCGATGCCGACAACCTGATAAGATGTCACAGAATTTTCTCCTCGAACTGGCACAGATCCCGGATCGGACAGGCGCCGCATTTGGGTTTGCGTGCCACGCAGATATAGCGACCGTGCAGGATCAACCAGTGATGCGCGTGGCGTTGATATTCGACGGGCACATTGTCTTCGATGGCGCGCTCGACCGCGTCCACATCCTTGCCCGGACAAATACCCGAGCGGTTGCCAACGCGGAAAATATGCGTGTCAACCGCCTGCGCAGGATGACCAAACCACATATTCAGAACGACATTGGCCGTCTTGCGCCCCACACCGGGCAGCGACTGCAGAGCGGCGCGCGAACTGGGCACCTCGCCGTCGTACTGATCCACAAGGATCTGGCTTAGATTGATGACATTCTTGGCCTTTTGGCGAAACAGTCCGATGGTCTTGATGTGCTCCGTCACGCCCTCAAGACCAAGCGCAAGCATCTTTTCCGGCGTATCGGCACGCGCAAACAGTCCCCGTGTGGCCTTGTTCACACCGGCATCCGTCGCCTGCGCCGAAAGCGCCACCGCGACAACGAGCGTGTAGGCATTCACATGCTCAAGTTCCCCCTGCGGATGGGGCTCCGAGGCTTCGAACCGGGCGAAGACCTCTTTCATCGTGGCGTAATCGAATTGCTTGACCATTCCCTCTAATGCCCGCCCGCGCGCACAAGGGCAAGACTGGCGCGAAAACCATGGGGGTTTTGCGCAAATTGAGAACAAATACCGCCAGCAGACCGCGCAGCAGTTAACCCGCTATTTGCCGATTTATCGCAAAGTTGAACGCAAAGGGTTGGATTGGAAAGGGGTTGCAATGGAATACGGGTATCCCATCGGCAGCATTTGTCATGACGCGACGAATAACAGTTGGCAACTTGCGCCAGATTTTGATCCGCTGGGCGACCTTTGGCAAATCGCGCCGCTGGCCGGGGCCAACGCAACGAACGTCATTCTGCGCGACTCCGCCGGTCAGATTGTCAACGAAGGGGCGCTGAGCGCCGATCTACCGCTTTTTCTGGATGGCCCTGACGGCATGATCCGCCTTGATCGGATTGAGATCGACGCAGAGCTGGTTCTGTTTGTCCCCTCCGTGCCACTGGAGCCGGGGCATACTTACAGTGTCTCTAAGCCAGATTGGCAGGCTGGACGTGCTGCCACACCCGAAGAAATCGCGACCTTGCCCGCGCTCGGTGCGGGAACTTTGATCGCAACCGAGAATGGCGAAGTCCCAGTTGATTGGCTGCGGCCGGGCGACAAGGTCTTGACCCGCGACAATGGCTATCAACCGCTTGTGTGGCTCGCCCAGCATGTGGTGCCGCGCCGCGCGCCGGTTCAGTCACGCCCGATTACGCTAGACGCCGGTCAATTTGGCGACGAACAGCCCTCGCAATCCCTTCTCATCAGTCCCGGCTGCCCGGTGCTTTTGGCTGGCGCCGAGCTGGATATCTGGTTCGGGGAAAGCGAAATGTTTGCGCGCGCAACCGATCTGTCGAATCCCGCAACCCCCTCGCTTGGGCGACAGGTAGTATATACCCTGCTATTTGATGCGCCCGAGGTGATTTTGGCAGCTGGGCTTTGGACGGGATCGGTCCATGCCGATGCGGCCTACCTGTCGTTGCTGCCTGCCGCGGTGCGCTCTGCCGTCGCGCCCTATTTGCTCGGCCCGCACCAGCAGCCCGCGCGCGCATGGCTCGCGCAATGGGAGGTAGATATGTTCATCCGGGAGCGGATTGAAAAGCACGAGACATTGGCCGCCTGAATGCGCAGCTTTCGGGTCGCACGATTGCCCGGCTCTGGCTAAGCTGGCGGGCAATCGAAAGGCCCTGCCAATGACCCAAGCCCCCTCCCTGGATGCGCGATACCATTACCGTCTGATCGCGCGCGCCCTGCAAGAAATAGATGCCGCCGAAAGCGCGGGTGAGATGCTTTCTTTGCAGGTTTTGGCTGAACGTCTTGCGATGAGCCCGGCGCATTTTCAGCGCCTCTTTTCGGCTTGGGTCGGGGTCTCGCCCAAACGCTATCAGCAATATCTGCGCCTTGATCTGGCGCGCGACTTGTTGGCGGCGCGTCAGCCGCTTGATGTGGTGGCAGATCGCGCCGGTCTTTCGGGCACCGGGCGGCTACATGATCTCATCTTGCGTTGGGAGGCGATGACGCCCGGGGAATTCGCGCGCGCCGGTGCGGATGTGACGATCCATTGGGGTCGATTTGACAGCGCATTCGGCCCGCTGATCGCGATGGGCACGTCGCAGGGCCTATGCGGCATGGGATTTTGCGCCGAGATGGGCGAGAGCGACGCTTTCGAAGACCTTGCTAAACGCTGGCCAGCGGCGCATTTCGTGCACGATCCCAAGCCGCTCACCGCTTGGGTCACAGCAGCCCTTTCGGGGCGCGGCGAGGCGCGCATGACCCTGATCGGCGCACCGTTTCAGATCAAGGTTTGGGAGGCGCTTTTGGCGATCCCCTCGGGCCATGTCACCACATATTCCGACATTGCAACCGTGATCGGCCACCCCAAAGCCACGCGCGCGGTGGGCACAGCGGTGGGGCGCAATCCGATCTCATATCTCATCCCCTGCCATCGGGCTTTGCGCAAATCCGGGGGCTTGGGCGGCTATCACTGGGGCTTGGGCGTCAAGCGTGCAATGCTAGGTTGGGAGGCCGCGCGCGCCGACGCCGCGCAATAATCCACGGCGTCGAGCCTTGATCGGCAGAGCCTGGCCAGTTTCAGAACTGTGATGGGCGGAAATCTGCCCGCGCGTAAATCGTGATGGAACCTGCTCAAATTTTCTGCATTAGATCAAAGCCAAGCCCTGCTGCATGGGGCGCAAAACAAGGCTGACGAGCATCATGACCATTTACCTCAAGACCAAAACCATTCTTTTGAGCTCCATCGCGGCGATCGCTTTGGCAGCCTGTGTGCCCAGTGGCTACAACGAGACAAGCAATCCCAACCAAGACCCGAACGCCAACCGCAACGCCGGAGCGGTCACTGGTGCGCTGTTGGGCGGTGCATTCGGGGCGACGCGGCGGGGCGATGACAAGCTGGCCAAAGCGGCTGCGGGCGCGGTTGTCGGCGGCTTGATCGGCGGTGCGATCGGCAATCAACTTGACCGCCAGGCGCAAGAACTGCGTCGCGATCTGACCACCAATGGGGTCAGCGTCGTACGCTCGGGCAACCAGTTGATCGTGACGATGCCGCAAGATGTCCTCTTTGCGACAGACAGCGCTTCGGTGCGACCCGATTTGCAGCGCGATCTGTATACCCTCGCGGGCAGTCTGAACCGCTATCCCGATACCACCGTCGAGGTCGTTGGTCATACCGACAACACCGGCGATGCGGCTTATAACATGCGCTTGTCGCGTGAGCGCGCGCGCTCGGTTGCCTCGATCCTTGAATCGGGCGGCGTACCGTATAATCGCGTGATCACGACCGGGCGCGGGGAAAGCGAACCGATCGCCTCGAACCTTACCGCTGAGGGGCGTCAGGCCAACCGTCGGGTCGAATTCATCATCCGCGCGAACAACTGATCGGGCCACTTACGTTCGAAGAGGCCGGGGAAACCCGGCCTTTTTACATTGTCTGAGTCCGGGCGCGGTCATATATCTTGACCAATCGGGAGGAGACATGCCGTTCAAAAAAATCGAATCGGAGAAGCTCGCTAGCGCGGTCGTGCGCCAGATTGAGGATCTCATTTTGCAGGGCATTTTACGCCCCGGAGAGCGCTTGCCCTCAGAACGCGAACTGTCCGAGCGCTTTGGTGTGTCGCGCCCAAGCCTGCGCGAGGCGGTGGCGGAGTTGCAGAAATCCGGCCTTTTATGCACCAAGGCGGGCTCTGGAATCTTTGTCGCAGATGTTCTGGGCTCGGCCTTTTCGCCCGCATTGATCCGGCTGTTTTCGAGCAATGAACAAGCGCTGTTTGACTACATTTCGTTCCGGCGCGACCTTGAGGGACTGGCTGCCGAACGCGCCGCAACCTATGGCTCGGATACCGATTTGAAGGTCGTCGATACGTTGTTTGCGCAGATGGAAGCCGCGCATGCCAAACGCAATCCGGCCGAGGAAGCGCAGATTGATGCGCAGTTTCACATGGCCATCATCGAGGCCAGCCACAATGTGGTCATGATCCACATGATGCGTGCAATGTTCGATCTTCTGGCCGAAGGCGTTTTCTACAATCGCGCGATCATGTTTCGCAATCGCACGACTCGGGTGCGCTTGCTTGATCAGCACCGCGCAATGAACGCAGCCTTGCAAGCGCGCGACCCCGTTGCGGCGCGCGCGGCGGTGGCGGGGCATATGGATTTCGTCGATCACGAGATGTCAGTAATACGCCGCGCCGAGCGCAATGAGGCTACCGCCCTATTACGCCTGTCACATAACGACGAGCGCTAGCGCTCACCGCGCATGAATAGGCATAGAAAAACCCCGGCCACTTGGACCGGGGTTTATTGTTTAGCGCCAAATCGCCAGTTTAGTTGAAGAGGCTTTCGACCTCGCCCAGCGAGGAGTCGATCAGCGCGGCGCGATCCTTGGCGGTGAACTGCTTGGACAGCACATCCCCCGCAGCCGCAACAGCCACGGCCACGGCGCGGTGTTTGACGTCACGCAGCGCTTGGGCTTCGGCAGAAGCGATATGTTCGTCAGCCGCCTTCAGACGACGGGCAATCGACACTTGCAGATCTTCTTTGGCCTTTTCAGCGGCGACTTCAGCGTCGCGCTTGGCAGCCGCCACGATCTTGTCGGCTTGTGTCTGCACTTCGCGCGCCTTGCGCTCGTAGCTGGCCAGCACCGATTGCGCCTCTTCGCGCAGACGGCGAGCCTCTTCGAGGTCCGAGCGGATATTGCCGGACCGCTTGTCCAGCATCTTGCCCAGCGTTCCCGGAACCTTCGCGTAGATCACCAGTCCCACGAAAAGCAGGAAGGCGAGCATCACGATGAAGTTGGTGTTCCAGATCGAAAAGAACGGGCCGGTTGCCGCAAAAGCGGGCTGCGCGGCGATCAGGAAGAGAAGCGAAAGTTTTTTCATCATCTTACCCTTTCATCCGCGCATCGACCGCGCCATTGACAGCGCTCGTGTCAGCCTTGCCGCCCAGTGCCGCAACGATCTCGCCCGCCGTATCCTTGGCGACCGCATCAATTGCAGCCAGTGCGCCATCCCGAATGTCCATGATGCGCTTGGACGACTCTGCAGCCCGCGCAGCAATCTCGGCATCGGCCTTGACGATCGCCGCATCCAGATCCTTCTGGATTTCGGCTTTGGTTTCGCCAGCAATCTTTTGCGCATTTGCGCGCGCTTCAGCCAGTGCCTTTTCATAGGCGGCTTCAGCTTCTTCGGCTTTGCGCTTGAAATCTTCGGCAGCGGCGATGTCGCCTGCGATCGCACCTTGACGATCGCCCAGCACGCCCGCGATGCGGGGCAGCGCAATGCGCGACAGCAACCAGTAGATCACCGCAAGGGCAACCAGAAGCCAGAAAATCTGGTTCGGGAAGCTCCCGAAATCAAGCTGCGGCATACCACCGGCATCGGCAGTATGCATAGGCTCGGCGCCCGGCAGCCCGCTTGCGGCTGCGCTCGCCATGTCGTGCGTTTCGCTTGCCATGTCGTTCCTCGACCCTGCTACACGGTTTCCCTGAAAGGTCACGGGATGGGCCCCGGATGAGCCCACCCGCCTCAAGGAAAAGAGTGCCGGATCAGACGGCGAACATCAGCAGCAGAGCGACGAGGAACGAGAAGATCCCCAGTGCTTCTGCGAATGCGATGCCGATGAACAGCGTCGCGGTTTGGCCAGCGGCGGCCGAGGGGTTGCGCAGAGCGCCCGACAGGAAGTTGCCTGCCACGTTGCCCACACCGATGGCCGAGCCGCCCATGCCCATGCATGCCAGACCCGCGCCGATGTAAGCACCCATTTGAACGATATCGCCTTGCATGATTGTCACTCCTTGAGGTTGCAATTGGCTAATTGATAGTGAAGCGTTGTGATCCCAAATCCGGTCAGTGTGCCGGGTGAAGCGCGTCTTTGAGATAGACGCAGGTCAGGATCGTAAAGACATAGGCCTGGATAAAGGCCACGAGCACTTCGAGCCCGTACATCGCGGCAATCGCGATGATCGACAGCGGGGTCACCGCGATGCCGACACCCGAGAACAGGATCAGCGGCGCGAAGGCAGCGAACACTTTCATCACGGCGTGTCCCGCCATCATGTTGCCCGCAAGACGAATGGAATGGCTCACGGGGCGCACGAAGTAGGAAATCACCTCGATCAGCGCGAGGATCGGACGCAGCGCCAGCGGTGCCGAGGACACCCAGAACAGCCCCAGGAAGCCCGCGCCGTTCTTGACAAACCCAACCACGGTGACCGTCACGAAAACCAGCAGCGCCAGCACGCCGGTCACGGCGATATGCGAAGTGGTGGTGAAGGCGCGCGGCAGAAGGCCAAGGAAGTTCGAGAACACGATGAACATGAACAGCGTGAAGATATAGGGGAAGAACTTGAGCCCGTCCTTACCAGCGACATCTTCGACCATCTTGTGGATGAAACCGTAGGCCAGCTCTGCAATCGACTGCGCACGGCTCGGGATCACGGCGCGACCACGCGTGCCGATCACCATCATGAAGAAGATCGCCGCAACGCAGATTGCAAGCCAAAGCGTCACGTTGGTGGGCGTGTACCAATGCACGGGACCATCGCCAAAGAGCGGCTTGACGATGAACTGATCCATCGGGTGAAACACCAACTCATTACGGACATCCTGCGGCACATCAGTCACGTCTGTCATCCTCTTCATCAGCAACCGATAGCGTCTCAGCCTGCTCGGCAGCACGGTCTTCGTTCATCTCTTTGGCCGAGCGCAACATTACCTTCACGCCCGCCGCGAAGCCCAGCATCGTAAACAGCACCATGAATATGGGCATCGTGCCAAACAGCGCATCCAGCCCCAATCCGATGCCGAAGCCGATACCCAGCCCCGAAACCATTTCGATCACCATACGCCACGCCATATTGGCCTGACTGAGGTGATGATCGACTCTTTGCGGGGGCGGCTCCTGTGACTTCCGCACCGCGGCAAGCTTTTTCTCAAGCGCGGCAAGGCGCTTGGGATCGGGCTCGCCTGGGGGGAGATCGGACATGGAATGACCCCGCTAAACTTGCAAGTTTGATAGACGCCACCCGCGCCTGAGTCAATCGCGTTAAGTCTTCGCTTACGAACATGTAACGTATTGTATTTAAATCATTTTTAGAAATCGGCGAAATTTCACCCCGACCCATCTTCACGAAAATGCGAGCATCAGCATATTCAACCGATCGGTTGACGTTTTCACCAAGGCGCGCCATCACACCTGCATGATGTCCCCGCCCCGCCCCTCACTCGACGCGATTTTCGCCGCCCTGTCAGACCCGACGCGGCGGGCTATTTTGACGATGCTGCTCGAAGACGACATGGCGGTGACCGATGTCGCCGAGCCCTTTGCGATGTCGCTGGCGGCGATCTCAAAACATCTGGGCATTCTGGCAGAGGCCGGACTGATATCGCAGGAAAAGCGCGGGCGCGTGAAATGGTGCAAGCTCGAACCGCTGTCCATGCAAGAGGCGATCACTTGGATTCAAGGATTTGGCCAGTTCGAACCATTGGATTTTGACGCGTTCGAGCGGTTCTTGGAAACCGAATTGAGCCCGGATAGCAGCGCACAAAAAGAGACCCCGGACGCGATGCCGGGGTCAGGTTCGCCACGATAGAAAACGCGGGCGATCTGCGGGCCGCTCACGCGGCGCTGTAATACTCATACATCAGGTCCAGTGCCTCGAGGCCTGTTGCAACGCGTGCTACGGGTGCGGCTTTGGTGGGCTGATTGCGGGTTTCGGGCGTATAATAAGCCAAGTTTTCTTCGACTTCCGTCGCCACTTGCTTGCCCTTAGGGAAGTTTACGATGCTCGCCATGGGAACTCTCTCTTTTGATTTCGAGTTCCTCCCTGCGCAGTAATTTAGGCGGGTTTTCGGCTCTGCACAGTGCCCAATGCTGCAACCGCGCTATGCATTTGCTGCAACGCAGCAAAAAGGGCAGCTTTCGCCGCCCCTTAGCCAGTCTTTGGGACCGGCAGATGCCACCCCCCAATATCGGGTCGCGATCAAACCGTGCGGCTAACCATCATCTTTTTGATCTCGGCAATCGATTTCGCCGGGTTCAGGCCCTTCGGGCAGGTCTTGGTGCAGTTCATGATGGTGTGGCAGCGATACAGTTTGAAGGGGTCTTCAAGCTGATCAAGGCGCTCGGCGGTGGCTTCATCGCGCGAGTCGATGATCCAGCGGTAGGCATGCAGCAGCGCTGCCGGGCCAAGATACTTGTCGCCATTCCACCAGTAGCTCGGGCACGAGGTCGAGCAGGACGCGCACATCACGCATTCATACAGACCATCCAGCTTCTTGCGATCTTCGATCGACTGACGCCATTCCTTTTCGGGACGGTTGGTCTTGGTTTCCAGCCACGGCATGATCGAGGCATGCTGCGCATAGAACATCGTCAGATCGGGGATCAGATCCTTGACCACTGGCATATGCGGCAGCGGGTAGATTTTGACATCGCCCTTCACCTCATCCAGCCCGTAAATACAGGCCAGCGTGTTGATGCCGCCGATATTCATCGCACAGGACCCGCAAATCCCCTCGCGGCAAGACCGACGGAAGGTCAGCGTCGGATCGATCTCGTTCTTGATCTTGATCAGCGCGTCCAGAACCATCGGACCGCATTTGTCCATGTCTAGGAAATAGGTATCCAGACGCGGGTTTTCCCCGGTATCGGGGTCCCAGCGATAAATCTGGAATTTGCGGATAGTCTTGCCATCCGGCTTCGGCCAAGTCTTTCCGACGCGGATTTTAGAATTCTTCGGAAGCGTGAACTGAACCATTTCGGTCCCCCTTTTTCCGTCAATACGAATAGAGCGGCCGCGTGGGCATACGGCCGGATTTGCGATAGACACAGGCGTCATAGGCGGCCGAGGCATCGCCCTGAACCGTCGCGCCAAGATTGAGCTGAAGTTTCATCTTCGTGTAGGCACCGTCAGTGGTAGCCCCCATGCGCCCCTCGCCGCTGATCGGCGCCGAAGAAGCATATTGCGTATAGCACTGGCGTTCTGCGGTCTCGACGGTGACAGGGGCGCAGGCCGAAACAGCCAGCGGCAAGGCCAGCACAGCCATCGCGCGCCCCAAAGGCGCCGCCGATCCGTTCTGCTGACCTGTCCACCCCATGCGCATCCCCTAGTTCAGCCCGAGCTTGTTTTTGGCGATGCAGGTCACGGTATCGGGGCGTTTGGCGACATCCATCACGGTGGACACCGTGCTGTCGTCAATCCCCGTCACCGTAGCCTTGGCGATCGTGAAGACCTCGTTCATCGAGGCATTGTCGATGATGCAATCGGTCACCGGGGCGGCATTCAGCCCCGGCATTTTGCTTTCGACAACCGTGTTGACCACCGTCTTGGCCTGCCCGCGTGCAACCTCTTCAGCAGATTGCTGAAGCGGCGCGCTCATCTGGCAGGCGCAAAGCCCGGTAAGGGCCACGAGGAACGCAAGCGAGCGCATCAATAGACCCGCTTCTTGGGCGCGATCTTTTTGAGATTGATGCCGCCCTGATCTTCGGGCGTCAGCGGGTCCATATGGACGGGGCGGAAGGTCAGATCGACCTTGTTGCCATCCACATGCATGATCGAGTGCTTGCGCCAAGTCTTATCGTCGCGATCGGGATAGTCCTCATGGGCATGTGCTCCGCGGGATTCCTTGCGCGCCTCGGCCCCGACGATGGTCGCCAGAGCGTTGGGCATCAGGTTTTCCAGCTCGAGCGTTTCCATCAGGTCCGAGTTCCAGACCAGCGAGCGGTCGGTGACCTTGATATCGTCAAGCTTGGCTGCCACGGCCGTCATCTTCTCGACGCCTTCGGCCAGCGTCTTGTCAGTGCGGAAGACGGCGGCATCCGATTGCATGGTCCGTTGCATCTCAAGGCGCAACTCGGCGGTGGGGGTGCCACCATCGGCGTAGCGGATCTTGTCGAACCGCTCGAACACGGCGTCGATCTTGGCTTTCGGGATCGCACGGTTCTCGGTCTCGGGGTCAATGATCTGACCGGCGCGGATAGCGGCGGCACGACCAAACACCACAAGGTCGATCAGCGAGTTCGAGCCCAGACGGTTCGCCCCATGCACCGAGGCAGAGCCTGCCTCACCCACGGCCATCAGGCCGGGAACGATCGCATCCGGGTTATCAGCGGCGGGATTGATCACCTCGCCATGATAGTTCGTCGGGATACCGCCCATGTTGTAGTGCACGGTCGGCAGCACCGGGATCGGTTCTTTGGTGACGTCAACGCCTGCGAAAATCTTGGCGCTTTCCGAGATACCGGGCAGGCGCTCGTGCAGCGCTTCGGGCGGCAGGTGGCTGAGGTTGAGGAAGATGTGATCTTTGTGCTCACCCACACCGCGGCCTTCGCGGATTTCCATCGTCATGCAACGCGACACGACATCGCGCGAGGCTAGGTCTTTGTAGGTCGGCGCGTAGCGCTCCATGAAACGCTCGCCTTCGGAGTTGGTCAGATAGCCCCCCTCGCCGCGCGCGCCTTCGGTGATCAGGCAGCCAGACCCGTAGATGCCGGTGGGGTGGAACTGCACGAATTCCATATCCTGCAGCGCAAGACCCGCCCGCGCCACCATGCCACCGCCATCGCCGGTGCAAGTATGCGCCGAAGTGGCCGAGAAGAACGCGCGCCCGTAGCCACCCGTGGCCAGAACGACCATCTTGGCGTTGAAAACATGCATCGTGCCATCGTCGAGCTTCCAGCAAACGACGCCCTGACATTGCCCGTCATCGGACATGATCAGGTCGATCGCAAAATACTCGATGTAGAATTCGGCATTGTGCTTGAGCGATTGACCATAAAGCGTGTGCAAAATCGCGTGGCCGGTGCGGTCAGCCGCCGCACAGGTGCGCTGCACGGGCGGGCCTTCGCCGTATTCGGTGGTGTGGCCGCCGAAGGGACGCTGGTAAATCTTGCCCTCTTCGGTGCGCGAGAACGGCACGCCGTAATGCTCCAGCTCGTAAACCGCTTTGGGGGCTTCCCGCGCGAGATATTCCATCGCGTCGTTATCGCCCAGCCAGTCAGAGCCCTTGATCGTGTCATACATATGCCACTGCCAGCTATCGGGGCCCATATTGCCCAGAGAGGCGGCGATGCCCCCCTGCGCGGCCACGGTATGCGAGCGCGTCGGGAACACTTTGGTCACGCAGGCTGTGCGCAGGCCTTGTTCGGCCATGCCGAGGGTCGCACGCAGGCCAGAGCCACCAGCGCCCACCACAACGACATCGTAATTATGCGTTTCGTATTCGTAAGCTGCCATTGTCTCGTCCTGACTTATCCGTTCGCGCCCAGCAGAAGGCCGATAAAGACCATCTTGCCGAGGGCATAGAGTGCTGTCGCCATGATGACATAGGCCAGCGAATGCATTGCGATCTTGAGCGCCTTGCCCGTGGTGCCGCGCGCGTAATCTTCGATCCAGATTTCGGTGCCCTTAGCGAAGTGGCGCATGCCGACGATCACGACCAGCGCGGTCAGAATTGCCGGGAAGGGCTGCGAGAAGGTGGCGATCACCGCTTGCTGGGGCAACCCAAGGGTCGTGCCCACGATATACAGCCAGGTCGGGATCATAAAGGCCAGCGCCACGGCAGAGGCCGACATCCACCAGTGATGCTCAGTCCCGGTGCCCGAAGCGCCTTTGCCAACGGCGCGTTTGCGATCAGTGAGGTAACGCATCTCGAGCCTCCGTTACAGATGAATGATGATAAGGGTCAGCGCGGTCAGCACGACCGAACCGATGATGCAGATCCAGCCAAGAAGTTCGGCTGTTTTGATATCCATCATCTTGGCACTGTCCCAGATGAGGTGCCGGATGCCCGCAAGGTAGTGATACCACACCCCCAGCAGCGACAACGTAAACACCAGATCGCCAAACCATGAGGTCGCAATCGCGTTCACAAAGTTAAAATAGCCCGGGCTCGTCGCAGCGGCGAGCAGCCACCAGACAAGCAGCAGCACCCCGACGATAATCCCGTTGCCCGTGATCCGCGTCAGGATCGAGGACATCGAGGTCATTTGCGGGCGATAGATTTGGAGGTGGGGGGAAAGCGGGCGTTCAACCGGTTTCGCTTCAGCCATGTTCGGTCCCTTCGTGCTATGCCAATGAGCCGCGTGCGAGGGCACAAATGCGGCGAGGCTGGCCGGAATTGACTTTGGTGTAGCGTAATTTTCGCCGGAGTCACGAGGGCAGAGACAGGAATCCGACGGAAATTCGTCAAACAAGGGCGAAAAATCCGCTTTGTGATCACAAATTTTCAGAGCGTGATCACATGTTACCGCTCGAAGTCCTGCGCGCGGTCTCAGTCAGCACAAAGTGCGGATCAAACCGGCATCAAGGCCCAATAGTCGAGATCAAGCAGCACTTCGGGGGCGTATTTCCCGTCTTCACCCTTATAGGTGAACTCTGTCGCGCCCTGCTTGGTGGCCACCAAGCGCAGCCGGATCGCACCGACGCCGGGCGCAACTGTCTCGACCTTATCGAGCACCTCGGACCATGCCTTGACGGTATCGCCCGCAAAACACGGGTTGGCATGGGCGCCGCCGTTCAGCGCCACGATCATCTGCGCATTGGCCAGCCCGTTGAAGGACAGCGCGCGCGCCATGCTGATGATATGCCCGCCATAGATCAGCCGTTTGCCATCCTCGCGGAAAGTCGCATCGAAATGCACCTTGGCGGTGTTCTGCCACAGTCGCGTGGCGATCATATGCTCGGCTTCTTCGATCGTGACGCCATCCACATGGTCGATCTTTTCGCCGATCTCGTAATCGCCCAGCCGATGCGGCTCGCCTGCCAGCTCGAAATCGTAATCGTCGAAACTCAACCCCTCGGGGATCACCAGATCAGCCGGGTCCACAACGCTCGCAAGATCGGGGACCACCGTTTCGGGCGCAGGCGCGTCAAAGTCGCGTTTGCGCACCATCACCCAGCGCACATATTCCAGAACGATCTCATTCACCTGATTGAAGCCGCGCGTGCGCACATAGACCACGCCTGATTTTCCATTCGAGTTCTGCTTGACGCCGATCACCTGCGATTCCGAGCGCAGCGTATCGCCGGGATAGACCGGTTTGAGCCAGCGCCCCTGCGCATAGCCCAAATTCGCCACGGCATTGAGCGAAACATCCGGCACCGTTTTGCCAAACACGACGTGAAAGGCGATCAGATCATCCAGCGGCGACCCTTCCAACCCGCAATTGGCCGCAAACTCGTCACTGGAATACAGCGCATGGCGCGTCGGATAGAGCGCATGATAAAGTGCGCGCTCGCCCTCTGCCACGGTGCGCGGCACGGCATGACGGATCACATCACCGACCGCGTAGTCCTCAAAGAAGCGACCCGGATTGGTTTTGCCCATCATTGCTCTCCCAGCTTCATGTCGGGGTGATAGTCCCCGTCGATTTCCTTGGTCACCGCCTGCGCGCACCGCATCACGCCGCGCGCGCCGTCAAAGGCATATTGCGGATCGCCATAAATCTCCCAGCCCTTCGACAGCGCCAGCGAGATCTTGTGACAAAAGGCAGACGTGTCGTCTTCGGTGAGCAGGCGGTAGATTTTCATGTCAGGCCCCGAACGGGTTGTAGCCAAACCAGATATGGATCGCAGCGATCAGCCCATAAAGCACCAGCGTGCCCACGATCCCACCGATTTCCTTGCCGGTATTGACCTGCGGATGGGGTATGGCCGGTTTGCTCTGCTTGTTGATCAAGATCACCTCGATCACCGCCCAAGCCAGCAGCCCGCCAAACAGGATAATGCCCGGCAGCGTCGGATTGACGAGCAGGTGGGCCAGCGCCCAGGTCTTCACGCCGGTCAGTTGCGGATGGCGGATCTTGCCGCTCAGCCACAGTTTCATGCCTGAAACCGCGAACAGATACACCGCGAACAGCATCAGCAGGTTGTTGATGCCCTTCAGCGCGGCATTGGGCGTCCAGAGGTAAAAGACCGGATCGCTCATCCGCCAGCCAAGGAACATCAGCACAAGGCTCAGCAGCACCAGCGCGGTCACCATCGGGCGCTCGGCCCCTTTCATCGCGCGCCGGAACCCCGGAAAAAGCCGTTTCGCGAGATGTGCAAGCGACCACATGAGGACGCCGAGAATAAGTAATGCCATTGCGTAAGTCCCTTAGCTGCCAAGCGCGGCAATCGCCTGCGCTTTCGCCAAGACCTGCCGCGCGGTCACGATATGCAGATTTTCTACGATCTTACCATCCACAACCGCCACCCCCTGCCCTGCGGCCTTGGCCGCCTCAAAGGCGGTGATCTGGCGCTCGGCAAGGTCAATCTCGGCCTCGGACGGTGCGAAGGCGGCGTTGCAAACCTCAAGCTGCGCGGGATGGATCAGCGTTTTGCCATCAAAGCCCATGTCGCGGCCCTGATCGCATTCAAACTTGAGCCCCTCGTCATCCTTGAACGCATTATAAACGCCATCGACGATGATCTTACCATGCGCCTTGGCGGCCAGCAGACACAGGCCCAGCCCGGCTTGCATCGGCAAACGGTCAGCGCGGAAACGACTACCCAGTTCCTTGGCCAGATCGTTGGTGCCCATCACCATGCCCTCAAGACGCGGATAGGCGGCGATTGCGCCCGCATTAAGCATGCCCAGCGCCGTTTCCATCATCGCCCAAAGCGGCACGCCTTGGATGAGATCGGCCACGGCATCCAGATCCGCAGGGGTCGAGACCTTGGGGATCAGGATCGCATCAACCTTGGCGCCCGCGCGGATCGCATCGGCAAAAGCCAGCACATCTTCGCGCCCCCATTCGGTATCCAGCCCGTTCACGCGCACGATTTTCAGCCGCGCGCCGTAATCGGCCTCGCTCAGGGTTTTCGCCAAAAGCGCACGCGCATTGGCTTTCTCATCAATCGCCACCGCGTCTTCGAGATCAAAGATGATCGCATCGCAGGCCAGCCCGGTCGCCTTTTCCAGCGCACGCTCTTTCGAGCCGGGAATGTAAAGGACGGAACGCGTCGGGTGAGCCATTTGATTCTCCATGTCGTAATTTTCTTTCGCCAGATCGCACATTTCGGACAGAATCGGCAAGGGTAGATTTGCCGCATCGCAGAAATGCGCTGCGTCGCGTCATCGTGGCGCGCTCGGTTAACCGTATTTTCGGACCTTCGCAGCAGGCTGGTGCTATTGTGTTCCGAGAGGGTTCGCCATGCTGCACAAGATGATCGCCTTGTCCTTTGGCTTTGTCGCGCTGATTCTGCTTAGCGGACGCAGCTTTGCCCAAGAGGCCACCTGCGCCCCACGCGATGATCTTATCGCACAGCTGCAATCGCGCTATCTGGAAACCCGGCGCGCCGTTGCGCTGGCGGCGAACAATTCGGTGGTTGAGGTGTTCGCCGCAGAGTCGGGCAGTTGGACGATTCTTGTGACCCAAGCCTCGGGGATGAGCTGTCTGATCGCCTCGGGCGAGGCGTTTGAGGCGGTGCGTGATCGCCTCCCGACGGCGGGCGCGCCGCTTTAAGTGAAGAGAGATTGCTGAACCAGCTTCAGGGAAATCAGCAAAAGCGCCCAGATCACGATCTTGTAAAAAATTACGGTTGGCATCCGCTTCACCAGCCACACCCCCAGAAACACCGAGGCCGAGGCCGGAACCGCCAAGATCAGCGCCGTGCCAAGACTGTGCCAATTCACCTCGCCCAGCGCGATATAGGGCCCAAGCTTGGCAAGATTCACATAGGAAAACAGCACCGTCGCCGTGCCGGCAAAAACCTGTTTTGGCAGGTTCAGCGGGATCGTATAAGTTTGAAATGGCGGCGCGCCGGAATGGCTGACAAAGCTGGTGAACCCCGCGATTGTGCCCCAAAACAGACCCGGCGCGACCTTGGCCTCTTGCCGCGCGCCCATCTTGTGGCGCAACAACGCGTTCAGCGAGAACGCCACGCCAATCCCCCCCACCATCAACGTCACCCAGCGCTCGGGCACAATTTCGGCAGTGGCCCAACCAATGCCGATGCCGATGGTTGTGGCGGGAATCATGATCAGCAAAACGCGCTTGTCGAATTCCTTGCGATAGGCCCAAAGCCCGAACATATCCGCGATGATATAGACTGGTAGCAGCAGCCCCGCCGCCTCGACCGGGTTCATCACCACCGCCAGCACCGGCACCGAGATCGAGGCCGCCATCGGGATGCCGCCCTTGGACAGGCCAACCATCACCGCCGCCAACAGCGCAATCGCCCAACCCGAAGTCGTCAGTTCCAACATTGCGCCCAAACCTTGTTAGAATCGCCGCCCCTGTGCGCGCCCACAGTGCATGCCACGCAGTTAACCGTTTGGAAACCGTGCGCTTCGCAGAGGCAATGTGCATACGTCCGCCAAACCGCAAGCCCACGCTATTTTTGCATACAATCGCATACATCCCTGCCCCGGAGGCGATGCCGCGCCGCAGAACCCTTGCCCTCGGGCTGGCAAAGCGCTAGGTGAACGGCGTCATATTTTCCCAATCCATCCACTCGGAGGACCAAATGGCCAGACCTAAAATCGCGCTTATCGGCGCAGGCCAGATCGGCGGCACGCTCGCCCATCTCGCAGCCATCAAGGAACTCGGTGACGTCGTTCTGTTCGACATCGCCGAAGGCACACCGCAGGGCAAAGCGCTCGACATCGCGGAATCCGGTCCTGCTGAGGGCTTTGACGCCTCGCTCAAGGGCACGACCGATTACGCTGATATCGCGGGCGCAGATGTGTGCATCGTGACTGCTGGCGTGCCGCGCAAGCCGGGCATGAGCCGTGATGACCTGCTGGGCATCAACCTCAAGGTGATGAAATCGGTCGGCGAAGGCATTGGGGCACATGCGCCCAACGCATTTGTGATCTGCATCACCAACCCGCTGGACGCGATGGTCTGGGCGCTGCAGCAATTCTCGGGCCTGCCGAAAGAGAAAGTCGTCGGCATGGCTGGCGTGCTCGATTCGGCGCGGTTCCGCCATTTCCTGAGCCTCGAATTCGGCGTCTCGATGCGCGATGTCACCGCATTCGTTCTTGGCGGTCACGGCGATACGATGGTGCCGCTGGCACGCTACTCGACCGTCGGTGGCGTCCCGCTGCCCGACCTGATCGAGATGGGTTGGACCACGCAAGAAAAGCTCGACGCGATCATCCAGCGCACCCGTGACGGTGGCGCCGAGATTGTTGGCCTGCTGAAAACCGGCTCGGCCTTCTACGCGCCCGCCACTTCGGCAATCGAGATGGCAGAAGCCTATCTCAAAGATCAAAAGCGCGTTCTGCCCTGCGCCGCCTATGTCAAAGGCGCGCTCGGCCTTGACGGCATGTATGTCGGCGTGCCGACCGTGA
This sequence comes from uncultured Thioclava sp., assembly GCF_913064665.1. Classification (GTDB taxonomy): domain Bacteria; phylum Pseudomonadota; class Alphaproteobacteria; order Rhodobacterales; family Rhodobacteraceae; genus Thioclava; species Thioclava arctica. The sequence goes on from NZ_CAJYBT010000027.1 coordinate 27,905, forward strand.
TCGGCGCCGCTGGCATCGAGAAGATCATCGATATCAAGCTCAACAAAGACGAGCAGGCGATGTTTGACAAATCGGTGGGCGCCGTCAAAGGCCTGGTCGAGGCTTGCAAAGCGATCGACGGTTCGCTGGTCTGATCGACACCTGACTGTTTTGACATTAGGGCGCGCCGGATGGTGCGCCCTTTTTCATGCGCTCATCAAGGGCGCCGGATCAAAGCCGAGCGTGTCATGCAACCGCGCAATCAGATCTGCCTCATGCGCGATCAACGCGCGATCAAACGCGGCGGGGCTAAGATCGACCTTGCTTCCAAACAGCGCGTCAACCTCGGCGGCGATCGGCACATCGGGGCGCGTCAGCAACCCATGTTCTTCAAGTTCCACAGCCTCATAATCACGCAGGCCCTGCACCTGCCACCACAGATCGCGAAGCCCCTCGGGGTCGTCGGCGAAATCCGATGCGGCGGCAAACTGCGCCGTGCGCGGGGCGACATAGGGCACCGGTTGCCCCTGCACCTTCGTGGTGGCACGTCGCAGCATCTTGAGAATGTAATGCAGCGGCGTCAGCCCGTCGAAATGCAGCAGGCGGGCGTTATAGCTGGGGCGATAGGGCAGATCGTTGACCTTGCTATCCCAATGCGACAGCGGGAAATGCACGCCAATTGCATAACCATGCCCCGAGCGCACAATCGGCTTGCCCGCGATATGCCCGCCCACACCCCGGTTTAAAAATCGCTTGCGCGTGCCATAAAACAGCAGGCCCTCTTTTTCGAACCCGTCCCATTTGCGCCGAAATGCGCCCTCGAAAATTGTCGCCCCCGGTCCCTCGTCAAGATAGCAGCGCTCATCGACCTCAAAGCGAATCCAGGCCTTTTGCGGGCCGGTCTTTTCCAGCTCCCACTCCAAGGGGCGCTCAACGCGGACATATTCATCGGCATCGCAATGCACGAGCCAATCCAGCTTGGTCTCATTGAGAATACGGGTCGCGTTGTATTTCTGGCGACCCTGGTGGCGCGCGGGGCGTTTCTTGCGCCATCCCTGTTGCCAATCATCCTCGCCACTCTGATGCACATGCGCGCCCGCGACATCGGCCAAAAGCGCCTCGGCCTCGGGATTGGGGCGGTCTAGAAAGACATGCACTTCGCGCGCGCCCGCTGCCAGGTGATGGGCCACGAACGCCGCGACAAGTGGCGCAGGTTCGTCCACGGTGGAAACCACGCCCCAACTGGGCATTTGCGGGTCTTGCGTCATACGGCCGTCATACTCCGTTCGATAGATACGCGCGCAGGTGACTCGATTTTGACGAGTCGCGCCAGTGCAAGCAGGTCACAGCCGACAAATTTGCTTTTGTGATCACACCCTGATGGCGCGTGATCACAAAAGCAAGATTTTCGCACGACTCTGAGCAAAGACAACCGATTTAGGTTTTTTAAACGGCACAAACGCCCTAGAAGCCCTGCCAATCGCACCAGCAACCAGCATGGGGTATCTGAGGATGAACATCCACGAGTATCAGGCCAAACAGCTTCTCAAGAGCTATGGCGCACCGGTCTCTGACGGCCGCGTTGTGCTTCGGGCCGAAGACGCCAAAACCGCCGCCGGAGAGCTTGACGGCCCGCTTTGGGTCGTAAAAGCACAAATCCACGCCGGCGGACGTGGCAAAGGCCATTTCAAAGAGCCCGAAGCGGGCGAAAAAGGCGGCGTGCGCCTTGCGAAATCGGTCGAAGAGGCCGAAACGCTGGCCAAGCAGATGCTTGGCAAAACACTGGTGACGCACCAGACTGGCCCGGCGGGCAAGCAGGTCAACCGTATCTATATCGAAGACGGTTCGGACATCACGCGCGAGCTGTATCTTGCACTTCTCGTGGATCGCGTGTCCTCGCGCGTTTCGATCGTGTCCTCGACCGAAGGCGGCATGGACATCGAAGAAGTCGCAGCCTCCACCCCGGAAAAAATCCTGAGCTTCTCGATTGATCCCGCCACGGGCTATCAAGCGTTCCACGGCCGTCGCGTCGCGTTCTCGCTGGGTCTGCAAGGTGTGCAGGTCAAGCAGATGGTCGCGCTGTTGGGCAATCTCTACAAAGCCTTCATCGAGAAAGACATGGAGCAGCTTGAGATCAACCCGCTGATCGTGATGACCGACGGCAATCTCAAAGTTCTCGACGCGAAAGTCGGCTTTGACGGCAACGCGATGTATCGCCAGCCCGACATCGCCAATCTGCGCGACGAAAGCGAAGAAGATTCCAAAGAGCTTGAAGCGTCGAAATACGACCTGAACTACATCGCGCTTGACGGTGAGATCGGCTGCATGGTGAACGGCGCAGGTCTGGCGATGGCCACGATGGACATCATCAAACTTTACGGCGCAGAACCGGCCAACTTCCTGGATGTCGGCGGTGGCGCGACCAAGGAAAAAGTGACCGAAGCGTTCAAAATCATCACCTCGGACAAGAACGTCAAAGGCATTCTCGTCAACATCTTCGGCGGCATCATGCGCTGCGACATCATCGCCGAGGGCGTAATTGCCGCGGTGAAAGAGGTCGGTCTGCAAGTGCCGCTCGTTGTGCGCCTTGAAGGCACCAACGTGGAACTCGGCAAAGACATCATCAAGAACTCCGGTTTGAACGTGATCGCGGCCGACAACCTGTCGGACGGTGCCGAGAAAATCGTCAAAGCGGTGAAAGGTTAATCCCATGGCAGTCCTCGTTAACGAAAACACCAAAGTCATCTGCCAGGGCTTCACCGGCTCGCAGGGCACGTTCCACTCGGAACAGGCGATTGCCTATGGCACGAAAATGGTTGGCGGCGTGACGCCGGGCAAAGGTGGTCAAGACCATCTTGGCCTGCCGGTCTTCAACTCGGTCCACGAAGCGAAAGCCAAGACCGAAGCCAACGCGACCGTCATCTACGTCCCGCCGCCCTTCGCAGCGGATTCCATCCTTGAGGCGATCGACGCCGAGATGGAGCTGATCGTGTGCATCACCGAGGGTATCCCGGTGCTCGACATGATGAAGGTCAAGCGCGCGCTGATCGATTCCAAATCGCGCCTGATCGGCCCGAACTGCCCCGGTGTCATCACGCCCGACGCCTGCAAGATCGGCATCATGCCCGGCCACATCCACAAGCGTGGCTCGGTCGGTGTTGTCTCGCGCTCGGGCACGCTGACCTATGAAGCTGTGAAACAGACCACCGATATGGGTCTGGGCCAGTCCACCGCAGTGGGCATCGGCGGCGACCCGATCAAAGGGACCGAGCATATCGACGTGCTCAACATGTTCCTCGATGATCCGGAAACCACCTCGATGATCATGATCGGTGAAATCGGCGGTTCGGCCGAAGAAGAAGCCGCCGAATTCCTCGCCGAGCAGCGCAAAAAAGGCCGCTGGAAACCCACCGCGGGCTTCATCGCGGGCCGTACGGCTCCTCCCGGCCGTCGCATGGGCCATGCCGGTGCGATCGTCGCGGGCGGCAAAGGCGATGCCGAATCCAAGATCGAAGCGATGAAATCGGCCGGTATCGTGGTTGCTGACAGCCCCGCGACGCTGGGCGAAGCGGTCATGAAGGCGATCAAAGGCTAAGGCCAATCGCGCCGCGCCTTTCGGGGCGCGGCGCGGCGAAACGGAGGGCGACCCGATGCTGCTGCACACCGCCATGCGCGCGCGCCACCCCTTTGCGGGGCTGGTGTTTTGCGCGCTGCTTGCGGGATGTGTGACGCAGAGCGACCCCTCAGTCGGGCCGGGCGGCGATCTGGCACCGGCGCGCGCAAGCTCCTCCAATCTCCCGCTGGGTCCGGCTGTCCCGGTCGATGACCGCTCGCATGCGATGTTTCAGGCGCTGACCGGGATCAATGGCGACGCGGTCGCAAGCGTTCAAATTGGCACACCACTAAGTTACGTCTGGTTCGATGGGGCCGCCGCAAACCCGCAACGGGTCGCTGAGGCACCGGTTCGGATGTGCACCGCGCGTGGAAGCCTCGTGAAAAGCACCTATATCACACAGCCTAAGGACAATACGCCCGGGGTTAAGGTTTTGGTTATAGAGTGTCTGACATGAGGTTGCTTTCAAAGCCAAGGGTCGCTTCCACCACCACAGGAGCCATCGCATGACGAAACCGTTTTTCCTGCCCGTCACCGTCATTTCCGGCGCCTCTTTAGCAGCAGAATGCACCGCACCGGGTCATCGCGACCGCGCCTTTGACGCTTATGCTGCGCCTGCGGCCGTCTCGCCTGAAGGCTATGTCAGCCCCTATGCGATCCAGTCGGGCAAAGATGTCGTGCGCCCCTCAACTGCTGCAACCGATACCAACCTGATCAATGCCCCCGCACGGCTGCGCGTGGCCGCGACAAACCCCGCAACGGGACAAAGCGCGATGATCACAAGCCGACCTTTGACGCTGGGCGAGCGCGAGCGCATCAGCGCAGATAAATGCCGCTCTGTCGGCAAGATACTCGTTTCAACACGGCATGTCGGCACTTCGACTATCGCTGACTGCCGCTGATCCATCTTACCCTCCGAGGTTACAAAAATGACCGAACAATCCCCCAATGATCAGTTCAACGCCTCACAATTTCTGCAAGGCGCCAACGCGGAATATGTCGAGCAGCTTTATGCGCGCTTCGCCGAAGACCCGTCTTCGGTGGACACGGCTTGGGCTGCGTTTTTTGCCTCGCTGGGTGATCCCGAGCAAGACGTCAAGAAATCGGCCGCCGGTGCAAGCTGGGAACGCAGCGATTGGCCGCCGGTCTCGTCAGACGATCTGACGGCGGCACTCACGGGCGAATGGCCCGCGACCGAGGGCAAGGCCGTTGCCGAGAAGATCAAGAAAAAAGCCGCTGATGCCGGCGTTGCCATTGATGAGGGCGCGATCAAACGCGCCGTGCTGGATTCGATCCGCGCGCTGATGATCATCCGCGCGTTCCGGATCCGGGGGCACCTTGCCGCTGATCTTGACCCGCTGGGGATGCGCGAAGAATTGCCCCATCCCGAACTGGACCCGAAAAGCTACGGCTTTACCGATGCCGATATGGATCGCCCGATCTTCATCGACAACGTTCTGGGGCTGGAAGTCGCCTCGATGCGTCAGATCATGGATCTGGTGAAACGCACCTATTGCGGCACCTTCGCGCTGCAATACATGCATATTTCCGACCCCGTGCAATCGTCCTGGCTCAAAGAGCGGATCGAGGGTTACGGCAAGGAAATCACCTTTACCAAGACCGGACGCCGCGCGATCCTCAACAAGCTGGTTGAGGCCGAAGGGTTCGAGAAATTCCTGCACGTCAAATACATGGGCACCAAGCGTTTCGGCCTTGATGGCGGCGAGGCGCTGATCCCCGCGATGGAGCAGATCATCAAACGCGGCGGACAGTTGGGCCTGCAAGAGGTCGTGATCGGCATGCCCCACCGGGGCCGTCTGTCGGTGCTGGCCAATGTGCTGAGCAAACCGTTCCGCGCGATCTTCCACGAATTCCAAGGCGGCTCGTTCAAGCCCGAAGACGTGGATGGCTCGGGCGATGTGAAATATCACCTCGGCGCTTCGGCGGATCGCGAGTTTGACGGCAACAAGGTTCACCTGTCGCTGACCGCCAACCCCAGCCACCTTGAGGCCGTGAACCCGGTCGCCTTGGGCAAAGTGCGCGCCAAGCAGGACCAGCTGAACGATCAGGCCGACCGCACCAAGGTGATGTCGATCTTGCTGCATGGCGATGCGGCCTTTGCCGGTCAGGGTGTGGTTGCGGAATGTTTCCAGCTTTCGGGCATTCGCGGTCACCGCACGGGCGGCACGATCCACCTTGTCGTGAACAACCAGATCGGCTTTACCACCGCGCCGCACTTCTCGCGCACCTCGCCCTATCCGACCGATCTGGCCCTGATGGTCGAGGCCCCGATCTTCCACGTCAACGGCGATGACCCCGAGGCCGTGGTGCACGCCGCACGCGTCGCCATCGAGTTCCGCCAGAAATTCCACAAAGACGTGGTGATCGACATCTTCTGCTACCGCCGCTTTGGTCACAACGAAGGCGACGAGCCGATGTTCACCAACCCGGTGATGTACAAGGCGATCAAGACTCACAAGACCACCTTGCAGCTTTATACCGAACGTCTGATCGCAGACGGGCTGATGCCCGAAGGCGAGATCGAGGATATGAAAGCCGCGTTCCAAGCCCATCTCAACGAAGAGTTCGAGGCCGGGAAGGTGTTCAAACCGAACAAGGCCGACTGGCTCGACGGTCGCTGGTCCGGATTTGAGCAGGAAAAAAGCGAGTATGAACCGGGCTCAACCGCGATTTCTCCCGATACATTCGCTGACGTCGGCAAAGCATTGGTCACGCCGCCCGACGGGTTTGCGCTGCACAAGACCGTTGCGCGCCTGCTGGAAAACAAAAAGCAGATGTTTGAAACGGGCACCGGCTTTGACTGGGCCACTGCCGAGGCCTTGGCGTTCGGCTCGCTCGTCACCGAAGGGGTGCCGGTGCGCCTGTCAGGGCAGGATGCCACGCGCGGCACCTTCTCGCAGCGCCATTCGGCCTTTGTCAGCCAGACCGACGAGGACCGCTATTACCCGCTGAACCACATCCGCGAGGGCCAAGCCCGGTTCGAGGTCATCGACTCGATGCTTTCGGAATACGCGGTGCTGGGTTTCGAATATGGCTACTCGCTGGCTGAACCCAGCACGCTGACCCTGTGGGAGGCGCAATTCGGTGACTTCGCCAATGGCGCGCAGATCATGTTCGACCAGTTCATCAACTCGGGCGAGCGCAAATGGCTGCGCATGTCGGGGCTCGTCTGCCTCCTGCCGCACGGCTTTGAGGGTCAAGGCCCCGAGCACAGCTCGGCCCGTCTTGAGCGTTACCTGCAGAACTCGGCGGAAGATAACTGGATCGTAGCGAACTGCTCGACCCCGGCGAACTACTTCCACATTCTGCGCCGCCAAATCCATCGCGACTTCCGCAAGCCGCTGATCCTGATGACGCCGAAATCGTTGCTGCGTCACCCGAAATGCGTCTCCAAGGCCGATGAATTCACCACCGGCTCCACGTTCCACCGCGTATTGTGGGATGATGCGGAAATGGGCAATTCGGATCTCAAGCTGAAATCCGACGACAAGATCAAGCGCGTCGTGATCTCCTCGGGCAAGGTCTATTATGACCTACTCGCTCAGCGTGACGAACGCGGCCTTGATGATGTCTACCTGTTGCGTCTCGAACAGTTCTACCCGTTCCCCGCGCAGGCGATGACCAAGGAACTCACCCGGTTCAAGAATGCCCAGATCGTCTGGTGTCAGGAAGAGCCGAAAAACCAAGGCGCGTGGAGCTTTGTCGAGCCCTATATCGAATGGGTTCTCGCCAAGATCGACGCCAAACATGCCCGTGCGCGCTATGCCGGTCGCGGTGCCTCGGCCTCGCCCGCAACGGGTCTGGCGAGCCGCCACAAAGCCGAGCAGGAAGCGCTCGTCAACGATGCATTGGAGGGTTGATTGATGTCCACTGAAGTCCGCGTCCCGACGCTTGGAGAAAGCGTCACAGAGGCCACCGTCGCCACCTGGTTCAAGAAGCCGGGCGATCCGGTCGCCGCCGATGAGATGCTGTGCGAATTGGAAACCGACAAGGTGACCGTCGAGGTGCCTGCACCCGCCGCAGGCACTTTGGGCGAGATCGTCGCCGCCGAGGGTGAAACCGTTGGTGTCGACGCCTTGCTGGCAACAATCGAAGCCGCCGGGGCTGGCACCGCCGCTCCGAAACAACAAGATAAACCGGCGGAGAAGCCCGCTGCAGCCCAATCGAATGAGGGAAAAATGGTCGACGTAATGGTGCCCAGCCTTGGTGAATCTGTCACTGAGGCCACAGTTTCGACGTGGTTCAAAAAGGTTGGCGATGTGGTCGCGGCCGATGAGATGCTCTGCGAGCTGGAAACCGATAAGGTCTCCGTCGAAGTGCCCGCCCCTGCGGCTGGTGTGTTGCAGGCAATCGTCGCCGAAGAAGGCGCGACCGTGGATGCCTCCGCCAAACTGGCCGTGATCGCCGAGGGCGCAAGCGCCGGTGCAGCACCTGCCGCTCCCGCCGCGAAATCCGACGCCCCCGCCACGGGTGGCAAGGATGTCGAAGACGCCCCTTCGGCCAAAAAACTGATGGCTGAAAAGAACATCGACCCGTCCTCGGTTCAGGGCTCGGGCAAAGATGGCCGGATCATGAAGGAAGACGTGACCAAGGCCGCATCGGCCCCCAAAGCGGCCTCTGTTTCGGTCGCCCCTGCCCCCGCCGCCACCCCGCGCGGCCCGATCAACGCCGATGACGGCGCACGCGAAGAACGGGTGAAAATGACCCGCCTGCGCGCCACCATCGCCAAGCGCCTGAAAGACAGCCAGAACACCGCCGCGATGCTGACCACCTATAACGAGGTGGACATGTCGGGCGTCATGGACCTGCGCAACGAGTACAAGGACCTGTTCCTGAAAAAGCACGGCGTGAAACTGGGCTTCATGTCCTTCTTCGTCAAAGCCTGCTGCCATGCGCTGAAAGAAGTCCCCGAGGTCAATGCCGAGATCGACGGCAACGAAGTGGTCTACAAGAACTACGTCCATATGGGCGTGGCGGTCGGCACGCCGTCGGGTCTCGTGGTGCCGGTGGTGCGCGATGCCGATCAGATGGGCTTTGCCTCGATCGAGAAGACCATCGCTGAAATGGGCACCCGTGCGCGTGACGGCAAACTCTCGATGGCCGACATGCAGGGCGGCTCGTTCACCATCTCGAACGGTGGCGTCTACGGCTCGCTGATGTCCTCGCCGATCCTCAACCCGCCGCAATCGGGTATCCTCGGCATGCACAAGATCCAGGACCGCCCGATGGTCGTGAACGGTGAAATCGTGATCCGCCCGATGATGTATCTCGCACTCAGCTACGATCACCGCATCGTCGACGGCAAAGGCGCCGTGACCTTCCTCGTGCGCGTCAAAGAAGCGCTCGAAGACCCGCGCCGGTTGCTGATGGATTTGTGATCCCTCTGGAAGGCGCCCTCTGCCCTTCCTCTTGATCGAAATATCCCCGGGGGGTCCGGGGGGCAGGCAGCCCCCCGGTCCGCCCTCTCAACCGGGAGCGACCCATGACCCCCGAACTCACCACCCTTGCACTCGCAATTCTGCTGCATATGGCCCTGATGGCCGCCTATTCAGTGAAGGCCAATCGCGAGCTGGGCCCGAAATACCCGCTCTCTCCGCGTGATGCTGCGCCGCCCAAGCCACTGTCGCCCGGCTGCGCGCGGATGCAGCGTTCGGTGAACAATTCCTTTGAAAGTCTGATCCTGTTTGCGCCCGTCGCGCTGATGGTGGGGCTGACGGGGCAATCCACCGAGGCCACGGCCACGTTTGCCGCGATCTTCCTGATCGCGCGCCTGCTGTATATCCCGGCCTATGTGGCGGGACTGGTGCCTTGGCGCTCGCTGATCTGGGGCGTTGGATTTTTCGCAACTCTGGCGCTGGCGATTGCCGCGCTGATCTGAACACCGGCGCGCCCTTTGTGCGCCCTCGAATGAACCGTAAGGAGCAAGAAAATGGCTGATTATGATGTGATCGTTATCGGCGCTGGCCCGGGCGGCTATGTCTGCGCCATCCGCTGCGCCCAGTTGGGACTGAAAACCGCCGTGGTCGAAGGCCGCGAGACGCTGGGAGGCACCTGCCTGAATGTCGGCTGTATCCCCTCCAAGGCGCTTTTGCACGCCACCCACCAGCTGCACGAAGCCGAGCATAACTTCGCCAAGATGGGCCTGAAGGGCAAATCCCCTTCGGTCGACTGGAAACAGATGCAGGCCTATAAGCAAGACGTGATTGACGGCAACACCAAGGGCATCGAGTTCCTGTTCAAGAAGAACAAAGTCGACTGGCTCAAGGGGTGGGGCTCGATCCCCGAGGCGGGCAAGGTCAAGGTCGGCGATGAGGTCCACACCGCCAAATCCATCGTGGTTGCGACCGGCTCCGAGCCCTCCTCGCTGCCCGGTATCGAGATCGACGAGAAGACCGTTGTGACCTCGACCGGCGCGCTGTCGCTTGGCAAGATCCCGAAATCGATGGTCGTGATCGGCGCAGGCGTGATCGGGCTTGAGATGGGTTCGGTCTATGCGCGTCTGGGCGCCGAGGTGACGGTGGTCGAATATCTCGACGCGATCACGCCCGGCATGGACGGCGAAGTGGCGCGCTCCTTCCAAAAGATCCTGACCAAGCAGGGGCTGAAATTCGTCCTTGGCGCGGCGGTTCAGGCTGTGGATGTGAAGAACGGCAAGGCCACGGTGAAATACCAGCTTCGCAAGGATGATAGCCAAGCCACGATTGACGCAGAGACCGTGCTTGTCGCCACCGGGCGCAAACCCTACACGGATGGTTTGGGTCTTGAGGGTGCGGGCGTGGAACTGCTGCCGCGCGGTCAGATCAAGATCGACGATCATTGGAAAACCTCGATCCCCGGCATCTACGCCATCGGCGATGCGGTTGTTGGCCCGATGCTGGCCCACAAGGCCGAAGACGAGGGCATGGCTGTCGCCGAGGTCATCGCAGGCAAGCATGGCCATGTGAATTACGCCGTGATCCCCGGCGTGATCTACACCACCCCCGAGGTCGCCTCCGTGGGCCTGACCGAAGAGGCGCTCAAGCAAGAGGGGCGCGCCTATAAGGTCGGCAAGTTCTCGTTCATGGGCAATGCGCGCGCCAAGGCGGTGTTTCAGGGCGAAGGCTTTGTAAAGCTGATCGCTGACAAGGAAACCGACCGCGTGCTCGGCTGCCACATCATCGGCCCCGGCGCGGGCGATTTGATCCACGAGATCTGCGTCGCGATGGAATTCGGCGCCTCGGCACAGGATGTAGCGCTGACCTGCCACGCCCACCCGACCTTCTCGGAAGCCGTGCGCGAGGCCGCGCTGGCCTGCGGCGACGGCGCGATTCACGCGTAAGCGACCCGATCCGGCAATGACAAAGGGCGGCCCAGTGGCCGCCCTTTTTTATTCCGGCACTGATGCTAGCATCAAAGCGAAACAGATCGGACCAATTTCCAAAGATGCATTTCAGACGCCTCGCCTATCTGGCGCTGACAATTGCCCTAGGCTTGCCAGCGGGTTATCTGCTGCGCGAAAGCTATCACCATAGTCGCCGCGATCCAGCGCGCGAGATGTTCGCGATGTTCGAAGAGCGCTGTCTGCCAAAGCTGTATGGTGCCCCCGAAGACCACCAAGGTTTGATCGAAGCACCGATGTCGCTCCACTATACGGATTTCATCGACCCGCTCAGCCGCTTCTCATTGGCAGGCAATAGCAATGACTGCAGCGTGGAAGACCTCTGTTCCCCGATCGACGCCAAGCAGGCGCGGGAACTGGCAGCCCTTGCTCGAACGCGCATCCCTGAACTCATTGGACTTGCTGAAAGCCACGACATCGACCCCATCGGCGACATGGCGATTGGCTGGATAGAGGGTGAACCTGGATCGCCTGAACGCTGGGGCGTCACCTTCTTTCGCTTCGGACCTGGGATGCTTTCACTGTCGTTGCACCTGCCCGCAGAGTTTCGCCCTCAATCCTCACTGTGATCCGCTGCCGCATCCATCTTCTGCGCGAATTCCCGGCGCAATTCGCGGCGTAGTTCCGCCGCGCGCCAGCGGTGTTTTTCCTCGCGCGTCTCAGGGGCCAGCTTGGGCACGGCGACGGGCTTGCCGTTCGCATCCACTGCGACCATCGTGAAATAGCAGCTATTGGTGTGGCGGCGCGTGCCTGCGGTGATGTTCTCGGCCTCAACGCGGATGCCGATCTCCATTGAGGTGCGCCCCGTATGGTTGACGCTGGCGCGAAACGTCACCAGTTCGCCCACGTTGATCGGTTGCTGAAAGGTCACCTGATCAACGCTCAGCGTCACCGCATATTGGCGCGAGTAGCGCGAGGCGAGCGAGAAGGCCACGCGATCAAGCCATGCCAGCAACGCCCCGCCATGTACTTTGCCCGAGAAATTCGCCTGATCGGGCGTCATCAGCACCGACATTTCCAGCTGTTTGCGTTCTTCCGGGCTTAGCGGGGTCGTCATGGTATTCCTTTCAGATCAAACCGCGATATTGTCGATCAAGCGCACATCGGCCAGCCAAAGCGCAACCAGCATGCGCACGGGCTGTGACAAATCGGACGCGGGGCGAAGGCCATCCACGGTGCGCAATTCCAGATATTCGATATCGCGAAACCCGGCCTCAAGCAGCGCGGCCTGCGCATCCATCAGCGCCGCTTGCACCGCCTTGCCCTCGCGCATGTCACTCGCGGCCGCTTGCATCACCGCATGCAAAACGGGTGCGACGGCACGCTCCGCCGCGCTGAGGCGCACATTGCGCGACGACATCGCCAGCCCGTCTTCCTCGCGGATTGTGGGGCAGCCGATGATGCGCACGGGAATGTTGAGATCGCGTACGAAGCGCTGCACGACCTGCAATTGCTGCCAGTCCTTTTCGCCAAAAAACGCGCGCCCCGCCTGCGTCATGCCAAACAGTTTTGAACAGACCGTGGCGACCCCGTCGAAGTGACCGGGGCGAAACGCGCCCTCCAGCGGTTCGGTGATGCCGCTGACCGAGACGGTGGTAGCAAAGCCGTCCGGGTAAACCTCATCAACGCCGGGCGCGAACAGCACATCGACGCCCTCGCTATCGAGCAGCGCCAGATCATGGGCCTCATCGCGGGGGTATTTTTCCAGATCCGAGGCATTGTTGAACTGCATCGGATTGACGAAAACCGTCACGATCACGCGGTCGGACTGTTCGCGTGCGGCGCGCGCAAGGCTTAGGTGCCCCTCATGCAGCGCGCCCATCGTCGGCACCACGCCCACCAGCATCCCCGAGCGTTTCCACCCCGCCACCTTCTCGCGCAGCTCATCGGCGCTGCGGATCACTTCGGTCATTTTTTCACCTCATCGGCAAAGACATGTTCGGGTCCGGGGAAGCTGCGCGCACGCACCTCGGCGGCATAATCAGAAACGGCCTGATCGGCAGCCTCGCCCAGCGCGCCAAAGCGTTTGACGAATTTCGGTTTGAACTCGGTGAACAGGCCCAGCATGTCGTCAACCACAAGCACCTGCCCGTCACAGCCTGCCCCAGCCCCGATGCCCACGGTGGGAATGTCAATCTCGGCAGTGATCTGATCGGCCAAGCCTTGGGGCACCTTTTCCAGCACGACCGAGAACGCCCCGGCATCTGCCACCGCGCGCGCATCTGCGATCAGGCGCGCACGATCTTCGCCCCGCCCCTGTACCTTGTAGCCGCCCAGCGTGTTCACCGATTGCGGCGTCAGCCCGATATGCGCCATCACCGGAATGCCACGCGCGACCAGAAAGGCGATGGTTTCGGCCATATGCTGACCGCCTTCCAACTTGACCGCGCCGGCCCCGGTTTCGGCCATCAGAATCGCGGCATTGGCGAAGGCTTGCTGCGGGCTTTCCTCGTAGCTGCCAAAGGGCATGTCGATCACCATCAGCGCATTTTGCAGACCTCGCGCCACTGCCTGCCCGTGCATCACCATCATCTCCATCGTGACGCCAAGGGTCGAGGGCAGCCCGTGCAGCACCATGCCCACGGAATCGCCCACCAGCACCAGATCGCAATGTGGATCGACCACCTTGGCAATCGGCGTGGTATAAGCGGTCAGGCACACGATAGGGGCCCCGCCCTTCATCGCGACGATATCTGCGGGCATTTTCTGCCGCGTGTTTGAGCTGGCACTCATGGTCGATCCTCCCTTGCCTTTGGGTCAAATACCTAGCGGTTCAGACCCCGTGAGGGAAGATAACATTGCTGCAACGCGGCGTTACAGGGCAAAGCGGCGTTAAAATTCCCCCCGAGCTATCGCGATTGATTGCCCCGCCGTGATGCTACTTGATCGCGAGGCAAAACCCGCCGATCATCTGGAGATTCAATGCTATCGGAGTGAGCCTCATGAAGATGCGCCTTTTTACTGCCCTTGCCGTGCTTGCGCTATCGGCCACCACAGCTTGGGCCGCGAAGGATACGATCACGCTGGGCATGGTGCTGGAGCCGCCAAACCTTGACCCGACCGCCGGGGCCGCTGCCGCGATCGACGAGGTGGTCTATGCCAATGTGTTTCAGGGTCTGACACGGTTTGGCCCTGACGGTTCAATCCGACCAGACCTGGCCAAAAGCTGGGATATTTCCGGCGATGGGCTGAGCTATACCTTTCATTTGCAAGATGGCGTGACCTTTCAAGACGGGTCGCGTTTTGACGCTGAGGATGTGAAATTCTCGCTTGATCGTGCCCGCGCCGAGGATAGCGCGAATGCGCAAAAGGCGCTGTTTACCGGGATCGAAAGCGTCGATGTGCTTGATCCGCTGACGGTCAAGTTGACGCTCAAGGCCCCCGATGGTGCGCTGCCGTTCAAGCTGGCTTGGGGCGATGCCGTGATGGTCGCGCCTGAAAGTGCCGATCAAAACGCTACCCATCCCATCGGCACCGGCCCGTTCATGTTCAAGGATTGGGCGCAGGGCGATCATATTACGCTAAGCGCCTATGAGGGCTATTGGGGCCCCCAGCCGAAACTGCGCGAGGCGACGTTTCGCTTTATTTCCGACCCAACGGCGGCATTCGCGGCGATGATGGCGGGTGATGTCGATGCCTTCCCGAACTATCCCGCGCCCGAAACGGCAGCGCAATTCAAATCCGATCCGCGCTTTAAGCTGATCATCGGCTCGACCGAGGGCGAGACGATTTTGGCGATGAACGAGCGCAACGCGCCGCTCAACGATATCCGTGTGCGTGAGGCCATCGCCCATGCAATCAACCGCAAAGACCTGATTGATGGTGCGATGTTTGGCTATGGCACGCCGATTGGCACCCATTTCGCGCCGCATAACCCGGCCTATGTCGATCTGACCGCATTATCGAATTACGACCCCGAGAAATCCAAAGCGCTGCTGAAAGAGGCGGGCGTAAGCGATCTGAAGCTGCGCCTCGCGCTACCGCCGCCCTCTTACGCGCGCCGCTCGGGCGAGATCATTCAAGCGGAACTGGCCGCCGTGGGTATTCAGACCG
This sequence comes from uncultured Thioclava sp., assembly GCF_913064665.1. Classification (GTDB taxonomy): domain Bacteria; phylum Pseudomonadota; class Alphaproteobacteria; order Rhodobacterales; family Rhodobacteraceae; genus Thioclava; species Thioclava arctica. Next base: position 42,949 of record NZ_CAJYBT010000027.1, read on the forward strand.
AGATCACCAACATGGAATGGGCCGATTGGCTCGAACGGGTGTTCAAGGGCCATGATTACGACCTCTCCATTGTCAGCCATACCGAGCCGATGGATATCGGCATCTACGCCCGGCCCGACTACTATTTCGGCTATCACAGCGAGAAATTCGACGCGGTGATGGCGGAGTTGGAGAAAACCTCGGACGCGGCCAAGCGCACCGAATTGTTGCAAGACGCCCAGCGCATTTTGGCGCAGGATTACGCCAATGGGTTCTTGTTCCAACTGCCCAAGATCGGCGTGGCGAATGCCAAGATCGAAGGCTTGTGGGAAAACGCGCCCACGCAGGCGAATGATCTGACGGCGGTTTATTGGGAGGAGTAATCGACACGCCGCCGTCATGCATGACGGCTAGTGAAATGCTTGCCAGATTTTTTAGTCTGGCGTCTGATCAAGTCACAGCCCCAACCAAGCGGGCTAACCAACAAATATCAATTTCAAGGAGTCCAATATGACCCGAACCAAGCGCCACCTCGCCAGCCTGATGCTGGGGGCCGCCACCCTTTGCCTGATGGGCACCGCGCCCGCGCGCGCCGAAACCGTCAAGCTGACCATCCTTGGCGTCGGTGACATCTATAATTTCGACGGGGATGGCCAGCGCGGCGGTTTCGCGCGCCTCAACGCAGTGGCCAAGAAAGAGCGCGCCGACAATCCAAACACGCTTTACGTTTTTGACGGTGACATGCTGTCGCCTTCGCTGCTTTCGGGCATCGACGAGGGGCAAAATACGATTGATCTGACCAATCTCGTGCCCTTCGATATCGCGGTTCCGGGCAACCACGAGTTTGATTTCGGACCGGCCAATTTCGAGCAGAAAATGGCGGGATCGAAATATCCTTGGGCCGCGATCAATATCACGCAGGCCGATGGCTCGCCGATCAAGGGGCTTGGCGGGGTGATGACCAAAGAGATCGGCGGCCTGAAAGTCGCGCTGATCCCGGTCGCGCAAGACACCACCCCCGAGGTCGCCAATTCCGGCGATCTGGTCTTTGAACCCACCGTCGACACCGCCATTGCGGCTGCCAAGAAAGCCCGCGAGGACGGGGCGGATCTGGTGATCGGCGTGGTTCAGACCGATCAGAGCAATGACCGCAAACTGATCGCGAGCCAGGATTTCGATGTCATCATGTCGGGCGACGATCACCTCAACGCGATGTTTTATGACGGGATCACCGCCTATGTCGAAACTTCGATTGACGCACGCTACCTGCAGCCGCTCGATCTGACGGTTGATGTGTCTGAGAAAGACGGCAAACGTAAAATCAGCTGGACGCCGTCCTTCCGCTGGATCGACACTGCCGATGTAACGCCCGACCCTGAGTCGATGCAACTTGTTGACGGGTTCAAGAAGCAGCTTGATGACAATCTGGGACAGGTGATCGGCACGTCTGAGGGACCGCTGGATTCGCGGCGCAACGTCGTGCGCTCGCAAGAAAGCGCGATGGGCGATCTGATTGCCGATGCGCTGCGCGATGCGACCAAGGCCGATGTGACGCTGATCAATGGCGGCGGCATTCGCGGCGACACAACCTATGACGCGGGCCACAAGCTGACGCGCAAAGATGTGATGACCGAGCTGCCCTTTGGCAACAAAACCGTCGTGACCGAGATTCCGGGCTCGCAGTTGCTCTCTGCACTTGAGAATGGCTTCAGTCAGGTCGAAAAGGGCGCAGGCCGCTTCCCGCAAGTCGCGGGCATGGATGTGGTCTATGACCCGAGCGCACCTGCGGGGTCGCGTGTGGCCTCGGTGACGATCGGCGGTCAACCGCTTGATCCGAACAAGGTCTATAAGGTCGCAACCAACGATTACATGCTGGGTGGCGGCGATGGCTACACCGCACTTGGCGGTGGCAAGGTGATCGTGAATGCGGGCAATGGCAATCTGATGGCCAATGACGTGATGACCTATATCGAGAAGAACGGCACCGTGACGACCAAGCTCGACGGTCGCATCAAAAAGGTCGGCGAGTAAAACCGAACCGACGCTGAAACGATTCGCATCGCCCTTGGCCGCAGCCTTGGGCGATGTTTTTTTGTGCGGATCGACTTAGGCGTTTACGGCCATTTTTTTCGTCCAACCAAATTTCTGCATCGGCGCATCCACCGGCGTTTGCGCCAGATGGTTGGTGTAGTTCGACATCACCTTTTGCGCGACACCAAGGACCACTTCAAGGATCTGACGCTTGGTATAGCCCGCATCCAGGAACGCTTGCACTTGTGCGTCCGAAACATCGCCACGCTGGCGCACGACCTGCAGCGTAAAGGTCCGCAGCGCTTCGAGATGGGCGTTCGGCAGCGGCGTTTCATCGCGCAGCGCATCGGAAATCGCGTCATCCACCTGCATCATTTTCGCGATGCCGGTATGGGCGGGCACGCAGTAATGGCAGGCATGTTCGACATTGATGGTCTGCCAAACGACAGTCAGCTCATCTTTGTCAAAGCTGGTTTCCTGCGCGAACAGGCGGTGCAATTGCTTATAGCCTTCCAGCAAAGCGGGGGCTTCGGCCATCGTGGCATGCAAACCGGGCAGCCGCCCGAACGCCTTGTTGGAGTCTTCCAAAAGCGCGCGGCTTGCTTGCGGGGCACTTTCGAGCGTGTGGATCGGAAAATCGGTCATGCTTGTCTCCCAGGGATATTTTTGAGCGATCACTCAAGTTCATTTCTCATCCCTAACTTTACTTGAGCGATCATTCAATATATATTTTGAGTGATCGCTCAAGTATCATCAAACCGGGACCGAAACACATGGCAAGACAGGCCAGCTACGACAGAGAAGCCGTGCTGAAACGCGCGCTCGAACTCTTTTGGGCCAAGGGGTATCACGCGACCTCGCTCAAGGATTTAGAGGTCGCGCTTGATATGCGCCCCGGCTCGATCTACGCGGCTTTCGGGTCCAAAGAGGCACTCTATGGCGAGACGCTGCGTCTTTATTCGCAGATGTCACAAACCCAATTCGAGGAACTACTGGCCAAGGCACCGACCCGGTTGGCTGGGCTGGCCGCGCATGTGCGCGCTTTGGGATGCGTCGCGCCCAACAGCGTGCCCTCGCGCGCCTGCATGCTGGTCAAAACCCTGCTTGAGACGCCCGATGATGACCCGGTCTTGCGCCAGTTGACCGAAGACATGATGCGCAAGGTCGAGGTCGCGTTCGCCAATATCTATCGCGCTGCCCGCGACGCCGGAGAAATTCCCGAAACCGCTGACCCCGAGCGACTGGCCAGCCGGTTACAGATCGAGATTTTCGGTCTACGCGCCTATGCGCAACGCACCGATTCGGGGGCGCGTGTTGCAGCCTTGGCGGATGATATCGCCCGCGACATCGAAGCTTTGGCCATATCCAAACCCACCACAGCGAACGCCCCCGCACATTAAAAGCGGCGCCGCTTTCACAAACGACGCCGCCAGATCAATGTCACACGCTCTGTCTTAGTTGCTGGCGCTGCAGGGAGCTGTCCCCGGATAGCCGCAATCAGGAGACTTGGCGGTCTCACCCGAAGACCCGACCTGTTCAGCCATTTGCACCGAAGCCTGATGCTGTTCCTGCTCGATCTTATTGGGGTCGGGGATCATCCCGGCTTTCCAAGCCTCTTCATCGGCATTGATCGCAATCTGATTATAGGCCGACACGACATAGCCCGAATGCAGCTGCACCACCGGGCCCTCCATCTGGAGGCTT
>NZ_CAJYBT010000028.1 GCF_913064665.1 uncultured Thioclava sp.
CAGGCGACAAAAGCGGCACCCCCAAAGAGCTAAGCGATCAGGCGAGCCGCGCCGAGCCTGCGAACTTCCTGCGCCATGTCGCCTCGCTGTCGATGACCAAACTGGCCGATGGGCTGATCGACCCGAAGCTGGTGCTAAGCTGGCTGATGCAGGCGGTTGGCGCGCCCGCCTCGCTGGTGTCTTGGTTGGTGCCGATCCGAGAGGCCGGCTCGCTGCTGCCCCAACTGTTCACCGCACCGCGTATCCGCCGGATGCCGCAGCGCAAATGGGCTTGGGCGGCGGGCAGTCTGTTTCAGGGGCTGGCGGCGGCGGCCATCGTGGGCATCGCGATCACGATGCAGGGCATGGGCGCGGGTCTGGCGATACTGGCGGCGCTGGCTGTGCTGGCGATAGCGCGCTCGATCTCATCGGTGAGCTATAAGGACGTGCTGGGCAAGACGGTGGATCGCACGCGTCGCGGCACCACGACCGGGATCGCCACGACGATTTCCGCAGCGGGGGTGATCCTGTTTGCGGTGATCTTGATCACCGGCATTTTGGGGCGGATGAACCTTGTGATCGGGGCGATTTCTTTTGCAGCGCTGCTTTGGGGCGCGGCGGCAGCGGTGTTCTCGACCTTGCGAGAAGAGGACCAGCCGGGCGAGCCGGGAAAAGGCGTGGGCTGGCACGAATTGGCGCTGTTGTGGCAGGACCGTGATCTGGGGAAATTCGTGATTGCGCGCACGCTGTTGCTGCCCACAGCGCTTGCCCCGCCCTATATCGTGCTGCTCGCCGCGCAGGCGGGCGATAATCGTTTTGGCGCGCTCGGGGCGATGGTGCTGGCATCGGCGCTGGCCTCGCTGACGAGCTCCTATATTTGGGGGCGGTTGGCGGATCGGTCTTCACGCAAAGTGCTGATTTTCACCGGGATGGTCGCGGCGGTGTTTCTGGCGCTGGGGATCGGGCTGGATCAGGCCGATCTGATGAGCACGATTTGGGCTGCGCCGATCACGCTGTTTGGGCTGATGATTGGCTATCAAGGTGTGCGGCTGGGGCGGTCCACCTATCTGGTTGATATGGCCCCCAAGGACAATCGCGCCGCCTATACGGCGGTGTCCAACACGACGGTGGGTGTGATGCTGCTGGGGTTTGGCGCGGTCAGTTCCGCTGTGGCGATGATGGGGCCAGAGGCGGTGCTGATCGCGTATGCGGTGATCTGCATGATCGCCTCGAGGGTGGCGTTCACGATGAAAGAGGCGGGCTAGGCGCCCGCCCCGTTTTGTTTAGCCAAGCTCTGCAAGGCGGGTGACAGCGCCGCGCACTTTGTCGGCCTCTTCCTCGGCCCGCGCGAGGTTCTCGCGGGTCTCGACCACGACCTCGGGGTCGGCATTCTCGATGAATTTCGGATTGTTCAGCCGGCCTTTCAACCCGCCGATATCCTTTTCCATCTTGCCCAAAGCCTTTTCCAGACGGGCCTTTTCCGCGCCGATGTCGATCACCCCTTCCAGCGGCAGGCCGAACAACGCGCCCTGAGCCGGGATCGAGATCGCCCCTTTCGGGATCGCGGCCTCGGTGATGCTGTCGACCCGCGCGATGCGGAAAATCAGCGCCTCGTTATTGGCCAGCGCTGCGCGTGCGGCGTCATCCGCCTGCGCCAGAACCATCGGCAGTTTCAGCCCCACCGGAACCCCCATCTGCGTGCGCGAAGACCGGATTGCCTCGATCAGATCGATCACCCAGTTCATCTCGCGATCCGCAGCCGGATCAACCAGATCGGCGGCGGTATAGGTGGGCCAATCGGCATGCACTAGCATCTTGGCACGATCACCCTGCGGCGCGGTCAAATCCCACAGCTCTTCGGTGATGAAGGGCATAATCGGGTGCAACTGGATGTAGCACTGATCGAGTACCCAACGCATCGTTTCGCGCGTTTCCTCGGCATATTCGCCATCAAACAGCGGCTTGGCAAACTCGACATACCAGTCGCACACCTTGCCCCAGACAAAGCCATAGAGCCCCAGCGCCGCATCGTTAAAGCGATAGTTGGCAAAGGAGTCATCGACCAACTCGCGCACTTTCGCAGTTTCGCCGATGATCCAGCGGTTCACGGTATGCTTTGGCTGCGGGATCGCGCTGACAACCGGGCCCTCAAAGACGCCGTTCATCTCGGCAAAGCGGGTGGCGTTCCAGATCTTGGTGCCAAAGTTGCGATAGCCTTTGATGCGCTCTTCGCTGAGTTTCAGCACGCCGCCAAGCGCCGCCATCGCGGTATTGGTAAAGCGCAGCGCATCCGCACCGTACGCGTCGATGATCTCCAGCGGGTCAATCACATTGCCCGTGGTCTTGGACATCTTCTTGCCCTTCTCGTCGCGCACGAGCTGGTGCAGATAGACCGTGTGGAACGGCACCTGATCGGTCACGGCAAGCTGCATCATCATCATCCGGGCGACCCAGAAGAACAGGATGTCAAAGCCGGTGACCAACACGTCGGTCGGGAAATACTTCGCCAATTCGGGCGTCTCTTCCGGCCATCCCAAAGTGCCGATCGGCCACAGCCCCGAGCTGAACCAGGTATCGAGCACATCCGCGTCGCGCCAGATCGGGTAGATCAGCTGCGTCGGGTCCTCGGACATCTCGTAATTGGCAAGGCTCGCGGCCAGCGCCTCAACAGCGGCGTGACGGTCGGCCACTTCGATCACGCGCGCAGCGTTGAGCGGCGTGGGTAGACCCGCGATGCCCGCCTTGAACTGCGCAACGACCCCGCCGAATTCGGGCGCGCAGTGATGCACATCGCCCTGATGGACCATCTTGGTTTCTACCAGCAGCCGACCCATTTCGACCAGATCAAGGGTGCCATCGCCCTCGTCATCGCGGAAATCGGGCGCTTCAAGGTCAAGGCCATACCAGACCGGGATTTGATGCCCCCACCACAGCTGGCGCGAAATGCACCACGGCTCAATGTTTTCCAGCCAGTGGTAATAGGTCTTCTCGCCCGCCTCGGGCAGGATCACCGTGTCGCCATTACGCACCGCATCCAGCGCGCGCCCGACGATCTTTTCGGCATCCACGAACCACTGATCGGTCAGCATCGGCTCGATCACGACTTTCGAGCGATCGCCGAAAGGCTGCATGATCGGCTTGGCCTCGACCAGCGGCACCATGCCGCCATCAAAGCAAACCTTACCATCGGAATCGTCAGGCTCGCCGGGGATCATCACCGCCAGCCCCTCATCGGTGATCTGCGCGATCACGGCTTTGCGGGCCTCAAAACGATCAAGGCCGCGCAAGGCGTCGGGCACAAGGTTGAGGCTGTCGATCTCGGTCTCGGTGAAATCCGCGCCTTTCGAGATCTCCATCGCACGCGCGGCGCAGTCTTCGTAAGGCAACCCATCATCGCGCATCGCGCCTTTGGTATCCATCAGGCGATACATCGGGATGCCATTGCGCTTGGCGACCTGGTAGTCGTTGAAATCATGCGCGCCGGTGATTTTCACCGCACCCGATCCGAAATCCTTGTCCGGATATTGATCGGTGATGATCGGAATCAGGCGACGGTGTTCCTTGGGGCCGACCGGAATTTCACACAGCTTGCCCACGATCGGCGCATAGCGCGTATCTGAGGGATGCACCGCCACCGCGCCATCGCCCAGCATGGTTTCGGGGCGCGTGGTCGCGATGGAAATATAATCGCGCTCTTCCTGCACGACGATATTCCCGTGCTCGTCTTTCTCGACGTAAGTGTAGGTCTCACCGCCAGCGAGCGGATATTTGAAGTGCCACATATGGCCCGCAACTTCGATATTCTCGACCTCAAGATCGGAGATCGCGGTTTCGAAATGAGGGTCCCAGTTGACCAGCCGCTTGCCGCGATAGATCAGGCCCTTTTCATACATATCCACGAAGACCTTGATGACGGCATCATGGAAATTGGGGCTGTTCTCATGGCCGGTGCGCGGATCGCCCGGCGCGCCTGCCATCGTGAACGCGTTGCGCGACCAATCCGCGCTAGAGCCCAGCCGCTTAAGCTGGTTAACGATGGTCGAGCCGTATTGGCCTTTCCAATCCCAGACCTTCTCGAGGAATTTTTCACGCCCCAGTTCGGTGCGCTTGGGCTGCTGGGTCTTGGCAAGTTCTTTTTCAACCATCAGCTGGGTCGCGATGCCCGCATGGTCCTGACCCGGCTGCCAGAGCGTGTCGAAGCCGCGCATCCGGTGCCAGCGCACGAGGATGTCCTGCACCGTGTTGTTAAAGGCGTGCCCGACATGAAGCGCCCCGGTGACATTGGGCGGCGGGATCATCACGCAGAATGTTTCCTCGCGCGAGGCGTTTGCGCCCGCTTTGAACGCCCCCATCTCTTCCCATTTCGCATAGATCCGCGGCTCGGCGGCGGCGGCGTCAAAAGTTTTGTCCATTGTCATGTCATGGCATCCTTGCTGGCTTGAGCGTTGTGTAGCGCGCGCGCGCGGCAAGGAAAACCCTTCGCAGTTTGCAAGGGCGGCCCGAAGGGGGCGCTGCCCCCGCCTGCTGCGCAGGCTCCCCCGGGATATTTCAGGAATTTGGAAGCTGGTAACGCACCCTTAACCAGAATCGGGCCAATCAGGTTATGCGGGACAGGCGGGGACGCCGATGGCCGCGAATTTGGAAAGCGCCCGGCTTACCCGCCCCTCTGCGGTTCGAGTCGGGCGCGCCTTTCCTTTCCAAATTCTGGAAATATCCCGGGGGACTGACAAAGACTTGGCTTTGTCAGTTGGGGCAGAGCCCCCTCAGGGCGGCGTCCTAGACGGCGCGGTCGAGTTTCGTCGTCAGATGGATCAAGCTTTCGGAGTCTTTGACGCCCGGAATCTCGCCGATCACGTCAAGCACTTTATCAAGCTGAGGTGTCGAGTTCGCCGCGATTTGCAGCATCAGGTCGATGCGCCCGGACGAGGTGACGATCCGTTCGATCTCGGGCAGGGTGCGCAGTTTTTGCAAAATCGCGGCCTGAACCCGCAAATCGATTTCAAGCAAGACAGTCGCGCGCAGGCGTGCGGCTTTGGCTTCCTCACCCAGTTTGACCGTGTAGCCTGCAATCATCCCGTTGGTTTCCAGCCGCTCCAGCCGCGTCTGCACCGTCGAGCGCGCGACCCGTAGCCGGCGCGCCATCGTTGCGAGGGAGATCCTGGCATCGGCTGAAAGCAGGCCGAGAATCTTCTGATCGAGCTCATCCATGGCATCACCTTACAATTTGACCGGCACTTTCGTCATTGTAACGGAGTTTCGCAACTAATTTGTTCTTTTAACTGGTGAAAACGTGCCGCATATCGCGGACTATAGACGGACAGGAAAAGGGCGGCTCATACGTACCTTGCCTGCGGACTGGTTGAAACGCGTAAGCGCTCTCCCAACCCGCTCGGGGCAAGAGGTGGCTGCCACTCATTTGGCAAGGAGCAAGCCGATGGGACTGTCGAAGACAATCTGGGCAAACCCCGTAGAAGTTATTCGCACCAAGCTGCCGGATCATCCGGTGCTGGTGTTTGCACCGACCGTGCTGCAAGCGACCGCGCGGCGGTTTCTGGGCGGCTTTCCGGGTCTGGTGACCTATGCCGTGAAATCGAATCCCGACGAGATGGTGATCGAGAATCTGGTTGCAGCGGGTATCCGCGGCTTTGATGTCGCCAGCCCCGCCGAGATCGCGATGATCCGTCGCCTCGCACCGACCGCAGCGCTGCATTACCACAACCCCGTGCGCGGGCGGGACGAGATCGCCTTTGCCGTGAAGATGAATGTGAAAACCTGGTCGGTGGATTCGATCTCGGAACTGGAAAAACTGATCGAGATGGTCCCTGCCGAGGGCTGCGAGATTTCCGTGCGCTTCAAGCTGCCGGTCTCGGGTGCTGCGTATAATTTCGGGGCGAAATTCGGCGCGACCGCAGAGCTGGCTGCTGTGCTGCTCTCACGTGCTGCGGCGGCCGGGTTCATTCCCTCGCTGACCTTCCACCCGGGCACGCAATGCACCGATCCGAAGGCATGGGATGCCTATATCCGCGCCGCCGCCGAGATCGCTGGCAATGCGGGCGTTCAAATTGCGCGTCTCAATGTGGGGGGCGGGTTCCCGAACCACCGCTTGCAAGGGCCGGCACCGGTTCTCGAAGAAATCTTCGCGTTGATTGCACGGGTGCGCGACGAGGCCTTTGGGGCGGTGCGTCCGGCACTTGTCTGTGAGCCCGGTCGTGGCCTGGTGGGCGATGCCTTTGTGCATGTCACGCGCGTCAAAGCGGTGCGCGACGGGGCGCATGTGTTTCTTAATGATGGCGTGTATGGCGGATTGGCGGAGCTGCCGCTGATCGGGATCATCGACCGCGTGCAGGTGATCTCGCCCGAGGGGCAGTTCCGGCGCGAGGCGGGGCAGCCGCGTGTGGTGTTTGGCCCGACCTGTGACTCGGTGGACCGGCTGCCCGGCGAAATGGCGTTGCCGATGGATCTGGCAGAGGGCGATTTCGTCGTCTTCCAAGGCATGGGCGCGTATTCGAGCGCGACCAACACCCGCTTTAACGGCTTTGGTCAGCTTGAAGTGGTGACGGCGCTGAGCCTCAATTTCTAAGCGATCACGCAAGCGCCCTGACAAAGGCAATGAAAATTAACCAACCTTGCCTTACACTCTGTGGGGCAAGGTTTTTCGTTTGTCTTCGGGGAGGGCGATTTGCGCGGGTTGTTTGACAGGTTGATGTCGGTTTTCCGACGTCACGACCGGGCCAGCCCCGAGGCGCGCTCAGCCATGCGGGGGCGCGCGCCGGTCGATCATGTTGTGCTGCTGGATGGCACCTTGGGCAGCTTGCGGTCGGATCGGTTGACGTCGATCGGAATTATCTATCGGTTTTTGCGCCGCGCCGCGCCCAAAGCGTCGGTCTATTACGGGCGTGGGCTGCAATGGCGCGAATGGCATGACACATCAGATGTGTGGTTCGGTTGGGGCGTGAACCGCCAGATTCTGCGCGCCTATGGCTGGCTGGCGATGCGCTATCATCCCGGCGATCGGATTTTCCTGATCGGCTATTCGCGCGGGGCTTTTGCGGCGCGCTCGCTGGCGGGAATGATTGAACGTGTCGGGCTGTTGCGCGCCGAGGCCGCGATTGAACGCAATACGCAGATGGCGTGGCGTCACTATGAGGGGGCAACGCCTGCGCCAATCCTGCATGGTTTTCGCGATGGGCTGTGTCACCCCTCGGTGCGGCTGGAAATGGTGGGTGCGTTTGACACCGTCAGTGCGCTGGGCGTGCGCTTGCCGTTTTTCTGGATTTGGAACGAGCGGCGCGCGCAGTTTCATGACCATTTACTGGGGCAAAGCGTGCATCATGGCTATCAGGCGTTGGCGCTGGACGAAACGCGGTCCGTGCTCGAGCCGCTGATCTGGGACAGTGAGGGCACCGGGGCTTCGCGGATCGAACAGGTGTGGTTTCGCGGCTGTCATGGCGATATCGGCGGCCAGCTTGGCCATTATGAAGACTCGCGGCCTTTGGCCAATATCCCGCTGGTCTGGATGCTGGAGAAGGCCGAGGCGCTGGGGCTCTCGCTGCCGTCCGATTGGCAAGACGACTTTCCCCGCGATGCCAATGCCGCCTCGGTTGGTTCTTGGCGCGGTTGGGGGAAATATTCGTTGCTACGTGCACCGCGCGTCGTGGGTCGTGATCCAAGTGAGAGCTTGCACGAATCGGTGCCGCTTGCGCCGCCGGGGGGATGGCGCGCGATCTTGCGCCCGCGTCTGCTGTACCCCAAACCGGCCGTGCCACCCGCGTCGTCAGCCTCCGGGGGTCATCACGAAACAGGTGGCGGAGCCCGTAGCGTAGAGCCGCCCATCCTGAGCGCCCCGAATCTCGCCGCGCGCGACTCCGGTTGAGCGCCCGATGTGATCAAGCGTGCCCGTCGCGACCACCTCGGTGCCCGGCTTGATCGCCCCAATCAGATTGACTTTGAATTCCAGCGTGGTCTGGGTCTGGCCCAGTTTCAGCCCGGTGATCACTGCGCAGGTCATCGCGGTGTCGAGCACCATTGCATACCAGCCGCCATGAATGCCGCCATAGCCATTTGTTTGCGGATGCCCGGGCGTGCCACGCAGCTCGACGCGGCCTTCTTCGACCTGCGTGATCTTATAGGCCATCAGTTTCTGCACGGTGGGTGAGGGCACTTCGCCCGCCGCCATCTTACGGATGTAGTCGAGCCCCGATATGCTCAGAACCTCGTCAAGAGCGAGGAAATCCTCGGGGCCGTCGGCATATTTGGGATCGGGCATTGGCGTCTCCTGTTAGATGCGCCACAGGCTAGCGTCCGTTTTGGCAATGCCAAGGACATGCGTGACTTTCCTAGCGTCACAAGGCGCGCGCGCATGAAAAAAGGGGGCGCTTGGCCCCCCGTTTTGGTTTTCGCCGAAGGTCCTTCAGGCGACGTTTTCCAGAACCGTTTCGGGCGTCACGCCCAAAGCATGGCACACATCGCGCGTCAGCGTGGGGCGGTTGAGCGTGTAGAAATGCAGATCCTCGACGCCGCCCTCGATCAGCTTGTCGCAAAGCTCGGTGCACAGCGCGGTTGCCAAAAGCTGTTCGCGATCATCGCGCGTCGCGGCTTCAAACGCCTCTTCGACCCAAGCCGGGATCGAGGTGCCACAGCTTTGGGCGAATTTCTTAGCCCCTTTCCACGACTGGATCGGCAGGATGCCGGGGATGATCTTGGCCTCGATCCCCTCTTTCTCGCAGGCATCGCGAAAGCGGAAAAACGTGTCTGCTTCAAAGAAGAACTGCGTGATGGCGCTGGTGGCCCCCGCCTCGACCTTGCGCTTGAGCCAGCGCACATCGGCCAGCGAATCCGTGGCCTCGGGGTGGGGTTCGGGATAGGCGCCCGCGCGGATCGTAAAGCGACCATCTTCGGCCAGTGCCTCGATCAGCTCGACCGACGAGGCAAATCCATCGGGGTGCGGCGTGAAGCCGTTCGACCCTTTGGGCGGGTCGCCACGAAGGGCGACGATTTCCGTGACGCCAACCTCGGCATAGGCGTTCACGATCTCCATCGTTTCGGCTTTCGTTGCCTCAACGCAGGTCAAGTGCGCGGCCACATTCAGCCCGTAATTCTTGTGAATCGCGCCCACGGCCTCATGGGTCAATTTGCGCGTCGTGCCGCCCGCACCATAGGTGACCGAGACGAATTCAGGCTGCAGCGGCGCCAGAAGCTGCGCCGTTTCCCACAGCCGAAAGGACGCATCCAGCGTCTGCGGTGGGAAGAACTCAAAGCTGATTTTCGGCGTGGTCATGGCGGCGTTCCTTTTCGTTGGGTCTCTTGTGCCAGATCACTCATTGTGAGACAAACTCATAATATTCAAAATTGTTATGAGCCTGACAACAAGATGCACATCGAGTTCCGTCACCTGCGCACGATCAAGGCAATTCACGATGCGGGCGGACTCGCGCGGGCGGCGGACCAGTTGCACATAACACAAAGTGCGCTGTCTCACCAAATCAAGGGGCTGGAGGATCAAACCGGGGTCGAACTATTCGTGCGCCGCTCCAAGCCGCTGAAATTGTCGGCGGCGGGTATGAAGCTGCTGCGATTGGCCGAGCGCATCCTGCCCGAGATCGCCGCAACCGAGGCCGAGTTCGACGCGCTGCGGTCGGGCCGCGCGGGCCGCTTGCACATTGCGATTGAATGTCACGCCTGTTTCGACTGGCTCTTTCCGGTGCTGGAGCAGTTTCGCCATGCCTGGCCCGAAATCGACGTCGATATCCGCCCCGGTCTTGCCTTTAACGCCTTGCCTGCACTGGCGCGCGAAGAGGTCGATCTGGTGATCTCATCTGATCCCGAAACGATCCCCGGCGTGCAGTTCAACCCGCTGTTTGATTACGCGCCCACGCTGGTGGCCCCGGCCAATAGCCCCTTGGCGGCAAAGCCCTTTGTCGAGGCCGAAGATTTCGCCGATCAGACGCTGATCACCTACCCGGTGGATCGCGCGCGCATCGACATTTTCACGCAATTGCTGACGCCCGCGCATGTCGAACCCAAGGCGCATCGCAAGGTCGAGTTGACGGCGGTGATCTTGATGCTGGTGGCCTCGGGGCGCGGGGTGTCGGTGCTGCCCGACTGGGTGCTGCGCGAGGTGAAGTATCAGCCCGACTACATCACCCGCCCGGTTACCGCGAAAGGGCTGACCAAACGCCTTTATGCTGCGACGCGGGTCGAGGACGCGACGCAGCCTTTCATGTCTCATTTCCTGCGCTTGGCACGCTCAGAGCCGGTGAAATTGCAACGCGCATGACCGGGGGCGGTGCGCGGGCTCTTGGATTCCGTGCGCAACCCTTGTAAGGCAGCCGCTTGAAACGCAAGGAGCTCTTCGGATGCAAGGCAGCGCAAACCTCAACCTGATGATCAAGGCCGCCCGCAAGGCAGGCCGCTCGCTGGTCAAGGACTTCCGTGAGGTAGAGAACCTTCAGGTCTCATCCAAAGGGCCGGGCGACTTCGTGTCCAAAGCCGATCGTGAGGCCGAAGCGATCATCAAGGAAGACCTGCGCGCGGCGCGTCCGTCCTATGGCTGGGTTGGCGAAGAAACCGGCGAAGAAGAGGGCGAAGACCCGACCCGTCGCTGGATTGTCGACCCGCTTGATGGCACCACGAATTTTCTGCACGGCTTGCCCCATTGGGCCATTTCGATCGCGCTGGAGCATAAGGGCGAAGTGATTGCGGGCGTGGTGTTTGATGCTGCGAAAGACGAGATGTATTACGCCGAAAAAGGGCTTGGTGCGTTCATGAACGAGACGCGCTTGCGCGTTTCGGGGCGTCACAAAATGATCGAGTCGATCTTTGCGACCGGCGTTCCTTTTGGCGGCAAAGCGACCCTGCCTGCCACCTTGCAAGACCTTGCGCGTCTGATGCCGCAATGTGCCGGTGTGCGGCGTTGGGGGGCAGCGGCGCTGGATTTGGCCTATGTCGCCTCGGGGCGCTATGAGGGCTATTGGGAGCGTGGGCTGAATTCCTGGGATATCGCCGCTGGGCTGATTCTGGTGAAAGAGGCGGGCGGCTTTGTGTCGTCCCTGCGCGAGGGCCGCACGATCTTTGAATCGGGCTCGGTGGTTGCGGCGAATAACGCAATGTTCGACCCGCTGAAAAAAGTTCTGACGGAAAAAGCCTAGTATTTTAGACGTTCAATCGTCTCTAGGTTGATTTCTGGCGCTTTGTTCACTTCTTGTTCACCGTCCCGTGGCAGCGTGCAAATGCTGCCATAGGAGGGACGCTGCCATGTTCCAAGATCTTTATTGGGCCGATGCTGGCCCACACCAGTCGCGTGCAGAATTCGGTGGGGCCTACCCGATCGAAGCGGCGCTGGATGAGTTGCGCCTTGCTGCGCGCGACCTTGCTTTCGCCGAAACCGCTGAGATGATTGCGCAAAACCGCATCACTGTGATGGACGGAATGATTGCCGCCTGTGAAAAGGATGCCACGCAATCCGCCACGTCTGAGGCGGTGGCGTTGCGGGATGCGGCGGCAAATCTGCGCGAAGAGCGGGCGTCACTGGTGGCGACCTTGCCGTTGGAATGTGACTTTCGGGCCGATCAACGGGATCTCGCGCGCGCCCGGATTGCGGCGGTGCATGCGCGGCTTAGGGCGTGGCTTGAAAACCCGGATGCGGTTGAGGCTGCGTTCAATCCCAATATCGCCCAAGATGAGGCCGTTGATCTGGTGCACGAAGGGTTGGCTTGCTCGCCCGATGACATCGCGATGACCGCGCGTGCGCAAGCGCGTGCACGCCTCTATGAGGTCTCTGCCGGAGAGGCGCTGGATATTTCGCCCGTCGCGCCCATGCCGGCCACGCATTGTGCTGCTTGGCTTGCTGGCCGGTTGGTGGCGCGGGCGCGGGCTCGGCGCATTCGCAGCTAAGATGCGGTACCGAGGATTGGCGCGCGGTCCTAGTCGCGTGCCGGAATCGTCAATCCGCGCTGCACTGCGGGCGCTCAAGAAAGCGATCCAGATAGGCGGGGACATGGCGCAGCGCGTCCCACCCGGTCATGGCACCCACTTTGTAAAAGTCGCGCAAGGTGCGCAGCCAAGGGGCGATCGCGATATCGGCAATCGTGTAGTCCCCCGCAATCCAGTCGCGCCCCGCGAGCGCCCCGTCAAGCACGCCCAGTAGGCGGGCGGCCTCTTCGCGGTAGTGCTCTTTGGGGCGCGGATCGTCGATGTCTTTGCCCGTGCTGACGTGGAAATAGCCAAGCTGGCCAAACATCGGGCCGATACCACCCATCTGAAACATCAGCCATTGCAGCACTTCATAACGCCGCGCCTGTGGCAAAAGCTGCCCCGTTTTCTCGGCCAGATAAATCAGGATCGCGCCGCTTTCAAACAGCGCCAATGGCGTGCCGCCCGGCCCGTTTGGATCAATGATGGCAGGGATTTTGTTATTGGGATTGAGCGAGAGAAACTCGGGGCTCATTTGATCTGAGGTGGCGAATTTCACCAGATGCGGCTCGTAGGGAAGGCCGATCTCTTCAAGCATGATCGAAACCTTCACCCCATTGGGTGTGGGAAACGAATATAGCTGGAGCACCTGCGGATTGCTGGCAGGCCAACGCCGGGTAATCGGGAATTTTGACAGGTCAGACACGACGTGCAGGACTCCTATTGTTTACGCTGGGCGCGACATCTCGCCACACGAGGTTAAACTATGTTAGTATCCCCGCACCCGAAAGTCGTTCGGGCTATCTCTAAGGGGCAGAGAATGATTCAAGAGTTCAAGGATTTCATCGCCAAAGGCAATGTCATGGACATGGCGGTTGGTATTATCGTTGGCGCCGCGTTTACTGCGATCGTCACATCTTTGGTTGGCGATCTGATCAATCCGATTATCGGGTTGTTCACAGGCGGCATCGATTTCTCCAACAAATACGTCGTGCTGGCAGGGGACGTTCCCGCCGGGTCCGCTTTGGCGGCGGCACGCGAGGCTGGCGCATCGGTCTTCGCCTATGGTTCGTTTATCATGGCGATCATCAATTTCCTGATTATCGCCTTTGTGGTGTTCCTGTTGGTGAAGCTGGTGAACCGCGTTAAATCTGCCGCGGAAAAGCCCGACGACGTTGCACCCGAAGTGCCGACGGGACCGAGCGAACTGGACGTGTTGCTTGAAATTCGTGACGCATTGAAAAAATAAGCCTACTTTGCGCGGCTTGCAAAAAAGGCCCGGGGTGACCCGGGCCTTTTCGTATCGCGATAGCGCTTAAGCCAGCAGGGACTCTGTCGTGGTCAATGGCAGGCCAAGCGCCTCGGCCACCGCCGCATAGGTGATCTGTCCCTCATGTACGTTCAGACCGTTCGCAAGGTGGGAATCGTCCGTGCAGGCCTTCTGCCAGCCCTTGTTGGCCAGTGCCAACATGAAGGGCTGCGTCGCGTTTGACAGCGCCAAGGTCGCCGTGCGCGCAACGGCACCGGGCATATTGGCCACGCAGTAATGCATCACACCCTCGACCTCATAGATCGGATCGTCATGGGTCGTGGCATGCGAGGTTTCCACGCAACCGCCCTGATCAATCGCCACATCGACAATCGCAGCCCCCGGTTTCATCGTTTTCAGCATGTCGCGCGTCACCAGTTTGGGCGCAGCCGCCCCCGGAATCAGCACCGCGCCGATCACCAGATCGGCCGCTGCGACCAATGCAGCGGTCTCGGCTTTTGACGAATAGGCGGTGCGGAAAACCCCGGCGAAGGTGTCATCGAGATAGCGCAGGCGCGGCAACGAGCGGTCCAGCACCGTGACATCCGCGCCCATTCCCGCCGCCACACGCGCAGCCTGCGTGCCAACCACGCCACCGCCGATCACGACAACTTTGGCGGGGGCCACGCCGGGAACGCCACCCAGCAAAACGCCGCGCCCGCCATTGGCCTTTTGCAAGGTCCAAGCGCCCACTTGCGGTGCAAGACGCCCCGCCACTTCCGACATCGGTGCGAGCAGGGGCAACGTGCCGTCCTTGGCCGTCACGGTTTCATAGGCGATGCAGGTCGCGCCCGATTGCATCAATTCGCGCGCCTGTGCCTCATCGGCGGCGAGATGCAGATAGGTAAACAGAATCTGGCCCTTGCGCAGCATCGCGCGCTCGGACGTCTGGGGCTCTTTGACCTTCACGATCATGTCGGCCGCCTCAAAGACCGCCTTGGCGCTGGGCGCAATCTTGGCACCCGCTGCCTCATAATCGGCATCGCTAAAGCCCGCACCCACGCCTGCGCCGGCCTCGACGAGAACCGCGTGGCCATGTGCCACCGCCTCATGCGCTGCAGCCGGCGTCAGCCCGACCCGGTATTCCTGTGACTTGATCTCGCGCACGGTTCCGATTTTCATTGCGTTTCCTCCTCCAATGGTCCTGTCGCGTCCTGACCTTACTATGGGTTTTCTTGCGCGAAATCGGTTTGCCAATATGTGATTGTGACATCGCTAAAGCGCCGGTATCTTCGGTGAAAGCGGGTCAAGGCAGCAGGAACTTGCATGGATGGTAAATTGGACGCGACAGATCGTCGACTTTTGACGGTGTTACAAAAGCTTGGGCGAATCTCTAATGCCGATCTGAGCGAGCGGGTGAACCTCTCTCCCTCGGCCTGTCACAGGCGTGTCCAGCGGCTGGAGGAAGAGGGCTATATTCGCGATTACGTGGCGCTTTTAGATGCGCGCAAGATGGGGCGCACGACGGTGATCTATGTCGAGATCAAGCTGTCGGGGCAGGCCGATGAAATCCTTGCCGCATTTGAGAACGAGGTGCAAAAAGTGCCCGAAGTGCTTGAGTGTCACCTGATGGCGGGGGCTGCGGATTATCTTTTGAAGGTCGTGGCCAAAGATACCGAAGATTTTGCGCGCCTGCATCGTGCCAAACTGGCCTGTCTACCCGGGGTAATGCAAATTCAGTCAAGTTTCTCGTTGAAATGCGTGCAATGGACGACGGCGTTGCCGGTGTGACGTCAATCTGACTAGTCGCGCCAGAATTTGGGCAGGAACAGCACAAGGATCGCCAGCATCCCGATACGCCCCAACAGCATCGCCAGCGTCATCAACCAGATCGCAGTGGTCGAAAACGCGGCCATTGTGCCGCTGCTGGCAGTCAGCGGCCCGATCGCATAGCCGATATTTCCCAGCGCCCCCCACGTCGCGAATAGCGCCGAGATGAAATCGGCTCCGGTCATCGAAATGCCGACCGAAATCACCCCAAGCGCCAGAATATAGCCGGTGAAATAGAGGATCAGCGAGGACAGCACGTCCTCTTCGAGAACCTTGCCGCCAAGCCGGGGCAAGATGACGCGATGGGGCGCGTGCAACCGGCGCACCGAGGTGCGGATCACTGCCGCCAGCGCTTGCCAGCGAAAGACCGAAAGCGCGCCCGAACTGGAGCCCGTGCAACCGCCGATCAGCCCGACCCAATAGACCAGAACCACGCCAAAACTGCCCCAATGGGTCACATCCGAGGTGCCAAACCCGGTGCCCGTGATGATCGAGGACAGGTTGAAACTGCTATCGCGCAGGATGTCCTCGAAAGAGCCTTGGCGATGCAGGTAGCGCCAGATCAGCAAGGCTCCCAGGGCGATTGCGAACCAGCGCAGAAACGCGCGCACCTGCGGGTCTGCCCAAAAGGGGCGCAGGTCGCCATGGCCCAGTTGCACATAGCGGATAAAGGGCAGCGCCGAGGCCAGCATGAAGAGTGTCCCGGCATATTGGGCGGCAGGGGGGAAGCCTGCAAAGCTGGAATCATGGGTGCCAAAACCGCCCGTCGCAAGCGTCGCCATCGCGTAGCAAATCGCGTCGAACGGTGTCATCCCCGTCGCGCTATAGCTGACCGCGCAAATAACGGTGAGGGAGCCATAGACCCAAAGCAGCGATTTCGCGATATCGCGCGCGCGCGGCATCACCTTGCCCAGCGTATCAAAGCCTTCGGTCTGGAAATAGCGCATCCCGCCAATGCGCAGTACGGGCAGAAAGATCATCGCGACAAAGGCGATACCAAGCCCGCCGAACCAGTTCAGCATTGCACGCCACAGCAGGACCGAACGGGGCAGCTCATCAAGATCGGTGAAGACCGTGTAACCAGTCGTCGTGATGCCTGAGGATGCCTCGAAATAGGCATTGGTGAAGGACACATGCGGCGCTCCCTCAATAAAGGGCAGCGCGGCAAAACAGGGCACGGTGAGCCAGATCGCGGCGGTCAGCAAATAGGCCTGCCGGGTGGTCAGCCCATCATCGCTTTCGCTATGGGAAGCCATTGCAAGAAGGCTGCCCACCAGCATCGTCTCGATCGCGGCTTCGAGGAATTCTTGCCAGTTCAAGTTGGCGTCGTGCAGGTCGATCATCATCGGCACCAGCATCGACGCACCCAGCGCCGCAAGGATCAGACCAAGCAAATGTGTAACGGGCCGGACATCGGACATGTTTGAAAGCGGTTCCAGCCTTGAGTGCCAATGCGTCGCGAAAGGGTAGGCGCTGCGACGATTTAGGCAAGGTTAAATCGTCGCGCCGCATTTAGAAAACCAAAAACCCCCGACGGCGAGGCCACGGGGGTCATCAGCGCGGGCAAGCCCGCCAGCATTTTCAGACGCTTCAAGCGGCGTAGAGCGCTTAGAGCGCGCCTTCGCGCTGGGCCTTCTTGCGTGCCAATTTCCGGGCACGGCGAATAGCCTCGGCTTTTTCGCGCGCTTTTTTGACGGAGGGCTTCTCGAAATGTTGCTTGAGCTTCATTTCACGAAACACACCTTCGCGCTGAAGTTTTTTCTTCAGAGCACGAAGCGCCTGTTCGACGTTGTTGTCGCGAACGCTGACCTGCATGTGGTGTCACCACCTTCCTAAGTTAAAGTTGCAGTTACTTGCAGGAACGCCCCATATAGAAGGGAAAAGGTAGCTTGTCTACCGCCGCCAACAGAGGAAACGCGATGAAAAACGATCATATTGATATGGATCGCGCCCGGGCCGAGCTTTTGGCTGCGATCAAGCCGCATGTGCCCTTTGATGGCTGGTCTGAACCTGCTTTTCAGACCGCAATCGTCGATTTGGGACTCGATTCGGCTTTGGCGCGTGTGATCTGTCCGCGCGGGGCTGTGGATCTGGCTGTGCAATACCACCGTGAGGGCGATGCGCTGATGCTGGAAAGGTTGGCTGAAACCGATCTGTCGGGGATGAAATTTCGCGACCGGATCGCCACTGCGGTGCGTTTGCGCCTTGAGGTGAGCGATCCCGAGCTTGTGCGCCGGGGGGCTGCGGTGTTTGCCCTGCCGCAAAACGCAGCGACGGGGTCGAAACTTGTCTGGGAGACCTGTGACAAGATCTGGCGCGCGCTGGGCGATCAGAGTGAGGATTACAATTGGTATTCCAAGCGGCTGACCCTGTCGGGCGTCTATTCCTCGACCGTGCTCTATTGGATGGGCGATACCAGCGCCGATCACGCCGAGAGCTGGGAGTTTCTCGATCGCCGCATCGAGGGCGTGATGCAATTCGAAAAAGTGAAGGGCAAGCTGTTGAAATTGCCCTTCGCGACGCAGATCCTTGGCTCGATCCGGGCGCCTAAGCCGCCCACGGACATGCCAGGAAAGGAGGCGCGCTGATGAGCTTGCCCGAACAGATGCGCTGCGTCGAAATCACCGAAGCTGGCGGGCCGGATGTTTTGGTGCAAACCTCGCGAGCGGTGCCGGTGCCAGAGCATGGCGAAATCCTGATCGAGGTGGCCTATGCCGGGGTCAATCGCCCCGATGCGCTGCAACGGGCAGGGGCCTATCGCGCGCCCCCCGGTGCGTCCGATTTACCGGGGCTGGAATGTTCCGGACGGGTGGCGGCGCTTGGGTCGGGTGTCACGCAATGGGCGGTGGGCGATGCGGTCTGTGCGCTGTTGCCC
Source organism: uncultured Thioclava sp. (assembly GCF_913064665.1). GTDB lineage: Bacteria > Pseudomonadota > Alphaproteobacteria > Rhodobacterales > Rhodobacteraceae > Thioclava > Thioclava arctica. The sequence goes on from NZ_CAJYBT010000028.1 coordinate 17,844, forward strand.
GGCGGTGGCTATGCTGATTACGCAACCTGTCCGGCTGAACATGCGCTGCCTGTGCCCGTTGGTCTTGATCTGAAATCGGCGGCCTGCCTGCCCGAGACATGCTTCACCGTCTGGTCCAACGTGGTGATGCGCGGCGGGCTGAAGGCGGGGGAGCGGTTCTTGGTGCATGGCGGCTCCAGCGGCATCGGCACGACCGCGATCCAGATCGCTCGGGCGTTGGGCGCGCGGGTGTTCACCACGGCGGGAAGCCCGGAAAAATGCGCCGCCTGCGAGGAGCTCGGCGCGACCGCGATCAACTACAAGACGGGCGATTTCGTCGATGTGCTGCGGGCCGATGGTGGCGCCGATCTGATCCTCGATATGGTCGGTGGTAGCTATATTGCACGCAATATCAAGGCGATGGCGGATGATGGCCGGATGGTGATGATCGCCTTCCTCGAAGGCCCCAAGGCCGAGATCAATTTCGCGCAGGTCATGATGCGCCGCCTGACGATCACCGGATCGACCCTGCGCCCGCAATCGGTTGCGGCCAAGGCAGCGATCGCGGGGCAGTTGCGCGAGCATGTCTGGCCGATGATCAGCGCGGGCAAGTTGCGGGTGATCCATGACAGCACCTATCCGCTGGCGCAGGCCGCGATGGCGCATGCCCGCATGGAATCAAGCCAGCATATCGGCAAGATCGTGCTGGAAGTAACGGGCGGCTGACCCCGCCAATGGAGGTGAATGATGAGCGATGGATTCAAAATTCTCGACGGATTTCCCGACACGGTTCTGGCCGTTGAAGCGGCGGGAAAGGTCGACGCGCAAGCCTATGAAACGGTGCTGATCCCGGCGATCGAAGACAAGCTCTCGGCGCTCGGCAAGATCAAGCTGCTCTATATCATCGGCGAAAGCTTTGACGGGTTCACGCTGGGCGCGGCTTGGGATGACACCAAAGTCGGGCTGACGCATCTGGGCGATTTTAGCAAGATTGCACTGGTGAGCGATGTCGAATGGATCCGGCTGGGGATGCGGGCTTTTGCCCCGATGATCCCCGGCGAGATGCGGTTGTTCTCATTGGCCGAGCGTCAGCAGGCCGAGGATTGGATCTCGGCCTAGCGCACCTTTTCCATCAACGCGCCGCTGAGGCTGCAATCGCGGATCGTGTCTGCGCCACAGCGGCGTGGGCTCAGATCTTTGCGCAGGCAGATGCGGACCTCTTGGATGCGGCCGCGTTTGCAGGTGATCGTGACCTCATCGGCGGACAGATCGGGATTGGATTCCAGAAACGCCTGCTCCACCACCTTGGCGGGCAGTTTCACATCACGGTTCAGATGGGCGAAAATCGGGGGAATCACCACGCTGTCATAGGCTTTGCGCGCGGTGTCGAAATACTGGCTGGCCGACAATCCCGCGCAGCGCCCGTGCTTTTTCCACTGATACCACGCCGTTCCCGGCGCGCCCATGATATCCTCCATCGCCGCCGTTTGCGCCTTGGACGGGTCGCGCGCCACGGTGTGGCAATAGCTGGGCCAGCCCTGCTCATTTTGTGGCCAAAGCCCATGCAGAACGAACGAGAAATCGTTGCGCGCGTCACATTGCGGCGAGTGGCGCGCGTCCCCCGTGGTGGCGCACCACGTGGGCGACCAGCTGAGCGAGAGCACATAATAGTCGAAATTTCCCGCCTTCTCGCCATCGGCATGGGCGAGCGTTGCGCTCAACATCAGGGTGACAGCTAGAACAAGGGCTTTCATTTTCTCTTTTCTCCGGGCGCGCAAACGACTATATGGGCCTCAATTCCCCTTCCAGAAATGGACCGCGGCAGGGAACGTCCTTCGCCGCAGCCGGTTTCTCGGCCCGGGAGAGATATGTAAAGGATGGCCGCGATGACGAACAAGCCCCTCATGGCAAAGGCCACCGCCGTGTGGCTGGTGGACAATACAACGCTCACCTTCAAACAGGTCGCTGATTTCTGCGGTATGCACGAGCTTGAGGTGCAAGGCATCGCGGATGGCGATGTGGCTGTCGGTGTGAAAGGACAAGACCCGGTTGGCGCGAACCAGCTTGATCAGGCCGAGATCGACAAGGCCGAGGCGGACCCGCTGTATAAGCTGAAGTTGAAATTCAACGCTGCTGCCGTGGGCGAAGATAAACGTCGTGGCCCGCGCTACACCCCGCTCTCCAAGCGTCAGGATCGCCCGAACGCGATTTTGTGGCTGGTGAAATTCCACCCCGAGCTGGCAGATGCGCAGATCGCGCGTCTCGTGGGCACCACCAAGCCGACGATCCAGACGATCCGCGAGCGCACGCATTGGAATATCCAAAGCATGACGCCGATTGATCCGGTCGCGTTGGGCCTGTGCCGTCAGACCGAATTGGATGGCGAAGTGCAGAAAGCTGCCAAGAAATCCTCGGCCGAAGGTGTGATGAGCGATGACGAGCGGCGCAAACTGGTCTCGACCGAGCAGTCCTTGGGGATGCCCGACGAGCCGCGTTTGCCGACCGCGATTGCGGGGCTGGAAAACTTCACCTCGTCCGATCTTCGCGATGACAGCGAAGATGATAAGAAAGACTTCTCGAACGCAGACAGCTTCTTCAATCTGCCCGAGGATGATGACGAAGATGACGAGGATGACGACAAGAAATAAGTCGTGCCATGTCGTTGACAGGATTGAGGCCGCTCCATCAGGGGCGGCCTTTTACATGCTCTGGACAAGTTTGCCTGCAAGGCGACACTCTGGGGCGAGCCTTTGCAGGAGTGTGCCATGCCCGATTTTGCGATCTATCCAAGCCTGACAGGCAAGCGTGTCTATGTGACGGGGGGCGCGTCAGGGATCGGGGCGCTGATCGTCGAGGCTTTTGCCGCTCAAGGCGCGCAGGTCGGGTTTCTGGATCGCGACCGCGAGGCCAGCGAGGCGCTGTGCGCACGTCTTGAGGGCGTGTCCCACGTGCTGTGCGATCTGCGCGACATCAGCGCGATGCAGCTTGCCTTGGCCGAATTGCGCGCCAAGATTGGCCCGGCCGATGTGCTGGTGAACAATGCCGCGCGCGATGACCGCCATGATTGGCGCAAGATTGATGCCGCCTATTGGGATGAACGCCAGCACACCAATCTGCGCCATATGTTCTTTGCGATTCAATCGGTTGCGCCAGATATGATCGAAACTGGTGGCGGCTCGATCATCAATATGGGCTCAAACAGTTGGTGGGAGGCGGGCAGCGGTTTTCCCGCCTATGCCACGGCCAAGGCCGCCGTGCACGGCTTGACCCGCACGATGGCGCGCGAATTGGGAGGTCATCGCATTCGGGTCAATACAGTGGTGCCCGGCTGGATCATGACCGACCGTCAAAAGACGCTATGGGCAACGCCCGAGGCGCTGGAAAGTCACCGCAACCGGCAATGCTTGCCCGACCTGATCCAGCCCGAATATGTCGCGCGGATGGTGCTGTTTCTGGCGTCTGACGATGCCGCGATGTGCACGGCGAGCAATTATATGGTCGAGGCGGGCTCGATCTGACATCCGCCGCGCGCCCTCAGGCCTGTTGCAGCCGCTCGATATAGGTGCGCAGCTCTTCGGCTTCGTGGCGGGCATCGCGCAGACCGTCCATCGCGGCGCGCAGCTCGGCCTCGGATTGATTGAGCTGGGTGCTGAGTTCGGCCTCACGCTGTTCAAAATAGGCCAGCGTCTGATCGCGGTTTTCCTCGGCCTCATGGAGCGCCTGCGCCATCTGCTCCAGCTCGCCCATATCGGCGCGGCTGACGCGGGTCAGACGGTGGATCAGCCATGAGGCGAACCAGCCAAGTGCGAAGGCAATAAAGAGGATGATTGCGGTGGCGATGACGAATTCGGTTCTGTTCATATCCCTGTCCTCTTAACCCTTCTTGTCCAAAGCCGCCGGGCGGCTTTTTGGGCGTGGCGTATTGGTGTCCGGCGTTTCGACCGGGACCGGATCGGTGCTGTCCGCAGCAGGCTGCGATGATTGCGCGGCGGGTGCGCCATCATCGCTGGGTGGCGCGCCCGCATCATCGGTGATCGCGCCATTCCATTGCGGCTCGGCCGTGTCGCTGCCCTGCGCGCTGGCATCAAGGCCATTGTCGACTGGCGTTTCATCCAGCAGCACAAATTCGATCCGACGGTTCTTTTCGCGCCCGGCTTCGGTATCATTTGGCGCGATCGGCTGGGCCTCGCCATAGCCTTTGGCAACCAGATTGCCGGTCAAAACACCCCGATCAAGCAACCCGTGCAGCACCGCTTGGGCGCGTTCCTGCGAGAGTTGCAGATTCATGTCCGAGCCGCCCTGATTGTCGGTGTAGCCATCCACCTCCATCCGAAACTCGGTGCAGTTTTTCATCGCTTTGGCCAGCGTATCAAGGGATTTCAGGCTATCCGCCGAGACCTGAGCCGAGCCCGGATCAAAATTGATCTTGGCTTTGGCGAGCGAGTCATTCAGACGGCTGACGCATTCTTTGCCATTGGGCAGCGCAAGCGAGGCGTCCAACCGCTTGTCGTATTTTACCTGCAGATCCATCTGCACATCCTCGCCCAGCTGTCCGGTCAGAAGGCGCGCGATTTTGTCAGACGCTTGCGCATCGCCCGTGGTGCCCTTGAGCGCAATCTTCTTGGCCGTCACACTCAGCGTGCCGTCATGCAGCATCGTGAGCGCCTCAAGCCCGGCCAATGTGCGTACCGGCCAGCCAGCGGGCAAAGTCGCATCGACCCGCGTCGCCCCATGGACCTGATCATGTCCGAACTGGGCGCGGGCATAGTTTTCGACCGCCTCACGTTGGCGCGCATCCAGAACGCGGCCCTTCAGGGTTACGCTGCCTTTGCCATCGCGAATCGCCGTGAATTGCGCTTCGTCGGCTTTGGCTTTGGCGCTGGGTTCAAGCGTGGCCTTTAGCGAAAACACCGCCGGCAGGTTTGATTCCAGCTCGCCCACCACATCGTCAAAGGTTTTCTGGCTGACCGTGGAACTGGCATCCAACACGATATCGGCATCCGAGAAGGTGACGGTTCCCGCACCAAGCTCGCCCAGCGATTTGATCGCCATGCTCGCAGCGGTCGCCCATTGGGTAGAGGGCACGCCCATCCCGATGGTGCAGCTCAACGTGCCTTTCGCACCCGCCGCGCGCGCCGCTTTCAAAATCTGATCGCGCGCCTTTTCGGTATCCGCCGAGCAGGCATCGAAATGCGGGCCATCCGCGTCAATCAGAAACCGCAGCGTGAACGGGGTGATCACCGGGCGGGGCGCGGAAATGTCGAAACTAAGCTTGAGATCGGCGGGGCGGCGGCGCGCCAACGATGTCTCGACCCGGCCTTTTTCGACCGGGCTGTCGGTGATCGCCTGCACCGAGACCTTGCCCGCCTGCACTGAAACCTTTGAGCGTGGCAGCGTCTCAAGCGTGCTGAGCCCGTATTTCATCGCCATATCCCAACCCGCCGGGACCGCGTAATCTGCCGTTTCCAGCAGGTCGGTGACGGGTTCATCGCCCACCACTTTTTTCAGATCGTCCACGATCGCCTTGCGATCAACAGAGGCTGGCACCAGCCCGATCAGCGAAATCCCGTTTTCATTGCGCAGCATCTGCATCGAGAAGGGAGGCGGGCTGAGCGCCTCGGTATTCTCGACATCGGTGTTGTCCACCACGCGCGAGCTATCGACATATTTATCCGCCAAAGAGACCGCGCGGAACCGCTCGGCCTCGGTGGGGGCGGTGCCGTTGAGGATCACTTGCAATCCATCGGTTTGGACCTGAACCCAGCTGTGATCCTGGGTTTCCATCGCAAGGCGCACCTCGGATTTCGTCCGTTTTTCGATGACGGTGGCAGAACCGCCTGCGATCACCATCGACAAAATCAAGGCGATGACGAAAGCGGCGATGGTCAAGAGCGTGCTGCGCGAGCGCATCTGTCAGGTATCCTCCCCCGGGGACTCGGTCGCACATGCTTTAAGGTGCGCAGGACCGGGGATCAATCATAAGGGCTCTACACGATTGCGCCAATGGCAAGAAACAGCGCGCCCAGCAGTCCGGTATCGCGATTGGAGCGAAACAGATCGAGGCAAATATCTGGATTGTCGATGTCGAGTTTGCGCATCTGCCACAGCATATGCCAGCCCATCGCCCAAGGTGCACACAGCGACAGCGTCAGGCGCAGCGGCGAGGCATCGGGCAGCAGCGCCATCAGCACTGCGATGCTCATCATCGCAACCGAGGCGATCAGAAACCCGCCCAGCCATTTCGCGCTGTCATTGCCAAACAGCCGTGCGGTGGATTTCACCCCGATCAGCGCGTCATCCTCTTTATCCTGATGGGCGTAGATCGTGTCGTAAAACAGCGTCCAGATCAGCCCGGAAAGATACAAGATCACCGGCGGCCAAGACAGCGATCCGGTATGCGCCACCCAAGCCAGCAGCGCGCCCCAGTTGAACGCAATGCCCAAAAACACCTGCGGCCACCACGTAAAGCGTTTGGCAAAGGGATAGATCGCAACCGGCGCAAGCGAGACGATCCCCAGCAGGATCGCCGGGGTGTTGAAGGTCAAAAGGATCGCAAATGAGATCAGCGCCTGAATGATCAGCCAGACCAAGGCCTGCCGGACGCTGACCTGCCCCGAGGGGATTGGGCGCGAGCGGGTGCGCGCGACGCCTGCGTCGATTTTGCGGTCGGTGATGTCGTTCCAGGTGCAGCCCGCCCCGCGCATCAAAAACGCCCCCAGCGCACAGCCCAAAGCCAGCCACAGATCGCGCCAGACAAACCCGCCGGTATGGGCAGCGGCCAGGGCGATCCCCCACCAGCAGGGCAGCAATAACAACCATGTCCCGATCGGACGATCTGCGCGGCTGAGTCGCAGGTAGGGGCGCGAGAAAGGCGGGGCGATCCGGTCCACCCAATTGCCCCGATAGGCATCGGCAACCGTGCCCGCCACCTCTGGTGTTTCGCTTTTTGTGCTCATAAACTCCGCCTCATGGAACGTGCCAAGATCAGGCTCTGTGTAGAGCACCCGCTAGGCGCGGGGCAAGCCGTGCCGCTTGACCCCGATCAGGCGCATTACCTGTTTGCGGTGATGCGCCTTGAGGTTGGCGCGCGCGTCGCGCTGTTTAACGGGCGCGATGGCGAATGGACGGCCGAGGTCGCCGAGGCCCATAAAAAGCGCGGTATCCTCGTCTGTGTCGCGCAGGCCGCGCCGCAGCTTGACCCGCCCGATCTGTGGCTGATCTTTGCGCCGATCAAGAAAGAGCGCACCGATTTCATCGTCGAAAAGGCGACCGAACTGGGCTGTTCGCGTATTCTGCCAGTGCAGACCGACTTCACCAATTCCGCGCGCATCCGCCAAGATCGCCTGCAGGCCCATGCCCGTGAGGCCGCCGAGCAATGCCTTGGCACCTTCGTGCCCCCCGTCGCGGATTTGCAGCCGCTCTCCAAACTGCTGAGCGGCTGGGACTCATCGCGCCGTCTCCTGTGGGCGGATGAGGCGCTGGTGGGGCCGGCGGAAACGCTTGCCAGTTTGCCGCCCGGCCCTTGGGCGATCCTGATCGGGCCAGAGGGCGGGTTTTCCCCGGCTGAACGCGCCAAGCTGGCCGATTTGCCTTTCGTTACCCCGATCAGCCTTGGCCCGCGCATTTTGCGCGCGGATACGGCGGTCTGTGCCGCGATCACCCTTTGGCAAGTGGGGATCGGGGATTGGCGGTGATCCGTCCCGAAGTTGCGCAAGGCGTGCAGCGCTGGCGTGAGGTGATCGCCGCCGCTTGCGTGATTGCCTTTGGCGGCTGGTTGATCTGGCTGGGTGGCTGGTTCTTGATCCCTTTGGGGGCGGTCTTTGGGGCCATCGGGCTGGGCTGGGCGGTGATCGGCTGGCGCCGCCTGCGCTTTGAACGTGCGATTGGCGCGCCGGGGTTGGTCGAGGTCGTCGAAGGACGCATTTCCTATTTCGCGGCTTCGCGTGCGCGCGCCCTGCCAAGCCCCGACAGCACCACGTTGCACGGGCTGGGCGGAGAGTTGGCGCTGCGCGAACTGGCCGAGATCCGGCTATTGCAGCTTTCTGGCCGCCATTATTGGCGTTTGCGCACGATTGGCGGCGAGGCGGTGCTGATCCCGCTTGATGCGGCGGGGGCGGAGGCGCTTTATGATGCCTTCGCCAGCTTGCCCGGCATTGATATGGGCGCGCTGTCGGCGGCACTTGACCGCCCGTTGGCCGCACAGAGCCTGTGGACTCGGAAATAGGTTTCGCGCTTGACTTGAGGGCTTGCGCGCGCCACCTGTTCCCTCCTGAAATCAAGCGCGAGGCTCCGATGTCCATTCCGCAAGAGGGCGGCGGCCCGATCGAAAGATACGAGCAGTTGGCCGAATATCTGGCCTCTGGCGAAAAGCCGCGCGACGATTGGCGCATCGGCACCGAGCATGAGAAATTTGGCTATTGCGCCAAGAAACAACTGCCGCTGCCCTACGAGGGGCCGTGCTCGATTCAAGCGATGCTTGAAGGGCTGCGCGACCGCTTTGGCTGGAAGCCGGTGGAAGAGCAGGGCAAGCTGATCGGACTGGAACAGAACGGTGCGAATGTCAGCCTTGAACCCGGTGGCCAGTTGGAACTGTCGGGCGCGCCGCTTGAGACGATCCATCAGACCTGCGACGAGGTGAACGTCCATTTGCGCGAAGTGCATGAGGTCGCGGACGCGATTGGTGCGCGCTTTATCGGGCTGGGGGCGGCCCCGATCTGGAGTCAGGATCAGATGCCGATGATGCCCAAAGGGCGCTACCGGCTGATGACGGATTACATGGATGACGTCGGCACGCTGGGCAAGCAGATGATGTATCGCACCTGCACCGTTCAGGTGAATCTCGATTTCTCGTCCGAGGCCGATATGGTGAAAAAAATGCGCGTGGCGCTGGCGTTGCAGCCAGTTGCGACGGCGCTGTTTGCCAACTCGCCCTTCCTGGATGGCAAGCCCAATGGCATGAAATCTTGGCGCAGCCATATTTGGCAGAACCTTGATGATGCGCGCACCGGCATGTTGCCCTTCATGTTTGAACAGAGCGCAGGGTACGACGCCTATGTCGAATATGTCCTCGATGTGCCGATGTATTTCGTCTACCGGAATGGAAAATATATCAACGCGTTGGGGCAATCCTTCCGCGATTTCCTGAAGGGCGAATTGCCTGCGCTGCCGGGAGAAAAACCCACGCTCAGCGATTGGGCCGATCACCTGACCACCGTCTTCCCCGAGGCGCGCGCCAAGAAATATATCGAAATGCGCGGCGCCGATGGCGGCCCGTGGCGGCGTTTATGTGCGCTGCCCGCCTTCTGGGTTGGGCTGCTTTACAACCAAAGCGCGCTCGATGCGGCTTGGGATTTGGTGAAAGACTGGGATCACGAGACTCGCGAGGGCCTGCGTAAGGTGGCGGCTATCGATGCGCTGCAAGGCGAATTTGGCGGCGTCAAGCTGCACGATCTGGCGCGCGAAACCGTGGCGATTGCAAAATCCGGTCTGGCAGCGCGGGCCTGTCCGGGCGCTGGTGGCATGATTCAAGATGAGACCCATTTCCTCAACGCGCTTGAGGAATCGGTGGAAACCGGTCGCGTGCCAGCCGATGAGCTGTTGGAGAAGTACCACGGCGAATGGAATGGCGATCTTAGCCGGATCTATTCCGAATATAGCTACTGAGCCGGGGAAGGGGGCGCCGCCCCCGTCGCTGAATGGCGACAATCAAAGGATAAGAAGGGGGCGCTGCCCCCATCTGCCAAAGCCAAGGCTTTGGCAGACTCCCCCGGGATATTTTTAGAATTTGGATCCAGAGAGGCGTTGGCTATTCAAGCGCCGCGATGATTGCGCGCAGGGTTTCAATCCCGTCGCCTTTTTCCGATGAGGTCAGCACGATCTCGGGATAGGCGGCGGGATGGCTGGTCAGGGCTTTGCGCACTTGGGCGATTGTTTTCTCACGATCGCTTGCGCCGACCTTGTCGGCCTTGGTCATCACGACCTGAAACGGAACCGCCGCGCGATCGAGCAGGCTGAGGATTTCTTCATCCACGGCTTTGACGCCGTGGCGCGTGTCGATCAGCACAAACGCACGACGCAAAGTGGCGCGCCCCGAAAGGTAACTTTTGAGCAGCGCTTGCCACTTGGCGACCACTGCAACAGGGGCTTGGGCAAAGCCATAGCCGGGCAGGTCGACCAGATAGGGGCCGTCTTGGGTGGTGAAATAGTTGATTTCCTGCGTGCGACCGGGTGTGTTTGACGCGCGTGCAAGGTTCTTGCGGTTGGTCAGCGCGTTGATCAGGCTGGATTTGCCGACGTTCGAACGCCCCGCAAAGCAGACCTCGATCCGATCTGCGGGCGGCAGCCCTGACATCGCGACCACGCCTTTGAGAAACTCGACGGGAAAGGCAAACATCTTGCGCCCCGCCTCCCGGCTGAAGTCGTCAGGCTCTTGCGCCAAGGGGAAGTGCAGTTCCATCAGATCACCTCTACTCGATCGCCCTTGGCAATCGCACCGCCCTCGATCACGGCGCAGAACACGCCCAGATCCGTATGGCCATAATGTTGCGTCAACGCCTGCAGCATGTCGATATCGCGCAGGCCGGTTTCGGGGTTGGCATCGGTGGCGCGACAGCGACCAACGCGTTTTTGAACCTTAAGTAGCGTGTCGCCAATGCGAATCTGACGCCCGATCAGATCGAATTCCGCGAAAGATGCCCAGCCTTCAATCCAAAGATTCGCGCGAAAACGGGCCCTCGCAAGCGGCTGGCTCAGCTTTGCGCTGAGAGCGTCGAGAGAGGATTGCCCGATCAGTGATAGCACCGGTGTGTTTTGATCGCTGAGCGGCTGATCGTCGGGAGCGCGCAAAACGGCAGTTGGTTGGGGCGCATCGGCGGGCCAAATCGGGCGGAGCCATTCGAAAAGCTTGGCGTGATCTGCGGCGCGGGTCAGATCGATCTCGACATGCCAAAGATCGGGATGTTGCAGCAAGATGCGCCCATCTTCCAGGGAGCGTGCCGTGACCGCCATCAACGCAGCGCTGGCGCGACCGGTCAGAAAATTTGCCTTTTGGCCCCAGCTTTCCGCGCGTCCCTCAGCATCGCCCATGACCTTGGAATGCGTATGCGCGATCGCCCACACCCGGTCCAAAGGCAGAGCGCGCCCCTGCGAGAGGGACGCGCTTGCGATTTCTTCCAGCCCGATTGATTTGATCGGATGGCGATAGATATGGCTGAGATGCCCGGTCATTTTTCCTCGGCTGCGGCCTTCTTGCGTTTGAAGCCCGACTTGATGTTGCCAAACAGATCAGGCCGTTTCCCGTGCATCGACATGATCGTGTACTGCTGCAGGAAGGTGATCGTGTTGTTGGTGATCCAGTAAAGCACGAGCCCGCTGGCAAAGCTGCCCAGCATGAACATGAACACCCAGGGCATCCAGGCAAAGATCATTGCCTGCGTTGCATCGGTGGGGGCGGGGTTCAGCTTTTGCTGGAACCACATCGACACGCCAAGCAGGATCGGCAGGATGCCCAGAGAAATAATGAACAGCGGCGAGCCCGGGTCCGGTGTGTGGATCGGCAACAGGCCAAACAGGTTCAAGATCGAGCTGGGATCGGGCGCAGAGAGGTCGTGAATCCAACCCAGCCACGGCGCGTGATACAATTCGATCGTGACGTAGATCACCTTGTAGAGCGAGAAGAAGATCGGAATCTGGATCAGCAAGGGCAGACAGCCGGCAGCCGGGTTCACCTTGTGCTTCTTATACAGCTCCATCATGCCTTGCTGCATCTTCTGACGGTCGCCCTCGGCTGCTTCTTTCATCTTCTCCATCTCGGGTTGCAGTTCTTTCATGCGCGCCATCGAGATGTAGGATTTGCGTGCCAACGGGAAGACCAGCAGCTTGATGATGAAGGTCAGTGCGATGATCGCCCAGCCCATATTGCCGATTGCCCCATGCAGGAAGTGCAACAGGCGGAACATCGGCTTGGTCAGGAAGTAGAACCAGCCCCAGTCAATCGAATCGACAAAGTTCTGGATCGGCACGTTGTCTTGGTAATCGCGCAGCGTCTCCCATTCCTTTGCTCCTGCAAACAGATGGGTCTGCGCATCGCCGGTCGCGCCGGGCGCAACTTCGATCACGGGCAGGCGGGTCTCGGTCTGATAGATGTCGGATTTTTCGCCGGAATATTTCACCACAGAGGTGAAGGGCCCTGAAATCGGCGCCAAAACGGTCTGCCAATACTTGTCGGTGAACCCGGTCCAGCCCGTCGTTTGGGCCTGCAGAACCTCGGCTTGGCCTTCGGCGCCGCTTTGGTCGAGCTTGGTGATATTCTTGTATTTAATCTCTTCGAGCTTGCCATCGGTCATCCGCACGGCGCCCTCATGGAGGACGTAAACGCGGCGCTCTTCGGGAATGCCGTGGCGCGCGATGATGCCGTAGGGGGCCAGTTTCACCGGCGCGCTTGTGGCGTTTTGAACCGATTGGGTGATGGTGAAGAGATATCTGTCATCAACCGAAATCTTGCGTTGGAAGGTCAGGCCGTTGCCGTTGTTCCATTGCAGCGTGATCGGGGTGGAGGGGGTCAACCCACCGGTGCCAACCTGGCTCCAGATGGTGTTGGGGCCGGGCACCTGATCGGCGGGCAAGCCGCCTGCTGGCATCCAGCCATAGACGACATAATATGGCTTGGTCGCATCTGTGCCATCGCCGCCCACCGGGGATAGCAGCCGGACATCGGGCGAATCCTTGGCCAGTGTTTCTTTGTATTTCTTGAGCGACAGGTTGTCCAAGCGCCCACCTAGCAACGAGATCGAGCCAACCACTTCGGGCGTTTCGATCTTGATACGCGGTGTGTCTTTCACGGCGGCCTGCGTCGCTTTGGACATCATGTCCGCGTCGACCGTCTGACTGTCGAGCGCCGAGGGCGTGGGTTTAACGTCGGGCGCCGCAGGAGAGGCGACCTGATCAGAGCCATTCTCGCCCTGAGGGGGAACGGCCGATTGCTCGGGGGGGAAAAAGAAAGTCCAGACCGCGATCACAAGCGCCGAAAGCACCAACGTTAGAAGAAGGTTCTTATTCTGATTGTCCATGTAGACGGAATCCACCAACCTGCCCAAAGATTGGGGAGGTTCAACAGAAGGGGCAGGCAAAGGTCAAGCCATTTCCCGGTCAATTCTTGAAACGAGGCGGGTTTCACGGGAATGACTGGGTATTTTGCGCAAAGAAATCTGGCCGCGCCACCAAAGTGACACGGCCGATCCGCCAATTTGCGTTTTCGCCTATGTGCCCCGGTGCTTGTCGATCCGAGGCGTCGCTGCGCGTTTTGCGCGGTGCCGACGCACCCATTCGCCCAATTCGTCAAGCGGCATGGGGGGCGCGATTGCGTTACCCTGAACGATGGCGCAGCCCAGTTGCCCCAACATCGCGTGCTCGCCGATGGAGGTGGCACCGTCTGCCAGCGTCTCAAGCCCGAGCCCTTCACACAGCGAAATCATCGCGGCAACGACGCGCTGTTGTTCGGGGTCGTGGTCGATTTTGGTCACGAAGGATCGGTGGATTCGCATCCGATGCGTCGCCGTGCGCTTGATCGTTGTGACCGAGACCGGACCGTTGCCAAAGCCCGCCAGTTCGATGCGGCACCCGAGCTTGGCGATCTGGGACATATTATGGGCGACGATCTCTTGGTTGAGCTGTTCTGTCTCCTCCTGGCAAAGCGTCAGGCAGATCCGTTCAGGGGCGACCTCGAAGCGATCAAACTCCCATTTCATGCGCTCCAGCAATTTCGGATTGCGCAGCATCTCCCCGGAAATCGGCAACGACAATGTACCATAATCCGCACCGCGCGCGTCAAAGTCGCGCAAGGCACCAAAGGCTTGATACAACATGATCTCTGCAAAGCGGCGCTGAAGTCCTGCCGCTTCGATTGCGGCCTGGATGTCTTTTTCGCCAAGGATGCCACGTTTGCGATGAAGCCAGCGCGGGACCACCTGAAGGCCAACGACATCGCCCGTGTCGGTGGAGATTTGCGGTTGATAAAAGGGCCGAATCTGCCCGGATTCCAATGCCTCTGCGGCGTCGTTGCTGAGCGTCGAGCGCGACTGAGCTGATTTCTCCACCTCGCGAGAGTAGCCCCGGATGGCACTTGGGCCATGACGCGCCGCTTCGTCTGCGGCAATTTCAGCGGCAGACAAAAGCGACTCTCCGGTGGCTGCGGGTGCCCGCCCCATCAGACAAAAGCCGATATGGCAGGTTGCATGGATCGCGCGCGCGCCGACGGATACCGGCGTCTCGACAGCGGATTGCAGCCGTGCCGATAGCTGGATGAGGCTTTCAAGATCGGGGCGCGGTGTGGGGCGCAGCATGATCGCAAAGCGCGTGCCATTCACCTGCGCCAGCGTGTCAACCTCGCGCAGCGCACCTGAAATGCGTTCCGAGATGCGGCGCATGAATTCACCGAGTTCCTCACGGTGCATTTGACGCGCCAGCATATTCGGCTCGTCAAAGCCCAACACGATACAGGCCGTTCCGCGCGCAGCGGCCTGCGCCTCGACGATGAAATCAGACATGATCGCCACAGCTTCATCGCGCAGCGGCAGTCCGGTTGCGCCATCGCGCGGCAGATCGCTGTCTTCGGGCGGGATCGGCAAGGGGCGGGTCATCCACCCCACAAGCAGCGCCGTCATCCCCAATAAAAACATTCCCTCAAGGCCAAACCACAGGCCGGCCAGTGCGACGGCGGGCAGAAAGACCACCATGTCGCGGCGCAGAAGGATCGGGCCTGCCTTACGCTTGTTGCGGGCGCGCAGCTGCGACAGTCGCGCCAACCCGGTTCCCCCATTCATCGCCATTCTACCACCTCGCCAATCCCACTGCCCTTCAGGTCATTCGCAGGTCAGGCTAAGATGAATTGGTCAGTGAGCGGTTAATTGGTGGGGCCCAAATCGGGAAGATTTTGGCTAAAATCCGTCTCATCACCGGATTTTAGTTCCAGCCCGGCAAAATCGAAAATGCCGGGATCGCACAGATGCGAGGGGCGCGCATTCATCAGCGCGCGAAACATCACCTGACGACGACCGGGGGCGTTTTTTTCCCATCCATCTAGGATTTGTTTGACCTGTTGGCGCTGTAGCCCGTCCTGGGAGCCACACAGATCACAGGGGATGATCGGGTAGTTCATCGCGCGGGAAAATTTCTCGCAATCGGCCTCTGCCACGAAAGACAGCGGGCGATAGAGGAACAGATCGCCCTCTTCATTGACCAGTTTCGGCGGCATCGTTGCCAGCCGCCCGCCATGAAACAGGTTCATCATGAAGGTTTCGAGAATGTCGTCGCGATGATGGCCCAGCACCACGGCGGAACAGCCCTCTTCGCGCGCGATCCGATAGAGATTGCCACGCCGCAGACGCGAGCATAGCGCGCAATAGGTGCGCCCGGCGGGCACTTTGTCCATCACGATGGAATAGGTGTCTTGATACTCGATGCGATGGGGCACGCCCATCTTTTCCAGAAATTCCGGCAGGACGGTGGCGGGAAAGCCGGGCTGCCCCTGATCGAGATTGCAGGCCAGCAATTCGACTGGCAGCAAGCCGCGCCATTTCAGTTCGTGCAGCACCGCCAGCAGCGTGTAGCTATCCTTGCCGCCCGACAGGCAGACCAGCCATTTCGCGCCGCGCTCGATCATGCCGTATTTTTCAATCGCGTCGCGGGTTTCGCGCACGATGCGCTTGCGCAGCTTCTTGAACTCGGTGCTCGAGGGGGCACCGGCAAACAGCGGGTGGATCGGGCTATCTTCGTCGTCAAGCATCGGGATCGTCCTTGCTGGGATGGGCGCAGCGGTGATGGGCGTCAAATTCGGGATCGGCGCCGGGCACCGGATCATAGCCATGCCCGCCCCATGGATGGCAACTCAGAATGCGCTTGGCCCCGAGATAGCCCCCCTTGAGTGCGCCGTGGCGCTGCAGCGCCTCCAGCGTATAGACCGAGCAGGTGGGCTGATAGCGGCAGCCATGCCCGATCCAGGGGCTCAGCAGCAGGCGATAGGCGCGCACCGGCAGCGCAAAGAGATGGGCAAGCGGGCTCATGCCTTGGCCTTGGGCTTTTTGCCCTTGGAGCGGGGGCGATAGGGCAGGATGGGCAGATCGTGAATCACCGCCAGCGCCGCCTCAAGATCGGCGCGCAGATCGGCGAAATTCCGGTTGGCCGTGACTTCGGGGCGACCGACAAGCACATAGTCCCAGCCCGGACGGCCTGCAGCGGGCACAACGGCCCGCGCGATGTCGCGCAAGCGACGTTTGGCGCGATTGCGCGCAACCGCATTGCCAAGCTTCTTCGAGCAGGTAAACCCGACCCGGATCAGATCGACGGGGGCGGGATCAGCATCGCCGCGCGCGCGCGCCTGTAGCAGAAATCCCGGCATGCTTTTGCGTTGCGCACTGGCGGCGCGCAGGTAATCCGGGCGCTGGCGCAGGGTCGCTACGGGGCGGGCAGGGTCATCTGATCGGATCGCGGCCATGGGCGGGGCCCTCAGGGACAAGACAGGAAACGTCATGCACCAGACAAACGCAAACCGCCGGTGTGCAACCCATGAGCCAACCCATCGGGTCGGTCAGGGGTGCCTCCGGCGGCGTCATCAAGCCAGATGCAGAGTGTCGAGGCCTTAAGCCGAGAGACTCTTGCGGCCCTTAGCGCGACGGGCGTTGAGAACTTTGCGGCCGGCCTTGGTCGCCATACGGGAACGGAACCCGTGACGGCGGGCGCGAACGAGGTTCGACGGCTGGAACGTGCGTTTCATCCTGGTCACTCCGGTTGCGGCCTCTGAACATCGAGATTCGAGGCCTGCTTTCATTCGAAGCCCGGTCTCTAGCGACCCGATCCCACCAAGTCAATTCGGATGAGACCAATTTTTTGCCTTTTTCCGCGCTCTGGTAAGAAACGTGACCGATCACAGGGTTTTGCCTTTTGCGCGCCCCGTCTATCTTTAGGGGAAATCGCTTGTGGTTGCACCGTAGGTTGGGGCAGGCGTAAAGAAGTAGCAGTAGGCAGTCCGGCGACGGGCTGTGGCAAATGATAGGCGGATGGCAGTGAACACTCTTTCGGGGCGGTTTCTGATCCTGACGACGGTTTTCGTCGTGCTGGCCGAAGCGCTCATCCTGCTGCCCGGCCTTGCCAACTTTCGCGAGGATTATCTGCTTACACGATTGGAGCGCGCGCAGATCGCTTCGCTTGCCCTGCTGACGACCGATACCACCATCAATCCCGATCTGGAAAAAGAGCTGCTGTCGAATGCCGGGGTGTTCAACGTGGTGCTGCGGCGCAATGCAGTGCGTCAATTGGTGCTGTCCTCGCCGATTCCCTCGCCAGTGACCGAAACCTACGACCTGCGTGATTCGACGGAATGGACGCGGATTCGCGATGCGGTTCACTCGCTGTTTGATTTCGACAATAAGGTGGTCCGGGTTCTGGGTGAGCCGGTGCAGCAGGGCGGTATCGTGATCGAGGTGACGCTGGCCACCGAACCGATGCGCATCGCGATGGTCGAATACGGGCTGCGTCTGTTGTCGATCTCGGCGGTGTTTTCGGTGATTACGGCGGTGTTGCTATTCTTCTTGGTGCGCCGGTTGATGGTGGTGCCGATCAAGCGATTGGTGGCGCATATGGCGTCTTACGCTGAGGCTCCCGAAGATGCGCGGCGCATCATCTCGCCCGAGGCGAGTGTCGAAGAACTGCGCGTCGCCGAAGAGGCTTTGGCCTCGATGCAAAAACAGCTCACCGCATCGTTGCGCCAGAAAGAACGTCTTGCCCAACTGGGTCAGGCGGTGGCCAAGATCAGCCACGATCTGCGCAATATCCTGACCACGGCGCAGCTGTTTGCCGATCGCATGGAAAGCTCGGATGATCCCGGCGTGAAACGCGCCGCGCCCAAGTTGACCGGCTCGATCGAGCGCGCGATCAACCTGTGCGAGACGACCTTGGCCTTTGGGAAGGCCGAAGAGCCGCCACCCTCGTTGTCGCGCTTCATGCTGGCGGAATTGGCCCATGAGGTGCTTGAGAACGAGGACCATCCAAGCGAGGCAACGGTCGTTGAATTTCTCATGGATGTGCCGCCCAATCTGGTGATTCGGGCGGATCGCGAGCAGCTTTATCGTGTGCTCAACAATCTGGTGCGCAACGCGCGTCAGGCCATCGAGGCCACCAACACGCCCGGCACGATCGAGATTGGCGCAGGCGAAAATGCCGATGGCTGGTGGATTCGCGTGCAAGATAGCGGCCCCGGCCTGCCCGAACGCGCGCGCGAGCATCTGTTCCAGCCGTTCACCGGGGGCGCGCGGCGCGGGGGCAGCGGGTTGGGTCTGGCGATCGCGGCCGAGCTGATCCGTGGGCATGGCGGGCGCCTTGATCTGGTGCGCACCGATGAAACCGGGACCGAGTTTCGGCTGTTTCTGCCCTCAAGCGAGGGGCTCAACTGCGCCACCGACAAACGCGCGGGTGCCGAGGCGTGAGCTTATAAGGGGCAAAGCGGCTTTCTCGGAGAAATTCAGAATTCGGGCGCGTTTTGTCCTTGCAATGGTCTGCCGCGGGGGCTAAATCGCCCCCCACGGACCCGTAGCTCAGCTGGATAGAGCACTTGACTACGAATCAAGGGGTCGGGCGTTCGAATCGCTCCGGGTCCACCACTTTCCCTTGAAATGACTGAATGTTTTGGCGTCATCGCGATTTTGCGAGGCCCTTGGCCTCTCAATGAAAATCGCGGCTGGGGAACAGCTTTTTGGCTTGTTCGCGGGGATGGCGCGCGCTGACTTGCGGGCGCGCTACGCGCGGGGCGTCATCGGCTTGGGGCTGGGTGATACCAACCGCGTCGTCCATCGGATGACCCAGATCGGCAAGGCGATGCGAGAGATCCTCGATCTGCTCGGCGATCAGATGGGTGACGATGCCCTCGCGTTGCAAGGTGCCGCGCACCCGCACCAACCGCCCGCCCATCACGGCACGGCGAAACCGATCATAGATCTTGGGCCAGACCACAACATTGCAGACGCCGGTTTCATCCTCCAGTGTCAGAAATACCACGCCCGAGGCGGTGCCGGGGCGTTGTCGGGTGATCACCAGCCCGCACACGCTCAGACGCCTGAGCGCAACCTTTGGCAATTGATCATTCGGAGTCAGCCCGGCGATGGCGGGGCGCAGCAGTTCCATCGGATGGGCGCGCAGGCTTAAACGCATCGCGATGTAATCCTCGACCACCTCTTCGCCCAAGTTCATCGCGGGCAGATTGACCAGTGGCTCGTGCAGCCCCTCGCCATCCAGCGGATCGGCAAATAGCGGCAAGGGGGCGGGGGCCCGAATCGCGCGCACGGCCCAAAGCGCATCACGCCGCGTCAGTCCCATGCCCGAGAACGCATCGGCCTCGGCCAGCCGTTCCAGCGTTGCCGGCATCAGCCCCGCGCGCAGCCACAGGCTTTCGATATCGGGATAGCCATTGCCACGCGCGGCCATGATCCACTCGGCATCCTGTGCGCGCAGCCCCTTGATCTGGCGAAACCCCAGCCGCAGCGCCAGCGTGCCATCCGCGCGCCGCTCTAGCTGGTTGTCCCAAGCGCTGTGATTGACGCAGATCGGGCGCACCTCATGCCCGTGATCGCGCAGATCGCGCACGATCTGAGCGGGAGCGTAAAACCCCATCGGTTGAGAGTTCAGCAGCGCACAGGCAAACACCGCCGGGTGATGGCATTTCAGCCACGAGGACACATAGGTCAGCATCGCAAAGGCCGCCGCGTGGCTTTCGGGAAAGCCGTAATCGGCAAAGCCCTCGATCTGCGAGAAGCATTGCTCGGCGATCTCGGCGCGATAGCCATTGGCGAGCATGCCGTTGACGAAGCGTTCCCGATGCGCGCCGATCGTGCCCATCCGGCGAAACGAGGCCAACGAGCGGCGCAGGTGATCGGCCTCTTCGGCGCTATAGCCCGCGCCGACCACCGCGATCTGCATGGCCTGCTCCTGAAACAGCGGCACGCCCAGCGTCTTGCGCGTCACCGCCTCTAGGGCGGGGCCGAAAGGTTCGGGCATCTCGCGCCCCTGACGGCGTCGGATATAGGGCTGCACCATGCCGCCCTGAATGGGGCCGGGGCGCACGATGGCGACTTCGATCACCAGATCATAAAAGGTGCGCGGGCGCATTCGGGGCAAAAAGTTCATCTGCGCCCGGCTTTCGACCTGAAACACCCCCACCGCATCGGCCACGCACAGCATGTCATAGGTCGCCGCGTCTTCCTGTGGGACGCTGGCAAGGCTGTGATGGATGTTTTCATGCTGGGCCAGAAGCGCAAAGGATTTGCGGATACAGCTCAGCATTCCAAGGCTGAGAATGTCGATCTTGAGGATGCCGAGCGCATCGATATCGTCCTTGTCCCATTCGATCAGCGTGCGATCCTCCATCGCGGCATTCTCGATTGGGCAGAGGTCATCCAGCCGCCCGCGGGTGATGATAAAGCCGCCGACATGCTGGCTGAGATGGCGAGGAAAGCCGATGATCTCGCCAATCAGCGCGATGGTCTGGGCCAGCCGCCGGTCGCTTGGATCAAGGCCCAACTCGCGAATGCGGGCGGGGTCTGCGCCGCCATTGGACTGGCCCCAGATCTGCCCGGATAGACTGGCGGTCACGTCCTGGCTTAGGCCCATCACGCGGCCCACCTCGCGGATCGCGGCGCGGGTGCGAAAATGAATGACCGTGGCACACAGCCCCGCGCGCTCGCGGCCATAGGTCGCATAAATCCACTGGATGATCTCTTCGCGCCGTTCATGTTCGAAATCGACGTCAATATCGGGCGGTTCGCCGCGATGGCGCGAGATGAAGCGTTCGAACACCATGGCGATCTGATCGGGGGCAACATCGGTGATGCCCAGCGCCCAGCAGATGATCGAGTTGGCCGCCGAGCCGCGCCCCTGACACAAGATGCCACGCGTGCGGGCCTCTTGAACGATGTCATGCACGGTCAGGAAATAGGCCGCATAGCCAAGCTCACCCACAAGGCGCAGCTCCTTTTGCGCCAAGGCGTGGTAATGGGCGGGGATCGCATCGGGGCAGCGCCGCTCCAGCCCCTGCGCGGTCAGCCGTTCCAGCCGCGCTTGCGGGGGTTCGCCATTGGCGATCTCATCGGGATATTCATAGCTGAGCTCGGACAGATCAAAGCTGCAGCGCGCCGCGATCTCCAATGTGCGGCGCAGAGCGGCGGGATGGTGGCGATAGAGCCGCGCCATATCGGGTGCCCCCTTGAGGCGGCGCTCGCCATTGGCCAGCGCGCGGGTGCCGATCTGGTCGATGGTGATGCGCTCGCGGATGCAGGTCAGCACATCGGCCAATTGGCGGCGCGCCGCGCGATGCATCAACACATCCCCCAACGCCACCATCGGTGCAGAGGTGCGCAGCGCAAGATGGGCGCAGGCGTTCAGATGCGCCTGATCCGAGCCGTCATAGCGCGGCGCGGCCCCCAGAAAGACCTGCCCCGGATAGCGGCGTTGCAACTGCTGGATCGGGGTGGCGGCTTGGGTCAGATCGGGGGGCGGCAGGGCGATCAGGATCATGCCCGCACAGCCCTCGCGCAGATCGCCCAGATCCAGCAGGCAGTCGCCTTTTTCCGCGCGCCGCTTGCCCAGCGTCAGCAGGCGCGAGAGCCGCTCATAGGCGGCACGATCCGTGGGCAAGGCAACCCATTGCACGGGGCTATCGCGCAGCACCAGCCGCGCCCCCACGATCAGCCGGGGCAGTTTCGGCCCGTCGCACAGGACCGGGCGCGCCAGATCCTGCGGCTGACCGGTTTCCTGACGCGAACAGGGGTCGATCTGATGGCTCGAGCGGATGCGAAGGGTTTCGGCCGCCTCGGCCTTCAGCGTCTTGAGCGCGCTATAGGCCCGCACCACCCCGGCCAGCGAATTGCGGTCGGTGATGGCGATCGCCTCCAGCCCCAGTTCGGCGGCGCGCAGCACCAGTTCCTCGGGGTGTGAGGCCCCGGTAAGGAAGGTGAAATTCGAGGTTACGCATAGCTCGGCATAGCTCATGCGAATTCCCCCTGCACGAACCAGCCGGGCGTTTGTGGGGTGTAAAACATCCACAGGCGGCGACCCTCGCGGGTTTCGACATGCCAGTAATCGCGCACCCCCGAGCGCCAGCTATCATCTTCGAGCCACCATTCCGGCGCGATCCGTTCCGGCCCCGTGGTGCGCGCCAGCGTGAAGCCCATGCGCCGCCAGCGAAACCGCGCAGCCGGGCGCGGGGTGGTGCCCGCAATCGGCTCGGGGGGGAACAGGCGCAGCGGGCGTGGGCGGGGCGCGTGCCAGCAAGATTTGGGCCAGCCGGATTTAGGCTGGCTATAGGCGGCGGGCGCAATCAGAAAGCTGCGCTCGGGGATGTGGCTGTCGGCGGGCAGAAAGCGCTGGATATTCTCCAGCCCGATACGGGTGCCGATGCGCGTGATCAGATCGTTCAGCCGATCCGGGGCGGGCTGCGTTTTCGGGCCGATCTGCTGGGCGGGCAGGGGTTCGACCACGCTGGCCTCAAGACGCATCTGGTCGATGCCAAAGCCCGCATCGACCGTGCTGATCCCGCGCTCGAACAGCGCCAGAATGCGGGCAGGGTCGCGCATGGCGCTGGCCAGCCGCAGCTCGACCTGCTGGCTGGCGCGATCCACGCGCTGCAAGGTCAGGCACAACACCCGCGCGCCCGCCTCATCGGCCTTGAGCGTGTCACAGAGCCGCTTTAGCAGCCGCCCCGTGCCCGCCATCACATCCGCGCTCAACCCGATCGGCTCGGGCAGCGTCAGGCGGGTGGCGTAATGGGGCGGCTCGCGCTCGGGGGTGATTGCCTCGGGGGTGCGCCCCAGCGCCTGATCGAGACGCAGCATCAGTTCGGGGCCGAAGCGGCGCGCCAGCGGGCCGCGCGGGCTTTGCGCCAGATCGCCAATCGTGCGCAGGCCCAGCCGTTGCAGCCCGGTCGCCTGCGCGCCCTCCAGCCGCAGCGCCGCGACCGGCAGTGATTGCAACGCGCACAGCCCCTGTCCGGGGGGCGCGATTCCCTCGTGGTAATGCGCCAGCGCCCAAGCCGCGCCGCCCGTATCGCCCAACCCCAGACGCCGGCTGAGCCCGGCGGCCGCCGCCCGCGCACCCCTATCGCCCAGCAGCTCCGCCCCTCCGCCCCACAGATGGGACGCGGCGGTGATAGCGAGCACGAGCCCATCGGCCCCCTCAGGCCCGACCCACGGACAATGGTGCGGCGCCCAGCGGGGCAGGGCGGCCAGAAAGCGCGCATCCTGATCGGGCCGTGCGGGCGCACTCAGCAGATCGGGGCAAAACGCATGCGCATCGGCAAAGCTCATGGCGCGGTGCAGCCCCTGCGCCTCGGCCTGCGCGTTGAGGCAATAAAGACGCTGGGTGTTCTGCTCGGTGATAGTCAGGGCAAAGGGCGCGTCAACCGGGCGCGTGCGAAGAACCCGGTCGCTCGCCAACCGGGGAAACCACATCGAGACGATGCGCCGTGTGATCCCATCGAACATCCCAAACCCCAAGAGTTCCTGATTTGTTCTTTATAATTTCCCACCGCATCAGAGTCGAGTCTTCGCCCCGCGGCGGTGGGTGGGACTCATGGATCGGGGTGGCGTTCCAGCGGGTCTCGGCGGCGTTGGAGCCCATGCCTTCAGGGATCAGGCACAACCCGGTCGCAGCGCCCGCCTTGGCCGCCAGTTGCAACCGCCGCCCTTCGCGCAGATTGAGCGGGCGGGTGAGTTCAAGCACGACCAAAGACACAGCGCCGTCCTTCAGCGCGGTCTCTGCTACCGCCAAACTGTCTGTCTGTTCTTTGGTCTGCGCGATCAACAGATGGCTGGGATCAAAGAAGGCCGACAGGCCGGTGGGGTTCAACCGCTCAGACAGCCATGCCTCGCGAATCCACAGCACATCGGTTTGAACGCGCGCGCAGACCACCGCAGCAAAGCCAAACGCACCCGCCCCGCAAACTTCGTGGACGCGGGCGGGGCGTAGGGGGAAAACGGTGTTGAGCGGCGTGAACATTGCAAGAACTTACACCGGGCGCGGGGAAAGATAAATTGTGTCTGGCGACGAATCACGGCGATTGGCGCGCCCTGCCGCGTTTCGCGCGTTGGCAGTGTGCGCCCAAGCGGCCCGCCAGCCGACATTGTCGCACTATCGCAGATCGGCACACAAACGCCGCGTGAATGCCACGATGGTTGCGTGCCCGTGCCACCCATTTGCCGCATTTCGCGCCGAAAACAGGATCAGACCAGAGCAAAATCAGACCCAGACCGAGAGGAGCCGCAGATGGCCCGCACCTTAGCTTCGATCTTCACGCTGTTTCGCGCCCGCCCCGACACCATCCTCGAGGCCCGTTTCGATGCGCTGCGCGCGATGCCCGAACTGCGCCGCAATCGTCGGCTTGCTTCGCCTTTCGACGTCATGCCGCGCACGATCTAAGCGCCCCTCCAAACCGATACGAAAAACGCCCGGTCGCGATGCCGGGCGTTTTTTGCTGTCCAGTGGCGCGATCAAAAATCGATCGTCACGCCCGGCAATTCCAGCTCTTTGAGCAGATCGCGCAATTCCTGACGCGCGGCCACATTCGAGATGTTGAGATTGTCGATGCCCAGATCTTTCAGATCCAAAAGCGTCAGCCCGCGCGGGAACAGCTCGCGGAAGATCACCCGCTCTGCAAAGCCGGGGGCGACGCGAAACCCGATCCGCTTGGACAGTTGATCCAACGCGGCACCGACTTTGCGCTTGTTATGCATCTGTTGCGCACCCACCCGGTTGCGCAGCACGATCCAGTCGATCGGCTTGAGCCCGGCCTTGGCGCGCAATTGCCGCGCGGACCAAACCATTTCTGAATAGATCGAGGGGCCGATCACTTTCGATGTCACCGGGTCGATCCGTGCCAGCAAGTCAAAGTCGATAAAGCTGTCATTGAGCGGCGTGACCAGCGTATCGGCCAGCGAATGCGCGACCTGGCTGAGGCGGGTATGCGAGCCGGGGCAGTCGATCAGGATGAAATCGCAGCTTTGCTCCATCTCGGCCACAGCCGTTGACAGGCGATGGTCATAAGGGTTCTCGCCGGGCGCAAGCGTGTCTGCATCGACCTCGGGCAATTCGCGGTAATCGGGGGTGGGCAGGTCCAAACCTTCACGGGCGCAAAATGCCAGCCGGTTCTCGATATAGCGCCCGAAACTGCGTTGCCGCAGATCAAGGTCAAGCGCGCCCACGCGCCAACCCATGCGGGCCAATGCGGTGGCCACATGCATCGAGGTGGTGGACTTACCCGAGCCACCCTTTTCATTGCCCATCACGATGATATGCGCCACGTCTGCGATCCCCGCCCTGTCTTGTGTCTGGTTTCTTGAGGCACACTATAGATGGTTGCATGGCACGGTGGAAGAGATTGCGCACGCCAACAAGGTGCGAGAGTTTGGAAACACTGTGTTTTGGCAACAGGGGGCGCTGCCTGACCGTTGTTTGTCAAACGCGCACGCCTTTCTTGTAACGCTTTCTGCATTGCTGAAAGCCCGCCAGAAGTCTGGCGGGCTTTTGTGCTCCATGCGCGCGATCAACGGCGCCGGGAAGAAGTGATCGCCGATCAGCTGTCCTTGCGATCTGCCGCACTCTCCTGAGGCTTCTCCAGAGGCGCCGGACAGAATTTCGAGGAAGGCTCCAACCTCGGCGCGCGGCGTCTTGTCGAGCCACTTCCCGAAAGCGTC
Organism: uncultured Thioclava sp.; assembly: GCF_913064665.1. Classification (GTDB taxonomy): domain Bacteria; phylum Pseudomonadota; class Alphaproteobacteria; order Rhodobacterales; family Rhodobacteraceae; genus Thioclava; species Thioclava arctica. The sequence goes on from NZ_CAJYBT010000028.1 coordinate 43,550, forward strand.
GAGGACATAGCGCCGCCGATGCAGTTGCGCCCGATGCTCTTTTTCAGTTCTTTGTTCACGACTTCAACCGTCCGAATTTCGATTTGCGTGCCTGCGATGAAATGTTTGCGGAGGCTCGATGGGAGAGCTGCAAGCATCTTGGCGCGCAACTGGTTGAGGGCGGTTTCCATCTGCTCGACCGCAGCCAACCGTGCAGCGACAGCCTTCTCGACGTGTTGGGCTGCCCCTTGACGGAAGGCTCGATAAGCGCCGCCCAGACTGTTGCACGCGGATGACGCGCTATTGCGCCGCCGTGCGCGCGCTGTCACTGCGCAACACGCCCGAGGTTGCGTGCAACTTCAAGCTCTCGTCATCAATCATATCTTCGATGAACACGCTCAGTAGCGGACCGCGCCCATTGACCCCCGCCTTGCGGTAGATCGCGGCGGTCTGCGCCTTGACTGTTCCTTCCGAGGTCGCGCGCAGGCCTGCGATCTCGGCCGTGGACAGGCCCTTGATCGCGAAGATCGCAACATCGCGTTCCGCAGGCGTCAGCCGCCATTCCTCGAAGCGCATATCCAGAAGGTCCGCAAAATCAGAGGTTGCCCGGCCAAGCCGTTCGCGCACCCGGCGCGCCTCGCGCCGCGCAAACACCAGCGACACCGCCCCCAGCGCGATGCCCAGCAACAGCCCGACCGCGGCCCCGATCTCGATGATTTCGCGGGACCGCCAACTGATCGGTGCGACATAGATGCCAAAGACCGACAGCAAGATATCCGAGACAAAAAACAGCGCACAGATGACCTGAACGCCAAACAGCAACGTCAACAAGACTGTAGTGCCCGACATTCGCATGCGCCTAGCCTCGCTCAATCATCATCGCCGCCATCACTGCTCCCGCTGTCGCCACCGTCATGGCCACCATCACTGCCACCGCTGTCGCTACTGTCATGGCCACCATCGTCGCCACCATCGCTGCTGCTGTCGCCAGCCGCCCCGCTGCTACTGTCGCTGATCGAGCGGTTTGAGCCGCTGGTTTGACCGATAATGACCGTCCCGGCGTCGGTGCTCAGGTCGCGTAACACCTCACCGGTGCGCGGATCAATGACGATTTCGCGCCCGGTCTTGCCGCGCTCAGCGGTGATCCGCACCCGACCAAGCCAAGTGCGCGAAACTTTGATCTGGCCATAGCCAAAACCGCGCAACTGGCGCGATACGGCCTCGGCTGCGGTTTCTGCCTGTGCGGCCTGCGCACAAAAGACAGTCGCGCAAAGACCGGTCAGAAAGACCCGTCGGTCCATTTTCGTCCTCCCGGCCCAAGGCGTCATGCCGTTACAGGGCCCGATAATTGCAAGATGAACTATGCCCGGCGCAGGAGGCGCCGGGCAAGGGGGCAAACAGCTTGAGATCAGTGATCGCTGGAATTGTCTCCGCTATCACCGGAGTCGCTTCCGCCATCATGCGACGAACCGCCATCACTATGCGAGTCGCTCTCGTGATCGGCCCCATCGTCGGAATGATCCGAGCCGCTGCCTTGCGATGCGCCCATGCCATGATCGTCGTCCGATCCGTCGTGCCCTTCCATGTCGTCGTCCGCCATGGTCTGAGTGGTCTCAGACACCTGCATGCGCTTGGTAGCGCGCACTTGGCTCATTTCCTGGTTCATGATTTTGCCGGTGACACGATCATAGGTCACCTCGATCTTGGAACCATTGTTCACGCCTTCCGCCTTGACCTGCGTAGCACCAACCTTCACCTCGACATTGGTGAACCCATTGGCGGCCAGATTGTCGGCGATACCTTGGACCGAAACCTCTGCCTGCGCCGAGGCGACAAAACCCGATGCGACGACAACCATGGCGCTCAAAGTTGCAGATAAAAATTTCATCATACTCTCCCAAAACAAGCGCCCCGAATGAGCGCCAACACGGAAAAGATTGGGCGTTCACGGAACCGCGATCTATGGACCAGAAGGCTTAGATTGCGCCTTTATCCCTCTGGGCTAAGCCGCATAACCTCAGGGTTACGCCCGACTGATCAGACCTTCATCTCGAATTACGGATGCTTGGCGACGGCAAAGATGCCCTTGTCGCCCCGCCCGCACATGTTCATCACGATGATATGGTCGCGCGGCAGATCGGGCGCGATCTTGATCACATGGGCCAGCGCGGGAATGATCCATTCCAGACGGCACGAGAACTGGAATGCCTCCAGCGGCTCGGCGTCGGTGATATTCACATATTCCGTGCGGCCAGTGTCATGCAGCCAAGTGTGAGGCATTATTGCAGAACTCGTCGTCGGGACGAGCTCCCGCCTTCCCCCGAGATCTTAGGCCACGCGTTCGATCTCGGCCCGGCCGAGGGCGTTGAAGCGGTTCATGAGGGCGATGCGGATGTGGATTTCTGCAGGCTGACGGTTGGGGTCTCGTGACGCGATCCTTTCTGCGAAGGATTTAAGGCCGCGCATCCGCTGCCCGGCAATTGTTTGCCTGCAAACCATGAGAGGGTTCGCCTCGACCCGACTTCGGATGTGGTAGCAGGATAACCCTCCTTCCAGAGGCGTCCGTTCTTGCGGATGGGTATGATGGCGGTGCCGCCGCGCGCGAGGATCGCGGTGTGGCCGCGACGGGGTGAAGGGCGTCTTGGAAACGATCCAGTGGATCGTTTCAGCCCTGAACGGGCGGAGCCCTGGGTCGAAGGCCCCATCCATCGCCCGAGAGGGCGCCATCGCCCAGGAACTTGATCCCCAGGCTGTCCACTAGCAGGTTCAGGGGCCCCGGCGCCCGGCGGCTCGAGATCCCGACGGTGATGTTCTTTGCCCGCAGCTCAGGGTGGAAAAGTCGGGAACCGGCCAATCCAGCTCTGCCATCT
>NZ_CAJYBT010000029.1 GCF_913064665.1 uncultured Thioclava sp.
CGCCCGCGCCCCAACTGCACCCGCCCCGGACGCACCTGCCCAGCCGCGTGGCGCTCGCGCACCTTGGGCCGTTCCGCCGACAACCCAGCCCCCGACTAGAACCGCCCCAGCCCAGTATTGCGCATCACGGTCGCCACCAACGCGCCCCCGCGCAACTGGCCGCTTTCGGCCCAGCGTGCGGCGAATAGCGCCATGATCTGATCGCCATCCGCGACATGGCCGGTCTCGTCGATGATCATCACCCGATCCGCGTCGCCATCCAGCGAAATCCCAAGATCGGCCCCATGCGCAACCACCGCCTCGGCGCAGGTCTGGGTGTGGGTCGAGCCGCAATTCTCGTTGATATTGCGCCCATCCGGAGAGACGCCGACCGGGATCACCTCGCAGCCCAGCTCCCACAACACGGCGGGAGCGGCGCGATAGGCGGCGCCATTGGCGCAATCGACCACCACTTTTAGCCCCTGACGCCCGCCCTTGGGAAAGGTCGTTTTGGCATATTCGACATAGCGGCCCAGACCGTCATCGATGCGCTTGGCGCGACCGATGTTTTCGGGCTGGGCAAGGCGGATCTCTTGATCCAGCATCGCCTCGATCTCGGCCTCGGCGGCATCGGACAGCTTAAAGCCATCCGGACCGAAGAACTTGATTCCATTGTCTTTTGCTGGGTTGTGACTGGCGGAAATCATGATCCCCAAATCGGCCCGCATCGAACGGGTCAAATAGCCCACGGCGGGTGTTGGCACCGGGCCCAGCAGCAGCACGTTCATCCCCGTTGAGGTCAGCCCCGCCGTCAACGCATTCTCAAACATATAGCCCGACAGGCGGGTGTCCTTGCCGATCACGACGCGATGCCCGCGCGAGTTGTCGCGGCGAAAATACCGCCCCGCCGCCGCGCCAAGCTTGAGCGCGACTTCGGCCGTCATGTGACCCGAATTGGCCTGACCGCGCACACCGTCCGTGCCAAAAAGCTTTCTGCTCATTGCCCGCCCTCCTCGTGGTATCCTCTTGTTATCGCGTCCCAAAGCCGGACCCCTTGAGCGATTTCCGCGACATCGTGGACGCGGTGAATCTGCACGCCCTGCCCCAGCCCCGCCAGTGTCACCGCCAGCGAGCCCGGCATTCGGGCCTGGGCATCTTCGGCCCGCCCGATGGTGCCGATAAAGCGTTTGCGCGACGCCCCAAGCAGCAGCGAACACCCAAGCCCGTGAAACAGGCTCAGCCCCCGGATCAGCGCCAGATTGTGCTGCAACGTTTTGCCAAATCCGATGCCGGGATCGGCGATGATAGCGGCGCGATCCACGCCATGCGCCTCGGCCAGCGCGATGCGATCCTCAAGGTAGTCATAAACATCGAGCAGCACGTCAGAATAGCGCGGATCGTCTTGCATATCCTCGGGCAGGCCCTGCGCATGCATCAGGCAGATCGGCACACCGGACACCTGCGCCACTTCGACCATCGCGGGATCAAATTCCAGCGCGGAGACATCGTTAAGCATATCCGCGCCCGATTCCAGCGCCTGATCGGCCACAAGCGCCTTGCGCGTATCAATCGAGATTGGCGTATCAAAGTCCACCTCGCGCAGCGCGGCAATCACCGGGGCGGTGCGTGCAATCTCTTCATCCTCGGATACTTCGTTGGCACCGGGGCGGGTCGATTCGCCGCCAATATCCAGAATATCCGCGCCCGCCTCGCGCAGCTCAAGCGCGCGCGCGATGGCGGCATCTTCAAGATCATATTGCCCGCCATCCGAGAAACTGTCGGGCGTGACGTTCAAGATCCCCATGATCCGGGGCGCATCCATGCGCAGCCCGGCGACCGGCGCGCGCGCGGTGCACAGGCGCAGCATGATATCTTCGGGCAGATGGCTGGCGGGGATGATCTCGGGCTCGGCGTCGCGCCGGATCAGTTCGACCTCGTCGAACCAGCACCAACCTGCGGCCAATGTCAGGGCGCTGTCGGGACGCGCGGTATCAAGACGCAGAAGCGGGCGGTAATAAGTCTTTTCCATGCGCCCATTCACCTTATCGGCGCGCCTTTTTCAAGCCATTCAAAGCGATGCTCGCGTGATTGGCACGCGGCTTCCCGCCGGGGCTGAAATATCTCCGTGAAGCTCAAGGCGCGCGGCGGCCAGATGCTCGGCCAGCCACAGCGTCAGCGCCACCGCATTATGGGCAGGCGCGCTTGGGCCATCGACGGCATCAAGCACGATTTTCGAGGGTGCCCAGACCACCATCTGCCCGTGGCGCATCGCCCAGTCGATCTCGGTGCGTGTGGCGACCACAACGCAACGCGGATCGCGCGCCGCCAAGCGCCAGGCGTTTTGTTCAATCGCGAGCAGGTCGATGCGGCGCTGGGTCGGGCCCTGCCCGCTTTGCACGACGGGCCCGTCCGGCAGGCCGACGGCCAAAATCACCGGCGCGCCCGCCTTTTGCAGCGCATCCAGACGCGCGCCCAGATCGGGGGCGTCAATCGCGGCGTTGGAGAGATAAGCGACGACCGGGTGCAGCGGCTCTTCTCCGCCATCGGCGCGCAGACCCTTGGTTGGAGCCACGGCGCGCGAGCGCACGATTTCCACGCCCAAAGCCCCCGGCCCGCGATCAAGCTTTTCGATACGCACGAAGACCCGCATCGCTTGCGGCGCGGCCAGCACACGCTCGGCGACGCGCGCCGCGAGGGTTTCCAGCAGATTCACCCGTTCCTCGGCCAATTCGGCGGCGATGGCCTCGGTGATGCGATCATAGGACAGGATGCGATCGACATCGTCTTCAAGGGGCTCGGGGGCCGGGCGCACCTCGACCACCACATTAAATTGCAGACGTTGCGTTTGTCCGCGCTCTTGCTGGAACGCGCCGATATCGGCCTCAACCACATGATCGCGCAACGAAATTCGGTCGCGCGGATCGGTGGGAGCAGACGCGGCCGCGCGCGCCTCGGGATGGGCAAAAGCCAAAGTGATATCGGAACTCATGGCCCCCTCCGGGAATTGCGTCATTTGAACAAGCATAGAAAAAGGGCGGGACAAAGCCCACCCTCATCCGTCATTTCACGCGCGATCCGCGACCTCAATTCGAGGCGGTACGGATCGGATCGGCGTAAAACAGGTGATGCCCGATTGCCGCCGTCTTATCGAAGACACGCGACCAGCGCGGATAGCTGTTGCGGGTGTGGAAATAGGTCGCCCCATCGGTCAGGCTGCGCGGCGCACCGTCGATCATCGCGCGCGCGACCTTGGCCACCCGTGCAAACGCGCCTTTATTGTGCACGGCATCGGCGCGGCCATCGCAATACCAGCTGAACTGGCAGCCGCGCGAATTGGACTGATGCACAACACCGCAGATCGAGCCGGGGAAGCGCGGGTCATCGACCCGGTTCAAGATCACTTCGGCCACCGCCTGCTGACCCTTCACACCTTCACCGCGCGCTTCGAAATACAGTGCCTTGGAAAGGCATTCGAACTGCTCACCGCCGGTCGCCTTGGGTTGCTGCGCAAGCCAGGTCGCGGACAGCATCTTGGGCATGACGCCTTTGGTTGCGATCTTTTTGGAATGGGCGGGCGCCATCGAGAGCGCGGTCACCCGACGCTTGTCGATCACGCTCATCGCCGAGCGTTCCTGCCACAGAACAGACATAAGGCCTTGTTCGGCCACTTCGGTCGGGTCGTTGGACTGGCTCACCGTTACTTCGGCACGCAAGCCTCCGGCGAGGGCCAGGAGGACAACAGCGCCCCCCGTCCAGCTTTTCAGCACTGACATGTTTATCTTCCGATAAGGACAATCGCCACATCCCCCCAAGGGCGTGACCGCGCTCACTTAACGTCAGCTGTCAAAAAAGTCCAGAAAACATGGAACCGTGCCCTAAACCCCACAGGATTCGCGGCGGATTCTTGCCATGTTGATGCGCTAAGTTCCGCGCTGTCCCTTAAAGAATCGGATAAACCGAACTGCGGGGATTTGCCAATGGATAAACGCTAAACTGCGCGAAATCTTGCCCATTTACGCGCCCGTCAAGGCGTGCTGCGCCCGCGCGGAGCCAAAAGTGCGAAATGCGCTGCGGCTAAACGCGCAACGGGCACACGAAACGGTGAACAGGACACATAATCGAACCCGGCGGCGCGACAAAACGCGATTGATTCGGGGTTGCCGCCATGCTCGCCACAGACCGAGATCGTGATGTCCGGGCGCGCCCCACGCCCCCGCGCCGCTCCCATCAACAACAGCTCGCCCACGCCCTCGACATCAAGAATGTGGAACGGGTCTTCTTCATAGACCTGCTGATTGACGTAGGTGGACATGAACCGCCCCGCATCGTCGCGCGACAGCCCATAAGTCATTTGTGTCAAGTCATTGGTGCCAAAGGACAAGAAGGCCGCGTGTTCAGCGATCTCCCCGGCACGCAAAGCCGCACGGGGGGTTTCCACCATCACGCCAAGGCGGAAGGTGAAGGACGATTTCGTCTCATTGCGCACGGTGGCGGCGACGGCATCGATGCGGGTCTTCACGAGCTCGACCTCGCGCGAGGCCGAGACCAGCGGGATCATGATATCGGGCACGATTTCCGCACCGCGCCGTTTGGCCTCGACCGTCGCTTCAAAGATCGCGCGCGCCTGCATGTCGTAAATTTCGGGCACGGTGATGCCCAGACGCACGCCGCGCATCCCCAGCATCGGGTTGAACTCGCTCAGCGCCTCACAGCGGCGCATCACGTCCGATAGCGGACGATCCAACGCCTCGGCCAATTCGCGCATCCCCTCGCGATCATGGGGCAGGAATTCGTGCAAGGGCGGGTCGAACAGACGGATGCAGACCGGCTGGCCCTTCATCAACTCAAACAGGGTCAGGAAATCGGCGCGCTGCATCGGTAGCAGCCGTTCCAGCGAAGCGCGACGATCCTCGGGGCTGTCGGCAAAGATCATTTCGCGCATGACGGTCAGGCGATCTTCGTCGAAAAACATATGCTCGGTGCGGCACAGACCGATCCCGTCGGCCTCAAACATCAGCGCGGTGCGCGCATCATCGGGCGTGTCGGCATTGGCGCGAATCCCGATATCGCGCACCAGATCGGCCCAGTGCAGCAACGTGCGAAACCCGTCATCCAGCGCAGGCGCCAGCATCTCGGCGCTGCCCACCAGAACCTCGCCATTGGTGCCATCCAGCGTGACGATATCGCCCTCGCGGAAAATCCGCCCCTTGGGGCCGCGAAACTGGCGCTCGCGGGCGTTCAGTTCGATCTCGGAACAGCCCACGATACAGGGCAAACCCAGACCGCGCGCGATCACCGCCGCGTGGCTGGTCATGCCACCGCGTTCGGTCAGCACCGCCACGGCGGCATGCATGCCGCGAATATCCTCGGGCGAGGTTTCGCGGCGCACCAGAATGCAGGGTTCGTCGCGCGCGGCGGCGGCCTGCGCGGCGGCGGCCGTGAACACGATCTTGCCCGTTGCCGCCCCCGGTGAGGCCGCAATGCCGCGCGCCAGCACATCACGGGGCGCGCGCGGATCGACCTGATAATGCAGCAATTCCGTGATCGCGCGGGGTTCGACGCGCAGCAGCGCATCCTCGCGCGAAATCACCTTATCCTCGGCCAGCGCGACCGCGATGCGCACCGTGGCGCGCGACGAGCGCGGTACGCGCACCGCATCAATCACATGGACCTGACCCGATTCAACGGTGAATTCGAGCTGCATCTCTTCGCGCAGTTTTACCCGACACGCCGCGCCATATTCACAGAGCTGGTCAAAGACGCGCTGGTCGGCCTCTTGCAGCGAGGCTCCGCGCGGATCGCGTGTCAGATACAGCGCCTCGATCGCAGCTTTGCGACCTTGGCTTTGGCCGCGAAACCGACCCGTGACCTGCGTCGCGCCTGTCACCGGATCGACGAATTGGATGGTGCCCGAGCCCGACAGCCCCGGCCCGATCCCCAGCGCCATTTCCTGCACCAACAGCCCGAGGGCGGCATCAGGTGGCGCTCCCTTGGCCTGACGCAGCAGCCGCGCGGTCGTGCCTTCCCAAGCACGCGCCATCGAACGCAGCACCTCACCCAATTGACGCGCAGGCGATTGCGGGAAACGCTCGTCCGTCTCTTCCTCAAAGGCGTCAAGCGCGAGGTCTAGCGCGCCCGGCCCCGAATCCTGCTGAAACATATCCGGATCGAGACGCGCGACATGGATCGCATATAGCTGCACGAAGCGCAGATAGAGCGCATCCGCCGCCTCGGAGCCGTGGGTGTTGGAGAGATGCGCGTGCATATCGTCGTTCATACCGACATTGAGCACCGTGCCCGGCCCGCCCCATTCGGGGTTTTCCGGGCTTGAGCGCACCGAAACCAGCATATGCGGGCCGAATTCCTTGACCAGCGCGACGGTGTCGATGCTTTGCCCTGCGGCGATAGCGCGCACGGTTTGGGCGGGCAGCGACACGGTTGTGGGCACCGGCAAATCCAGCCGGATCAGCCGTTGCAGGCATTTCGCACGCCAGCCATGAGTCGCCGTCCCGACCGAAGCCGAGGGCGTCAGGGTGACAAAGTCAGCGATTTCAAACAGTTTCTGCATTGCAGCATAAATCTCCACTCAGGCAGAATAGGGCGATTTTGCGCACTCGCAAGTGCGCCGTCACGAGAAACGACGCAGCGTTACCCGTGCGCCCTGTCGCGACGCTGGGACAGGGGCCGCGGTCGGGAGCCTCCGGCGGGAGTATTTTTGGCCAGATGAAAGGGCTTAGCCCTCGATTCGGGTGAGGTCGGCCACGCTGAGGCAGATTTGGCGGATGCGCGAGAGCAGGTTGAGACGGTTGCGCCGGATCACTTCGCTGTCGGTATTGATTTGCACCGCCTCGAAAAACGCATCAATGGGGCTGCGCAGATCGGCCATTGCGGCCATTGCGGTGGCGAAATCTTCGGACTCCATCGCCGGGGCGATCTGTGCCTCGGCGGCGTCGAGCGCGGCGAAGAGGGCTTTTTCCTCGGGCGTTTCGGCGAATTTCACATCCGCGCCGAAGGAATATTCGACCCCGTCTTTTTCCTCGGCTTGGGTGAGGATGTTATTGGCCCGCTTAAACCCTTGGATCAGGTTCGCGCCATCCTCGGTCTTGAGGGTTTGCGACAGAGCCTGTGCGCGTTTCACGACGAGGGTCAGGTCGTCGCTGCCGGGCCCCGCGGCGCTTGCCGCCGCAGACTCAACAGGTTCGAGCACAGCGTCGATCACGTCGTGGCGGATGCCTTGGTCTTTGAGGAAGACTTTAAGGCGGTCGTGGAAGAAGGAGAGGAGGTTGGCAAGCACAGAACTATCGTCCGTTGCCAATAGGTTTTCGAGTTCCGGCGACGAAGAGAACTCACTAGGATCTGCACCTTTGCTTACACTGGACAACCATTCCTGAAGCGCTGCGTTAGATTTGTCTCGAAGACTCTTATCCACATTTTCCATGCTCCGTAGAAGCACGCTGAACAGCCCCACTCTCAGTCCATTCTCCAGCACCAACCGGATCACCCCAAGCGCAGCGCGGCGCAGCGCAAAGGGGTCTTTCGACCCTGTGGGTTTCTCGTCAATCGCCCAGAAACCGGTCAGCGTGTCGATCTTGTCGGCAAGGGCGACGGCGACCGAGACGGGCTCGCTGGGCACGGCGTCGGACGGGCCAAGCGGCGCGTAATGGTCGCGCACGGCGTCGGCCACGCGATCATCGAGACTAGCACTTTTTGCATAATATCGGCCCATCACCCCCTGCAATTCGGGGAATTCATAGACCATTTCCGACCTTAGATCGGCTTTGGCAACGCGGGCTGCCTCGGAGGCGAGGTCGGGGCTGGCGCCCACCAGCGGGGCGATTTCGCGCGCCAGTGACTCGATGCGGCGGATGCGCTCGCCCTGAGAGCCCAGCTTGTTGTGGAATGTCACGGCATCCAGACCCGCGGCCATGCCCTCAAGCCCGTGGGTTTTGATCGTGCGCTGATCGTTTTCCCAGAAGAACTTGGCATCCGACAGACGCGCCGAGAGCACCTTTTGGTTGCCCGCAAGGATGGTCGCGCCGTGGTCGGCGGTTTCGCGGTTGGCCACGGTCACGAAACCCTCGATCCGGCCGGTTTTCGGGTTTTTCACCGAGAAGAATTTCTGATGCTCTTTCATCGAGGTTTGCAGCACCTCGGGCGGCAGGTCGAGGAATTCATCGTCGATCTGCCCCATCAGCGTCAAGGGCCATTCGACCAGCCCGGCGACCTCGGCCAGAAGGCCTTTGTCTTCAACGACGTCCCAGCCCTTGGCAAAAGCCATTTGCTGAGCATCGTGCCAGATCGTGGCGGCGCGGCTCTCGGAATCGAGCACGACCTTGGCCGCCTTGAGCTGGCGCGCGTAGCTTTCAAACCCGCCGACCGAAAACGCATCGGGGGCCATGAAGCGGTGCCCGCGCGTGCTGTCGCCCGCGATGATGCCATCGACATCAAGCGGGACGATGGTGGCCCCGGCCTCATCGGACAGGATCGCGAGGATCGAATGCAGCGGGCGCACCCAGCGCAAGCTGCCCGCGCCCCAGCGCATGGATTTCGGCCAGGGGAAGTTGCGGATCGTGTGTTCGAGCACCTCGGCCACGATCTCGGTCGCGGGGCGGCCGGGGCGTTCGATGGTCGCGAAGTAGACTTGCCCTTTTTTGTCGTCGCGGATTTCCAGTTGGTCCTTCGAAAGACCGGTGGCGCGCAAAAATCCGTCGAGCGCCTTTTCGGGGGCATCGGTGCGCGGGCCTTTGCGTTCTTCGCGCAGGGTGGGCGAGTTGGCGGTCAGCCCCTCAATCGCCAGCACCAGACGGCGCGGCGTGGAAAACGCGCCCGCATGGGCGTAGGTCAGCCCGGCCTCGACCACGCCATCGGTGATCAGCTTTTGCAGATCGGCGCGCGCGCGCGGCTGCATCCGGGCCGGGATTTCCTCGGAGAACAGTTCAATCAAGAGATCGGGCATGTCACTTCTCCGCTTCGGAATTCAATTGGTGCCAGACATAGGCCTGACCGTCGGGATAGATTGCCACGACGCGATCAACGCCGGGGTGAATGTCGTGCTGAGACAGGAAGGCCACGGCGCGCCCGGCTTCAAGATCGGCGCCGATGCGTTTGGCATCAAAGCAGTCGAACCATCTTGGCCCGATCAGCGGCGTGGGTTTGTCGTAGACCTGAAAGGTTTCGGTGGCCGTGGGCAGCGACAGATCGGTGCGGAAACAGGCGCGGTAGCGCAGTGGCGAGCTGTCGGCGTCAATGCCCTGATAACCCGCAACATCCAGCGGGTCGAGCGTGCCGCCAAGCTCGGCCAGCGTAATCGCAGCACCCGGAGCCGTAGCCGAGACGGTCTGATAATAGCCATATTCCTGCGCGTAATAGACGCCCGCGCCAAAGGCCAGCGCGATCAGCACGATGCCGCCCCCGATATATTTGCCATTCACGCTGCGGCCCCGTTCGGTTGCGCCCCGCCCGCTTCGGTACGCACAAAGGCATCGGCGCAGACTTTGGCGAGCGCGCGCACACGCCCGATATAGGCCTGGCGTTCGGTGACCGAGATCACGCCGCGCGCATCGAGCAGGTTGAACAGGTGGCTCGCCTTGATGCATTGATCATAGGCCGGGTGCGCCATGATGATCTTGCGGCCCGCATCGTCGGTATCGTCACTGGCAAGGATGCGGCCACATTCGGCCTCGGCATCCTCGAAATGGCGCAACAGCGTGTCGGTATCGGCCACGTCGAAATTCCAGCGCGAATATTCCTGCTCGGTCTGGCGGAACACATCGCCATATTTCAGCGCGATGGGCGCGGAGGGGTCGTTATAGGGCATGTCCATCACGTGATCGATGCCCAGCACATACATTGCCAGACGCTCAAGCCCGTAGGTCAGCTCGCCCGCGACGGGTTTGCAATCATGCCCGCCGACCTGTTGGAAATAAGTGAATTGCGACACTTCCATGCCGTCGCACCAGACTTCCCAGCCAAGCCCCCAAGCGCCCAAAGTGGGGCTTTCCCAGTCATCCTCGACAAAGCGGATGTCGTGCAAGTCCAGATCAATCCCGATGGCGGCCAGCGAACCGAGATAGAGATCTTGCAGATCGGGCGGGCTGGGTTTGATCAGCACTTGATACTGGTAGTAGTGCTGCAGACGGTTGGGGTTCTCGCCGTAGCGCCCGTCGGTAGGGCGGCGCGAGGGTTGGACATAGGCCGCAGCCCACGGCTTATCGCCCAGTGCGCGCAGCGTCGTGGCCGGGTGGAACGTGCCCGCGCCGACTTCCATGTCATAGGGCTGCAACACCGCGCAGCCCTTGGAGGCCCAATAGCTCATCAATCGCAGGATAATCTCCTGAAACGATCTCGGCGCGCTCTGGGGGGCGTTTTGGGGGGCGTCGGGATTGGCCATGTCTCACCTCGAATAAAGCGCCTTCTTCCTAGGCAAGGGGGGCGTGGGCGTCAACGCCTCGCAAGCCCGATCTGCATGGCGATCTGCGGCCCAAGCCCCACATCCGCCGATTTCCTGCCACTCGAGGGGGTGACCTTGCGCGCGGTTTCGATACGTTGCGCGACAAGACGATAAAAAGGGGTGGGTATGCGCAAGGTTCACAAAGCGATTTCGGTCATTGTCGGGGCGAGTTTGACGGCGATGGTCTGGACCGGCAGCGCATGGGCGCAGGCTTGGGTGCAGATCGAGGCGAAATCTTCGCTCGCACAAGCAGAGGAACGCGCGCGCGACTGGGCGGGGATGTTTCCGGATGCCTCGGGCTTTCGTTTGAAATCGGGCTGGTATGCGATTGCGCTGGGGCCGTTCGCGGATGAGCAAACGGCCGATGATCGCCGCCGCGCGCTGCGTCAGGACGGGTTGATCCCGCGCGACAGTTTCGTGGCCGATGGCGGGCAGTTCACACAGCAGTTTTGGCCGATTGGGGCAAGCCTGAGCGGCGCGCCGATCAGGCCAGTCGAGACCCAGCCCCTGCCCGACACCGCCCCTGCCCTTGGCGCGACTGAAGTCCCCGCCCCCCCTGCGGCTGAGCCCGCAACGCCCGCGCAGCCCGCACCTGAAACATTGGCAGATTCTCGCCGTCTTGAAAGCGCGCTGAGCCGCGATCAGCGCCGCGACATTCAGGCCGCGCTGGATTGGGAAGGCAGCTATCAAGGCGCGATTGACGGGTTGTTCGGGCCGGGCACGCGCAGCTCAATCGCCGATTGGCAGATGAAAAACGGCTTTGAGCCGACGGGGGTTCTCTCTTCGGCGCAGCAGATGGAATTGCTCGACCGGGTGGCGGCATCACGCGCCGCGTTGGGGCTGCAAACGGTCGATGAGACCGAGGCCGGGATCTCAATAGAGCTGCCGTTGGGGCTGGTGCAATTCGCGCGCTACAACACGCCTTTCGTGAATTACGCGCCCAAAAACGATAGCGGCGTGCAGGTCTTGCTGATCTCGCAGCCGGGCGATGCGGCGCGGTTGCGCGGTCTGTATGATGCGATGCAAACGCTTGAAATCGTGCCGGTTTCCGGGGATCGCACCCTGCGCAACAATGGTTTCACCATTGAGGGCGGCAACAGCGAAATCCAGTCTTATACGCAGGCCACGCTGTCCAAGGGGCTGATCAAGGGCTTTGTGCTGGTCTGGCCTGCAGGTGATGCCAAGCGCATGGGCCGGGTGCTGGAGGCGATGAAATCCAGCTTCAAGCCGATTGGCACCGCCGCGCTGGATGCCACGCTGGGCCAGCCGATGTCGGTCACGCGCGCAGCCCTGATGGCGGGGATTGAGAAACGCACGCCGGTGTTTTCGCGCTCGGGGTTTTACATTGATGCCAAGGGCTCGGTTCTGACGGCGGCGCAGGGGCTGGCGCAATGCGGGCGCATCACCGTCGATGCGCATCCCGCCGATCTGGCGTTCAACGACGCGCAGATGGGGTTTGCCGTGTTGCAACCCAGCGCGCCGCTTGCCCCCAAAGGGTTTGCGCAATTCAGCACCCAATCCCCGCTTGCAGGCGCGCAAATCACCGTGGCGGGATTCTCTTACCCCGAAGCTCTGCCCGCGCCGGTGTTGAACTTTGGCACGCTGTCCGCGCTCAAGGGGCTGGCGGGCGAGACCGATCAGGCCCGCATCGAGGCCAAAACGCGCGCAGGCGATGTCGGCGGGCCGATACTGGATGGCACGGGCGCGGTGATGGGGATGTTGCTGCCCCCCGCGCAGGATGCCGGCCGGATGTTGCCCGATGGCTTGCATGCCGCGCTGCAGGCGCAGGCGATGGCCCCGGCGCTGTCGCAAAACGGCTTCCCCCCCGAGGCGGCCAGTTTTTCCGGCCCGCGCGCAGCCGAAGACCTGCAGCAGATCGCCGATCGGATGGTGGTGCGGGTGTCGTGCTGGAAGTGATCTAGGCGCGCCAGAAGCGGGGAAGGAACAGCACGAGCACGCTCATCAATTCGAGCCGCCCGATGCACATCGCCCCGCTCATCAGCCATTTCGCACTGGCCGGGAAATCCGCGACCGAGCCATTGGCCGTTATCTCGGGGCCCCAAGCCGGGCCGATATTGGCGATCGAGGTCCAGGCGGCGGTCATCGCGGTTTCGGTCTCAAGCCCGGTGAAGGTCAGCGCGATGATCAGCACCCCGAAGGTCAAGATGAACAGCGAAAAGAACGCCACGACCGAGTTGACGACTCCGTCCTCAACGGCCTGCCGGTCATATTGCACGCGCAGCAGGCGATGGGGTGAATAAAGCCGCTGGATTTGCACCTTGATCGCCTCGAACAAGATCAGGTAGCGAAACACTTTGACCGAGCAGGCGGTTGAGGACGTGCAGCCCCCGATCAGCCCCGAAATGATAAGAACGGTAAAGGCGAGATGGCCCCATTGGGTGATGTCTTCGGACGCGTAGCCAGTACCGGTAAAGGTCGAGACGACGTTGAATGTCACCTCGCGCAGGGTCGGCCAGAACGAAGTCTCGTGGCGGATCATCCGGTAGATCACGATCACCGCAATCGCATAGCCCATCCATCGCAGGAACGCGCGCACCTGCGGGTCGCGCCAGAGTGGCACGACATTGCCCTGCGTCATCTGCACAAAGCGGATAAACGGCATCGCGGCGAGCGCCATATACACTGAGGAGGCATATTCCGGTGCGCCCTTATAGGTCGCAAAAGAGGCGTCGTAATTGGAAAACCCGCCCGTGCTCATCGTGGTGAGCGCATGCATCACCGCATCAAACCCGGTCATGCCCAGCGCCATATAGGTCATCGCGCAGGCAATCGTGAGGCCGACGTAAATACGGATCAACGCGGTTGAGATATCCATCGCGCGCGGCAGAATTTTGCCAAGCGTATCAAAGCCTTCCGAGCGGAAAAACTGCATCCCGCCGACCTTCATCACCGGCAGAAAGATCATCGCGACGATGATAATCCCCAAGCCCCCCAGCCATTGCAGCAAGCCCCGCCACAGGTTCACACCCGGGGGCAAGCCATCAAGATGGGGGATCACGGTGGTGCCGGTGGTGGTGAGGCCCGACATCGCCTCGAAATAGGCATCCGTCAGGTTCAGATGCGGCGCCCCCAAGATCATCGGCAGCGCTCCAAACAGCGGCAAAGTCAGCCAGACGGCCGTGGTCAAGACGAAGCTTTGCTGAATGGTCAAAGTGCTGCGCAGCGCATCGCGCGAGGCCAGCGACAGCACGAAGCCGGTACTGACCGTCAGGATCGCGCTTTCGACGAATACCTGCCAATGGGGTGATCCATAACCCCAATCCACCTCCGCCGGGATCAGCATCGTCAGCCCCAGCACGGATGTCAGCATGCCGATGATGTAGCCTACCGGGCGCAGATCGATCATGTGCCCACCTTGCCCAGCTAACGGGGCTAGTCAATAGCCGCAATCGGGGTTTGCAAAGTCCTTGAGTTTGATCTGTAAATTTGCCGCGCTTTGCAGATAGGCCTTGCGCTGCGCTGCGGCGACGCTACCGTTCAGCCGGTTTTGAAAGAGCGGGAGACAGCAATGTTCAACAAGATCCTCGTGGCAAATCGCGGCGAAATCGCGATCCGGGTAATGCGCGCAGCCAATGAGCTGGGCAAGAAAACAGTTGCCGTATATGCCGAAGAGGACAAGTTGGGGCTGCATCGTTTCAAGGCGGATGAGGCCTATCGCATCGGCGAGGGGCTGTCGCCAGTTGGCGCCTATCTCAGCATCGAGGAAATCATTCGCGTGGCCAAGGAATCGGGCGCGGATGCGATTCATCCGGGCTACGGGCTTTTGTCGGAAAATCCCGATTTCGTAGAAGCTTGCGCCGATGCGGGCATCACATTCATCGGCCCCAAGGCCGAGACGATGCGCGCCCTTGGCGACAAGGCGTCTGCGCGTCAGGTCGCGATCAAGGCGGGCGTGCCGGTGATCCCCGCGACCGATGTTCTGGGCGAGGATTTCGACGCGATCAAGAAAGAGGCCGCTGAGGTGGGCTATCCGCTGATGCTCAAGGCGTCTTGGGGTGGCGGCGGGCGTGGGATGCGCCCGATCACGTCCGAGGACGAGTTGGTCGAAAAGGTCCGCGAGGGTCGTCGCGAGGCCGAGGCCGCCTTTGGCAACGGCGAGGGTTATCTGGAGAAGATGATCATCCGTGCGCGCCATGTCGAGGTGCAGCTTTTGGGTGACACGCATGGTGGCCTTTATCACCTGTTCGAACGCGATTGCACCGTGCAGCGGCGCAACCAAAAAGTGGTGGAGCGCGCCCCTGCCCCGTACCTGAGCGACGCGCAACGCGCCGAAGTTTGCGCATTGGCGCTGAAAATCGGCAATGCCGTGGGCTATCAGAACGCGGGCACCGTCGAATTCCTGATGGATATGGACACCGACCAGTTCTATTTCATCGAGGTCAACCCGCGCGTTCAGGTCGAACATACCGTCACCGAGGAAGTGACCGGGATCGACATCGTGCAGGCCCAGATCAAGATCGCCGAGGGTGCGACCCTGACCGAGGCCACCGGAGCCGCCGCGCAATCTGACATCCAGCTTTCGGGCCATGCGCTGCAATGCCGCGTGACCACGGAAGACCCGCAAAACAACTTCATTCCCGATTACGGCCGCCTGACCGCGTATCGCAGCGCGACCGGCATGGGGATTCGCCTTGATGGCGGCACCGCCTATGCGGGCGGGGTGATCACACGCTATTACGACAGTCTGCTGGTCAAGGTCACCGCTTGGGCGCAGACGCCGGACCAAACGATCCGCCGGATGGACCGCGCCCTGCGCGAGTTTCGTATTCGCGGCGTGTCCACCAATATCGATTTCGTCATCAATCTGCTGAAACATCCGACCTTCTTGGATATGAGCTATTCGACGAAGTTCATCGACACCACGCCCGCGCTGTTTGATTTCAAGCTGCGCCGCGACCGGGGCACGAAAATTCTGACCTATATCGCGGATGTCATCGTGAACGGGCATCCCGAGACCGTCGGGCGGGCCAAACCCCATGCCGAAGCCAAGCCCCCTCGCCTGCCCCCGATCACGGGTGCGCCGCAGCCGGGCACGCGCAATCTGCTGGAAACCGAAGGCCCGCAGGCGGTCGCGGATTGGATGAAGGCGCAGAGCAAGCTGTTGCTGACGGACACCACGATGCGCGACGGGCATCAATCGCTGCTGGCGACGCGGATGCGCTCAATCGATATGATCAAGGCCGCGCCCGCCTATGCCGCCAACTTGGGCGATCTGTTCTCGGTGGAATGCTGGGGCGGCGCGACGTTTGATGTGGCCTATCGCTTCTTGCAGGAATGTCCCTGGCAGCGGTTGCGCGACATTCGCACCCATCTGCCCAACGTGATGACGCAGATGCTGCTGCGCGCCTCCAACGGCGTGGGCTACACGAATTATCCTGACAACGTGGTGGAGTTCTTCGTCAAGCGCGCCGCCGCGACCGGGGTGGATGTGTTCCGCGTGTTCGACAGCCTGAACTGGGTCGAAAACATGCGCGTCGCGATGGATGCGGTGATTGAAAGCGGCAAGGTCTGCGAAGGCACGATCTGCTACACCGGCGATATTCTTGACCCCGATCGCGCGAAATACGACCTGAAATATTACGTCGGCATGGCCAAGGAACTTGAGGCGGCGGGCGCGCATGTGCTTGGTCTCAAGGATATGGCAGGCCTGCTGAAACCCGCTGCCGCGCGCCAGTTGATCACCGCGCTCAAGAACGAGGTCGGCCTGCCGATCCATTTCCACACCCATGACACCTCTGGCATCGCGGGCGCGACGGTTCTCGCCGCTGCCGATGCGGGCGTGGATGCGGTCGATGCGGCGATGGATGCGTTTTCGGGCGGCACCTCGCAGCCTTGTCTTGGCTCCATCGTCGAGGCCTTGGACCATACCGAGCGCGACACCGGGCTTGATATCGCCGCGATCCGGCGGATGTCGAATTATTGGGAAGCCGTGCGCCATCAATATGCGGCGTTCGAATCTGGCCTCGAAGCCCCGGCCTCAGAGGTCTATCTGCACGAAATGCCCGGCGGCCAGTTCACCAATCTCAAAAGTCAGGCGCGCTCGCTGGGGCTGGAAGAACGTTGGCACGAAGTGGCGCAGGCCTATGCCGACGCCAACCAGATTTTCGGCGATATCGTCAAGGTCACGCCCAGTTCCAAAGTGGTCGGGGACATGGCGCTGATGATGGTGGCGCAAGGGCTGAGCAAGGAAGACGTGCTTAACCCGGGCAAGGATGTCTCCTTCCCCGATTCCGTGATCGACATGATGCGCGGCAATCTGGGCCAACCCCCCGGCGGCTGGCCCGAAGGGATCTCGAAAAAGGTGCTCAAGGGCGAGGTCGCCTCGACCGAGCGCCCCGGCAAACACCTGCCCGCCGTCGATCTGGAAAAGACTCGCACCGATCTGGCCGCGCAGCTTGGCATTACGATAGATGACGAAGATCTCGCAGGATATCTGATGTATCCCAAGGTCTTCACCGATTACGCCACGCGCCATGACACCTATGGCCCGGTGCGCACCCTGCCCACCCCGGTGTTTTTCTACGGGCTTGAGCCGCAGACCGAAATCTCGGCCGAAATTGATCCGGGCAAGACGCTGGAAATCCGCTACCTGACCGAAGGCGACACCGATGAATTGGGCGAGGTGAAGGTCTATTTCGAACTCAACGGCCAGCCCCGCGCCGTGCGCGTGCCCAACCGTGCGGTCAAGGCCACAACAGCGGCCAAACCCAAGGCGGATCCCGGCAACCCCAACCATATCGGCGCGCCGATGCCCGGCTCGGTTGCGAGCGTCGTGGTGAGTGTGGGCCAGGTCGTCAAGCCGGGCGATATGCTGCTGACGATCGAGGCGATGAAGATGGAAACCGGCATTCACGCCGACCGAGAGGCCACGGTCAAGGCGCTGCATGTGACGCAAGGCGCACAAATCGACGCCAAGGACCTGCTGATAGAGCTGGAATAAAGAGGTCTGCCCAGCCGCCGTTGCGGTTGGGCAGAGACCGCCACTGGGACAACGGGTGTCGGCAGGTTCTGTTGATGGCGTACATGCCCCACCTGCTGCGCAGGTTCCCCCGGAATATGCGGGCAAATGCGATGGCAAGACAGCCGCGCAGGGCGGCGATATGATCTGTCTGCAATCGCAAAGCACCACGCGATTGCGTCGCAGGGGGCTGCGCACTCTTGCATGGGCGCGCGCAGGGTGGCAAAGACTTGCCCTATGAGCACCGATACAACCCAAGATAAAAAACTTGCCCTGATCACCGGCGCGTCGCGCGGACTCGGGGCGGCTTTGGCCGAAGCGCTGGCCGCGGATGGCTATCACGTCATGGCCGTGGCACGCACTTCGGGCGCGCTCGAAGAGCTGGATGACCGGGTGCAGGCGCTTGGCGGCACCGCGTCGCTGGGGCCGCTGGATGTCACAGACCCCGATCAGATGGCGCATCTGGCGGGCTCGATTGGGGCGCGCTGGGGCGGGGTCGATCTGTGGGCGCATTGCGCGATCCACGCAGCCCCCTTGTGCCCTGCTGGCCATATCGACGCCAAAGAGTTGTCGCGCTCCACGGCCGTGAATATGACCGCCACGGCGCAGTTGATCGGGCTGATCGAGCCGCTCTTGCTGGCGCGCAAGGGCACGGCCCTGTTTTTCGACGATGATCGCGCGGGGCAGAAATTCTTTGGCATTTACGGCGCAACGAAGGCGGCGCAAATGGCCATGGTGCGTAGCTGGCAGGCTGAAACTGTCAAGGTCGGGCCGCGGGTGATGATCGCAACCCCCGCCCCGATGGCCACGGCATTGCGCGCGCGGTTCTTCCCCGGCGAAGACCGCGATGCACTGGCAGATCGCCACGCCGAAGCGCGCCGGATTCTGGCAAGCCTGTAAGCCCCGCTTTACCCTGCGGCCCACCCGCGTTAAGCAGGGGCAAATGCCAGCAGACCGGGGGCCATATGCGCATTCTCATCACCAATGACGACGGGATCGACGCGCCCGGCCTTCAGGTTCTAACCGAAATCGCCGCCGAGGTGGCTGGCCCCGATGGCGAGGTCTGGACAGTCGCGCCCGCCTTTGAG
Source organism: uncultured Thioclava sp. (assembly GCF_913064665.1). Classification (GTDB taxonomy): domain Bacteria; phylum Pseudomonadota; class Alphaproteobacteria; order Rhodobacterales; family Rhodobacteraceae; genus Thioclava; species Thioclava arctica. Next base: position 18,497 of record NZ_CAJYBT010000029.1, read on the forward strand.
CAATCCGGCGTCGGCCATTGCATCTCTTATACCCATCCGATGATGATTTCCAAACTGGCCGAGCGGCGCTTTGCCACCGAGGGCAGCCCTGCCGATTGCGTGTTGGCCGGGCTCTATGATGTGCTTGAGGGGCAGCGCCCCGATCTGGTGCTGTCGGGTGTGAACCGGGGCAATAATTCAGCCGATAATGCCTTATATTCCGGCACGTTGGGCGGTGCGATGGAGGCCGCTTTGCAAGGCGTTCCCGCGATTGCGCTGTCGCAATTCCTTGGCCCGCTGGTGTTCGACGCCCCCGATATGTTCGAGGCGGCGCGGGTGCATGGGGCGGGCCTTGTGCGCAAGCTGTGGGAAAACGGCGTCTGGGACGATGGCGATTATCGGGTGTTTTACAACGTGAACTTCCCGCCCGTGCTGGCCGCTGATGTGAGGGGCCACAAGGTCGCCGCGCAAGGCTTTCGCAAGGATTGCTATTTCGGCGTTGAGCCCCATCACGCGCCCTCGGGGCGGCGGTTCTTGTGGGTCAAAGGCGGCCCGCAACACACGCCCACCGCGCCGGGCACCGATGCGGCGGCCAATCTGGATGGCTATATCTCGGTCACGCCGATGCGCGCCGATCTGACCGCCCATGACGTGCTGGTCGATCTGGAGGCGCGTCTGGGATGAGCAAAGAGGCGCAAGAGAACCTGGCCGAGCGCAAGATGCGCTTTCTCTTTGCGCTGCGTTCTAAGGGCGTGACGGATGCACGCACGCTGAGTGCGATGGAGACAATCGACCGCGGCCGTTTTGTGCGCGGGCTGTTTGCCGAGCGCGCCTATGAGGATATGCCGCTGCCCATCGCTTGTGGGCAGACGATCAGCCAGCCCTCGGTTGTTGGCCTGATGACGCAGGCGCTAAAGGTCGGGCCACGTGATACCGTGCTGGAAATCGGCACCGGGTCTGGCTATCAGGCCGCCGTGCTGAGCCAGCTTGCGCGCCGGGTCTATACAGTGGATCGCCACCGCCGTCTGGCGCGCGATTCCGAGGCGCTGTTTGCCGCCCTGTCGATCCCTAATATCGTGACGATTGCGGGCGATGGATCGCGGGGCTTACCCGATCAGGCCCCCTTTGATAGAATTATCGTGACCGCTGCCGCCGAAGACCCGCCCGGCCCACTCTTGGCCCAGCTCAAGATCGGCGGTATCATGGTCTTGCCGGTGGGTCAGTCTGATACGGTGCAAAGCCTGATCCGGGTGCAACGCCTTGAGAGCGGGTTTGACTATGAAGAATTGCGCCCGGTGCGCTTTGTTCCTCTTGTTGAGGGGATGGCGAGCGATTGACGGGCCTGGGCAATAGCGTGACAAGGGTCCCCCAGAGGCCCGGCAAACAGTGAGGACGAGCGGATGGTATTGAGAAACTCCCGGTTGCGACTGATCCTTGTGGCAGGCGTGGCCGCAGGCACATTGGCGGCTTGCGACCAGCAAGGCTTTGACATGGACCTGCGCCGCTTTGGCACGGGTGGGCTGGAAACGACCGAGGCGGCGCGCCAAGCGGTACAAGATCGCCCGCGCCCCGATAGCCGCGGCATCATCACCTATCCCAATTATCAGGTCGTGGTCGCCAATCGCGGTGACACCGTGACCTCGGTCGCCCAGCGCATCGGCGCCGATCCCGGGGCACTGGCGCGTTATAACGCGGTTGCCCCCAACGCGGTGCTGAATGCAGGAGAGGTTCTGGCCCTGCCCAACAGCGTCGGCGGCGGTGTGACAAGCAATACACCGATGGGTGCTGGCGCCAATCCCAGCGCGCTGACGGCGGATACGATTGATATCACTTCGCTGGCCTCCAACGCGATCGACAAATCCCAAGCCGGGCAAACCGCGCGCCCAGTCGCCTCCAAGCCGGTGGTCACATCCCCCACCAGCCCCGAGCCGATCCGCCACAAGGTTGCGCGCGGAGAGACGGCCTATTCGATCGCGCGCTATTACAACGTGCCAGTCAAGGCACTGGCGCAATGGAACGGGCTGCCCAATGATCTCAGCGTGCGCGAGGGGCAATATCTGCTGATCCCGGTCGCCTCGAACCGTCAACCGGCCAAGGTTGAGACCGCAAGCTCTACCACTGTTCCCGGTATCGGCTCGCCGACCCCGGTTCCGCCTTCGGCCGCCGAGCCGCTGCCCAAGATCGTACCGCCCAAGGCCTCGGCCCCGGTGGATAAATCGAGCGTGCCCGATATGAGCAATGAGCGCACCGCCGCCTCAAGCAGTAGCAAGATGACGATGCCAGTCTCTGGCGCGATCATTCGCCCCTTCAAGAAGGGCAAGAATGATGGAATCGACATTTCCGCAAGCCCCGGCACGGCGGTGAAAGCGGCCGAGGCGGGCACGGTGCTGCTGATCTCGCAAGACACTGATAATGTGTCGTTCTTGGCGCTGAAACATGCCGATAACCTGGTAACGGTCTATTACAACGTAGCCGGGCTGAGCGTGAAAAAAGGTGCAAGCGTGAAGCGCGGGCAGACCATTGCCAAGGTGGCGCCGGGCGATCCGGGCTATCTGCATTTCGAGGTCCGCAAGGGGATCGAGTCGATCGATCCGATGCCCTATCTGAACTGACGGGCCCTATCTGAACTGATGGAAGGGGGGCGCTGCCCCCAACTGCCAAAGCCGCGGCTTTGTCAGCCTCCCCCGGCGTCTTTAGAGCTAGATGAGAGAGCCGCGTGCGATCAGTGCGCGGTTTTTTTCTTGCCCGTCAGCAGACGGTAAAGCGGCTGGATGATCCGCATTACCACCGGGATCAACACCAGCCCGTACGCAAGCCCGAAGATGCCATCGAAAAATGCCGTGACGGCCCAAGTAACGAAGCCCTGCGCGGTGGCAAGGGCATGGGCTGCGGCCTCGGCCTGATGGTGGATCCAGTCATAGGGCGCGTGAAACCCAAGCTCGGCGAGCCCGTGCAGCACGATATTGCCGCCCACCCAGATCATCGCGGCCGTGCCCACCGTCATCAATACTGTCATCAGCCATGGCATCAGCTTGACGACACCATGACCCAGCGCGCGGGTGGGCGCGAGCTTGCCGTTTTTGCACAGCCACAGCCCCGCATCGTCAGCCTTCACGATCAGCGCGACGCTGCCATAGACCACAACAGTCACACCAATGCCGATGATCGCAAGCGCCAGCGCCTCCATCCAGATATTTTGCGCGGGCGGCAACGCGGCCAGACCGATTGTCATGATCTCGGCGGACAGGATGAAATCGGTTTTCACGGCGGCTTTGACGCGGGCTTCTTCCAAGTGATCGGCAGTTTGCGCCGCTATATGGCCCTCGGCGTCGGGCACATGCGGTTTGAAGATGTGATAGACCTTCTCGGCGCCCTCAAAGCACAGGTAAGACCCGCCCAGCATCAAGAGCGGTGTGATCAGCCATGGTGCGAAGGAGGACAGCAGCAGCGCCGCGGGCAACAGGAACACCAGTTTGTTCTTGATCGAGCCGAGCGCGATTTTTCCCACGATGGGCAGTTCGCGCGCAGGGGCAAAACCATGGACATATTTTGGGGTGACGGCGGAGTCGTCGATCAGCGCCCCTGCCGCCTTGCCCCCCGCCTGCACCGCTTGGCCCGCCGCATCGTCAATCGAGGTCGCCGCAATCTTGGCAATCCCCGCCACATCGTCCAACAGCGCCAGCAAACCACTCATACGTATTATCCTACTCGTCTCACCCGTAGGCCAACCTAGGGTGAGGTGCCAAAGGTGGCAAACGAAAAGGGCGCCCGAAGGCGCCCTGATGCCCACCCTGCGAGGGCGCTTACAGGCCTAGCTTGCCTGCCACGATCTCGTTGACCGCTTTGGGATTAGCTTTGCCGCCCGAGGCTTTGATCACCTGCCCCACAAACCAGCCCGCGAGTTTCGGGTTGGCGCGGGCCTTTTCGACCTGATCGGGGTTGGCGGCGATTACGGCATCGACCGCCGCCTCGATGGCCCCGGTATCGGTGACCTGAATCATGCCGCGTTCTTCGACGATCTTCTCGGGATCGCCGCCTTCGGTATAGACGATCTCGAACAGCTCTTTGGCGATCTTGCCCGAAATCTTGTCGGATTTGATCAGCTTGATAATCGCGCCCAGTTGCGCGGGCGAAACCGGGCTGGCGGTGATCTCAGCGTCGTCCTTTTTCAGACGGCCGAACAGTTCATTGATGACCCAGTTGGCCGCCAGCTTGCCATCGCCTGCTTGCGCGACCACGGCCTCGAAATAGTTGGCGTTCTCAACGTCTGCCGTCAGCACCGAGGCGTCATATTCCGACAGCGCGAAATCCTTGACGAAGCGGGCTTTTTTGCCGTCGGGCAGTTCGGGCATCGAGGCGGCGATATCATCGACCCAAGCCTGTTCGATTTCCAGTGGCAGCAGATCAGGGCACGGGAAGTAGCGATAATCATGCGCCTCTTCCTTGGAGCGCATCGAGCGCGTTTCGCCCTTGTCGGGGTCATAGAGGCGGGTTTCCTGCACGACCGTGCCGCCGTCTTCGACGATGGCGATCTGGCGACGCGCCTCGTATTCGATCGCAGCTTGGATAAAGCGCATCGAGTTCATGTTCTTGATCTCGCAACGCGTGCCGAGATGGCTGAAATCCTGCGTTTCCTGATACTTCTCATAAGCGCCGGGTTTGCAGATCGACACGTTCACATCGGCGCGCAGGTTGCCGTTTTGCATGTTGCCATCGCAGGTGCCTAAGTAACGCAGGATCTGGCGCAGCTTGGCGACATAGGCGGCGGCCTCTTCGGGGCCACGGATGTCGGGGCGGCTGACGATTTCCATCAGCGCCACACCGGTGCGGTTGAGATCGACGAAGGACATGTTCGGATCCATGTCGTGGATCGATTTGCCCGCATCCTGTTCAAGGTGGATACGCTCCACACGAACCTTGCGCGCAACGCCCGGTCCCATATCGACGATGATTTCGCCCTCGCTCACGATGGGATGGTAGAGCTGGCTGATCTGATAGCCTTGCGGCAGATCGGGGTAGAAATAGTTCTTGCGATCAAAGGCCGAAGTCAGGTTGATCTCGGCCTTGAGGCCCAGCCCGGTGCGCACAGCTTGCGCCACGCAGAATTCGTTGATCACGGGCAACATGCCGGGCATCGCGGCATCCACGAAAGCGACGTTGGAATTGGGCTCGGCCCCGAAGGTGGTCGAGGCACCCGAGAACAGTTTCGCATTCGAGGCGACCTGCGCGTGAACCTCAAGCCCGATCACCAATTCCCAATCCGATTGGGCCCCGGCAATGACCTTGGGTTGGGGCGAGGTAAATTCGAGATGGTCGAGCATGTCCGCATCCTGTCTGAAAGGCGTCTCGCGCCTTCTAGGACAGGGGCGGCGCGGGGGCAAGAGGGCGGCCACATCCGGGCGCGCCAAGCGCGCGATCTGCGGGCCCGATACCAATGCGCATACGGGCCCCTGATGCTGCAGCGCAGCAACACAGACTCTTGACCCTTCGCGAGTGGCCGCGCCCTTTGCGCGCGCGGGATTTGCACCATGATATCGCTAACAGGGTGTGCCCCGCCGGGCCACGCACCCTGCTGCGTTGCGCAGAACAAAACCTGATCCGAAGCGGGGTTGGGCAGAGGAGGAAATGACCCGGCTTCTGGAGGATTCTTATGACCAAACGCACCCATCTTTCGCCGGTTTCGGCAATGATCCGGCTTGCAGGAACCAGCGCGATCGCGCTTGGCCTATGTGGAATGGCCGCGCAGGCTCAAGGCGTGAGCGCATCCGATTTCGGCGCCGATTTCGCGGCGATGGCCAAGCTCAAGGACGTCACCGCCAAGGGTAAGGGCAAGATCGGCGTCTTGCTGCCCGATACAGCCAGCTCGGCGCGCTACACCTCGTTTGACGAGCCCTATCTGAAGAAAGCTTTCGATATGGCGGGCCTTTCAAGCAGTGACCTGATCGTCTCGAACGCGCAGGGCTCAGAGGCAGATCAGCTGACGCAGGCGCAGACCGATATCAGCCAAGGCGCGACGGTTTTGCTGCTGGACCCGATCTCGTCGGGCGGCGGCGCTGCGGTTGAGCAATACGCCAAGGAACACGGCGTGGCCGTGATCGACTATGACCGCCTGACGGTGGGCGGATCGCGCGATTATTATATCAGCTTTGACAACGTCTCGGTGGGCAAGCTGATCGGTCAGGGCATGGAACAATGCCTGAGCGATTGGCAGGTCAAGAACCCCGATATCCTTGTCATGGCGGGGTCTCCTGATGACAACAATGCCACGCTGTTCAAGCAAGGCTATCTGGACGTTCTCAAACCGAAATTCGACGCGGGCACCTATAAGAACGCGGGCGAGCCTGCCGGTAGCTGGGACCCCTCGGTTGCACGCACCACCTTTGAGCAGCAGTTCACCGCGCATGAGAATATCAACGCGGTCGTGACGCCCAATGACGACAACGCCAACGCTGTGATCTCGTATCTCAAGACGCTGAAGGTTCCGCCAAAAACCTTCCCGACCACGGGTCAGGACGCGACGCTGACGGGGCTGCAAAACATCCTCACCGGCTATCAGTGCGGCACCGTTTACAAACCGATCTATCTTGAGGCCCAAGCCGCCGCCGCACTCGCGCTTTATGTGCGCGCAGGCGAAACCCCGCCCGCAGGCCTGATCAACGGCAAAACGATGGACAGCGCGCAGAAAAAAGACGTGCCCTCGATCCTGATGGTGCCGATCTGGGTCACCGCGAAGACCATCGCCAACACTGTCGTGAAGGACAAGTTCGTGGATGTGGCCAAGCTCTGCACCGGCGATGCGACCGCTGCGTGCAAAGCCGCTGGTATCGGGAACTGATAGCCAATGAACGAGATGGGTAATGGGACCGGGCCCCAGGATGCGATTCTGCGCATCCGGGGCCTGGAAAAGCGTTTCGGCGCGGTGCAGGCCCTGAGCGGCGTCGATTTTGACGTGCGCCCGGGTCAGGTGACGGCGCTGGTGGGTGACAATGGCGCGGGCAAATCCGTGCTGACCAAAACGATCGCCGGCATTCATGAGGCCGATGGCGGAACGATCGAATGGGATGGAAATGTCGTGCGGGTGCGCAATCCGCGCGACAGTGCCGAGTTGGGCATTGAGGTGGTCTATCAAGACCTTGCGCTATGCGACAATCTCGATGTGGTCCAAAACATGTTTCTGGGCCGTGAAATCCTGACCAACGGGATGCTGGACGAGGACGCGATGGAACGCGCCGCCGCCGAGACGCTGGCCGGGCTGCGGGTGACGACATTGCGCTCGATCCGCCAGCCGGTGGCCTCGCTTTCAGGCGGGCAGCGCCAGTCGATTGCGGTCGCCAAGGCGGTGATGTGGAACTCGAAACTGGTGATCCTGGACGAGCCCACCGCCGCGCTGGGTGTGGCCCAGACCGGACAGGTCCTGCAACTGGTGCGCCGTCTGGCCGATCAGGGGCTGGCGGTGGTGATGATCTCGCACAACCTCAACGATGTGTTCGCGGTGGCTGACAATATCGCGATCCTGCGGCTGGGCGAGATGGTCAGTCAGGGGCCGATGGACAATTACGACACCCAGCGTGTGGTCGAGTTGATGACAACGGGCAAATCGGACCATGTGGTCGAGCCCGGCAAGGGGCGCGCGGCGCCCTCGATTGCGGCAGAAAACGCCAAGGACGTGGCCGAAGCGCGCGCGGTGTCTGGCGATAGCGGCCCTGCCGCCGTGGTCAGCACCGGCGAGGCCGAAAGCTTTGCCAGCTACATGGCGCGGGTCTGGTCACGGGTGAAGGCAGGCGAAAGCGGGGTCTTGCCGGTTGTGCTGGGCTTCGTGCTGATCTCGGCGATCTTCCAGTTCCAGAACGATAAATTCCTGTCCTCGGGCAACCTTGTGAACCTGCTTGTTCAGGGCTCGGTCTTTATGATGATCGGGATGGGACAGGTTTTCGTGCTGCTTCTGGGCGAGATCGACCTGTCGCTGGGCTTTGTCGCAGGTATCGGGGCGACGGTGGCGACGCTGCTGGTCGCGCCGGGCATGGGCTGGCCGTGGTGGGCGGCGGTGATCGTGGCACTGGGTGTCGCGGCGGTGTTGGGGATTTTCCAGGGCCTGCTGATCACCAAGCTGCGCCTGCCCTCTTTCGTGGTGACGCTGGCGGGTTTGCTGGGCTTTAACGGGCTGATGATCCAACTGCTGGGCGCGGGCGGCACGGTGCCAATTGCCTCAGATACGATCAACAACTTTGCCAATGGTACGCTGAGCCCGCTGATGGGCTGGGTGTTTACCGGGGTGGCCGTGGCGGTTTTTGCAGCCCTCACCTATCGCAAGGACGCCAAGCGCCGCGCCAGCGGTCTGGTTGCTCCGCCACTGGGGTTGACGCTGCTCAAAATCGCGCTGGCGGTTGTGGCCGGGGTTGTGCTGGTCACGATCTCGAACATGAACCGCGGGATTGCGCGCTTTCCGCTGTCGGGGATGCCTTGGGTGATCCCGATTGTGTTTGGTGTGCTGATCGTGTGGTCCTTCCTGCTCGGCAAGCTGAAATTCGGGCGCTACGTTCTGGCCATAGGTGGCAATGCCGAGGCCGCCCGGCGTGCGGGCATCAAGCTGGGTCTGATCCGCACGGCAGCCTTTACGCTGGCAGCCACCACGGCGGGCATGGGAGGCATCATCTACGCCTCGCGGCTGCGCTCGATCTCGACCAGCTTCGATGGCGGCACGATCGTGCTGTATGTCGTGGCCACGGCGGTGATCGGGGGCACGTCGCTGTTTGGCGGGCGCGGCCATCCGCTGCATGCGGTGCTGGGCGGGGTCGTGATTGCGGCCATCGTCAATGGCATGGCGCTGCTGGGGCTGCCCGCTGCGGTGCAGCTGATGGCAACCGCGCTGGTGCTGCTGGCTTCGATCACGGTCGATGTGGTGGTGCGCAGACGCGGCGAGACCACACGCTAAGGCGCCCTGCGCAAAATATTGGAAAGGCCCCGCCGAGTGCGGGGCCTTTTTTCGTTGCGATGCGGGCTGTGACCTTTGGCGCGTGCGACCAGCACGGACGATACCTCCCCTTGAAGGGTCTCACGCCCCATGAAAAAGGGCGACCCGAAGGCCGCCCCATCCAATCCATCTGCGCCGCGATCAGTCGATCATCGGCAGCAGCGTGTTCACCGACGCCTTGGCATCACCATAGAACATCCGCGTGTTTTCTTTGTAGAACAGCGGGTTCTCGATGCCGGAATAGCCGGTGCCCTGACCGCGTTTAGACACAAAGACCTGTTTCGCCTTCCACACTTCAAGAACCGGCATCCCCGCGATGGGCGAGTTCGGATCTTCTTGGGCGGCCGGGTTCACGATGTCATTCGAGCCGATGACGATCACCACATCCGTTTCCGGGAAGTCATCATTGATCTCGTCCATCTCCAGCACGATATCGTAAGGCACTTTCGCCTCGGCCAAGAGCACGTTCATATGCCCCGGCAGACGCCCGGCAACCGGGTGAATGGCGAAACGCACGGTCTTGCCTTGGGCGCGCAGCTTGCGGGTCAGCTCGCTCACCGCCTGCTGGGCCTGCGCCACCGCCATGCCGTAACCGGGCACGATGACCACGCTATCGGCCTCGTTCAGAGCTGCGGCAACGCCATCGGCGTCAATCGCGATCTGCTCGCCCTCGACCGCCATCGCGGGGCCGGTGGTGTTACCAAACCCGCCCAAAATGACCGACACGAAGGACCGGTTCATCGCCTTACACATGATGTAGCTCAGGATTGCACCAGACGAGCCAACCAGCGCACCGGTCACGATCAGCAGATCATTGCCAAGGCTGAAACCAATCGCCGCCGCCGCCCAGCCCGAGTAGCTGTTGAGCATTGAGACGACCACCGGCATATCCGCGCCGCCGATGCCCATGATCAGGTGATAGCCGATGAAGAAGGCCAGCAGCGTCATCAGCAACAGCGCCCAGACCCCTGCCCCGTTCAGGAAGGCAATCAGCAACAGCACCGAGCCAATCGCAGCCCCGGCATTGAGCATATGCCCGCCCGGCAGCTTCTCGGCCTTGGAGCTAAGCTTGCCCGCCAGCTTGCCGAACGCCACGACCGACCCGGTAAAGGTGACCGCACCGATGAACACGCCAAGGAACAGCTCGACGCGCAGGATCGACAGCTCGACCGGCGCTTTATGCGCCAGCAGGGCCGCAAAGCCGCGCAAACCGCGTTCGTGTAGCGCCGCCGCGATGCCCGCCTCGTTCAGCGTGCCCGACAGCGAGGCCTTGAGCGCCATCACATTGGCCATTTCGAGATAGGCGTTATAGCCCACGAACACCGCCGCCAGACCGACGAGCGAGTGCATCGCGGCCACCAGTTGCGGCATTTCGGTCATTTGCACGCGGTTGGCCACGAACCAGCCGATGATGCCACCCGCCGCGATCATGACGACCGAGATCAACCACAGGCCAGAGCCCGGCCCGATCAGCGTCGCGACAACCGCCAGCGCCATGCCGGTGATGCCATACCAGACGGCGCGTTTGGCGCTTTCTTGGCCCGAAAGCCCGCCCAGCGAGAGAATGAAGAGAACTGCCGAAACGACATAGGCAGCGGTCGAGAATCCGGTTTCCATTGTCTCGGCCCCCTTACGATTTCTGGAACATGGCAAGCATGCGCCGCGTGACCATGAAGCCACCGAAAATGTTGATCCCGGCCATAAAGACCGACAGCGCGGCAAGCACGATCACCAGCCAGCTTCCCGATCCGATCTGCAACAGCGCGCCCAAGATGATGATCGAGGAAATCGCGTTGGTCACAGCCATCAGCGGCGTGTGCAAGCTGTGCGCGACGTTCCAGATCACCTGGAAGCCGATGAAACAGCTCAGCACGAAGACGATGAAGTGTTGCATGAAGCTGGCCGGCGCGATCAGCCCCACGGCAAGCAGAAGCACCGCGCCCACGACAAGCAAGGTCACCTGGTTCTTGGTCTGCGCCTTGAACGCGGCCACCTCGGCGGCGCGGCGTTCTTCGGGCGTCAGCTCTTTGGGCTTTTCGGCCGGCTTCTTGGCCGCAATCGCCTGAATTTTCGGCGGTGGCGGTGGGAAGGTGATCTCGCCCTGATAGGCGACCGTTGCGCCACGGATCACGTCATCTTCCATGTTATGCACGATCACGCCGTCTTTTTTCGGCGTCAGATCGGTCATCATATGGCGGATGTTGGTGGCATAAAGCGACGAGCTTTGCGACGCCATCCGGCTCGGGAAATCGGTGTAGCCCACAATGGTCACGTCATTGTCGGTCACGATTTTCTCGTCCGGCTTGGTCAATTCACAGTTGCCGCCACGTTCGGCCGCAAGGTCAACGATCACCGAGCCGGGCTTCATCGCCTCGACCATATCCTTGGTCCACAGCACCGGGGCATCGCGGCCCGGGATCAGCGCGGTGGTAATGACGATGTCGATATCGGGCGCAAGTTCGCGGAACTTCTTAAGCTGGGCTTCGCGGAATTCCGGGCTCGAGGGCGCGGCGTAACCGCCTGTCGCGGCCCCATCCTGCGCGGCTTCCTCAAAATCGAGATATACGAATTCTGCGCCCATCGATTCGATCTGCTCGGCCACTTCGGGACGCACATCGAACGCGAATGTCATGGCGCCAAGCGAGGTCGAAGCGCCGATCGCAGCAAGACCCGCCACGCCTGCGCCGACCACCAACACCTTGGCCGGAGGCACCTTGCCCGCCGCCGTCACCTGTCCGGTAAAGAAGCGACCAAAGTTATTGCCCGCCTCCATCACCGCGCGGTAGCCCGCGATATTGGCCATTGAGGACAGCGCATCCATTTTCTGCGCACGCGAGATACGAGGCACCATATCCATCGCGATCACATTCGCGCCGGTCTTTTCCGCCGCCTTGAGCAGCTTTTCATTCTGCGCCGGGTAGAAGAACGAGATCAGCGTCTGACCGGGCTTGAGGCGTTTGACCTCGGCGTCGGTGGGTGGGCGGACCTTGACGACGAAATCCACCTCTTTGAACAGCGCCGTCGCCGTCTTGATGACGGTGACATTGGCAGCCTCATAGGCGGCATCGGTAAAGCCGGCTTTTACGCCTGCACCGGTTTCGATGAAGCAGTCATGACCCAACTTTTGCAGTTGCAGCGCAGAGTCCGGCGTCATCGCGACGCGGGCTTCACCTTCGAAAATCTCCTTTGGAGCTCCGACTTTCAATGTAACTCCCCCTTGGATAGCGACCCACGGCAAAGGCTTGGCGCGGGCCTGTAATCTGGCGAAGCCCTGAATAACACTGCGCAATAATGTTTCACAAGCGCCGACTGCCTTTAAAATGTTCTTATTGCAAAACAGGGGCCCGACGACATAAATGTATACAATCGCACACCGTTCTCAATTCGAATTTCCGCTATAAAATCAAAATTTTAGCGTGGCCTGCGCAACGCTATCCACCCGGAAACGCGCGGAGATTTTTTGTAGATGCAGCAATTGGGCGCAGGCAGCGATCAAAGCCAGCGGCGGACCTGCGCGCGATAATCGGCATATGTCGCACCGAAACGCGCGCCGATCCGGTCCTCTTCGCCGATGATAAAGCGCACTGTTATCAGCCACATGAAGGCGGGCACCAAGGGCAGCGCGAGGGCCGCATTCCACCACAGGCACAGCCCCGTCAGCACCAGCGCATCGCCCAGATAAATCGGGTTGCGCGTCAGGGCGAAGACGCCCGAGGTAACCAGATCGCTGGGGTCACGGCGCGGAATGAACGTAGTGTGATGCAGCACCATCTGCCCCGCCGCGACCGCCATCAGCACCAGTCCCATGCCAATCAGCGCCCCGCCAATCAGGCGATCCAGCGTAAAATCAATCGGCACAGCCTGCCCGATGCTCCACGCCATCGCGGCAAATAGCGCCAGCCATAGCGGCGGGATGTCGATCTCGCGCAGCAACTTGATCCTTTCGCGCCGTTACAGGCGATAAACAGTGAGTTCAGGCAGCTCGGTCAGCGGCACCTCAAGCAGGCGCAGCGCAGGCAGCGACACCTCCGAACCCGCCCCCGCCGGTTTACCCGTGGGGATCAGCGTCACCTTGGCCGATTTCCCGGTTTTCGGGTTTTCGATACGCCCCTTGCTCTCAACGCTCACCAATCCCGTGCGCATCCAGAACCCCGGATCGGTCGGATCGCCAAGACTGGCAATTGTGACGCCTAGTTTCGCCTCACCGGTGGCGGGTTTTTGCGCCGCTTCGGCGCGTTGCGCCGCCGTTGTGGTGTCAAACGCTGCAGCGCTATTCGCCGTGGGTTTGGGGGCCGGCGCGATCCGGCCAGGCGCGGGCATCGAGGCTGGGGCGTCCGTTTTGGGCCCGATCCCAAGCTGCGCGCAGCCTGCCACTGCCAAAACCAATCCCATACTTAACAAACCACGCATCCGAAAAACTCCTCAAATCCAGAACAAATCCTAACGCATCGCGGCGCGCGCGCAAATGGCACTTTAACCCCGGTTCAACCCGCGCAGGATTTGGCGAAACACAACGATGCCAAGCAGCACCAGAACCGGAGTGATTATAGGCTCATAGATCAGCGCGGTGAATGCCTCGCCGGGCAGCCAGCCGCCACCGCCCGGCGCAGGAAATGTTGCGCCCACCCGGTCTCCAGCCCAATACCAACCCAGCGCTAACATTAGATATGCCAACAGCTTGAACGGCCAAGGCCCTGAAAGCGCGGCCAAAACCGCCAAAGGCAAAATCAGCATTGCGCAGAAACGCAAGCAATCCAGCAAAACAGGGAATGGCGCAGGGGCATAGGCGGCCAGCGCAGCGCTTGGCACAAATACGCTCTGACCCCAGATTGAAAGCGCCACGATCAGCGCGCCCGCGACCCCCGTCAAAGCCGCGCGCAATGCCCGAGAGCACCGCGCGTTCATCCGCCGGTATGGCTCATATGCCGAGTCATCTGGCCCGCGACGGTTTGGCGGGAATAGTCGAAATCATGGCCCTTTGGCTTGCGCGAAATCGCGGCGCGAATGGCCGCAACCAGCGCGTCATCCTCAGTGCTTGCACGCAGCGGGGCGCGCAGATCAGCGTTATCTTCTTGGCCCAGACACATGAACAGCTCGCCCGTGCACGTCACGCGCACACGGTTGCAATTTTCACAGAAATTATGCGTCAGAGGCGTGATGAAGCCGATTTTTTGTTGAGTTTGTGCAAGTCGCACATAGCGCGCCGGGCCGCCGGTGCTTTCGCTCAGCTCTTCCAGCGTAAAGCGTTCCCCCAGTCGGGCGCGCAAATCAGACAGCGGCCAATATTGATCAAGGCGCATCTCTTCGCCCATCTCGCCCATCGGCATCACCTCGATGAAGGTCAGATCGAACCCCTCAGCGGCGCACCAATCAACAAGGTCAAACAGCTCATCTTCGTTGAAACCCTTGAGCGCGACGGTGTTGATCTTGACGCGCAGCCCGGCACGCTTGGCCGCCTCCAGCCCCGCCTTGACCTGATCAAGCCGCCCCCAACGGGTGATGGCGGCGAATTTGTCCGAATCCAGCGTATCCAGCGACACATTGATCCGTTTGATTCCCAACGCGGCAAGATCGGGCGCGAATTTCGCCAATTGCGAGCCGTTGGTGGTCAGCGTCAACTCATCCAGCGCCCCGCTGTCGAGATGGCGCGAGATGGTGCGGAAGAACGTCATGATATCGCGGCGCACCAAAGGTTCACCGCCGGTGATGCGCAGCTTCTTTACGCCGAGCCCGACGAAAGTCGAGCACAGCCGGTCCAGTTCCTCCAGCGTCAGCAGCTCTTTCTTGGGCAGGAATTGCATGTGTTCAGCCATGCAATAGGTGCAACGAAAGTCGCAGCGGTCGGTGACCGAGACCCGAAGATAGGAAATCGGGCGGGCGAACGGGTCGATGAGGGGCGCGTGATCCATGGGGTGAAACTATGCCTCGGGGCGACGCGCGGCAAGGGGGCGCGTATGGTTCAAGATGGCGCAGCCAGGCGATCCTCGACCATCCCCACCAGCCAGCTTGCGCCATAAGGGATCGCCTCGTCGTGGAACTCGTATTGCGCGTGATGCAGCGGCGCGCTGTCGCCATTGCCAAGAAAAAGATAGGCTCCGGGGCGCGCCTCAAGCATATAAGAGAAATCCTCGGCCCCCATCATCGGGGCAACATCGCGATCCACCGCGCCGTTGACCCGCTCGGCCACGCGCGCGGCATGTTCGGCGCACTCCACATCGTTCACCGTGACCGGATAGCCGCGCAGATACTCGACCTGCGCCTGCCCGCCATAGGTCGTCGCGACGCCATGGCTGATCTCACCTAAGCGCCGCTCGGCCAGATCGCGGGTCTCTGCCGACATCGCGCGCACCGTGCCTCCCAACATGACCTCATTGCCGATCACGTTATCCGCTTCGCTTTGCGAATTGAGCGTGGTGACCGAGACCACCACGGGATCGAACGGGTCGACCTCGCGGCTGGCGATGGATTGCAGCGCCAGGATCAACTGCGCCGAGATCACCACCGGATCGGTGACCTCTTGCGGCTTGGCCGCATGACCGCCCTTGCCGATCACCCGGATTGTAAAGAAGTCCGCCGAAGCCATCATCGCGCCGGGGCGCACCCCCAGATGGCCCGCCTCCATGCCCGGCATATTGTGCAGCCCATACACCTCGTCGATGGCGAACCGCTCCATCAAGCCATCTTCGATCATCGCGCGCGCGCCTGCCCCCCCCTCTTCGGCGGGTTGGAAAATCACCACGGCGCGGCCTGCGAAGGCCCGCGTCTCGCACAGATATTTCGCAGCGCCCAGCAGCATCGAAGTGTGCCCGTCATGGCCGCAAGCATGCATCTTGCCCTTGCTCTGCGAGGCGTGCTCCAGCCCGGTTTGTTCCACAATCGGCAGCGCATCCATATCCGCGCGCAGACCGATCACGCGCGGGCCCTTCGCCCCTTTGGTCGCAACCTCTTGCCCTTCGATCACGCCAACCACGCCAGAACGCCCGATCCCCTCGACCACCTCGTCACAGCCAAACGCACGCAACAATTGCGCGACGCGCGCCGAGGTGCGCGGCAGATCATAGCCCAGCTCAGGATGGCGGTGAAAATCGCGTCGCCAGCCGATGATCTCGGGCAGCAATTCGGCGAAACGGTTCTTGATCGGCATGGGATACAGCTTTGCGATTAGGACAATTCGCGCCCACCTTGGCCTGCGCGCGATGCGCGTGCAAGCGCTAGCGAAACGCCATCGGCAGGTCGAACGCATAGCTTTGCGCCTCCAGCCCTTTGGGCGCTGGCGCGAACCGCCCGGCCCGGCGCACCGCCTGCACAGCGGCGCGATCCAGCGCCCCGTTGCCCGAACTTTGCGCCAGCGAGACCGACAGCAATTGTCCCGTGCGCGCGACGCGCAAAATCACGATCACCCGCCCCGCGCCGGCCCCTGCGGGTGGAGTCTTGGCGCGCTCGATCTGGGCGCGGATCTGTGCTCCCCAGCTGGCCATTGCGGCGCGGGTCTGGCCCGGAGACAGCGTCGCCGCGCGGGCTTTGCCCTGCTGACCCGCCGCCACGCCCCCGCCTGCACCCTTAGCCTGCTGTTCGGGCGCAGCCTGTGAGGCGCGCGAGGCTTTCGATGCGGTTTTAGCGGCCGGTTTCGGTTGGGGTTTGGGCTTGGCGACCGGGCGCGGCATCTCGGGCGGGGGCGGCACCGTTTGCGGCGGCGGCGGGGTCTCACGCAGTTGCGGGGGTGCGGGCGCAGTTGGCGCGGCATTGGCGAGAGGCGGATCGTTTGGTGCAGGGGCTGAGGGCGTCGCCTCATCCGTTTGCGGCGCAAGCGGCTTGGGGGCCGCTGCAGCCTGCGGCGGGCGCTCCCAGTCGGCCACAACTGCGGCCATCGCCGCCGAGGCTGGCGTGATCGCCACCAGATCCGCACCTTGCGCGCCCGCCGATTGCGCCCCGCCTGCAACGGGGGGCTGCCAGATCGCAAACACCGTCAGATGCAGCGCCACAGCCCCGCCCAGCGCGCCCCCAAAGGCCCAGACCCGCGCGCTCATTTCGCGCGCACCACCAGCGCGAGATCGCGAAAGCCAAGCGCGGACAGCTGCGGCAGAAGGTCGGCCAGCGCCGCGCCGGGCACCTCCGCATCGGCGCGCAATTGCAAGGTATCGGCGCAGTCCCCGCATTGCGCGCGCGCGTCTTGCGCCGCTTGGCCCAATGCCACCAATGCGCCCGCGCCGCGCGCCGTGCCAAAACCAGCCTCGCCTTGCGCATCAAGATACAGCATCAACGCGCCGGAGTCGGGCGCGGTGTTGCTGTGCGCCTCGGGCGGGGTCACAGCGAAAGGCGCGGGGCGCGCCAGCGTAGCGGCCAGCAAAAAGAACACCAGCAGCAGAAACACGACATTGATCATCGGTAGAAGCGGCTCGCTTAGCGCACGGCGGGGGGGCGGCGCGATCCGCATCAGCGCACCAGCACGAGCTGCGCGATCCCTGCCCCGCGCAACTGCTCCATCACGGCGATCACATCTTGTAAATTTCCGCCCTTGGGCCGGATCACCACCGGATCGGTGGGCTTGGCCATCAGCGCATTCAAGCGCACCGCCAGATCATCGGGCGCAATCGCGACGCCGTTGAGGCTCAGCGCGCCATCTGCCCCCACATCTACCAGTCGCGGCGGGCCAGACCAGTGCGCAGACGCCCCCCCGCCAATCGAGAGATCCAGCGTGCGCTCAACGCCAAAGCGCGAGGCCAGCATGAAAAACACCAACAGCAAAAACACCACGTCGATCATCGGCGTCAGGGCTGCGCGCCTGCGCGGACGGGGGGTATCGAAGGCAAACATCACTCGGCAGCGGCGCGACCCGGCGCCTTGGCAGCGGGGGCAACGTCGCGCGGTGCGCGTAGGAAAATCCGCGTCGCGCTGTCTTCAAGATCATGGCGCAGCCGGTCCACCACCGCGTCAAATCCCGACAGCGCGATCTGCGCCGGGATCGCGACGCCCATACCCGCCGCCGTCGTCAAAAGCGCCTCCCAGATGCCGCCCGCAAGGGTTGCAGGATCGGCCTGAACCCCGGCCTCTTGCAAGGCGCGAAAGGCTGCGATCATTCCGGCAACCGTGCCCAGCAGACCCAAAAGCGGGCCAATCACCACCGCCAGTTCCAACCCCCGCAACCCCGAGCGCGCCCGGATCAGCAACGCCCGTGCCGCGCGGGCGGTTTCGGCCTCGGCACTGGCGCGATCAAGGCTTGGGTCTTGCAGCGCCGCCATCGCTCGGCGCGCCAATTGCGCGCGTAAAGACCGCCGCCCCGCCAAAGCCGCCTCGGCGCGCGCGATATCACCCGCCTCCCAAGCCGCAATCGCGGCATGGGTATGCGCGCCACCCGACCACGCGCCCGCCATCGATAAATCCCAGATTTTCCATAAGATCAGCGCCAGCGACAACACCGACAGCGCCGCAATCGCCCACATCGCAGGCCCGCCAAGGCTGAGCGCGTCAATCAAACGGCCCGGTATCTGGCTGATGTCGGCCATTGCGTCTCCCTTGGTTGCGAAGCGTGTCGCGCGCCAAATCCAACGCGCCGCGTCCGTTTTGCTGTCGCACAGTCTGGCACGCCTTTCAACTCTGCGCAGGCGCGTCAGCCGTTGGAAACGTCCGGTTTCCGCATAGAAATGGGGGAAGACATGGGGCCGCCACCCCCTACGCGCCTTCGCATTTACCCCAAGGACTGCATGGCGCTTCTTTGCTGCGCCACAGAGCTGCGCTGCGCGGGCGCTTAGGGAGGTGGGGGCCGTTTTCAACCCCTGATGTCTGACACTCAAATGGTGCGCAAATGCACACAATAGAAGCAAAAGTTCCGTTTACTCTGCAAAATAACACGCCATATGGGGTTGCGAGAGGGAAAGACCCTCGACCCTAGATTACAGAGTGAGACTATCATGAAACATATCATCGCTACATCCGCCGTTCTTGCGCTCCTCGCAGGCTCCGCTTCCGCTGCGAGCAATCAGACGCACGAACGTCACGCCTCTTTCCCGAACGGCGTCACCGCCACGGACACTGCCAAAGTCGAAGCGAGCACGGTTTATTCCAACAAGGAATTGCAGCGCGCGCACCTGGAGCCGACTGATATTGTGCCAGTGACCGTCTTTCAGGCACCCGACAATATCGCCCCGCCCAGACATGACGGCTGATCTCCTCTGCCGTGAATAGACATGGGGCGTCTGCAGCATGCGGGCGCCCCCAATTAATTTGGCCAGTGGCGCGCATATCACACCAGTGCAACCTATTGCGATGGATAACGATAACGCCCCTCGGAAAACGCCTGTCATCGACGCGTGGCACGCCAATGCTCCTTGGGGAATACGCTTGGTTGGAGCGCTGCCTGTTGATCTCACCAACCTTCGCCTCGGTCTAAACGTCTCCTCCAAGCGCCGCCAAATTCGCCTCATCTGCGAAGCGTACCAAGGACCGCCCCTTGCGACTGGTGAGACTGTGCAATGCGCGTGGGGCTTGATGACTGCTCTGCCTGCCCGCCCCCCTGAAAACTCCAGCGTCCGATGATCCAAAATTCGTAGGCAGGGCACAAACTCGCGGAATCTCGCGACAAACTTAGGACCCGCGGGGGACAGATCATGCACACGGCTCTGCTGTACAAATCGGCAATACGCTACAGATACGACCTGTAGAACGGGTCTTGTTGGGCGGCCGGTTTTCAGGCGGGATGCCGCCCGAATAGCTTGCTTTTCTTGATAGCAGGCTCTTGAGATTCCTCCACCTTCCCCTGTTGCGAAAGAATTTCACCCGCCTCACCCAACGCAAAAGCCTTGCGTTCATGATCTTCCAAATCGCTCATGAAATCGAACAACCGCTCGCAGGAATTTGAGATTTGTTTGATCGCAGCATTATACTTGCTTTCGTCCGCCCTTGCTGAGTTAAGGTCACGAACGTGACGCATCATTTTTGTGATCAAGGGCTTCATTTCAACAGCACATTCCTTGGTGAACTTATCAAGGACAGCTTCGACCCTGTGACGCACAACCTCGTGGCTTTCGACAGAACGGGTAAGACTTGCCTTTTGCAGGGCGTTGATCGTGGCTCTTCGCAGGGTTTCGTTAGACAAATCGTCCTTGACCAGAAAGTCACTGCACCCGTTTTTCATCGCCTCGATTGCGACTTCGGACTTACCGTCGCCAGTTACCATGATTGTGGCAGCGTGGCGGTTGCGCGGATCAAGCTCGATGGCGTCAATGGCGAGCAATCCGCTGCCTTCCGGAAGGTGATAGTCCAGAAAAATCAAGTCAAACGTATTGAGTTCTAGTGCGGTGCCCAGTGATTCAAGCGAATCCGCTTCGTAGATATCCACCTCGAATTCGAGTCCCTCGCACATGCGCCGCAGCCGGGCCCGATCGAACCTTTGGTCGTCGACGATCAGAATTCTCGCAAAATCTGGTATTTTGATTGTGTTTTTCTGAACCTTGAATTGGATTTTTTGCATACTGGTCAAGGATACACTCCACTAATATCTCTAAGGTATTAAAGGGTAATTTCATGAAAAAAGTATAAAAAACACCGGGGATCGCTCTAATTGAAGCGACATCCCTTACAAATATGTGACGTCCCGAACTGCCTGAACTCGATATAAGGACGCAGCAGACTACTACCGATGGCGCAAGGACTGAGCCATGTCACGACATTGGCCTGAGTGACAATGGCGAAGGGGGGCAGAAGCCGGGATCAGTTGAAGCGGCTGAAGGAGCTGGAGACCGAGACTACCCGGCTCAGACGTGCGGTATCAGATCTGACGCTGGACAAGAGGGGACTGACCGAGGCCGCCCGAGGAAACTTCTGAGCCCTGCCCGCCGCCGTAGGTGTATTGATCACGTGCGGCAGGCCCCCTCCACGCAGCGAAAGGTTCGCTATGACCTGCCAGACGAAGAACGGTTGACCGAGGAGATCATCGAGCTGACGCGAGAGTTCGGGTGCTATGCACTGTCCGCCAAGCGATACTTGCGTCGCCGTGAGGGGATACCCACATGATTACCGGGATGCTGAACACCAGCGGCTGGCATGTTAATCACAAGCGCCTCACTCGGCAGATTTGCGATGCAAATCGCCTGCCGGGCAATGGTCGAGTGACGCGTTCACCAAGGAGGCGCTGGTCATCCGTCTCAAACGCAAGCTAAATTCCGTCAACGTGTTCGACGCCTTGAGCCGATCTGTTCATGCCTCACGCGGCCCGCCTGAGGTCACAAGATCAAACAATGGCGCGGAGTTCATCGCCAAGAAGGTGCGCACCTGGATCGGAGCGGCGGGCTCCAAAACAGCCTTCATCGCATCAGGGTCACCTTGGGAAAACGGCTCCTGCGAGAGCTTCAATGCTCGGTTCCGGGACGCGTTGCTGACCGGTGAGGTCAGCTCGACGCCGCGCGCGGCACAGATCCTGATCGAACGATGGCGCCCCCCCCTACAATACGGTCAGGCCGCACAGCGCCCTCCGATACCGACTGGCCGCATCAGAAAGTTTCGTCCCGATAGATCAAAGGCTAACCATGCACTAACAATTAACTTGGACCACTTAAGAGTTAATGGGAGCACGCCAACAGTGCTGTCAGCATCCATTTGTGAGAGGCGATCCTAAAAATGTAAAAATGTCATGTCCTAGCGCGGCATTTCGACAACTTTGGTATAGGCGTCAATCATCTCGAGCGCTTTCACAAAGCTGTCGCCGAGATCGTCTTTCACGATGTATCCCGCAATATTGCTTTCGTAGGCTGCAGCGACATCCGTTGGTGCATCGGAGGTGGACAGCACAAATATTACGGCAGGGTGCAACTTTGGATCTTTGCGTACTTCTTCCAGAAACTCAAAGCCGTTCATGCGTGGCATATTGAGGTCCAGCGTCACAAGATAGGGAGACAAAAGAGAATCTTCGCCACAATCGCCGCGCAAGATGTTCAGCGCATGTTGGCCATCTCTGGCTATTGTCACTGGATTGATGATTTTAAGTTTCTTTAACGCGCGCTTCACAGCCATCACACTGACCACATCATCATCGACGATCAGGAATTTGACCGGGGCCGTCTGAACATCAAAGGATTTTTCTTGTTGTGTTGCTACCATTTTTAGTGCCCTTATCAAATTGGCCTACGCGGCCTGGTTGATTGAATTTACATCCTCAGATTTTTCCGGAAAATCGAATGTAAATATGGTACCTCGTCCACGCTCAGGATCAGATTGAATCGAGATTGACCCACTGTAGTGTTCTAGCAATTTGCGAATGATAGCGAGGCCAAGCCCGCTTCCTTCAACCTCATCGCGTGAGCGAAGGGTTTGAAAAAGACCAAATATCTTGTCGTGGTATTTCGGCGAAATTCCTGGCCCGTCATCCTGAACAGAACAGACTATTCGACCTGACCTAATATGTGTATCCACCTTGATGGAACCCACTGGCTGATCATGATGTTTAATACCATTGCTGACCAGATTGAGTAGTATCTGACGTAGCGGTGTTGCATATGTCACGACAGAGTCGCACGACCCCGAAAATCTGATATGGAAACGATCATCTGGATCGAGCAATTCAGCAGTTTCCTTGAGGATACCTTTGATCGAAAGCTCGGTCAGATCATCGGCCTCTTTTCCAACACGGGAATAGGCCAAAAGATCAGATAGCAACTGGTTCAACCGCCCGATACGCCGCTGCAGCAACGCCATGTTTTCGCGACCTTCAGATGAGAATACATTATCGCTGTCCTCTAAGGTCCAATCGGCCAAATCTTGAATTGCCCGTAACGGAGAACGTAGGTCATGTGCCGCAACATAAGCGAATTTTTCCAGTTCTGTGTTGGAACGCTGCAACTCCTGTGCGTTCATCTTGAACACCTCAAGCGCGCTTGCAATATATCCCAGCTCATCCGGACCGGTTACGTCAACATCATACGTGGTCTCGCCTGCAGCAATCGCAAGGACCGATTTGGTCAGGCTTGCCATCCGTTTGTTGATTTGTCTTTCCACAATAAAAACCAATGCCCAACCGATTGCGAAAAAAGAAACGAAACTTGCGATAGCGAGAATGACGATCATTCTTTCAGTCACCGCTGTAAGGTTTTGCCTGGCCGCATCGATTTGGCCTTGCGCAACTGCAGTTAGTTGATTCGACAAGACTGAAATAGTCTCAGCTGGAACGAATTGCTCAACTTTTTGAACATCGAGAGCGGCGCGGCGCGCCAGCAGCTCTTCGACTTCTTTGACAACACCAGTATCACCAAAAAGATGGTCACGCATTTTCACGACTTCACCGGCCATGCCTGTCCTAGTCGCGCTCTCCTGTAGTTGTCCGATAAGGACAACAATTCCTCTCATTTTAAAGCGAAGTGTGTGCTCAGCCCTTTCAAGCTCACCTGCATCCGAGATGTTAGACAACCCCAAGGCAGCATCTATAATCGATTCAAATTTCAAGGTTATTGCCGCTATTGCATAAGCCAATACCAGCTCTTGATTGAAGTTCTGTTCATTCATATTGGGGCCAACCACACCGTCAGGCTGATCTACCTGATAATTGCGATTCGTTGCAGAAGCTGTCTCATAGGACAAGTCTTCCAGAAGCGTCCGCATAGTTTTGCGAAGTACTGCCAGCTTTTCAATTCTTTGTTTTAGTAGTTCTTCATGCAGTATTATAGAAGTTTTTGTCTCCAGAATTTCAGCTGACCCAAGATAAATCTTGTTAAGAGCCTCTGTTAGTTTTTCTACAACATCTTCCGAAGGGCCGCCGTCGGAAAACTCTTGAGTGTTTGCATGCAAGATCGACAGTCTCACCGTCAGCCTTTCACTCAAAGGATTGAGCTCAGAAAGCTGATCGGCGCTTTCAATCTTTTGTAAAAGGAGCAACAAATTCTTCAGGCTTCGTTCGGTTTCCTCTGCCCTGACAAAAACCGGGATTGAAGAAAGGGTCAGTAGATCTACAGACCGATTCAGCGACTGAACCTGGAAAAAGCCAACACCCAATGCCCCAAACAGAACAATGGAAATCATTAGGAATACGATGCGAAGCCGAAGGACGATGCCGGGCGCAATTTGGAAAGATTTCTGCCCTGACATCTAAGCCCCTGCGTACATCTGGGTGGATTGTTCGGCAAACTTAGCGATGACAAATTAATGAACAATTAAAGATGTTGCGCAATCCTCTGGCTCACACATGAAACTCAGGAACAGCATTAAAAATGACCAAAGGGCAAACAGAAGGCGGTAACTTCACCCGCCGCAACGCGATCTTGGGCATGGCTGCATCAGCGGCCTATTCCTTCTGCCCATCGTCTGGTGCGGCCGCATCAGATCGGTCGCTACATGAAGTCGTGGCGCAACGTGTGCGTGAGCTGGCAGGTGGGCGGCAACTGAAGCTACGGTTACTATTACCAAACGGATCGGGTGGAAATGTGAACCCCATCATATCTGTTTTCCAATCGATGACCGGAATCGAAGTTCTCTCATTTGAAACACCCGTTGATGAGATCAATACAGAACTGTCCCTTGATGCCCTCAGCAATTCTAAGAATTACGACGTTGCCCTACCCGCGACATTTGGCGTGCCTGACCTGGTCGCATCCGGTGCAATTATACCTATCACTGAGTTTGCAAAGCGCTATGAGCCTCAAGGTTTTCGTGAGGACATCCTGTTTGGCGTCGGCGACAGTTTCGATAATGAAATCTACGGATTTCAAACGGACGGCGATGCTTATACCATGTTTTATCACAAAGGTATGCTAGAGAATCCAGACGAACGGGCGCGTTATGAAGACGCCTTCGGGCAGGTCTTGTCAAAACCTGAAACATGGCGTGAACTTGATCAACAAATGGCCTTCTTCAATCGACCAGATGAAGGGCAATGGGGCGGGCTGTTGTTCAGAACACCGAGTTACCTTGCATGGGAATGGTGGGTCAGGTTTCATGCAAAAGGCATCTGGCCATTCTCTTTTGAGATGCAGCCACAAATCGCATCCGACGCTGGTGTAGAAGCTTTGGAAGAGATGATACGAGCGACGGACTACCTGCATCCAGAAACGTCTCAACTAGGGTTATTTGGAAACTGGGAGCGCTACAGCCGTGGCGATGTGTTCTGCAACATCGGGTGGGGCGGGTCTCAAAAATATCTAAACGGCGAGAGTTCAAACATGCGCGGCAACATGGTTTTTGGCCCAACACCGGGGGGGATCGTCAACGAAAAACTGTTGATTACACCATATTTCAATTGGGGCTGGAATTATGTTGTGTCCAGCAATAGCGACCTGCCTGAAATTGCCTATTTATTCGCTCTGTTTGCATCCACGCCTCAAATGTCGACGCTGGCCGTCCGGCAGAGCGATGGTTTTTTTGATCCCTTCCGCCCTGAGCACTATGAGGATGAAGGGATAAAATCTGCTTACTCACCCGAATTTCTGACAGTGCAGCGCGCCAGTCTGGAATCGGCCATTCCCGATCTCTACCTAGAAAATCAGGGCGAGTATTTTCGCGTGTTGAGCGAATGGTTAACACGTGCTTTGGCGCGGGAAGTTACTCCGAGAACGGCTCTTGAGCGTGTTGCCCAACGATGGCAGTTGATTACAAATGGCTCGGGACGTCCTGCGCAAAAAACACGATGGGCGCAGTTGCGCGCCAAATACCCAAAACAAATCAGGGATGAGTTGAGGGACATTATGTAACTGAGATGGGAACCCATTAATCGGACATTTGACATTCAATTCATGAAAATACAACTTCCCAACGCGGAGTAAACAGATGAGCATTCAAAATAACGGACGTATGCCTGAATCCGAATTGAGGGCCACGAGCCCTACTCGTGATTCGAAGGACTTCGAAGAATTCGTCCAATTGCTTAGCCATGATGTTCGCAATTCTGTAAGGGCATTGTTTGAGTTGCCTCAGTGGATTAAGGAAGATTTAATCGCAGAAGGTTACCCGATCGATGGTTCCGTCGCGGAAAATTTCGACCTCATGGAAATCCACACGCGTCGATTGGATCAGATGCTTTTAGATTTGCTGACTTATTCCCGAGTTGGATGCAAGCAAACAGTGCAATCCGTCAGCTTGGTGGATGCAATTCAACATGTATGCGCACAACTATCTATACCGAAAGGTTTTCAAATCACCAGCAATCTCAAATGCAAATCCATTCATATGGGTGATCGGGATATTTTGACCTTGCTTTCAGCGCTCGTTTCCAACGCGATCAAGCATCACGATCGAGACGATGGCGCCATACATATCTCGTCCCGGCAAAGTGGCGACGAATGCATAATTTCTGTACATGATGATGGGCCGGGTATTCCCGAACAACATCGATCTAGGGTCTTTGACGTCATGACAACCCTTAATTCGCGCGATGAAGTTGAAGGCAGTGGAATGGGCCTAGCGATCGTTCGCAAAATTGTTGAATTTTATGGGGGGCACTTAGGCTGGGCAATGACCGACGGTGACCGCCATACCTGTTTGGAAATGTGTTTTAAGATTTGAACGAATGCGGCTTGTTAGCATGCGCCCTGCATGCAACCTGAATAGCCCCGCGTTTTCTAGACGCCTTCGGGTCTCAGTTTCCGCTGCCGTTCGAACTCGACGGGCGACAGCATCCCGTTTCTCGCATGCTTGCGCTTCGGGTTGTAGAACATCTCGATGTAATCGAACACGTCCTGCCGGGCCCGTTCGCGGGTTTTGTAGGTCCGGCGCCTGATCCTTTCGCGCTTGAGAAGGTTGAAGAAGCTCTCGGCAACCGCATTGTCGTGACAGTTTCCGCGACGGCTCATCGAATGCTCCAGATTGTGGCCTCGCAGGAACGCGGCCCAGTCCATGCTGGTGAATTGGCTGCCCTGGTTCGAATGGATCAGAACCTTTGCCTTCGGCTTGCGGCGCCAGACGGCCATGTGCAGAGCCTGCAACACAACGTCCGTAGTCTGCCGGCTCTGCATCGACCAACCAACCACGCGGCGTGAGAAGAGATCGATGACGACCGCCAGGTAGGCAAAGCCCTCCTGCGTGCGGATGTAGGTGATGTCGGTGACCCAGACCTTGTCCGGTGCCCCCACGTCGAACTGCCGGTCGAGAGTGTTATCGACGACGACCGACGGCCTGCCGCCATACCCACCGGGGCGGCGCTTGTAGCCGATCTGAGCCTTGATCCCAGCCCGCTTCGTCAGACGGGCAACACGGTTCACGCAGATGCTTTCGCCCTGTTCGATCAGGTCGTCGTGCAGCTTGCGGTGACCATAGACCTTGCCGCTCTCGACCCACGCCTCCTTCAGCATCCTGGTCTGCCGCAGATCCTCTTGGGCCCGCTTGCTCAGCGGGGTCTTCAGCCAAGCGTAGAAGCCGCCCGGTTGGATGCCCAAGCATCGGCCCATCGCCCGCCCAGCGACCTGCCGATGTTCCTCGGGTGGTACAACGCGATGATGGCCGGGTTCTGGACCGACGCCGAACTGCGCCGGCTCGGTCGGCAGGCGCACCTCGAGTTCCAGGACTACCTCGCCCCGATCATCGCCGAGCGCGCCGAACGACCGGGCGAGGACTTGATCTCACGCGTCCTGCACGCCCAGGTCGACGGTGAACGCATGGACCGCGCCGACATCGTGGACCTCTTCAGGTTGATCGTCACCGGACGACTCGATCTCACGCAGTCCATCTCGGCGCGCTACCCCCTGGCCGACACCAACGCCGCCCTCCCCGCCCCGTCTCCCCCCGCTTTACGCGCCCTCCGCTTCCGCGCCCCTCGTGTCGCCGCCCCCCTGTCCCTCTCCACC
>NZ_CAJYBT010000030.1 GCF_913064665.1 uncultured Thioclava sp.
GTTGGGCGAATATGGCGGCAAAGGGTTCGGGACGTTCAAACCCGCGCTGGCCGATCTGGCGGTTGCCAAGCTCAGCCCGATCAGCACCGAAATGGCGCGCCTGATGGCGGACCCTGCCGAGATCGACCAAATCCTCGGCCAAGGCGCGGATAAAGCCGATGCCATCGCGCGCCCGATCCTTGCGCAGACCTATGACATCATGGGTATGGTGCGCTCGCGCTAAGACAGGTTGGGGGGCGCGGCCCCTCTACCCCGCAGCTTTTGCCTCGGCGCGCGGATACAGCCGCGCCATCGCCAATCCACGCGCGCCATTGAGCACCATCAACGCTGCCCATAACCCGTGATTGCCAAAGGCCGGGATCAGGATCAGCAGCGCCACGACATAGATCGCGACCGAGACAAACATCGCGTTGCGCATCTCGCGCGTCAGCGTCGCGCCAATAAAAATACCGTCAAACATCCAGCTTGCGATACCGATCACCGGGGCGATAGCGATCCAAGGCAGATAGCTGCGCGCGGCCAAGCGCACCTCGGGGGCCGTGGTCATCACATCCACGATCCAAGGTCCGGCGAGAAAGAACACTACCCCCAGCAGGGCCGCGCCCCCAACGCCCCATTGCGCGGCAACGATGGCCGCGCGCCGCATCCGCGAGACCGAGCGCGCGCCCACCGCTTGGCCCACCAGGCTTTCGGCGGAAAACGCAAACCCATCAAGCGCGAATGCCGTGATTTCCAGAAATTGCAGCAGCACCTGATTGGCGGCCAAGGTCACATCGCCCTGCCCCGCGCCCAGAAACAGGAACGTGGTAAAGCTGGCTTGCAGCAGCACCGAGCGGATCATGATATCGCTATTGACCCGTGCCATCACGCCCAGCTTGACCCGATCAAAGATCGCGCGAGCCCGCCATAAACCGCCCATAAACGCCGCCCGCGTCAGCCAAAGCGCCAGCGCCACGCCACCAAGTTCCGAAATCAGCGTGGCCACCGCGACCCCTTTGACGCCAAAGCCAAGCCCGAGCACGAACCACAGATCCAGCGTCACATTGAGCGCATTCATCGCCACCTGCAGCACCAGCACACTGCGCGTGCGCTCCAGCGCGATCAGCCAGCCGGTAAAAGCATAAAGCGAGATCGTCAGCGGCGCGCCCCAGATCCGGATTTGCAGGTAATCACGGGCAAGGCTTTCAACCTCGGCACTGGCCGGAGCCAGCCGAAACGCCGCCCAAAAGATCGGAATTTGCAGCGCCACCAGCGCCAAGCCTGCCGCCGCCGCGATGATCAGCGCGCGCATCAATCCCGCCGAAACCTCGACCGTGTCGCCCGTGCCATGGGCTTGGCTGACAAGCCCCGTCGTGCCCATCCGCAAAAAGCCGAAAATCCAATAGATCGACGACAAGATCACCGCGCCAATCCCCACCGCCCCGATTGGCGCAGGCAGGCCGAGCTGGCCGACAACGCCGGTGTCGACCGCGCCCAGAATCGGGATCGTGGCGTTGGACAGAACGATCGGCAGCGCGATTTTGAGAACCCGCGCGTGGGTGATCTCAGCCATCGGTCTCGCGCGGGGGCATCAGGAAATGGCCCGTGGCCTGCGCAAACAGCTTGGTGCGATTGTCCTGCCATGCCTCGACATGCACGCTGGCATAACGCCGCCCCGAGCGATTGACGCGGGCGCGGGCATAGGCATCGCGCGGCAGGCCAGAGCGCAGGTAATCCACTGTGAAATCAATGGTTTTCGGCAAGCGCGGCAGCGACATCGGGGCAAGCTTATCAAGGTCGATCCGGCCCGCCTCGATATCCTCCCAGAGGAAGGCCCAACTGAGTTCGATGATCGCCGTGACCTCAAGAAACGCCGAGGTCGCCCCACCATGCAGCGCGGGCAGCATCGGGTTGCCGATCAGCTTGTCATTAAAGGGCAGAATGGCGGTCAACTCATCGCCACGCCGGTCAAACTGGATGCCAAGGAAGCGCGCATAAGGCACGCCATCAACCAACGCACGCAACGCGCCGTCGCGACGCTGCTTAACCTGCTGAACGGGTTCTGGCTTGGGGCGGGTCATGCTGCGCCCTCCCGCCGGCTCACGGTGAAGGCGCCGGTTGCGGCGGCAACGGGGATGCCGTCTTCCTCGTCATGCGCAGAGGCGCGCACGAACGCGACCGAGCGCGTGACATGGTAGCATTCCGCACGAGCCGTAATGCGATGACCGGGCGTGGCGGGGCGCATGTAGTCGATGCGCAAATCCAGCGTCGCGGTCGAAAACCCGGCCTGCGGATGGCTCATCACGGCGGCCCCGCAACAGGTATCCATCAGGGCGGAAACCGCGCCGCCATGAATAACCCCCGTGCGCGGATCGCCGATCAGCCGTTCGTCATAGGGCATCGAAAGCACCGCATAGCCCGCCCCGATCTCGTCCAGCGTCATCCCCAGCGCGTGGGAATGCGGGATCGCCTCGATGAACTGGCGGGCTTGTTTGAGGATCGTCTCGTCGGGAGGGCTCATTGCGGTATCCGGCACTTGTTGGGCTGTCGCGACTATTCCTGCTTGGCGCGCCAGAGGCAAGGCCCGCTTAGGCCGCGCCCTGCGCGATTACGAAATAGCGCGCAATTCCATAGATGTAGAAGGCGATAAACAGCAGGTTGATATATTTTAGCTGGCGTTCGGTATGCAGCCAGGCGTGATAGGCCCAGATCATGCAAAACGGCAGGCTTAGGAATAGATTGAGCGGATACCAGTTCTGCACGATGGCGATAGTGGAGGCGATGCCAAGCGCAAGCGCAATCCATTTCAGTTCGTGTTGATAGGCGGCCAAACCGCCCACGCGCAGACGCAAGTGCGAACGCATCCTCGCTCCTTCTGGGTCAATTTTGATTTGATGAGGGGCACAGAGATTGCTGCCCTTAGGCGCGCTATGTGTCAGAGATCGCGCTGCAAGTCCAGACGAGCCCCCTAGCGCCGTTGCGCAAAGAAGTCCTTGAGCAGCGCCTCAGCCGCCCCGCCCGCGATCCCGTCATAGACCTCGGGGACGTGATGGCACTGCGGATGGGAAAACACCCGCGGCCCCTGCGCCACACCGCCCGATTTCGGATCACTCGCGCCGTAATACAGCCGCGCGATGCGGGCTTGGCTAATCGCAGAGGCGCACATCGGGCAAGGTTCCAGCGTGACATACAGGTCATGACCGGGCAGCCGTTCTGACCCCGCCTGCGCACAGGCCGCGCGCAGTGCAAGCACCCCGGCATGGGCGGTCGGGTCGTTCAACTCGCGTGTGCGATTGCCCGCGCGCGCCACGACCACGCCTGCGGGCGAGACCACGACCGCGCCCACAGGCACCTCGCCACGCGCGCCCGCCGCACGTGCCTCATCGAGCGCCTGTTGCATGAAAGACCGAAATTCCATGGCCCTTCATCGCCCAGCCGTCCGCGCCAATCAAGGTGCTTTGCAAGCGCCGCACAAAGGTGTAGATCACCCGCCTTGGCACCCGAGTGAGTCCGGCGCCCCCTCCCTTAGAAGGATTTTCGTCATGAATGACACCCCCGCCCCCAAACCGTCGCAAAACGAACGCATCGCCAAGGTGATTGCGCGCTCTGGCGTGGCCTCGCGCCGTGACGCTGAGAAGATGATCCTCGCTGGCCGCGTCGCGGTGAACGGCAAGAAAATCGACACGCCCGCGCTGGATGTCTCGCTGAAAGATAAGGTCACCATCGACGGCAAACCGATTGATGCGCCGCAAGAAACCCGGCTGTGGCTGTATTACAAGCCGCTCGGTCTGGTCACGACCGAGAAGGATGAGCAAGGTCGGCGCACCGTGTTTGACGAAATGCCCGAGGGGATGCCGCGCGTGTTGAACGTGGGGCGGCTTGACCTCAACTCCGAAGGGCTGTTGCTGTTGACCAATGATGGCGGGTTGAAACGCCGTCTGGAATTGCCCGAAACCGGCTGGCTGCGCAAATATCGTGTGCGCGTGAATGGTCGCCCGACCGAGGCGACCTTTGATCCGCTGCGCCGTGGGATCACGATCGATGGCGAAGATTTCCAGCCGATGGAGATCAGCCTTGATCGTCAGCAAGGCGCGAATGCGTGGCTGACCGTGGGCATCCGCGAGGGCAAGAACCGCGAAATTCGCCGCGCCATGTCCGAAGTGGGTCTGGTGGTGAACCGCCTGATCCGGCTGAGCTATGGGCCGTTCCGCCTGATCGACATGCAGCCCGGCGACGTGGTCGAGGTGAAACGCCGGATGCTGCGCGATCAGCTTGGCGACCGGCTGCTGACCGGGATGGATACGGGGGGCGACTCTGAGGAGCGCCCGCATCGCGACCGCCCCCGTGGCGACCGCCCGCGCGGCCCCCGCCCCACGGGTGACAAGCCCGATTTCAAACGGGATCGCGATGAGCGCCCGCGTGGCGACAAGCCTGCTTATGGCAAACCGCGTGGGGACCGTGATGATCGCCCGCGTGGCGACAAGCCTGCTTATGGCAAACCGCGTGGGGACCGCGACGATCGTCCGCGTGGCGACAAGCCTGCTTATGGCAAACCGCGTGGGGACCGTGATGATCGCCCGCGTGGCGACAAGCCCACTTACGGCAAACCGCGTGGGGACCGTGATGATCGCCCGCGTGGCGACAAGCCCACTTACGGCAAACCGCGTGGGGATAAGCCCGCTTTCGGGGACAAGCCGCGCTCGGGTGGGTTCAAATCGCATGGCGGCAAGCCGGGTGGTCCGTCACGCTCCGAAGGTTTCAAATCGCACCGCGATGACGACCAGCGCGGCGGCAAACCCGGCGGCTATGGTGGCAAGCCCGGCGGCGGCAAGCCCGGCGGCAGCTATAGTGGCAAACCGGGCGGCAAACCCGGTGGTGGCTTTGCGGGCAAGTCCGGTGGTGGCAAACCCGGTGGCGGCTACAGTGGCAGACCCGGCGGCGGCAAACCCGGCGGCGGTTACGCTGGCAAACCGGGCGGTCGCCCGGGCGGCAATAGCTCGCGCGGAGGCTCGCGCGGCTGATCACATCTGTTCAGAGGGGAATTTGAGCACAAAATTCCCCTCGGCGGGTTTACGCGAATTTAACATCCCACCTCTGGCGCAAACCCGCCGGGCTACCTATAAATTAAGGTGAGGCGCAGAAAAATCTGCGCTGAAATCGGAGGGTGGCCCATGTCGCGCACGGCGCAAAAGCGGATCGCATTCTGGCTGATGCTTGCGTTGACCCTATCGGTCGCGCTGACAGGGAGCGTGTGATGGCCCAGCGCTTTGGCGGCAAATATTCGCCCGATCCCCATTCCACACCCGAAACCGGACCGATCCCGGCCCATCGCCGCCCCGTCGCGCGCCACCCCGAGGAAAATCGCCCCGTCTGGATCACTTTGGCCGCCGCGCCGTTTCTGCTGGGCGCGTTTGGCGAGGGGCCGTTTGCCCTGATCCGCGCACTGGCGGCCTTTGCGCTGATTGCGGGCGCGGCTTGGACGATCCGCGAAGGGCTGCGCGCCGAGTTCGCCTATACCGCGCGCGCCGCCGCGCGCCGCCCGGCCTTTCCGCGCAAGATCCTCGGCTCAATCGCGTTCGGGCTAGGGCTGGCTGTGGGCGCGCAGGCGCCCGAGGTCGGACTGATCGGATCCATCGCGATCGGGGCGCTTGGAACGGTGATCTCGTTGGTCGCGTTCGGGCTTGATCCATTGAAAAACAAGGGCATGGACGGTGTTGATGCGTTCCAGCAAGAGCGCGTCGAACGCGTCGTCAAGGAAGGCGAGACCTATCTGACCGCGATGCGCAGCGCGATTGCCCCCACGGGCGAGCGCACGCTGATCGAGCGGGTCGCGCGCTTTGAGGCCAGCGCGCGCGATCTGTTCCGCGTGGTGCAGGAAGACCCCGGCGATCTGGCCACCGCGCGGCGCTACATGACCGTCTATCTAGAGGGGGCGCGCGATGCGACGGTGAAATTCGCCGATCTGTGGCGTAACACGCGCGACGCGGATGCGCGCCATGATTACGAGTCGCTTTTGAGCGATCTGGAGACCAATTTCACCGCCCGCACGAAACAAATGATGGCTGACGGCCGCGAGGGGCTTGATATTGAAATCGAAGTGCTGCGCGACCGGCTCGCCCGCGAAGGGCTTGCCACAACCCCCAAGCAGGGGTGAAACTTATACTGACGCAGGGGTAGATGCGCCCAAAGTGCCGCAAGGAGGCCAGAAATGACCGAAACGACCCGTATAAAGGCAGCCGAGTTGATGACTGAAATGGAAGGGGTTACCAGCGCGCTGTTGGCCGACCCCGCCCCCGCCGAAAAGGTAATTCCGCTGGATCAGGCCAGCCCGGATGAGGCCGAGGCGATCCGCAAACGCATGGCCGAATTGGACATGACCGATGCGACCTCGATCGTGCAGTTTGGTTCGCGCGCGCAAAATGATTTGCAGGCGATCAGCCAAGAGATGCTTTCGGGTGTTAAGAACAAGGATGTGGGGCCTGCGGGCGACAGCCTGCGCCAGATCGTGACCACGATCCGCGGCTTCTCGGTGTCCGAACTGGATGTGCGCCGCACGCGGTCTTGGTGGGAAAAACTGCTGGGACGCGCCGCCCCGTTTGCCAATTTCGTGGCGCGCTTCGAAGAGGTTCAGGGCCAAATCGACAAGGTCACCGACAGCCTTTTGAGCCATGAGCACAAGCTGCTCAAGGATATCAAATCGCTCGATATGCTCTATGACAAGACGTTGAAATTCTATAACGAATTGGCGCTGTACATCGCGGCGGGCACCGAAAAGCTGCGCCAGATCGACACCACCGACATCCCCGCGATGGAAAAGGCGATCGCCGATGCACCTGAAAACGAAAAGGTGCTGCAAGCGCAGGCATTGCGCGATCTGCGTGCCGCGCGCGACGATCTGGAACGCCGGGTGCATGACCTCAAACTGACGCGCCAAGTGACGATGCAGTCGCTGCCTTCGATCCGGCTGGTGCAGGAAAACGACAAATCGCTGGTCACCAAGATCAACTCGACGCTGGTGAATACCGTGCCGCTTTGGGAAACCCAATTGGCGCAGGCGGTCACCATCCAGCGCTCGCGCGAGGCGGCCGGTGCTGTGCGCGAGGCCAATGATCTGACCAACGAATTGCTGACCGCCAACGCCAAGAACCTGCGTCAGGCCAATGCCGAGATCCGCACCGAAATGGAGCGGGGCGTGTTCGATATCGAGGCGGTAAAATCGGCCAATGCCGATCTGATCGCGACGATCGAGGACAGCCTGCGCATCGCTGATGAGGGCAAACGCAAGCGCGCCGATGCCGAAACCGAGCTGGTCGAAATGGAGCACAAGCTGCGCGACACTCTGGCTTCGGCGAAATCCTCGGCTCAGGGCGGCGGGGCCGCCTGATGATATGGGCGCGGGCTTTGCGCTGGCTGACCGGGCTCGCGGGATGTCTCGCGGTCTCGGGCTGCGTTGGGTTGCTTGGCTCTCCCAATGCGCCGCGCACCACCCCGCGCCCGACCCCCGCGCCCGCGCAACCTGGCGCATCCAAGGCTGCGCAGCGCAGCGAACTTTCGCGCGAGTTGATGGCCTATTACGCCAAGATCACCTCTGAAATGGAGGCGCGCGGCCAGTTGCGCACCGATGTGGCCCCGCGCGACGCGCCCTTTGGTCAGCGCCAGCTGGTGGATGATTTCGTGCATGTCGCGCTGTATGATGAATACACCCCCTCGGGGGGTGGATTCGTTGCCCGCCAGACGGTTTCGCGGTTGCGTCGCTGGCAAGCGCCGGTGGCGATGCAGGTCGAATTCGGCGCCTCGATTCCGATGGCCGATCGCGCCTCGGGGCGTGCCGAAGTCAGCGCCTATGCCAGTCAATTGGCGCGTGCTTCGGACCATCGCGTGGAGATCGTGAACCATAGCAGCAACTTCCATGTGCTGTTCTTGAACGAGGATGAGCGGCGCGCGATCGGCCCGCGCCTGCGCCAGTTGGTGCCGGGCATCGACGAGGCATCGGTCGAGGCGATCACCGATTTGCCGCTCTCGACCTATTGCGTGGCCTTCGCCTTTTCCGAGGGCAATAGTGCCGTTTACGCCCAAGCTGTCGCGATCATTCGCGGCGAACATCCCGCCGCGCTGCGCACCAGTTGCATCCATGAAGAACTGGCGCAGGGGCTGGGTCTGGCCAATGACTATCCGCGCGCGCGTCCCTCGATCTTCAACGATGACGAGGAATTCTCGCTTTTGACGCATCATGATGAGATGTTGCTCAAAATGCTTTACGATCCGCGCCTGCGCCCGGGCATGACCGAGGCCGAAGCGCGCCCGATTATCGAGACAATCGCCGCCGAGATGATGGCGGCAAATAGCTAAAAAGGACCGACACGACATGGGTATTCTGGATTTCCTTTCGGGCGAGTTCATCGACGTTATCGGCTGGACTGACGACACCCGCGACACGATGGTCTGGCGGTTTGAACGCGAGGGCCATGCGATCAAATACGGCGCCAAGCTGACGGTGCGCGAGGGGCAATCGGCAGTGTTCGTGCATGAGGGCCAGTTGGCCGATGTGTTCGGCCCCGGTCTTTACATGCTCGAAACCAACAACTTGCCGATCCTGACCACGCTGCAACATTGGGATCACGGCTTCAAATCGCCCTTCCAGTCCGAGATCTATTTCGTCAACACCACCCGGATCAACGATCTGAAATGGGGCACCAAGAACCCGGTGATGACGCGCGATCCTGAATTCGGCCCGGTGCGGCTGCGCGCCTTTGGCACCTATTCGATGCGCGTCACCGATCCGGGCAAGTTCCTGACCGAGATCGTGGGCACGGATGGCGAATTCACCTCTGACGAGATCAGCTATCAGCTGCGCAACGTCATCGTGCAAGAATTCTCGCGCGCCATTGCGGGTTCCAACATTCCGGTGCTGGATATGGCCGCCAACACTGCCGATATGGGCAAGCTGGTGGCCACGGCGATTGCGCCCACCATCGGCAATTACGGGCTGTCCCTGCCCGAGTTCTATATCGAGAACATCTCGCTGCCCGAGGCGGTCGAGGCGGTTCTGGACAAGCGCACTTCGATGGGAATCGTGGGCGATGTGAACAAATACATGCAGTTCAACGCCGCTGAGGCGATGGGCCAGCCGGGCTCAGCCGCCTCTGCGGGGATGGGCGCTGCGATGGGGGCTGGAATGGGTGCGGGCATGGGCATGGCGATGGGCCATCAGATGGGGGCCGCCGGGCCTTGGGGGCAAGCCCCCGCCGCTGCTGCCCCGCCGCCGCCTCCGCCGCCCGTGGAAAAGGTCTGGCACATGGCCGTGAACGGTCAGACCGAAGGGCCTTATGGGCGTGGACATTTGGGACGCATGGCTGCCGATGGTAGCCTGACGCGCGACAGCCTGATGTGGACACCCGGTCAGGATGGCTGGATGCGCGCCGAGGATATTTCTGAGCTGGCGCAGCTATTCACCATCGCGCCGCCTCCGCCCCCGCCTGCAGGCTAAACTCATGTTTTCGATGCCGAAAGTTGGCCGGGGCGTGCAAGCGCCTCCGACCGATCCGCAGGGCGATAGCCACTATAGCTGTGAAAGCTGTGGGGCCGATCTGCGCTTTGCCCCGGGGCAGACGCGGCTGGTCTGCGATCATTGCGGCCATGTGCAAGACATCCCCGCCGCCACCGGGCGCGGCGAGGCGATCTTGCGCGAAATCCCCTTGCAAGAGGCCCTCGCGCGCGGCCTGCCCGAACCCGAGATGGAAGAGCACCGCACGCTGTCTTGCCCCAATTGCGGCGCCTCGATCGAGTTGCAAAACGGCGAGCATTCCACGCAATGCCCGTTTTGTGCCACGCCCGTTGTCACCGATACCGGCACGCGCCGCCTGATCAAACCCCAAGGCGTGTTGCCCTTTCAACTGACCGAGGAACAGGCGCGCGCAGCGCTGTCAAAATGGCTGGGCAGCCTGTGGTTTGCGCCCAACGGTTTGTCGCAATATGCCCGCAAGGGGCGGCGCATGACGGGCATTTACGCGCCGTTCTGGACGTTTGATGCAAGCACCCGCACCCGCTATTCGGGCCAGCGCGGCGACGCCTATTACGAATCGCGCACCGTCCAGACCGACAAGGGCCCGCGCACGCAACAGGTGCGCCGCATCCGCTGGAGCGCGGTTTCAGGGCACGTCGCGCGCGCCTTTGATGATGTGGTGATCTATGCCGCGCGCTCGCTCCCGCCGCCCTATATCGACGCGCTGCGCCCGTGGGATCTAAGCGCCTTGCAGGTCTATCGGCGCGACTATCTGGCGGGGTTTTCCGCCGAGGGCTACACGGTCGAGCTGCATGAGGGCCATCACGCCGCGCAGGTCGAGATGATCCGCGTGATCCAGACCGATATTCGCCGCGATATCGGGGGCGATGAGCAGCGCATCACCGCGATGGACCCGAATTTCGCCGATGAGACCTTCAAGCATATCCTGCTGCCGATCTGGACGGCCGCCTATAAATTCCGCGGTCGGTCCTATCGCTTTATCGTCAACGCTCAGACCGGCCGTGTGCAGGGCGATCGCCCATGGTCCGCGGTGAAAATCACGCTGGCGGTGATCGCCGGGCTGATCGTGATCGGAGCGTTTATGTATCTCAAACGCTAGGCGCGCGGATTGCCCCCCTGCGGCATGATTGCGCCTTGATACCTGTGCTATGCGCCCCGATATAAGTGCCAAATATAGTCTCAAGGAGGGGCGCAATGACCCAATCCTATCGCGTGACCTGTCTCGAATGTGGCCAGGCAAACCGGGTGCCGGGCGACAAGCTGGGCGCGGGCGCAAAATGCGGCACCTGCGGGGCCCAGTTGATCACGGGCAAAGTGACCGAAGTCGATTTCAAGATCCTCGCCAAGGCCGAGAAAGACGATCTGCCCCTGCTGGTGGATTTCTGGGCGCCGTGGTGTGGGCCGTGCCGTGCGATGGCACCGCAGTTCCAGCAAGCGGCAGGGCAACTCAGCCCGCATGTGCGCCTTGCCAAGATCAATACGCAGATCAACCCGACCGCCACGCAGCGCTATCGCATTCAGGGCATCCCGGCCTTTATCCTGTTTGCCAAGGGCCGCGAAGTCGGGCGCGCCGCAGGGGCACGTCCGGCGGCGCAACTGGTTGAGTTCGTGAAATCGCATGTGCCGGTGAACGCCTGAAATAATGCGTCGATGCATGGGGCGAGCGCTTGACAAGCCGCGTCCCGTGCGAGAAATATTCGGCCACGGTGAGGGGCTGTAGCTCAGATGGGAGAGCGCGTCGTTCGCAATGACGAGGTCAGGGGTTCGATCCCCCTCAGCTCCACCATCGCCGTGCTTCCTGTCAGATCAAATCCAATGCGATTCATCGCCTTATTTCGCGTTGCGCGCCATTTCAGGGGCGGCACAACTGCCCCGGCGCATCGGGTGACAGTTTCGCGCCCGCGATCTGGGCCATGTGCCAGGCCAGCGCTTGATTGCTGCTAAGCACCGCAAGCCCCAGTTCGGCCTCAAGCGGATCAATAATGTCGAGCGTGCGCAGGTTGGTGCATGACAGAAAGATCGCATCAAGCTTTGTCTGGCGCGCCAAGGCGCGCGCTGCGGCGCTGATCGAATCGGGGTCGATACGCGCCACGCGTGCCTCGATCTCTTCGCCAAAAGACAGGGTGGCGGGAACGTCGAAACCCGCGTCTTGAAAGGCCACGCGAATGGGGCCGCTGACCGAGGCGACATAGGGCGACACGATCCCCACCCGACGCGCGCCCAACGCCTTAAGCGCCGCAATCGCCGCGCTCAGCGGGTTGGTAACGCGCTCCGCGCCCTGATCGGGCGCAATCAACTGCGCCACGCGCGCCACCCCGATCAGCGCAGTGCCCGAGGTACAGGCATAACACAGTGCATCAAAGCGCACCGAGGCGGGCAGCAGCGCGGCGGCGCGCGGCAGGTGATGTTCCATTTCGCCAATCGTATCGGGCGTCAGCGCATCGCCAGAGGGCACACGGCTGACATAAAGCAAGGTCTGTTTAACGTTGAAAAGACGGCGAAAATCCTGCTCGATCGTTTCATCCGCTTGCAGCACGATCAGACCCAGAGCGGTCTCTGCTATCGGCCCGGTGAGTTGATAGGGGAACGGGGTCATAGGCGGATTTCGGGCAATGTCGCGGGCGCGCGGGGCGAAAGCAACTCGGGCCCATCAGCGCGCAGAACGATGTTTTCCTCATGCACCATGATCTTGCCCGGTGCGATCTGTAACCCCGGCTCAAGTGTCAACACCATCCCCTCGCGCAGCTCGGTGTGATCAAGGGGCGTGAACGAGGGCCACTCGGTCAGCGTCACGCCCAACCCATGGCCCAACCGCCCGCCCAAAGGCATAGCGCCCGCTTGCACAATCGCCTCTGCCATCACCGCATGGGCCTGTGCCGCCGTCATCGCGGGGCGCAGACGCACCAGCGCGCGCTCGGTCGCCGCGAACAAAACGTCATGCGCCCGGCGCAGCGCATCGCTGGCAGGCCCGATCGAAAAATTCCGGTCAAAATCGCAGAAATAGCCATCACGCACCGCCCCGGTATCAAGCATCACCAGATCGCCCGGCATGATCGGGTCGGGCCCGGCTGGCGAGATCACATCGCCATATCCGCCCTGCCCGGCCCCGCCCGCGACATAGCTGACCCAATCCGCGCCCTCTTGCAGCAGCGCGATCTGAAAGCGGCGAAACACATCGCCAAGGGCTGCACCGGGGCGCACAAACTCTGGAACGCGGGCAAAGGCGCGATCGGCCAATAGGCAGGTGGCGCGGATCTTGTCGATCTCGGCCTCGGATTTGATCTCGCGCACCGAGTGCAGCGCTTTGGTGCCATCCACAAAGCGGTGCGGCGCAAGCCTCTCACGCAGGCGGGCGAAATCGGCCAGAGGCATGCGCAGATGGGTCTCGGCGGCCATCGCAACCCCGATACGCCCCGTGCCCGGCAGCGTTTCGCGCAAACTCGCCGCCAGCAAACTGATGCCGTCATCGCGCGGGTCCGGGGCCGCCCAAGTGCGGATATCGCTGATCCAGCAGCGCCCCATCAGGTCAGCTCCGATCGCGGGAATCACCGCGACTGGTTCGCCGCTGCCCGGCACGATCACAAACCACGCCCGCGCCGGGCTTTCCCAAAACCGGGTCAGGAAGCCGGTGACATAGAAAATATCGGCAGGCTGGGTCAGCAACAACACATCGAACCCATCGCGCGCCATCGCCCGTTGCAGCCGCGCGGTGCGCGCGCGAAATTCTGGCGCGGCAAAGATCATCGAACGCTCAGCCATCTTCGCGGGTTTCGCTCAGGATCGCCAGCACGCGCGCATCTGCGCCCAAATCAAGCCCCGCGATCAGGGCACACAGCCCCGCCCCGCCCGACGGGGTGGTCGCAAGCCCCAGCTTGGCCAATTGCGCGACCCCGGCCTCGGCCTCGGATTCTGACAGCGTGACAAAGCGGTCGGCATCGCGCGCCAGCCCTGCCAGCGCAACCATCGAGGGGGTCTTGCAATCCAGCCGCCCCATCATTGAAACCGGGCCGCTGGTCGTGACCACATGGCCTGCGCGAATGCTTTCGATCAGGGCGGGTGCGGCGTCGGGTTCAACGACAATGATCTGCGGAGCAGCGCCCCAGTTCGCGCGGATAAACGCCGCCACCGCCGCAGCCAAACCGCCCACCCCGGCTTGCAACAGCACATGGGTCGGGGCGGTTTCAAGTTGTGCCAACATCTCGTGGGCGAGGACCAGATAGCCCTCCATCACCCGCATCGCCGGGGTGATATAGCCCGGCCAAGTGCTGTCAGACAGCAGCGTCCAGCCCTGACTTTGCGCCTCGGCTTGGGCGGCTGCCATGCTTTGCTCATAGGTTTCGCCCGCGCGCACCACCTCGGCCCCCTTGGCGCGTAGACGCTCGGCAAAGGCCTCGGGCACGCTTTGGGCCAGATAGATCACCGCGCGCGCCCCGAAAATTCGCGCCCCCGCCGCCACCGACAGCCCGTGATTGCCAGCGCTTGCGCAGACATAGACCCGGCCCTGCAGCGCCTGCGCGGGCGTGTCGGCCCCCGCCTCGACCGCCTCCTGCGCTATCGCATACGCCGCCCCAAGCGCTTTGAAACCGCCCAAGCCCATCCGGTCTCGCTCATCCTTGATGAGAACCTGCGCCACGCCGGTTAGGGCGGCCAGCGCGGGCACATCGCGCAGCGGCGTCGGGGCATAGGCGGGACAGCGCGCGATCAACGCCATCGCTGCGCGCGAATCGCTGATTGGCATCTCGCAGCCCAGCCCAAGTCCAGTGCCATGATACGGGTTGATGAGGCTGTCTCGCATGCAGGGCTCCTGTGTGATCGCAGCGGCGCGCGTGGACAAAACGACGCCCGGTTCGTTCAAATTCTCACAGGGTCCGCGCCCCGCCAACCCCACAGAGACGACAGGCCAAGGCCCAAAAACGCAGATGCCGCTCGATTTTTGCGCGAGAACAGAATTACCTGTTTGTTATCAATGCGTTACGGAAAATTCCTTGATCGACGCACCGAAGGCTGTGGATAGACTATCCCCAGATATCGTGGTGCAGCCCCGGGTTATCCACCAGAAATTGCTTTACACAGCGCCTCCTCGCCTACACGATATGTAGTATGGAAAGGCGCGCAAACCGCCGATCCTTGTATAGCCGACAAGCCTTAGGGGAGCTGCACCTCGGGGCGCCAAAGAAGGCAGGGGGATACGAGCATGGCACTGAGTGAAGACTATCTGAACGTCGAAGAACTGCACCCGATCGACATCGTGGAAACGCTGGCGGAGGCGCATGACTGGCAATTTGACCGGGTGACCGACGACCAGATCGCGATGGCGGTTGAGGGGCAATGGCGGAGCTATTCGATCACGCTGGCCTGGTCTGACAGTGATGAAACCCTGCGCCTGATTTGCACCTTCGAGATGGACCCGCCCACAACGCGCGAGCCCGCACTCTATGACCTTTTGAACCGCGTCAATGACCGGGTTTGGACGGGTGCGTTTACCTTCTGGCCCGATCAACGGCTGATGGTCTGGCGCAACGGTCTGGTCTTGTCGGGCGGTCAGATGCCCGGACCCGAGCAGATCGATCGGTTGATCGGGGCGGCGGTTGCCTCGTCAGAGCGATTCTACCCGGCCTTCCAACTCGCGACCTGGGGCGAGCGCACTCCCGAGAATGCGATGCAGGTCGCCATTGCAGAGGCCTACGGGCGCGCCTAATCTGCCCCCAACACAAAGGGGGCACCATGAGTTTTGACAGTATTTCCAAACGTGGTCTGGTGATTTTGGGCTGCGGCCGCATGGGCGGCGCGATCTTGCAGGGGCTGCTCAAGGGGGGCTTGTCTGCGGGCGCAGTCTGGGTGATTGACCCGCATCCGGCTGACTGGCTGCAAGACGCAGGCGTACATCTCAACACCGATCTTCCCGCAAATCCTGCCGTGGTGCTGGTCGCGGTCAAACCGCAGATGATGGCCGATGCCTTGCCGCATCTTTCGGCGATGGCGGCGGGCGATACGTTGTTTCTCACGGTGGCGGCGGGCATCACGATGGCCGGGTATGAGCGGATGCTGGGCGCTGACACCCGCCTTGTGCGCGCCATGCCCAACACCCCCGCCGCGATCGGGCGCGGTGTGACGGCGATCGTTGGCAACCCGAAAGCCACCGCCCAAGACCTTGATATCGCTGAAGAGTTGATGACTGGCGTGGGTCAGGTCGTGCGGCTGGAACACGAAGATCAGATGGATGCGGTGATCGGGGTTTCGGGCTCGGGCCCGGCCTATGTGTTTCACCTGATCGAAGTAATGGCAGCAGCGGGCGAGGCCGAAGGGCTTGCCCCGGACCTAGCACTGCAACTGGCCAAGGCGACGGTTGGCGGGGCGGGCGAATTGGCCGAGCGCAGCGATGAGACGCCCGGCAAATTGCGCGAGAACGTCACCTCTCCGGGCGGCACTACGGCAGCCGCCCTTGAGGTGCTGATGGACCCGGATACCGGCATGGCGCCGCTGATGCGTCGCGCCGTAGCCGCCAACATCGCCCGCAATCGGGAGCTGGGAAAATGACGATCAGCTTTGACGATTTCCTCAAGGTCGATATTCGCGTCGGATGCGTGCTGCGCGCCGAACCCTTCCCCGAAGCGCGCAAACCCGCGATCAAGCTTTGGGTCGATTACGGCGATGAGATCGGGGTCAAGAAATCTTCTGCCCAGATCACGAAACACTATACACCAGAAGAGCTTATCGGTCGTCAGGTCTTGGGCGTGGTGAATTTCCCGCCCCGCCAGATCGGCCCGTTCATGTCCGAGGCGCTGGTGCTCGGCATCCCCGATGCCGAGGGCGAGGTGGTGTTGCTTGGACCCGGCCAAGATGTGCCTTTGGGCGGAAGGATGTTTTGATGAAACTGCTTGTAACTCGTGAATTGACCCCCGAGGTCGAGGCCCGTGTGGCGCGCGAATTTGACGTGACCTTTCGCAATGGTGCAGCCCCGATGGAGGCCGACGAGGCCGCGCAAGCGCTGGCTGACTATGACGCGCTTTTGGTCACGCTCGGGGATCGCCTAAACGCGCAGACCTTTGCCGCCCCGCCGCGCGCGAAAATGGTCGCCAATTTCGGCGTCGGCTATAACCATATCGATGTCGCCGCCGCCCAAGCCGCTGGCGTCACGGTCTCCAACACGCCGGGCGCGGTCACCGACGCCACTGCCGATATCGCGATGACGCTGATCTTGATGAGCGCGCGGCGCGCAGGCGCGGGCGAGCGCTATGTGCGGCGCGGCGACTGGACCGGCTGGACGCCAACGCAGTTTCTGGGCCAACACGTGACGGGCAAACGCGTGGGCATCATCGGCATGGGACGGATCGGTACCGCAATCGCCAAGCGCTGCCATTACGGCTTTGGCATGGAGGTGCTGTTTACCAAACGCTCCCCCCTGCCTGATCCCGGCCTGCCCGCCCGTCAGGTCAGCCAGGACGAATTGTTGAAAATGTGCGATTTCGTCGTCATCGCCGTGCCCGCAAGCCCAGCAACGCATCACCTCATCGGCGCGCCCGAGATCGCAAAACTGCAA
This sequence comes from uncultured Thioclava sp., assembly GCF_913064665.1. GTDB lineage: Bacteria > Pseudomonadota > Alphaproteobacteria > Rhodobacterales > Rhodobacteraceae > Thioclava > Thioclava arctica. The sequence goes on from NZ_CAJYBT010000030.1 coordinate 17,043, forward strand.
CCCCATGCGCATCTGATCAACATCGCGCGCGGCGATATCGTGCAGGAAACCGCGCTGATTGCGGCCCTGCAAGCGGGGGTGATCGCCGGGGCTGGACTGGATGTGTATGAACACGAACCCGATGTGCCTGCGGCCCTGCGCGCGCTGGATAACGTCACGTTACTGCCGCATCTGGGCACCGCTGCGCTGGAGGTGCGCGATGCGATGGGGCATATGGCGGTGGATAATCTGATCGCGTTTCGGGACGGCAACGCGCCGCCCAATCGCGTCACCGCTTGACCTTTTGCGCGCCCCACCTGAGTGTTGGGACAGGAGGAGCCGATGCAGCAAGCCGTCATTACCGGAACCGGGGTTTTCACCCCGCCGCAAACCATCACCAATGCCGAACTGGTCGAGAGCTTTAACGCCTATGCCGACCTCTTCAACGCCGAAAATGCCGCCGCGATTGCCGCAGGCGATGTCGCGGCCAAGGATCATTCCTCGGTGGAATTCATCCTCAAGGCCTCGGGGATTGAGCAGCGCTATGTGATGGACAAGGACGGCGTTCTGGACCCCGCGCGGATGTATCCGCGCTTGCGTCAACGCTCGGATGATGAGCCCGGCATCATGGCCGAAATCGCGCTCGATGCCTGCAATCAGGCGCTGGAAATGGCCAGTCGCAAGGGCGAAGACATCGATCTCGTGATCTGCGCCGCCTCTAATATGGAACGCGCTTACCCCGCAATTTCGATTGAAATTCAAAAGCTTCTGGGGGCGGGTGGCTTTGCTTTCGATATGAATGTCGCCTGCTCCTCCGCGACCTTCGGGATTCAGGCCGCCGCTGACATGATCCGCACCGGATCGGTGCGCCGCGCGCTGGTGGTGAACCCCGAGATCACCTCGGGCCATCTCGAATGGCGCGACCGCGATTGCCATTTCATCTTCGGCGATGTCGCCACCGCAACCCTGATTGAGCGGCGCGAAGATGACACGCAGGGCTTTTTGATCCGCTCGAGCCGCTGCGCCACGGAATTTTCCAACAACATTCGCAACAATAACGGTTTCCTGCGTCGCACGCGCCCCGATGGCGTCGCGGATCGGCGTGATATGCAGTTCATGCAAGAGGGTCGCAAAGTGTTCAAAGAGGTGATGCCGATGGTCGCGCAGCACGTTCTTGCGCATCTCGCAGAGACCGGAGTGAAGCCCGAAGATCTGCGCCGCCTCTGGCTGCATCAGGCCAACAAAACGATGAATGATTTTCTGGGCCGCAAGGTGCTGGGGCGCGACCCGGAACCCGGCGAGCAACCCAATATCCTGCAAGACTATGCCAACACGTCATCGGCAGGCTCGATCATCGCGTTTGCGAAACATTCCAATGACTTCGCCCCGGGCGATCTGGGGTTGATCTGCTCTTTCGGGGCGGGCTATTCGGTGGGATCGGTTGTGGTCGAGCGGATCTAGACGCGCTCGCCCATCGCCGCGCGCCAATGGCGGCGACACAGGCTGACATAGGTCTCGTTGCCGCCAATCTGCACTTGATCCCCGTCATGCAAGGCGGTGCCATCCGGCCCCATCCGCACCACCATCGAGGCCTTTTTCCCACAATGGCAAATCGTGCGCACCTCGCGCATTTCATCAGCGAGCGCCAGCAAGGCCGCCGAGCCGGGAAACAGCTTGCCTTGGAAATCGACGCGCAGCCCGTAACACATCACCGGCACGCCCAGATCGTCGACCGCCCGGGCCAATTGCCAGACTTGGGCCTCGTTCAGAAATTGTGATTCATCAACAAAAATGCACGCACAGGGGCCTGAATCCAACCGTTTCTTGACCATTTCGAACATATCGGTCTCGGACGTGAAGCTTTCTGCCTCTGCCCCAATCCCGATCCGGCTTGCGATCTGATTGTGGCCTGCGCGCAGGTCCAGCCGGGCCGTGATCAGCATCGTCGCCATGCCGCGTTCGATGTAATTATACGAGGCTTGCAACAGCAATGTGCTTTTGCCAGCATTCATCGTCGAGTAGTGAAAATAGAGCTTTGCCATGAACTACCGCATAGCGTCCCAAAACTGGCGCGGCAAGGCTCTGCCCTACGGCTTGGGGTCCGTCAGGCAGAGCCCGCCAGCCCTGGATCGTGTGGGGAGCCAAGGCTGAAACGCGTCGCGCGCTTTTGTTAAACGCGTTCTCGTTGGCTTATGATGTGACAAATCGCGCGCTGCGGGGTAAGGGGAATGGCAGGGAAATTTTCCCACAGCAGGGCATTGAGATGAGCGAACATATTGGCAGCTATTTGAAGAAACACAGCGAAGCGCTGGTCAAAGACCTCGGTATCGAGGCTGCGGCCCGGATTTGCGGGAAATCCAAGGCCACGCTGGGGCGCTATTACTCGAACGATCCTGACAATTCGGAGCGCTTCATGCCGCTTGATGTCGCGGCCCGCCTTGAGGCCGAGGCCAGCTATCCGCATGTGACGGTCGCGCTGGCCGATCTGGCAGGCGTCACGCTGAGCTGGAATGAAGAGCGGCGCAATGCCTCGAGCGGTTCGATCAATTCCGACGTTGTGGCGCTGAGCCAGCGCTTTGCGATGCTGATGGCGGAATATCACGTCTCGATCGCCGACGGCACGATCAGCCTGAATGAGGCCAAGCGGATGCTCAAAGAGGCGCAGGCACTGCAAGAGGTCCTGCTGCAGGTCAAACTCAAGCTGGAGGAAGGCGCGGTCGGCTAAGCCCGATCGGCGCTGTCCATCCAGATCGTAACTGGCCCGTCATTCAGCAGGTCCACCGCCATATCTGCACCGAATTCCCCCGTCTGAACGGGTAGACCAAGCCGCGCCAGATGGGCGGCGAAATGCTCATAAAGTGGCTTGCCCTGATCGGGTGGGGCGGCGGTGGAAAATCCGGGGCGATTGCCGCGCGACGTGTCGGCGGCAAGGGTGAACTGGCTCACCACCAGACAGGCCCCACCTATATCGCCCACGGCGAGATTCATCTTGCCCGCCGCGTCCTTGAAGATCCGTAGCTTGGCCACGCGCTCGGCGAGTTTCTCGGCCGTGACCGTATCATCACCCGCCATTGCACAGACCAAAATCAGCAGCCCATGTTGAATATTTGCTAGTCTTGCGCCGGAAACCGTCACGGACGCCCGCGAAACTCGTTGAATAAGTGCTCTCACGCGAGATCCTCGGCCCAAGGAGGATTGGCCCCCGCGCGGCTCACAACCACCGCCGCAGCCGCCACGCCCAGATCAAGACAGGCCCGGATCAGGTCTTCATTGGCGCGCGAAATCGCCTCTTTGCTCAGCGCGTCTGCGCGATCCAATGCGGCCAAAACGCCCGCGTTGAATGTATCGCCCGCGCCGACCGTGTCGACCACCTCAACCTTGCGGGCCGGTGCGAATACGTCGTGATCGGCGCTAAACCCATGCGCTCCGGTCGCCCCCTCGGTCACGAAAACCAGCTTCGCCCCTCGCGCCAAAACTTTGCGCGCCAGATCTTCGATCGTGCCGGGACCTTCGATCCAGCGCAGATCCTCATCCGAAAGTTTCACGATATCGGCCACCGCCATCATGCGATCAAGTCGCGCACGATAAGCGACCTCGTCGCGAATGAAACCGGGGCGGATATTGGGGTCGATCATCGTAACACGGCTGGGTGCCTCGCGCAGCATCAACGCCTCATAAGTCGCGCCGCTAGGCTCTACCACCAGAGAAATTCCCCCGAAAAACAGCGCCTTAACGCTATCAGGCACGACGGGCAGATCAGTGTCCGCCAGCATCCGCCCCGCTGTATTTTCATCGTAGAACGCATAGCGCGCATGGCCATCAATCAGCGTCACGAAAGCCAATGTCGTGGGTCGATCAGAGCGCGCCGCAAGCCCCGCATCAACGCCTGACTCGGCCAGCGCATTGATCAACATCTGACCAAACAAATCATCCGACAAACCCGAGAAGAACCCCGAGCGCGCGCCAAGCCGTCCCAAAGCGATCGCGGTGTTGAACACGGCCCCACCGGGATAGGGCGCGAACGCGGTTTCGCCCAGCGAGCTTTGACGGGGCAGCATGTCGATCAGGGCTTCTCCACAGCTCAGGATCATCGAAAACCTCCTCTTGCTTGCGCTAACAGAGCTACACCGAGGCGCGCGATGCGACAATCCCTCTGTCTTGCGAGTGCTATAAATAACCCCGAAAAGGCCGACACGACACCGCCAAGGCTTTGTCAGCTGCCCCTATTTCCCCCGCCGAAAAAAGCGCGCGCGGTCATAGAGCCCCTCAAGCCGTTTCATCCGCGCCGCAGTTTCCTCCCATGTCAGCGATTGCACGGCCGCCATCAAGGTTTCCACCAGCACCTGAATGGCAACCGTGCTGTCCCAAGCACTTGGCACCTCGATCTGGGCCGAGAAACGATAGCGCGCATGGGCCGCTGCCGGGCTGACCCAAGGGTCGGTGAACAGGATCATCTCGGCCCCCTGCTCTGCCGCCATTTCAACCAGTTGCAGCACGTTGTTTTCATAGCGGCGAATGTCGAACACCAGCAGCACATCACCCGCTTGCATTTCCAGCATCGCGGGCGGCCAGGCGTTTGATACCGGTTCGAGCAGTTCGACACCGGGGCGGATCACCTTCATATGCGTGGTGAAATACTGCGCAATCGGCAGGGTAATGCGCCCGCCCGTGGCAAAGATGCGCCGCTTTGGATCGGCCAGTAACGCAACAGCGGCATCAAATTGCGCATGATCAATCTGCGCCAATGTCGCTTGCAAATTGCCCAGCACCGCATGGGCAAAGCGGTTAAGCATATGGGTTTCGGGCGCCGCCTCGGCCCAGCGATCATGTTTGGCGAGCGGCGAGACCAGACGCGCCTCTAGCTCGTCGCGCACCGCCTGTTGCAGACCCGGATAGCCGCCAAAGCCCATCTTTTGCGCCAGCCGCACCACCGTGGGCGAGGACACCTCGGCCGCTTTGGCCAAGGCCGTCACCGAGCCCAGCAGCGCCACCGGGTAGTGGCGCAGGATATGGCTGGCAAGCTGGCGCTCGGCGCGGGTCATGGCTTCAATCGCGCCTGCGATCTGATCTTCGATGCTTTTCACGGCTGCTGTCAAAATGGGCACTCCTTTGCGAAGGCTGTGCGAACAGATTGTAACAGAAAACGAAATTCTGAAAATATCTTGACAGAATTACCCCTCGGAGGCGAGCCTGATTACATCTTACCACAAGAATCGCACGGGGGGCTGCGTGTTGATGGGGCAAACGCCGATCCAGATCGAAGGGGACGAGCGCGGCGGCGCGTGCGTTTTCGTGTGCGAACATGCCTCGAATGCGATGCCTGCGCCTTGGGGCGATCTGGGGCTGGATAGCGCCCAGCGCGCGGCCCATATCGCGTGGGATCCCGGCGCTTTGGGTGTGGCGCGCGCATTGGCCGCGCAGCTTGATGCGCCCCTCGCGGCAGCCTGCCAATCGCGGCTGATCTATGATCTCAACCGCCCGCCTCACCATGCTGGCGCAATGCCCGCGCGCTCCGAAACCTTTGACATTCCGGGCAATCAGGACCTAAGCGCGCAAGATCGCCTCGCGCGCACAGACGCCATATATCTGCCGTTTCACGCCGAGTTGCGCGCCCTGATCGCGCGCAGGCTGGCGCGCGGGACGGTGCCGGTTCTGGTGACGGTACATTCCTTTACCCCGGTTTATTTCGGCCAAAGCCGCACGGTCGAACTGGGTGTGATTCATGACGCCGATCCGGCGCTGGCCTGCGCGGTGCTGGAAGAGGCGCTGGAACAGACCGGGCTGGATACGCGCCTGAATGAGCCCTATTCGGCCGCCGATGGCGTCACACATACGCTCGCGTTGCAGGCCACCCCGATGGGCCTGCCTCATGTCATGTTGGAACTGCGCAATGATCTGATCGCGGATGAGGCGTCGCAAAGTGCAATGGCGGCGACCCTTGCACCGGTGCTACGCGCCGCGATTGCGCGTTTGTCGCACCAAGCCGGGGAGGCCGCCTGATGCCCGCATGGATCCGCACCTATGTGCGCTTTGTCGAGACGCTGAACCGGCGCATGGGCAAATTCGCGATGTATCTGCTCTATGTGATCATGGCGATCATGCTTTATTCGTCCTTCACCAAGATCGCCCATATCCCCGCGCTTTGGACGCTGGAAATGGCGCAGTTCACGCTGGTCGCCTATTACATGCTGGGCGCGCCGTGGTCGCTGCAGGGTGACACCAATGTGCGCATGGACCTGTTTTATGCACGCTTTTCGCGCAAGGGTCAGGCGTGGTGGGATGCGTTCACCGTGTTTGCGCTGATGTTCTACATTGGGATCATGGTTTATTCGGCCTTTGATTCCACCGTCTATGCCTTTGAATACGGCGAGAGAAACCCAAGCGCGTGGCGGCCCTTCATGTGGCCGATCAAGACCATCATCACCGCCGGGTTCTTTCTGATGTTCCTGCAAGCCACCGTTCTTTTGATCCGCGACATCGCGACGATCCGCGGAGAGGAAATCTGATGGATCACAACACCATCGCGCTTTTGATGTTTTCGACGATGCTGCTGATGATGATCACCGGCCAGCGGGTGTTCGGCGCGATCGGCTTTGTCGCCGTTGTCGCCGCCTTTGCCCTTTGGGGGCCGGGGGGCACGCAGATGGGCTTTGGCTCGGTGATGAAGCTGATGAAATGGACGCCGCTGCTGACGCTGCCGATGTTCGTTTATATGGGCTATGTGATGTCTGAAAGCCGCCTCGCCGAAGACCTGTATCGGATGTTTCATGTCTGGTTTGGGCCACTGCCGGGGGGGCTTGCCATTGGCACGATCATGCTGATGGTGATGATCTCGGTGATGAACGGGCTGTCGGTGGCGGGCATGGCGATTGGTGCGACCATTGCGCTGCCCGAGCTGCTGCGGCGCAACTATGACAAGCTGATGATTTCCGGCGTTATTCAGGCCGGATCGAGCCTTGGCATCCTGATTCCGCCCTCGGTAGTGCTGGTGCTGTTCTCGCTGATCGCGCGTCAGCCGGTGTCGGAATTGTGGCTGGCGGGGGCCATTCCGGGGCTGCTGATGGCCTCGCTCTTCGTGGTCTATATCGTGATCCGCTGCCGGTTGAACCCCAGCCTCGCCCCGCCGATGGACGCCGAAGAACGCGCCGCCATCACGATGCGCGAAAAGCTGCGCCTGTTGCGTGCGGGGCTACTGCCGGTGTTCATATTCGTCGCGATGATGGTGCCCTTCCTCAAAGGCTGGGCGAGCCTGACTGAGGCGTCAGTGATCGGCGCGTTGGCCGCCGTCCTCGCCGCCGTCATCAAGCGCCGCTTTACGTGGCAGGTGTTCCAGACCACCACGCGCCAGACGATGCAGATCACCGTGATGTTTATGCTTATCATCACTGCGGCGCTATCGTTCGGTGCGGTGTTTGACGGTCTGGGTGCGGGACGCGCAATCGAAGATTTCTTCACCGAAGGGCTGGGCCTTGGTCCGTGGCAGATCCTGATCCTGATGCAGCTCAGCTTTCTGGTGATGGGGATGTTTCTGGATGACACCGCGATGCTGGTGATCGTCGCCCCGGTCTATGTCAGCCTTGCGCGTCACCTCGGCTTTGATCTGATCTGGTATGGTATCCTTTATACGATCACCTGTCAGATTGCCTATCTGACCCCGCCCTTCGGCTATAATCTGTTCCTGATGAAGGCGATGGCGCCCCCCGAATTTACCCTGCCGGTGATTTACCGCTCGGTCTTTCCCTTCGTGGGGGTGATGCTGCTGACGCTGATCCTCGTGATGCTCTTTCCGCAATTGGCGCTGTGGCTGCCGCATGTGGTTCTTGGACGATAACCAGAGCCCGGAGAAACCGGGCCTTGTAACCAGCAAGGAGAGAAAGTGATGACAACCAGAAGAAAGTTTCTAACCACCGGCGCGGTGGGTGCGGCGGCTGCGGGGCTTGCAGCCCCCGCCCTCGCGCAAACCACGCCGATCAAATGGCGCATGCAGACCTATGCCGGGCCTGCACTGGCCGAACAGGTCGTGGATGCTTCCATCAAGACCTTCAACGAAATCGCCGATGGCGAGATGGAGATCGAGCTGTATTACGCCGACCAGCTTGTGCCCACATCCGAGTTGTTCCGCGCCATGCAAGCGGGCACGATCGACGCGGTGCAATCGGATGACGACTCGATGGCCTCGCCCACCGAAGTCACCGTGTTTGGTGGCTATTTCCCGTTCGGTCTGCGCTATTCGCTGGATGTGCCGACGCTGTTTAACGAATGGGGTCTCAACGAGATCTGGGACGAGCAATATTCGGCTGTCGGTGTAAAGCACATCTCGGCAGGCTCGTGGGATCCGTGCAACTTCGCGATGAAGGAACCGGTGAACGCGCTGGCCGATCTGAAAGGCAAACGCGTGTTTACCTTCCCGACTGCGGGGCGTTTCCTGGCGCAATTCGGCGTCGTGCCGGTGACCATCCCGTGGGAGGATGTCGAGGTCGCGCTGCAAACCGGCGAGCTGGACGGCGTGGCATGGTCGGGCATCACCGAGGATTACACCTCGGGCTGGGGCAAGAACGCGCCCTATTTCCTGACCAACAACATCTCGGGCGCGTGGATCGGGCATTTCTTTGCCAATATGGAGCGCTGGAACGCGGTGCCGGATCGGCTCAAGACGCTGATGAAGACCTGCTTTGATCAGTCCCATTACCATCGCCAATACTGGTATTGGTCGGGCGAGGCCAAGCTGCGCGTCGAGGGCACCGAAATGCAGCTCACCACGATTCCTGATGCCGAATGGAAACAGGTCGAAGATGCCGCCCATAAGTTCTGGGATGAAATCGCCGCCGAAAGCCCGCTCAAGGCCAAGGTCGTTGATATCTTTAAGAAATACAACGAAACGATGGGCAAGGCAGGCCCGCCCTACCGCTATGGCTAAGTAACAACCGGGGGCGCGTCGGGGGAAATTTCCTGGGCGCGCCCTCTTTCCCATCCGCAGGCCCTTGCCGAGCGCGCCGCCGCGCGGCACTGTCGCGCAGCCTGCTGACCACCCGGAGGATTCCATGCCCGCCAAGTTCTCATTCGATGCGCTCAAAAAGGCTGTCAAAGCCAGTGAGATCGACACCGTGATCGTCGCCCTGATTGATATGCAGGGCCGTCTTCAGGGCAAGCGGTTCCACGCCGCGCATTTCGTCGCCAGCGCTTGGGAAGAAACCCATTGCTGCAACTACCTGCTGGCCACCGATCTCGAGATGGAAACCGTGCCGGGCTATGAGGCCTCTAGCTGGGAGCGCGGCTATGGCGATTATGTCATGAAGCCCGATATGGAAACGCTGCGCCTGATCCCGTGGGTGCCCGGCACCGCCCTGGTGTTGTGCGATCTGCTTGATCATCACGGCACGCCCGTGCCCCACGCCCCCCGCTCGATGTTGAAATCGCAGATCGCGCGCGCCAAGGCGTTGGGGTTTGACGTGATGATGGCAACCGAGCTGGAATTCTTCCTGTTCGAGGAAAGCTATCCCGAACTGTTTGACGCGGGCTATCCCGACCCGACCCCCGTCGCGCGCCACAATATCGACTACTCGATCCTCGGGAATGCGCGCACCGAACCCGCGCTGCGTGACATGCGCAATGCACTCTATCATGCGGGGATTCCGGTGGAATGCTCCAAGGGCGAGGCAGAGCGCGGTCAGGAAGAGCTGAACGTGAAATACGCCGCCGGGCTTGAGACCGCCGACATGCATGTTCTGGTCAAGCAATGCGCCAAAGAGATCGCCCAGCAGCACGGCTATTCTGCGACCTTCATGGCGAAATATCACACTGACAAGGCAGGCTCGTCGAGCCACGTCCACCAATCGCTTTGGAAAGGTGGCAAGAACGCGTTTCATGACGCCGATGCGCCCCATGGCATGTCAGACCTGATGCGCCATTTCCTTGGTGGGCAGTTGAAATACGCCCGCGACATCACCTATTTCCTCGCCCCCTACACCAACAGCTACAAGCGGTTCTGCGAGGGGCTGTTTGCCCCCACCAAGGCGGTCTGGTCGCTTGACAACCGCACGGCAGGTTTCCGCATTTGCGGCGAAGGCACCAAATCCGTGCGCGTGGAATGCCGCATTGGCGGATCGGATTTGAACCCCTATCTGGCCTGCGCGGCGCTGCTGGCCGCTGGCCTTGCCGGGATTGAGGGCGAAATCGACCCCGGACCAGAGGCGGGGGGCGATCTCTACAAAGCGGGCGATGTGGTGGATGTGCCCAAATCCCTGCCCGAGGCCGCCGATGCGCTACAGGCCAGCGACATGCTGCGCGCCGCCTTCGGCGATCAGGTGATGGCCCATTACACCCACGCCGCGCGCTGGGAAATTCGCGAACAAAACCGCGTCGTGACCGATTGGGAACGTGCGCGCGGCTTTGAACGCGCCTAAGACTTTGCCAATACGCGGGCAAATTGGCCCGCAAGGAGACCCCATGTCAAAAGTGATCGAATGTATCTCGCCCGTCGATGGGCAGGTCTATGCAACGCGTGAAACGCTCTCGCACCCCGATGCGCAAATGATGGTCGCGCGCGCACGTGCCGCGCAACCCTCTTGGGCCGCGCGCCCGCTGGCGGACCGTATCGCGCTGGTTCAGGCCGGGATTGCCGCGCTCAACGAGATGAAAGATGTCGTCGTCGAAGAGCTCGCTTGGCAGATGGGCCGCCCGACCCGTTACGGCGGCGAATTTGGCGGCATGAACGAGCGCGCGAACTACATGATCTCGATTGCCGAAGCCTCGCTTGCGCCGATGGTGATCGAAGACAGCGCCACCGCCCTGCGCCAGATCGCGCGCGAGCCGATGGGCGTCGTGGCGATCATCGCACCGTGGAACTACCCTTATATGACGGTGATCAACTCGCTGGTGCCGGCGCTGATTGCGGGCAACACGGTGGTGCTGAAACATGCCACGCAAACCCTGCTGGTGGGCGAACGTATCGCCGAGGCCTTCCACGCCGCCGGCATCCCCGAGGACGTGTTCCAAAACGTCTTCCTCTCTCATGACGTGACCGAGACGCTGCTGGGCGAGCGCGCCTTTGATTTCATCAACTTCACCGGCTCTGTCGGCGGTGGTCGTGCGCTGGAAAAGGCTGCTGCTGGCACATTTGTCGGCATGGGGCTGGAACTCGGGGGCAAAGACCCCGGCTATGTCGCCGACGACGCCGATCTGGACGCCGCCGTCGATGGGCTGATGGATGGCGCGCTGTTCAACGCCGGTCAGTGTTGCTGCGGGATTGAACGTATTTACGTGCATGAAAGCCTGTATGACGCCTTCGTGGGCAAGGCGATTGACTGGGCGAGCAAGCTGAAACTCGGCAACCCGTTTGAGGCCGATACCACGCTTGGCCCGATGGCCAATAAACGCTTTGCCGAGGTCGTGCGCGGTCAGGTCGCGGATGCGATCAACGAGGGCGCGCAGCCGCTGCTGGACCCGGCGATGTTCCCCGCCGATGACGGGGGCGCGTATCTCGCGCCGCAAATCCTCATCAACGTCAATCATGAGATGCGGGTGATGCGCGAAGAAAGCTTCGGCCCCGTGGTCGGCATCATGTCGGTCAAGAATGACGAAGAGGCGATCGCGGCGATGAATGATTGCCAATATGGGCTGACCTGTTCGCTCTGGACCTCTGATGCAACCCGCGCCGAGGCGATTGGTGCACGGCTGCAAACCGGCACCGTGTTTATGAACCGCTGCGACTATCTTGACCCGGCCTTGTGCTGGACGGGCTGCAAGGAAACGGGCCGGGGTGGCTCGCTGTCGGTGCTGGGCTATCACGCGCTGACGCGCCCGAAATCCTACCATCTCAAGAAGGTGACGAAATGAACGCTCCCACTGCGAACTGGTCCTATCCCACCGCGATCAAATTCGGCCCCGGCCGGATCGCGGAACTGGCCGATCACTGCAAATCCGCCGGAATGGCCAAGCCGCTATTGGTGACCGACAAGGCGCTGTCCACCCTGCCGATCACCGCGCAAGCCCTTGATATTCTTGCAGCCGCAGGGCTGGGCCGCGCCGTGTTCAGCGAGGTCGACCCGAACCCGAACGAGAAGAACATGGCCGACGGCATCGCCGCTTACAAAGCAGGCGAGCATGATGGCGTGGTGTGTTTCGGCGGCGGCTCGGCGCTTGATCTGGGCAAGATGATTGCACTGATGGCGGGCCAGAAACCGGGTCTCAGCGTCTGGGATCTTGAGGATATCGGCGATTGGTGGACGCGTGCGGATAGCGACGCCATCGCCCCGATCATTGCGGTGCCCACCACTGCTGGCACCGGGTCCGAGGTTGGGCGCGCAGGCGTTCTGACCAATTCAGAGACCCACAAAAAGAAGATTATCTTCCACCCGAAACTGTTGCCCGTCGTCACGATCTGCGACCCTGAGCTGACCGTGGGCATGCCCGCCTTCATCACCGCAGGCACCGGAATGGATGCGCTGGCCCATTGCCTTGAGGCCTATTGCAGCCCGCATTACCACCCGATGAGCCAGGGTATCGCCCTTGAAGGGATGCGGCTGGTGTTTGAAAACCTGCCCCGCGCCTATGCCACGCCCAATGATCTGGACGCGCGGGCGCAGATGATGTCGGCTGCTGCCATGGGCGCTGTGGCGTTCCAAAAGGGGCTGGGTGCGATCCATTCGCTGTCCCACCCAATCGGCGCGGTTTATGGCACCCATCACGGCACGACGAACGCGGTGGTGATGCCGATGGTGCTTGATTTCAACCGTGCTGAGATCGAAGATCGCATCATCCGCGCAGCTGCTTACTTAGGCATTGCGGGCGGGTTTGACGGCTTCAAGGCGCGCATTCTTGCGCTGCGCACCGAGCTGTCCATCCCGGAAAACCTGACGGCAATGGGGGTTGACCCGGCGCGTCTGGATGAGCTGACCGAAATGGCGCTGGAAGATCCGTCTTGTGGCGGCAACCCCGTTGAAATGACACGCGAAAACACCCGCGCGCTATTTGCGGCCTGTATGTGAGTTTGGGCGGACCCGGCGGCTATCATGGACGCACTAAGCCGCCGGGTCGCTTACCCGACCGGGGACGCGCCGGTCACACGGAGATCGGCTGAGGGCAGCGGGCTTTCTTGCGCCGCGACCTTCGCCCCTCCGTTTACAAAGGCGCTGACCACGGCGCCATGCGCGCGGATCAGAATCGCTACATTCGGGTCATCAGACCGGGTCTCGGCCACGATCTTGCCCCATGTCTTCTGCGTGCCTCCCACCGTGCCCACGCCGTTTTTGACCAAGTTGGGGCACTCTCTGAGACATCGGTCCCTCGCTACGTAATGTTATCTTATTTCACCCATTTTCCGCAGATCATTTAGACAGATTGCCGCAGCCCCTGATCGCGCCACAACAGGCGCGGCAAGGATGCAACCCTGCCACAAGAAACACCGATCCGGTCCCCGCCGCGCTCGCAAAGCTGTGTGATCTCGTCTAGGAAGGACGCAAGAGACGCAGTGTTTTGAGGGAAGACGCATGAAACGGATCACAGGTGGTATCGCAAGTGCTGCGCTTTTGGCTGGAATGGGGTTTGCCCAAACCGCCCATGCGCAGGATCAACTTGCCTGGAGCATCGGCACGCTGGGCGCGCCCGGCGTCATCGACACCCCCACCGCCGAGAGTTTTCGCGATGGTGAACTTGTCGCCTCTGTTTCGGGCTATTCCGATAGCCAGCGGGCCAATTTCTCATTCCAGATGTTCCCGCGCCTGACCGCCACTGTCCGCTTTTCGCGCGAAAAGGGTCTGGGCGTTGGCGGCGATACCCTCAAGGACCGCAGCTTTGATCTGCATCTGCAACTGCTCAAAGAGCAGGGTTGGCGCCCGGCCTTTGCCGTTGGTCTGCGTGATATGTTTGATAACGGGTTTTATGCCTCGGAATATCTCGTCGCGAGCAAGACGATCACCCCGCGTCTGCGCGCCAGCGTGGGCTGGGGCTGGGGTCGGCTTGGGTCTGGCGGATCGGGGGGCGGCACGCGCCCTGCCCCGTCGCGGTCGGGCGGGCTGAACAGTGACACTTGGTTCAAGGGGCCCTCGGCACCCTTTGCCTCGGTGATCTGGCAGGTGAGCGATAAGATCGCGCTCAAGGCCGAATATAGCGACGATGATTACGCCGCCGAAACCGCCGCAAACGGGTTTGACAACAAGACCCCGCTGAATTTCGGCGTCGATTACAAGATCAACAACATCGCCTCGGTGTCGGGCTATCTGCTGCATGGCTCCAAGGTTGGCTTCCAGTTCAATATCGCGCTGGATCCGCGCCAACCCGCCGCCCCCTCGGGGCTGGAGCGCGCGCCGATTCCGGTCGCCCCGCGCCCGTCGCGCGCCAGCAATCCGCAAGCCTATGCCACCGATTGGGCGCAAGACCCGACCGCGCAACCCGCGATCCAGAAATCCATCGGCGATGCGCTGCAAAAAGACGGTCAGGTGCTAGAGGCGATGAAGCTCACGCCCACCAGCGTCGATCTGCGCATCTCGAACGAGACCTATCGCGCCAATCCCCAAGCCATCGGTCACGCCGCGCGCATCGCCAGCCGCGCCCTGCCCGCCTCGGTCGAGACGATCAAGGTCACCTTGATGGAGCGTGGCATGCCGGCCTCCACCACGGTGCTGAAACGCTCTGACATCGAGCGGCTGGAAAACGGCCCCTCGACGCAGATCGCCGCCGTTGCGAAAATCGGGGAAAGCGAGCGCGGCAACGCAGGCTTCGTGACGACCCCCGGCGTCTATCCGCGCCTGATGTGGGGCATTGCGCCCTATCTGGAACTGTCGCCCTTTGATCCGGCCAACGATCTACACGCAGATCTGGGCGTCACACTCAGCGGGCGCTATGAACTCGCGCCCGGTTTGGTCATTGCCGGGGCGCTGCGCCAAAAGGCGATCGGCAATCTTGATACGAACCCGAAAACCTCAACCTCGACCGTGCAGCATGTGCGCAGCGATATTTATGAATATCAGCGCCACGGCGATCTCACGATTCCCTACCTGACCATTGCCTCTTACGGGCGGCCCGCAAATGACGTCTATTCGCGCGTCACGGTCGGCCTGCTTGAACGCATGTATGGTGGGGTTTCGGGCGAATTGTTGTGG
Organism: uncultured Thioclava sp.; assembly: GCF_913064665.1. Lineage (GTDB taxonomy): Bacteria > Pseudomonadota > Alphaproteobacteria > Rhodobacterales > Rhodobacteraceae > Thioclava > Thioclava arctica. The sequence continues at coordinate 32,120 of NZ_CAJYBT010000030.1, forward strand.
AAACCTGTCGATAGCCGCCTGGCGCTGGGGGCCGAGGTCAATCTCGTCAAGCAACGCGATTTCGATCAGCGATTCTCGTTCCGCAACTACTCCACCGCGACGGCCTTCGTTTCGGCCTATTACGACTTTGGCAACGGGCTGACGGGCGAGCTGGATGTCGGGCGCTATCTGGCGCGCGATTTCGGCGCGACGATTTCGCTGGATCGCGAGATGGCCAATGGCTGGAAAGTCGGCGCATGGGCAACGATGACCGATATGTCTGGCAGTGATTTCGGCCCCGGCAAGTTCGACAAGGGCATCCGCCTGACGATCCCGCTGGGCTATGCGACGGGCATGCCCTCGCTCAAGAGCTTCTCGACCATGCTGCGCCCCTATGTCGGCGATGGCGGGGCACGCGTGAATGTCGATGGCCGTCTGTATGAGGCGCTGGATGGCAGTCAGCAGGGCGGGCTATATCGCGACTGGGGGAGGTTCTGGCGATGAGCCAAGCTCCCCTTCGCGCGCTCGCGCTGATCGCTGCCCTTGGCGCGTGCAGCCATGACAGTGCCGGCATTCAGGAAAAGAAATCGGGCGGGGTGAAAATGGTCACCTCGGCGCTGGGTCAGGTGCTACCGGGCAAAAAGAAGGCTGCTGCCGCGGCACCCCAAGACCCCAACGCGCTGGCCGCCGCCGCGCTGCAATCGCTGCAAGGTCCGGTTATCATGGTCACATTCGAGGCCAGCAAAGCCGCGACCGTGGCCGCGATGCGCGGGCAAAACGGCACGATGCGTACCTACCAGACCCCTGATCAGCGCGCCTTCGTGCTGCGTGGCGGGTTGCTGGCGGGCACGCGCGGGTTTGGGCGCGACCTGATGTCGGCGGATACGACTGCCGCAGGCGCGCTGATCCGCGCCGCCAAGGCTGGCACCGCGCCGCGCGTCTATCGCTATCTGGATGGCGATGGCGAGGAACGCCCGCTGCCCGTTTCCTGCACGATCACGCCGGGCGATATGGTGCAACAGGGCCCCGTGAGCGCCCGGCAGGTCGCCGAACATTGCGAGGGCTCGGGTGTGCGCCTTGATATGAGCTATCTGGTTGCGGGGGGCACGATTTTGGCCTCACGGCAATGGGTTGGCCCGGCACTGGGCTATGTTGCGATCCAACAGTTGCGCAACTAACCCGCCCCCGAACGAAGCGCGCCAAACACACGAAAGCCCCCGATTTCGGGGGCTTTTTTCGTGCCATTTCGATCTGTGCATCACCGCTGCCCATCGGGCTGCCACGGCAGATAAAAAAAGACCGGAGCTTGCGCTCCGGCCTTTTCTAGTTCAGTCGAAACTGAACTTAGTTGTTGGACGCTGCAACAGCGACTGCAACCAGCAGCAGAACCGGGATGATGATCCCTGCGTTCGAAGAGGACGACTGCTGAACCACAACGGGCTCGGGCTCGACGACCGGCGCGGTGTAACCACCAGCGAAAGCAGCGGAACCAGTGAGGCCGAGGGCCAGGGCGATAGTAGCGATTTTTTTCATAGTAATCTCCGTCATTACTGATAGGAGCCGCCTCCGTATGGCAGCATCGTAGGCGAGATTTGCATAGGTTCACGGCCTTTTAAAGTATAAAACCCGGGCTCTCTTCTGGGCAGAGGCTAACTGTTGCACTTTAGCACGGATGTGGCGTTAATAGCGCAAAACCGGGGCGCTCGCGGCCATTTGGAGGGCTCAAACTGCCTCCGCTCAGTCCGAAATCTCGTAGAAATTTCGCGGCCTTGCTCGAATCTGGCGAATCTGCACCCTACGCGGCGAGAATCACCCGGGCAAAACACAAAGCCGCAAAACGAATCAAATTTCAGTCAACGGATTCGCCCCCACCGCGCGGCAAGCGGGCAAAAACTTGGCCCACCCGCCGCCGCCGCTGCGCTACAGCCCCAAACAATAGCGCATCACCGCCTTTTGCGCGTGCAGACGGTTTTCCGCCTCGTCGAAAATCACCGATTGCGGGCCGTCCATGATCGCGCTGGTGACCTCATCGTTGCGATGCGCAGGCAGGCAATGCATGAACAAAGCGTCCGGATTGGCATGCGACATCAACTCTTCGTTGACCTGATAGCCCCGCAACTGGTTGTGGCGACGCTCTTTGGCCGATTCCGGGTCATGCATCGACACCCAGGTGTCGGTCACGATCAGATCCGCCCCCGCGACGGCCTTGACCGGATCGCGCTCGATCACGGCCTGCACGCCTTTGGAACGCGCGAACTCCAGCCATGCGGCTTCGGGGTCCAGCGGCGGCGGCCCGGTGAAGGTGAAATCGAACCCGAACTGCCCGGCGGCATGCAGGAACGAGGCGCAGACATTGTTGCCGTCCCCCGACCACACCACTTTCTTGCCCTTGATCGGGCCGCGATGTTCCTCGTAGGTCATCACATCGGCCATGATCTGGCAGGGATGGGTGCGATCCGTCAGCCCGTTGATCACCGGGACGCTCGCATATTCAGCCATCTCCAGCAGGGTTTCTTCCTCAAACGTGCGGATCATGATCAGATCGACATAGCGGCTGAGAACGCGCGCCGTGTCGGCAATCGTTTCGCCATGGCCAAGCTGCATATCGCTGCCCGACAGCACCATCGTCTGCCCGCCCATCTGGCGCACGCCGACATCGAAACTGACCCGCGTGCGCGTCGAGGGTTTTTCAAAGATCAGCGCCACCATGCGCCCTGCCAGCGGCTGCTCGTCATCGGGCGCGCCCTTGGGGCGGTCTTGGCGGGCCTGCTTCATTGCGATGCCCTGATCGATCATTGCGCGCAGCGCGGCCGGGTCGGTTTTGTGAATGTCGAGAAAATGGGTCATGGGTTCGTCTTTCGTGGTGGGTCGCCGGGGACTGTCTGCCCGTCGCCGATTGGAGCTTGAACCATTGGCGCGCCAATCGACAACTCCGAGGATATTTCGATCAAGAGGAAGATCAGGATTCAAGTTGCGTGGCGGCGGCGTCGAGGCGTTTGACCGCCTCTGACAAATCCGCCTCAGATATATTGAGCGCAGGCAGCAGGCGCAGCACATTGTCGGCTGCAGGCACTGTCAGCAGGTTTTGGTCATAGGCGGCGGCGACCAGATCGGTCGGAGCGCGCTTGCATTTCAGCCCCAGCATCAGCCCGACACCGCGCACGCTTTCAAACGTATCGGGGTGGCTTGCGACGAGCCCTTCGAGTTTTTGGCGCAAGAAGCCCGCCTTGGCGTTGACCTGATCGAGAAACGCCGGATCCGAGACGATCTCCATGACCTTAGTGCCCACTGCACAGCCCAGCGGGTTGCCGCCATAGGTCGAACCATGCGTGCCCGCGGTCATGCCGCTTGCAGCCTCTTCGGTGGCCAAGATCGCGCCCAGCGGAAAGCCCCCGCCGATGCCCTTGGCGACCATCATGATGTCAGGCGTCACGCCCGCCCATTCATGCGCGAATAGCCGCCCCGTGCGCCCCATGCCACATTGCACCTCGTCAAAGATCAGCAGCGCGCCGGTGCTGTTACACAGATCGCGCAGCCCCTTGAGGCATTGATCGGGCACCGGGCGGATGCCGCCTTCGCCCTGCACTGGTTCAATCAGGATGGCGGCGGTTTTATCACTGACAGCGGCGTGCAGCGCGTCGTGATCGCCCCAAGGCAATTGCGTGAAACCGGGCAGCAGCGGGCCAAAGCCCTTCACCATTTTCTCGGAATGGGGCACCGCCGATATCGCGCCGGTCGAGCGGCCATGAAAGGCGCCGTCAAAGGTGATGATCTCAACCCGATCCTCCCCCTTGGAGGACCAATATTTGCGCGTCATCTTGATCGCAAGTTCCGCAGCCTCGGTGCCGGAATTGGTGAAAAACACGGTATCGGCAAAGCTGTGCTCGACCAGCGCATCCGCCAGCGCCTGCTGTTGCGGGATCTGGTAGAGGTTGGAGACATGCCACAGGTTTTGCGCCTGCTCGGTCAATGCGGCTACCAGTCCAGGGGCGGCATGGCCCAGCGCATTCACCGCGATCCCTGCCCCCATGTCCAGATATCGGCGCCCGTCTGCCGTCTCCAGCCAAGAGCCAGCACCTTTGACAAATGCCAGCGGCGCGCGATTGTAAGTGGGCAAAACAGAAGGGATCATCCTGTTGGTCTCCGGGAAAAAGAAGGCCAAGGGGTGCATCAGGCATAAAGCGCTGTCAACACTCATGGCCTTCGGGTCAACGATTTGGGGATGTGGCAACGCGCCACGGCAGATCGGACGTCAGGCGCTAAGGCGGCGACGTCGGCGGGCAGCGATATGGCGGCACATTGTGATCATGGCGCTGGCATTACGCCGGGTCGGGGCGGATGTAAAGACAGATTCGCGCCCCGTTTCGCCCCGATCAGGGCTTCATGCGATAGCCCGTGCGCAGCCAATACCAGCCCAGCCCCAGCACGAACACCAAGGCCGGACCAACCACCAACAAGCCCTGCCATGGCGGCGCATCCGACACGCCCAGAAATCCGAAGCGCGCACCATCAATGAGGTAAAAGACCGGGTTGTAATGGGTGAGGATCTGAAACGAAGGCGGCAGCGCCTTGGCCGAGTAAAACGTCCCCGACAGGAACGACAGCGGCGTGATGATGAAGTTGGTGATCGCGGCCATCTGGTCGAACTTATCGGCGAACACGGCGGCCAAAACCCCCAAGCCCCCCATAAAGACGGCCCCCAGAACGACCCAGGTTAACGCCCAAAGCGGATGTGCAACCCCTTGGTCCAAAACGATAAACAACCCGATCCAAATCACGACCGCCACCAGCAGAGCGCGCGCGACCGCCCCCACCAGATAGCCCGCCAATATCTCCCAAGGGGCCAAGGGCGGCATCAAGGTATCCACGATATTGCCCTGCACCTTAGCAATCACGATCGAGCTTGAGGTATTGGCAAACGCGTTCTGGATCACCGTCATCATCAAGATGCCCGGCGCGATGAAATGCAGGAAATCGACCCCCATCACCGGCGCGCGCCCCTTGCCAAAGGCCAGCGCGAACACCGTCAGGAACAGCCCGGCCGTGATCAGCGGGGCAAGCACCGTTTGCTGCCACACAGCCATGAACCGGCGGATCTCGCGCAGCCCCAGCATTTGCAAACCCAGCCAGTTCACCGCCCCAAAACGGCGCACACCTAATTCTTGCATCTCGGCTCTCCTCATCTCAGGGCTCACCTAGCACGCGAACCGGCGCTGTCCAACGCGGACTGCCATGAAATGGCTTGGGCACGCGCCCTTGAAAATCGGCCTGCGCGATTGTATCTGTGCGCCTTACCGCTAGAATGCGCCTTGCACGCATCCCTGCGCCCGCCCTTTTCGGGCCCCCTGCGAAATGAGAGGCTTCCCATGTCCTGGACCGACGAACGCGTAGATCTGCTCAAGAAGATGTGGTCCGAGGGCCAATCCGCGAGCCAGATCGCCAAGGAATTGGGCGGCGTGACGCGCAATGCGGTGATCGGCAAGGTGCACCGGCTGGGCCTGTCCAACCGTGCCGGTGGCGCGGCTGAACCCGCCAAGCCCGAGGCAAAGGCCGAAAAGACCGAGGCCAAACCCGTCAAGGCTACCGCCGAATCCAAGGCCGAGGAAAAGCCAGCCGTAGCGACGCCCGCGCCTGCCGCAGCGGCTCCGGCAGCAGCTGCAACAGCGCGCCCCGAGCCCACCGCCGCGCCGATGCGCAGGGCGATCATCCCGGCAGGCCAACCCTTGCCGCCCCAGCCCTCGGCCAATGAAATTGACCCCGCCGCACTTGCCAAAGTGGGCGAAGTGGAAAAACACGCCAAGAAACTGGGCCTGATGGAGCTGACCGAGCGCACCTGCAAATGGCCGATCGGTGACCCTGCGACAGAAGAATTCTGGTTCTGCGGCCTGCCCAGCCAAGCAGGCAAGCCCTATTGCGAGGCCCATGTCGGGGTTGCCTTCCAGCCGATGAGCGCCCGCCGGGATCGTCGCCGCTAAGGCAATCGCGACCGTCGCTGCTAAGACGCATCACACCGATAGAAAAAGGGCGCCCCGCGAGGCGCCCTTTTGATTTCAAGACGACAGTAACGCCGAGCGCTTAGAATTTCCGCGTCCAGCCAACCGAGACTGAGAATTGCTCCATACGCAGCTTGACCGTGTTGCCCGTCGGCCCGCCCGGCGTCATTTCGGGGCCGCTCACGGTTTGAGGCACGACATAGGCCAGCGAGAAATCCAGCTTGTCGCGATCATTAAGCCGCTTCGTGCCGCCAAAGCTCAGGTGATGCTTGACGATCCCCGGCGCGAGCACGTTGAACGTAACATCCTCGGGGCCGACAGGGTTTGTCGCATGCGCATAGCCCGCACGCCACGTCATATCGGGGCTTTGCTGCCATTCCGCACCGATGCGCACCACGTCCACATCATCCCAGCCAAAGCCCGATCCCCCCTTGGAACCAAAGGGCGACGTCGCCGTGGTTGAATTGGCAACGGCAGGCACGTTGGAGTAGAAGATACGCTGATAATCCAGCATCAAGGTGATATCGCTGCGCGGCCTGAACGCGAGACCCACACCCAGCGTGGCGGGGATGTCGAACTCTCCACCATTTTCGAACAAGCCAGCATATTTCTTGAATTTGCTCATCTTGAACTTGGTCTGGCCAGAGACACCGATGGTGAGTTGGGGGTTGATTTCATATTGGAAACCCGCGCGCAGACCGATGCCATAGCTCATATCATGGCCGCGATCAGACAGGTTCGCGGGATCAACAGATAAGGCCCCAAACGGCGCAAGCCCCTTGGCCGAGAACCGCTGCACGGCGACTGTCGGCGCAACGCCCCAGCTGAAAGCACCGGTCTTTTGCGCATAGCCGACCGACAAGAACAATTGCGTCAGATCAACGCCCGCCGTGCCACCGCAGAACACGCCCGAAGCCGGGCCACAATTGGCGTTGGGCACATCGCGATAGGCGGTGTTCATCCCGCCATTGCCATAGGCCGCAAAGTTCACCACGGCACCATTGGCCAGCGGCATGTTGAACGCGGCATTGGGCACAATGAACCAATCCCGTCCGCTTTTCGTGGTGCCATCGGGCAGCAGACCCGGCGCGCCCCCCGAGACAGTAAACTCGCGCCGCGGCGAGAATATCTCGGTGCCCAAGGTCAACTCACGCCCCACTGTCGCCACCGAAGCTGGGTTGATCGCCGCCGACATCGCATCTTGCGAATAGGCGATACCTGCGCCCGCAACGCCGCGCTGGGCGGTGCCATAGGCCATTGCGAAATAGCCTTCAGTCGCGCTCGCCACCCCCGGAACCGCTGCGGCCAAGCATAGCGAAGCCATCCCCGCAAAACGGGTTTTCATCTTTCTTGTCATTCTACTCTCCCTTTGCGCTAGAGAATGTCAGAGTCGTGGTCTCCCTCCACGGCCCGCCCCAGCGAACGCCCAAAAAGCACGTCTTCAGATATTCAACTTTACTTATGTGACCTAAGGCAAGCCTTTTCTGGCCAAATTGCGCGCACAGTGGTGTCGGGGCTTTTCGCGCGCCCTCACGCAGTCTATATCGCGGGCATGAGCACCAACCCCCCGACTCTGCGCCCCGATCTGGCACCGCGCGCCCGCATCACCGACGCCCCCCGCCCCGGTCAGCCGGTGATCGGGATGGTTTCGCTTGGCTGTCCCAAGGCGCTGGTGGATAGCGAGCGCATCCTGACCCGGCTGCGCGCCGAGGGCTATGCGATCAGCCCCGATTACGCCGGCGCCGAGGCGGTGATCGTCAACACCTGCGGCTTTCTCGACAGCGCCAAGGCCGAAAGCCTTGAGGCGATTGGCGAGGCGCTGGCCGAAAATGGCCGCGTGATCGTGACCGGCTGTCTGGGCGCTGAGCCCGATTACATCACCGGCGCGCATCCCTCGGTGCTGGCAGTGACCGGCCCGCATCAATATGAACAGGTGCTGGATGCGGTGCATGTCGCTGTGCCGCCCGATCCCCACCCGTTCATCGACCTGCTGCCCGCGACCGGCGTGTCGCTGACGCCGCGCCATTACAGCTATCTCAAGATTTCCGAGGGCTGTAACCACAAGTGCAAGTTCTGCATCATCCCCGATATGCGCGGCCGTCTGGTGTCGCGCCCCGCCCATGCGGTGATCCGCGAGGCCGAGAAACTGGTCGAGGCGGGCGTGCGCGAATTGCTGGTGATTTCGCAAGATACCTCGGCTTATGGCGTGGATATCAAGCACGCCGAGGATCGCGGTCATCGCGCCCATATCACCGATCTGGCGCGCGATCTGGGCTCACTTGGCGCTTGGGTGCGGCTGCATTACGTCTACCCCTACCCGCATGTGCGCGACCTGATCCCGTTGATGGCCGAAAGCCATGCGAATGGCGGCGGCGTGCTGCCCTACTTGGATATTCCCTTCCAACATGCGCACCCCGATGTGCTCAAACGCATGGCGCGGCCTGCTGCCAGCGCGAAAACGCTGGACGAGATCGCCGCTTGGCGCGCCATCTGCCCCGATATCACCCTGCGCTCGACCTTTATCGTGGGCTACCCCGGCGAAACCGAGTCCGAGTTCCAATATCTGCTCGATTGGATGGATGAGGCGCAGCTCGATCGCATCGGCTGTTTCCAATATGAAAATGTCGATGGCGCGCGCTCCAACGCGCTGCCCGATCATGTGCCAGATGAGGTCAAGCAAGACCGCTGGGACCGCTTCATGCAAAAGGCCCAAGCCATTTCCGAGGCAAAACTACAGGCCAAGGTTGGTACGACCTGCCAAGTGATCGTCGATAGCATTGATGGAGAGGGCGCCACCTGCCGCACCAAATCCGATGCTCCCGAAATCGACGGCAACCTGTTCATCGACGAGGGGTTCGAGGGCCTTAACCCCGGCGATATCGTGACGGTCGAAGTGGATGAGGCCAGCGATTACGACCTGTGGGGGCGGTTGCTGTAAGGCCTAATTTCTTAAAAATTGAGCAATTGGCCTATCGCAATTTTGCTATTCACAGTATGTCGAGCGTTTCGAGTTGATCGCGGTCGTGCATGATGACTCCGTTGTTGGCACTGACGTCAAAGAATCCGACACCTGTCTCAATCGCCGCCGACACCACATCGCTATAAGCTTCCGCGCCAATTGCCCAAGCAAACCCCATGTAGATTGCATTTTCTGCAATAGAATAATCAGTCACGAATCTTTCGTCGAACTTAGCCTTAGGCGCGGGCTGTTTGCTCGCTGAGCCAAACAACTTGGCAAACAAGCCTTTGTTCGTCCTCGGTTCAACTTGTTGCGAAACCTCAAACACATAGGCTTCGGGCCCATTCATCGGTGGGTAGTAGACCCGTAGTCGATCATAAAACGCCTTCAAGTTTCCTGACGTTCCCTCTGACGAATTGTAGTTTCTGTTTTCTCCCCATTGCGTCAAATCCTTATACCACAACATGAATTCATCGCGATTTCGCGGAGCAACTTCAGGATCAAAAACAAGAAGATCGTAGCTCATATTATCTCACTTAAAATGAAAGCCTTTAAAATACGTTAATCCAGAACAATAGTGCAGACAAGAAAGACTGCAATCAAACGAACAGCAGCACTTTCCCACACAACCACCCCTCACGTCAGCCCTTCGGTGTCGATATGCACGACATCGCCGCAATGCTTGCAATGGATCGCATCGGCATCATGCAGGCTCAACCCGCAGGTCTGGCACGCGTAGCGCACCTTGGTCGGGCGAAACAGCACCTGCGCCAGACGCAAGAACAACGTCACGCCAAAGATCATGATCAGCACCGATAGCATCCGCCCCCATTCGCCCTTGGGGGTAATGTCGCCAAACCCGGTCGTCGTCAGCGTCGTCACCGTGAAATACAGCGCATCGGCGTAGTTGTTGATCTGGGGGTTGATATTGACCTGCGTGGCATAGATCAGCCCGGTCATCACAAACAGAAACACCGTCAGGTTAATCCCTGCCAGCACGACCTCTTCGTGGCGGCGGAAAAAGACGAAATCGCGCCGCAGCCGCGCCATCAGCTGATAGGTGTGCATCAGACGCAGCGTGCGCAGAATACGCAGGAACCCCAACCCCTCGCCCGCGATCGGTGCCAGAAACGAGATGATCGCCACGATATCCGCCATCGTCGCGACCCGCGTCCAGAACCGCCACTTACGATCCGAAATCGCAAAGCGCGCGACAAAATCGGCCACAATCACGACCCCGATCAGCGCATCGGTGATCTCGATCCACAAGACATGCGGGAAAAACGAGGTAATAATGACGAAGGCAATCGTCGTTAAATCAAAGGCCAACAATGCGTAGCGAAACAGATGCGCGCGCGCGCAATCAGATTCATAAAGCATCTTCAAACTGGCGATCATTGCGTAGCTCCGTCGGCATGTGCGTGCAAAACCGATAGCGGGTTTGCGCAGCGCTGGCAAAGCCCACGACCCCCAAGCCCGCGCACATCCCCCTTTACAGCATCTCGACGCAGCGCAAATCACGGAGCATCGCCGCCCCCCCCTTTCCCTATCCCCTGTTTCCGACTAGAACGCGCCCAAATCCCCTATTCCTACGAGGTGCACAATGGCGGCCTATCAATATGTCTATCACATGGATGGTGTCTCCAAGACCTATCCGGGTGGCAAAAAATGCTTTGAAAATATCCACCTGAACTTCCTTCCCGGCGTCAAGATCGGCGTTGTCGGCGTCAACGGCGCGGGTAAATCCACGCTGCTGAAAATCATGGCCGGAATGGACAAGGATTTTCAGGGCGAGGCCTGGGCCGCGAAGGGTGCCAAGGTTGGCTATCTCGCGCAGGAACCCGAGCTGGACGACTCCAAAACCGTGCGTGAAAACGTCATGCTGGGCGTCGCTGCGAAAACCGCCAAGCTGGAGCGCTATAACGAGCTGGCGATGAACTACTCGGATGAGACCGCCGACGAGATGGCCGCGCTGCAAGACCAGATCGACGCGGAAAACCTGTGGGATCTCGATTCCCAGGTCGATATCGCGCTTGAGGCCCTGCGCTGCCCGCCCGATGACGCCAATGTCGCCAACCTTTCGGGCGGCGAACGTCGCCGCGTAGCACTGTGCCAGTTGCTGCTCGAAGCGCCCGACATGCTGCTGCTGGACGAACCGACCAACCACCTTGACGCCGAAACTATCGCTTGGTTGCAAAAGCACCTGATCGAATACAAAGGCACGATCCTCTGCGTCACGCACGACCGTTATTTCCTTGACGACATCACCTCGTGGATTCTCGAACTCGAACGCGGCCGCGGTATTCCCTACGAGGGGAATTACTCGGCATGGCTCGAACAGAAAGCCAAGCGGATGGCGCAAGAGGCCCGTGAGGATAAGGCCAAGCAGAAGGTCCTTGAAAAGGAACTCCAATGGATCCGCGCCGGGGCCAAGGCCCGTCAGGCGAAATCCAAGGCGCGTATCGCGGCCTATGACAAGATGGCCGATGAGGGGGTCAAGGATCGCGTCGGCAAGGCGCAGATCATCATCCCCAACGGCCCACGTCTGGGTGGCAAGGTGATCGAGGTCGAGAACCTCACGAAACACATGGGCGATAAGCTGTTGATCGAGGATCTCTCCTTCTCGCTGCCCCCCGGTGGCATTCTGGGCGTAATCGGGCCGAACGGCGCGGGGAAATCCACGCTGATCAAGATGATCACCGGCGATGAGAAACCCGATAGCGGCACGATCACCATCGGTGACACGGTCAAGCTCGCCTATGTCGATCAGTCGCGCGACGCGCTCGGCGCTGATCACAACGTCTGGGAGGAAATCTCGGGCGGGGCGGAAATGATCGAGCTGGGCGACGCGCAAGTCGCCAGCCGCGCCTATGTTGGTGCCTTCAACTTCAAGGGTGCCGATCAGCAGAAAAAAGTCGGCCAGCTTTCGGGCGGTGAACGCAACCGCGTCCACATGGCCAAGCTGCTGAAATCAGGCGGTAACGTACTGCTGCTCGACGAACCGACCAACGACCTTGACGTCGAAACCCTGCAAGCGCTGGAAGCCGCGATCGAAGATTTCGCCGGCTGCGCGGTCATCATCTCGCACGACCGCTTCTTCCTCGACCGCCTGTGTACGCATATCCTCGCGTTCGAAGGCGAGGCCCATGTCGAGTTCTTCGAGGGCAACTTCGAAGATTACGAGGCGGATAAAATCCGTCGTTTGGGAGCCGATGCGGCAGAGCCCAAGCGTGTGAAGTATAAGAAGTTCACGCGGTGAGTTAAAATTTATCTTGAAAATAGAAAGCCCCGCCAGTGCGGGGCTTTCTCATATATGCTCGATGCCCAAGAAGCTGAGTGTATCAAAGGATGCGAGCTTTGCACTCTCGGTGTTTTTGTACACTCTAGGACTAAATTTACCCTTATCATTTGGGCCGATATGGATCACGTATTTGTAGCCATCGCCTTTTTGAAAAACAGTAACTCTGGCAAACCCACGCTTGATGGTCCAATTCCCTTTTTCGGACAGCTTCCAACCTTTTAATGTAGGAAACCGTCTTTTCCGCGAAGCGGCGTTTTTCATCTTTTTATCCCGGCTCTCCGCAACGGCATAGTTGCTTTCCATGTGCCCGGCACACTCACACCCACATGACAAAAGCTCCGGAACATCTGGATGAGACATGTAGTGGACATAGCGAATTGGTTGAGCCTCACACATTTCGCATGTTGCATCTGGCGAGCCGAGATCTTCAATATCTTCGCACTGCCATCCTTTATGCGGATACCCCGGTCTTGACCATTTCCCCCTATCCATCCTTCGTTCCCTCAAAAAATTTAACAAAAATTCGGCTCTGGGATGATCGACCTTAGAGGTACCAGCCATACTCAGAAAACCCGAACGTGGATTTTCGCATTATTTGATTCCTAAAAGAAAAACCTCAATCCCCCTCACGCAAAAACCTCACAACGCTCGCGTTTCTCTCTCCACACACCCAGCCCGTGCGACCAGCACGGGCCGCGCCCGACCTCCCCCAAGGGAGGGCGCATTGCGACACCACCGCAAATTCAAACGTCAGGGGATGCGGCACGATAAAGTGCATATCACAAGCGGAGCGAACGCCCACCCGAGGTCGGGCGCGGCCCTTATCGCGCTATGCGAACGTGCGCAAATTGCACGCGCCTACGCCGCGACCTGCGATTGCATGCCCCCCTGCGCGGCCACGCGCGGCGCGTTCGCCGGGGCATCCTTCCACCGGAAGGCCGCTTTCTCCCGGCTCACCCCCC
>NZ_CAJYBT010000031.1 GCF_913064665.1 uncultured Thioclava sp.
TAGGCGCTGGTGTGCAAGCGTCCTCGCGAGACAGCCCCCTGCATACCGCGGCGCGTATGAGCTCCGATCATCTCCGAGAACTGCTGCGCGCCAAACCCGCCAAGCAGCACCTTGCAGAAATCCTGCGGCCCCTCTTTCACCGAATGCAGATCGACGCCCTGGAATTGGAGGAGATCGTAATAGCCGAGCGCATCGGCGACCTTGCGGGTTAGACGGTCCAGCGCCTCCACCACGACGACATCGACCTCGCCTCGCCCGATCGCGTCCTTCATCTTCTGGAAGCCGGGTCGGCGCATGTTGCGGCCCGTCTTCTCGCGGTCCTCAAAGATCGCAACGACGGTCCAGCCGTTGCGGTCGCATTCGCGGCGCGCCATGGCGATCTGGTCTTCGATGGAGGTAGCCTTTGCAGGCTCGACGAGTAGCGGGCGTAGATGGCGGCGCGTGTCATTGGGCGGTCCTTTCGGTCGGGGCGGTGGTGCTGTTGGCGGGCGTGGCGGTCTCGACAAAACGCCGGGCGGCGGCGCGGCCGAGAAGCGAGACAAGGCCGGTCGGCGCGATCTCGATCCGGGTGGGTCCGCCGGGGTTATCGTTGGCTGCGGTCAGTGTGGTCGTTGGTGCCTGCATGTTTTTTCCTCAAAGTTCGTGTCGTAGATTCACGAACATTCCGCGTGGCCCCTTTGATCAAAGCGAGTTTTCGGAATAAATGAGGCGTGCAGGCCTAACTGTTTGATTCTGCGTAAAAGAAAATTCGAAATTCGTTGTATTTTCGAGTTTGACCTCTCGAAAAAAGGGGGCGCAGATCCCTTGGAGAACCCGCGCCCCAAGTTGGGTGGTTTGGCTTATCTGCTACCCCACCGAATACGGCGGAGATCTTGCTCCGCCGCGATTAGATCCGCGACGCGCTGCGAGAGGGTCAGCGCCGTCGTGAGAGCATCGCGAAACGCCTCTACCGTCTCGTCGGGAAGGAAGGCTTCGAGCCGGTAGATGCAGAGCGTAATCTCGGCCCGAACCCCGTCGCGGATCGTGTCGCGCAACTCGAGTCTGCGTTCGAGCGCAGTCAGCTCGGTGGCGATGTCTTCTGCGACCCCTTCGGATAGCTCGGAGACAGATTGCAGAGCTGCACGCAGGGCGCCGGTCGCATCGGCTGCGATGTCCTGGATCCGGTCGATATCCGGGGTCCGCTGATCGGGGGATGAAAGAATGATCCGGTGGGTATTGCCACTGGGGATGATGTTGGAAACGCGCATTTGGGAACTCCTGTTGAGAGAGGGAAAGGCGGCAGCGTCGGGCGAACTGACGCTGCCGGAAGGCATCAGCGTCAGGTGCCGGTGATGACCGCCCGCGCTGCGGCCCGGGCGCGGGCCTGAATCAGCGATTTGCGCTCATCGACGCGGGCACGGCGGCGTTCCGCGCGACGCTCGGCAGCGATATCGGCCTCGGCTTGAAGCCGCGCCTGGATCTCGCGCATCCGCGCCAGCGGACGTCCGGTCAAGCGCCCCAGAACCGGGGTGCGAAAGATCGGGCTGACGGCGAAAGCGGAATGGTTGGTGCGCACAATCACGATGCGATCACCACGAAACGCCGTCGCGCGTTCAAGCCCGGCCAGCCGCGCATCGCGCGAGCCAAGCGGGATCGCATAGCCCTTGCGGACCTTTTCGGTGACCGAGGTGCCGTAGGCGATGGTGAGCCAGCGCTGTCCGGCAATCGTGGCTGCCGCAAGGACGAGACAAGGACGGGCCTTTGGTGTGGGGCCGCTCTTGCCCTCGTTGGCCGGAAAGTGGAACGAGACGATGTCGCCAGAGCGCACGGTCTCGGACCAAGCCTGCGTTGCTTTCTCGGGCGCGGCAGGAAGGTTGTCGAACATGGGATTCTCCATTTTTGGGAAAGATCGACACGCTCCCGTTCCGTCCCCCACGGGGTGTCCGGGTTTTGGTCGCGCGTCATCCCGACCGCGCGAGCAAAACCTGGACGCCTCGGTGGCAATTCATGCGCAACCGCTCGGGCCTTGGCCCGCGGTCCGTCAGGATCCGGCGCAATGCTGGTGGGGGTTCGGGGGAGGCGCGCCCAAGCGGCCTCCCCCGGGCGAAGGGGGTGTCCAGAGGGGGAGTGCAGAACGACGACCCTCTGGTCGCGCAGACAGCGGCCGGGGGGTGTCCAGAGGGGGCGCCGAGCGCCCCTATGGTCCGTCGGAAGACGCCAGGGGGAGGCCGGAGGGGGAGTGGCGAACGACGCCCCAACGGTCCCGCGGACGGCGCGGGGTCCGGGGCAGCGCCCCGGCGAACGGCATCTGATACGCAGGGCCAACGGCCCGGAGTGTCAGATGCTTAGTGAGTAATGGTATGCCTTAGTCGCGTATTCGTTCTCCTGAGCAAAGCTTTCTCGAAACAAGACGACAGCAGGGGGGGCAAGAAAGAAGGTTTCGGAAGCTCGTCAAAACACGAGATGTAAAATAGCGACGATCATCTAATTTTTCGAAACTGAATCGGCGAAGCGCAATCGATAAAATGCAAGAAGCAGGCAGACCTCGATCGAACATTCTCCGTAAGGAAACCCAAAACGGTCTGCATAATGAATCTACCCCAGAAAATGGGCGCCAAAATCTCCAATGAATTTCCTATATGCCTGAAAAAAACGTTCCACTTTAGTTCGTGTGGCATTCCTTGAGTTTGTAGTTTGATGAGCGATAGCCTTTCGCAAGCCAACCAGATCAGAGATCGTATTGCCGACTGAGCCCTCCTCGCTCCAATCTTGCCTCAAGCGGCGAGAGTAATCTTTGTCGAATAGCTCAATTAACAACAAGATTTTTTCTTTATCTGGATTCTGAAACTGTTGACAAAGGCGAGAGACAGCTGCACCCATTTTTGCATCTGACTTATTATTCGCATGCAAAACGAGAACCTGCTTTATATTTTGTTCAAGGCGACCCGCGATTGCCACGCAAAGATATTCGTAAATCATACTATTGGCTTCACCCGTGAACTCATCAGGCAAAAACTTTGCGGTATCTAACATCGAACGCAGCCGATCTATATCTGCGCGTATCTCAAGAGGGAGCGGCATCGGAAAAAGCCTGAAGTGCTTTGTCAAATCGTTTGGTTACGTTATCCTCAAGAGACGTGCTACTAGAAATCACATCTAAATATTCCGTATCTTTCTCAATCGCAGCGTATGCGGCCCTGACAGCCTCAAGATCTTCGTTTGCGCTGGTTTCAAGCGCAATAGCGAGCGCCACGCTGAAACTATCATAGAACGCAGCATTCAGGGCGCGACCTCCCGGCCGAAACGGCTTCGGACCCAAGGCGCGAACTGTCACATCGTTAAGTCTAGCCCAGACCCTCTTAATCTCGTCGGCATCTTTTGGCGCAATATCTTTGTGTTTCGTCATATAATTCGTCAGAAAATTCTTCATCGGTCGCGAATATTTCTGACGTTCATTATAGAAGGTGAAGAAACGTAGGATCAACTCCACATCTTTGAGACGAACGCTCTTCTTGCCAAATATACTTCGCCAATTCGAATCGTCGTTAAGCTCAAAAAGTAGAGTATTGAAATCTCCGTGCGCAACACAGGTTCTGATTTCCTGTGGCGAAAGTTTCATGCCGCCGGTATTGATGCGCTCAAAGACCTCATAAACGCTATCCATATTATCTGTTGGCGTATCTTGTTTGAAAATAGTTGCATGAACCACGGCATCATCTAACCGCATCTGGTCGTCTTCATCCAGCTCATCATATGTCTTCCCATCCCAATCAGTCTTTAGCCCGGTAAGCTTAAACTTCCGATCATTGAACAACCCTTTGTAAAACTTTTCGAGAGACTTAAGCCTTTGCTGCCCGTCTATCACAAGATGACGCTGTGAATCCTGTTCTTTATAAAGAAAAATTCCCGGCACCGGCAGCCCTAGAAGCAAGGACTCGATGAATTTAGAAGCGTCATTCTGGGACCAAACATATTTCCTTTGAAAAACTGGTATATAATATTGTTCGCGCTCAATTTTCTTAACCAAACTTTCTACAGTATGGTCGACACCGAAAGAAGAAATAGTAAAAAGCAGCCCGGATCCACTTTCGTCGGTAGCCTCAGAATCGTCCTGAACATTTTTGATATCATCAAGTTCGTCTTGTAAGATTTCCTCCATTTCTTTTTCGGATGACATAAGGATTCCTCTTCTTAATGCGATCATTGTGCTTTCTTCGAGTTTACACTCAGCTACGATGGTAGCAAGCTACAATGCCACGTTCTTCGCACCCTCAGGTTTAGAATCCATTCATACCGACCGATCTCCTTTTTCCATTCGGAAACGGAGATCGATATGTCCTTTCATCAATCGCTCGGAGGCTTTGACCCAGTATCGGGCGCGCACCCAATTGTCCTCATCTTTCGCGAGATGTTCCCGCATCAGCTGCACCGCTACGACCTGCACGTGCGTAGCTGTAAAGGCAGAACACCCCCCCATCTGTCCAATCGAACTTTCACTTTCATCCCCTCCGCCCATTTCCCGACGGCAACCCAATCAGGAGGCCGTCATGTCCATGCATCAATCTATCGACGCATCCGCTGGTGCGTCGGTATCATCACCCCGTCCCGTCGTGCTGCGCTTCGCCGAACTCTATCCGCAGCAGTTGAACCGCTATCGGATGCACGGTGATCGCAAACAGCAGGAAGATCGACTGGACCATGTCGATCCGAGCCGCACTCAACTGAACAGGCAGATCCTCGGCTCCCCGAACTGGCACAAATAGCTGACGCAAGCAGTCCGCCTCGCGAGCCTTGAGAATATCAATCAGGAAGTCGAGGGGCTTCGCGCGGCCAAGCGCCACAAGGAAGCGGATCGGCGCTTGATTGAGGGGCCGCGCGATCCGTGGCGCAAATCGAAATCCGGTCCGTTGCGTGAGTTCATCATCACCGCAAGCCGAGAGTGGTTCGTTCCCTCGCAGGACGACGCCCGCTTTGTCGGGACAGACGAAGAAAAGGCGACCGCGCGACAGAAACTGATCGAGGAACGCGAAGCTCAGTTTCAGGACTTGGCGATTGAATGGCTGCGATCGCGCTTCGGCAACCAGGTTCTGCACGCGCGCGCTGATCGCGACGAGACGACATTCCACATCCATGGGGTGATCGCCCCTTGGACGGAGAAGCACTCGAAACGCAGCGGCACACAGCGGCTTATCCAACCCTCATCTCATCCGCTCTTGAAGGATTACGAGAAAGCGCAGGACGACATCGGCGCGTTTTTCGCCTCACTGGGGCTGACGCGTGGGGAACGTCAGGCAGCGGCGCGCCGAAAGGCGAAGAAAGCGAAAAAGAACGACCCGGCCGTCATCATTCCGCGTCGCAAGAAACATGTCCCGGCGCATATCTGGCGGGCGAATGAAGAGGTCCGCTTGGCGCGAGAAAAGGCCAAGGTCGAGGCCGAGAAGAAGAAGCTCGAAGCGAAACGCGAACGCTCGGAACAATTGCTGCGTGATGCCAAGCGCCAACGAGAATCTCTGATCGCGGCCACCGAGCGCGCCGAAGCGCGCGAAACTAACGCAAACGAAGTGATCGAGATTGCCGAGCACGCGGCAGCAGGAAACCTCATTCCGGCCGAAAACGACCGAATGACGGTTTCACCGCGCGTTCCTTCGAAGTCGCGGGAGCGCGATCGTTTGGAGCGCTTACTATTAGCACCAGGCAGTTCGGCACGAAAACTACTGATCCATCTGGGCGGTGCCTATCGAGCCTTCCGACAAGGGGCAGCCCAACAGGCAGAAAAGTCTGTCGCCGCGCGATTGGCTGCGGTCGAGCAGAAGGAAACAGCCCTCGACCAGCTGCGCGCCAAGATGCTTGCAGCTCTCCCATCAGGCCTGCGAAAACATTTCATCGCAGACACGCAGATCGAAAAAAGGGCGGTCGAAATCACGAACAAGAAATTGAAAAACAACAATAAAAATAACGATCAAAAAAACCGCTAAATTGGCTTTCGTGCGGGGTCAGGGGCTCCATTTTTGCTTTCGAACCCGCCGCAAACATAGGAGCACGACATGACCGTTCAATTTCCTCAATCGCAGCAAGATCGCATCTTTCAGAAATATCTGAGTCTCCAGAACAAGGTCGCACAGGTGGCAGAAAAAGAGCACAAGGCGCAATTGCGTCGGCGCCGTTATGTCATTGACGCCTTCGGAAAGTGGCTCGACAAGACGCCGCGCGTTCAGGTCGAGGCCTTCCTCGAAACACTCTCTGGTGCGTCCAGCGCCGCTGACAGCAAGCGGATTGCGGATTACCTCGCGCAACTACCTCCCGAACCGGAGGCCCCCACTTCGCCCTCACCTGCGGCACCGCAGGCCACGCCTCGGGAAAAGCCTAAGGAGAGTGCAGCGGATAGCAAGGACAGCTGAACGGCAATCGCTTCTTCCCCGCGCGGCTAATCGCGCGCAATGGATCGTTAAAGCCCGCCAGTGTTCTGGCGGGCTTTCAAAATGTTGCTGCCCTCAGAAACAAGGCGCTACGATATGACAATCAACGGCCAAGCAAGGCCCCCCTTTCTGCCTGACCTGCGCGCCCCGTCTTATGCTTCGCCCGTCAACCCTACGGCTGCGATTCCAGCCAAAGCCGCCTCAGCGTCATTATCCGAGGTATCGCCCGTGACACCCATCGCGCCGATCACCGCGCCATCCTCGCCCCGGATCAAGACGCCGCCGGGGACGGGGCAGGTCTGCCCGCCATAAATGCCGTTCACAGCGGCCATGAAATAGCCCTGCGCCTCGGCGCGTGCCATTTGCGCCTTGCCGCCCATGCCCAGCATCACCGCGCCGTAAGCCTTGGCGCGCGCAATCTCGAACCGCCCCGGCGCCGCGCCATCGTCGCGCGCAAAAGCCTGCAAATGCCCGCCCGCGTCCAGCACCACCGCAGAGAGCGGCTTCCAACCCGCATCGACCCCGGTTTGTAGGGCCGTATCGATCATCGTTTGCGCTTGTTTGAGGGTGATCATAGTTGCTCTTCCTTGAATTGGGCGCGGCGCTGATGCAGCACCGGCTCGGTATAGCCCGAGGGCTGAACGGTGCCTAGAAAACACAGATCGCACGCGGCCTGAAAGGCGAACCCGTCATAGCCCGGCGCCATCGGCGTGTAGCTGGGATCGCCCGCGTTCTGGCGGTCCACAATCGCGGCCATCTTGCGCAGCGCTTGCATCACTTGGATCTCATTGACCACGCCATGTTCGAGCCAATTCGCGATCGCTTGACTTGAAATCCGGCAGGTTGCGCGGTCTTCCATCAAGCCGACATCATGAATGTCGGGTACTTTCGAACAGCCCACGCCCTGATCGATCCAGCGCACGACATAGCCCAGAATGCCTTGCGCGTTGTTTTCGATCTCTGCGGTGATTTCGGCCTCGGAATAGTTCTTGCCTGCCGCCAGCGGGATCGTCAGCAGATCGTCAAGACGGGCAGGGCGGTTCATCGCCACGATCTCGGCCTGACGCTTTGGCACATCGACCTTGTGGTAATGCGTGGCATGCAGCGTCGCCGCTGTCGGGCTGGGCACCCAGGCGCAATTTGCGCCCGCCAGCGGATGGGCGATCTTTTGCGCCAGCATATCGGCCATCCGGTCGGGCATCGCCCACATTCCCTTGCCGATCTGCGCCCGCCCGGCCAGCCCGCAAGCCAACCCGATATCGACATTGCGATCTTCATAGGCCTCGATCCAGGGTTGCCCCTTCATCTCGCCTTTGCGCAGCATCGCACCTGCCTGCATTGAGGTGTGAATTTCATCGCCCGTGCGATCAAGGAAACCGGTATTGATGAAGGCCACCCGATGGCGCGCCGCGCGGATACATTCCTTGAGGTTGACCGAGGTGCGCCGTTCTTCGTCCATGATGCCAAGTTTGACGGTATGGGCGGGCAGACCTAGCACTTTTTCAACATTATCGAAGATTTCGCAGGCGAATTCGACCTCTTCTGGCCCGTGCATTTTAGGTTTTACAACATAAACCGAATTTGTGATCGAGTTGCGCGGCCCTTCGGTTTTCTTCAGATCATGCATTGCGCAGAGCGTCGTGAGCATCGCATCCATCAGCCCTTCGGGGGCCTCGCCCCCGTCGCGGGTCAGGATCGCAGGGGTGGTCATCAAATGGCCGACATTGCGCACCAGCATCAGCGCGCGCCCCTTGAGTGTGACCGGTTCACCACCCGCTCCGGTAAAGCGCAAATCGCCCTCCAGACGGCGGGTGAAGGTCTCATCGCCCTTGCGCACCTCTTCGCGCAGATCGCCTTTCATCAGGCCCAACCAGTTGGCATAGGCCTGCACCTTGTCCTCGGCATCGACACAGGCCACCGAGTCTTCGCAATCCATGATCGAGCTGATCGCCGCCTCAAGGATCACATCGGCGATATCGGCCGGATCGGATTGGCCAACGTCGGTGTCAGGGTCCAGCACGATACAGATATGCAACCCGTTATGGGCGAGCAAAACCTGCGACAACGCGCCTTCGGCATCGGTATTGAACCCGGCAAACTGGTCTGGATCGGCCAGCCCGGTCTCGCCCACCGCATTCTCGACGAAAAACACGCCATTCTCGACGCGCAGCGCGGTCACATCGGCCCAAGAACCGCCTGCCAGCGGCGCGGCCTCGTCGAGAAACGCTTTGGCACGGGCCACAACACGGCCCCCGCGCTCGGGGTCATAGCCTTTGCCTTGAGGCAGATCACCCAAGGCATCCGTGCCATAAAGCGCATCGTAAAGGCTGCCCCAGCGCGCATTGGCCGCATTCAAAGCATAGCGCGCATTGGTGATCGGCACGACAAGCTGGGGGCCGCAAACGCTGGCGAACTCCGGGTCGGTCGCCGGGGTTTCGATGGTGAAATCCGGGCCTTCGGGCAGCAGATATCCGATCTCGATCAGAAACGCCTTATAGGCGTCGAACGAAAACCCGCTGGCGCGATGATGGGCGTGCCAATCATCCAAAAGCGATTGGATTTCTTCGCGCTTTGTCAAAAGCGCGCGATTCTTTGGTGCCAAGCTGTGCAGCAGTTGCGAGAAACCGTCCCAAAACGCCTGAGTTTCAACCCCGGTGCCCGGGAGCGCCTGATCCTCGATGAAGGACGCCAATTCGACCGCGACTTTCAGCCCGGCGCGTTCTACCCGTTGAGCCATGCTCTCCTCCTGATATGTTTAAGCCATAGATGTGGCGCGACGGCGCAAGAGTCCAGAAAATTTCCGCTTCAACTGCGAATATTGGTAAAATAGTTAGACCAATTTATAGATTTTTGAACTATTTCGCGCTAGCTTGGCCAAAGATACCCCGTTTATAAGCGTGCGACACGGTGGCACCAGCGCCTGCACGCGCAGGATAACTGTTTCTTGTTCGCGTTGTTGGTTGTGAAATGCAAGGTCGCCTTTTAACTGATGGGGCACATTCACGAGTCGCGGGTTTGACCCAGAGGTGATCATGTCTCAAAACACCGTCACAAAGCTGCTGTCAGAGTATCAGCCTTTCCCGTTTGACCTTGAAATGGTGCGGCTTGATTTTCAACTTGATCCCAAGGCGACGCAGGTGCGCGCGCGCATCTCGATGCGCCCGTTGCGTGCGGCCGCGCCCCTGGAACTTGACGGCGAGGGCTTGGTGCTGCGCAAGATTTCGGTCGATGGCCGCGTGCTGGCGCGCACCGAATATAGCCAAAGTGACACGGGCCTTGTGATCCATGCCGCAGCCTTGCCCGCGCAACCCTTTATGTTGGAAACTGAGGTCGAGATCGCGCCCGCGTCCAATACCGCGCTTGAGGGGCTCTATATGTCGAACGGCATGTATTGCACGCAATGCGAGGCTGAGGGGTTTCGCAAGATCACCTATTATCCCGATCGCCCCGATGTGATGGCGCGCTTTCATGTGACGGTTTCGGGCCCGGGGCCGGTGCTGTTATCCAATGGCAACCCGGTAGTGCAAGAGGCTGGGCGCGCCGAATGGCTCGATCCTTGGCCCAAACCCGCCTATTTGTTCGCACTGGTCGCGGGCGATCTGGTGGCGCATTCGGGATCATTCACCACGATGTCTGGGCGCGCGGTTGCGCTCAATATCTGGGTGCGGGCGGGGGATGAAACCCGCTGTGCCTTTGCGCTAGAGGCGTTGAAGCGCTCGATGGCATGGGACGAGCAGGTCTACGGTCGCGAATACGACTTGGACATTTTCAATATTGTCGCCGTCGATGACTTCAATATGGGCGCGATGGAGAACAAGGGGTTGAACATTTTCAACTCTAAATGGGTTCTCGCCTCGCCCGAGACGGCGACCGATGGCGATTATGAGCGTATTGAGGGCATCATCGCGCATGAGTATTTCCACAACTGGACAGGCAACCGGATCACCTGCCGGGATTGGTTCCAGCTGTGCCTCAAAGAGGGGCTGACAGTCTATCGCGACCAAAATTTCACCGCCGATATGCGGCTGGGCCCGGTCAAGCGGATCGAGGATGTGATGGCGTTGCGCGCGCGTCAGTTCCGTGAGGATCGCGGCCCGCTCGCCCATCCGCCACGCCCCGATCACTACAAGGAAATCAACAATTTCTACACCGCAACCGTCTATGAAAAAGGCGCTGAGATTGTGGGGATGTTGCGCCATCTGGTCGGGGAAGAAGGCTATCGCGCGGCGCTGGATCTGTATTTCGAACGCCATGATGGGCAGGCCTGCACGATCGAAGATTGGTTGCAAGTGTTCGAGGACAGTTCGGGGCGCGATCTGCGCCAGTTCAAGCGCTGGTATACGGACGCGGGAACCCCGCGTCTGACGATCGCGGATAGCTTTAAGAACGGCACATACACGCTTGAGTTTGAACAAAAAACCGCTCCGACACCCGGTCAGGACGACAAACCGCCGCGCCATATCCCGATTGCGGTCGGATTGCTCTCGCCGCAGGGCAAGGATTTGATCGAAACTACGATTTTGGAGATGACCGAGGCGCGCCAGAGCTTTGTCTTCGAGGGGCTGGCAGAGCGGCCCGTGCCCTCAATTCTGCGTGGATTTTCTGCACCCGTCGAGCTGGATTTCGCGCCGGAGGCCGCACCCGATCTGGCGTTCTTACTGGCCCATGACAGCGACCCGTTCAACCGCTGGGATGCGGGCGGGCGCTTGGCGTTGCAGACGGTCGTCGCGATGGCGCAGGGCGGGGCGGTGGATCCGTCCTACAGTGCCGCGATCGGGGCGCTGCTCAAGGATGGGGCCGCCGATCCGGCCTTTAGCGCGCTGTGCTTGCATCTGCCCTCGCAAGATCAGATCGCGCAGGCGCTGCATGAGGCGGGTAAATCGCCCGACCCAGAGGCGATTTATCAGGCGCGCGAAACGCTTGCACAGGCTTTGGCTGTGGCCCATGAGGCGGCGCTGAGCGAGCTGTATGAGGCGATGGCCGTTACCGGCCCTTATCGCCCCGATCCCGAACCGGCAGGGCGGCGCAGCTTGCGTCTTGCGACCCTTTCGCTGCTAAGCCGGATCGACGGTGGCGCACGCGCGCGGACCCTGTTTGACGCGGCCGATAACATGACCGAAAGCCTTGCCGCTTTGGGCCTTTGCATCAGTGCGGGCGTGGGCGAGTCGGCGCTGGCGCAGTTCCGCGCGCGTTGGCAGGGCGACCGCTTGGTGATGGACAAATGGTTCAACACCCAACTCATCGCCAGCAAGCCAGATCCGGCCCTGTCGCGGGCGCAAAGCTTGGTGCAAGACCCGCTTTATGATTGGAAAAATCCCAATCGTTTCAGGTCTTTGATGGCTGGGTTCTCGGCCAATCACGCTGGGTTTCATCGTCAAGACGGTGAGGGTTATCGCTTTTATGCCGACTGGTTGCTGCGGCTTGATCCGCTCAACCCGCAGGTGGCGGCGCGGATGTCGACCGCGTTCGAGACTTGGGCGCGCTATGATTTGCAGCGCCAATCGCTGATGCGCGCACAACTAATGCGGATCGCGCAGACCGAGGGTCTGAGCCGCGACCTGTCAGAGATGACGGCGCGGATGCTGGGCTGATCGAATAAAGAAAGCCGCGCCCAAGGGTCCCCTCGGGCGCGGCTTCATATTTGGCGCAATGGCTTAGTTCGCGGCGGGCGCGGGCTTGGGATAGCCGGTGCCCAGAACCACGCCATCCACCGTTTCACCGTAAAAATCCTCGCTGCTTTTGTGCCATTTCTTATCGGCCTCTTGCAGCGTGATCGCCCCGGTCTGGCGCGGATCCTTGGGCCGGGGGTGGCTGTCGAGAAAGGTCGCCACGTCCCACGCCTCTTGCGCGCTGAGTTTGCCGGGTTCCGACAGCGGCATGTTGTGCTGGATAAAGGCCGCAGCCGAGCTGGCCTTGTGCATGCCAGCCCCCCAGTTGAAGCTATGCGGGCCCCAAAGCGGTGGGAAAACCGTCTTGCCGTTTACATCGGTCTGGCCCAGTCCGTCCTTGCCGTGACAGACCGCGCAGTTGGCGGCAAACACCTGTGCCCCGCGCTCACGCGAGGGGGGCAGTGCGGGTTTGTCAATCTTGCCAAAGCCTGCGCCATCCGGCGTCTCGCCAATCGGTAAGCCTTTGGACATCCAGTAGAAATACGATTGCAAATCGCGATACACATCCGAGCCGTAGGGCGGCGGCCCACCCGAGGGCGAGCCTTGCGCGTTCATCGAATAGGTGAAGCAGCCCTTGATCCGATCCTCCATGGTGTTCACCATTTTATTCTTGGAGCGGTATTTCGGATAGACCGGATAGGCCGCCCACATCGGCGCGGAAAAGGCTTGTCGCCCGGCATCGAGGTGGCAGTTCGAACAGCTCAGGTTGTTGCCCACGAAGTCATGCGCATTGGTCCCGGTTGCGGTGAAAATCGCCATGCCGCGGCGCACCGAGGCCCCGAATTCGTCGTTCGGGATGGTGCTTTCGGGGGGCGGCGTGAACAGGTCGGCCATCGCGCCCTTGGGCGATGCCGCCGGCACGGATTTCTGTCCCGTCAACCAGCTTGGGGCAAGGCCGAACTCAAGCACAAGCGAACCCAGAACCGCCAGCGTCAGCCCCCCGCCGACCGCAAGGATCGCCCGGATCGCGGTGCGCCCGCCCTTGGCACTATCTGGGCCAGGGGGCGTGGTGTCAGAGGGGTGCTTACTGGACATTCGTGGTCTCCTTGAGGGTAGGGGAAACGGCCAGTGCCGTCTTGGCATTTCCCGCAGCAGGGGGCAGCGAGGCGAGATAATCCGCCACCGCGCGGCGATCCTCATCGCTCAAGGCTTTGCCAATCCCGGCCATCAGGCCAAGCGGGGAATTGTGGCGCGCACCACCGGCCCACATCGCGAGTTGATGCGCGATATAGGCAGGTTGCTGGGCGGCCAGGCCGGGGAATTGTGCCCCCACACCAATGCCCGACGTGCCGTGGCAGGTGAAGCAGGCGGGCACGTTCTTGGAATAGTCGCCCGAAAGCGCGAGTTGCTCTCCGCGTGCCAGATCGCCCTTGAGCGCGGGTTGTGCGCCCGACGGGCTGCTCATCGCGCCGTAGTAATTCGCCAACTCGGTAATTTGCGTCTCGCTCAGCGATTTCGCCACATAGGCCATCGAGTCGCTGATCCGCGTGCCTTTGCTGAAATCATGCAGTTGTTTGGCCAGATAGGCAGGGGCAAGCCCGGCAAGGCGGGGCACGGTTTGCGTGCCTTCGCCCTTGTCGCCGTGGCAGCTCGCGCAAGACCAGATATTGGCCGTGCCTTGGCTGGCCAGACTGGCCGTAGCGGTGGCCTCGGGGCTTGGGGCGCTGGCGTTTTCGCTGGCGGGTTGCGGGGGGAGGCCATTGATCAGGCTTGCCAGACCTGCGCCGCCATCCCAAGGGTCCATATCTTCGCTCGCCGTGCGGATCTCGGCCACCTGATCTGGAGAGACCGTGGAGTTCATGCCGTTGAGATCGGTGGCGACGTAATCGGCGATAGCCGCGATCTCGGTATCGCTAAGGACCGAGCTGAAGCTGGGCATCTCGCCGTCGTAATTCGCCTTGTCCACGATCAGCGGCCCGCCGATGCCGCGCATCACGATCTGGCTGATGGCACTCGCGCCACCGGCTTTGATCACATCCGAGGCATGCAGCGGCGGGATCGCATCGGCGACCCCTTCGCCCGCATCGCCATGACAGCTTGAGCAGTTATCGGCAAACAGCGCCTTGCCCGCGCCCGTGTCCGGCGCAGCCGTGCTGGCGGCGGGGCTTGCGACGCTGGCCGTTTTCTCGCCCAAGGCGGCGCGTTCCTTATCGGCGAAATGGCCCGCATTGCTGGTTTGCACCAAGGTCACAACGCCCCAGATCGCCAGCGCAATCGCGATCCAATACACCGGCAGCGGGATCAGGCGGGGCTCTTCATAGGGTTCGAACGTCTCATCGGGGAGCCGCGGGTCTTGCTTGTTCTTTTTGGACATCACTCGTCTCCCTTGGCTCACTGCGCAGCCTTGGCGGCATCGGTTTGCGGCATTTGCCGGGCGTCGATCTGGGCATAGCCATTGTCGCGCAGCCCATCGCCGGGCGGGGCATAATCATGCTTCATGCCTTGCAGGTAGCTCACCAGATCAAGCGCATCCTGATTGGCCACGATCACCCCGGTTTTGGGCGCGTAGGCGGGGGGCAGTTTGACCACCACATCCGTAGGGCCTGCCTTGTCCTTATGGGTGAACAGGAACGGATAGGCGGGCATGATCGACCAGTTCGAAATTGCGCGCGGCTGATAGAGATGGGTCAACTGCCAATCCTGCGAGGGCAGGCGATCCCCGATATTCATCAGATCGGGTCCGGTGCGCATCGTGCCCAGCTGATGGGGCGCGTCATAGGCGTAATCGCCCGCAACCGAGGCCCGACCCCAACCGCGTTCGCCATCGGGGGCCTGCGCCTCATCGCGGGGCTGCTGGCTGTGACAGTAAAGGCAGCCCATCGAGACATAAACCGCGCGCCCGCGCGCCTCGGCCGCGGTGTAGGGTTTGAGCCCGGGGGCCACCCCGTCGGCGGCAATCTGCATGCCCGGCACGATCACCAGCAACAGAGTGGCAAAGGCCAAAATGGCCAGCGATACAATCGCCAGAGGAAGATAGCGGTTCATTGGGCAGCCACCATGGTTTCGGTTTCAAGGTCACGCGTGCGCTTGGTGAAGGCGAGGGCGATCAGGTTCACCGCCAGCAGGATATGGCCAAGCGTCATCAGCCCTCCGCCCAGCGAGCGTCCTTCGAGATAGGGTTTGAGCAGCGTCACGCTATCAGCAAAGGGGCGCGTCGCATCCATCATCGCCAGACCTTGCAGCACGCCGCCGATGGTCAGCGAGAAGAAGTAGATCGCGAACCCCACTACCACCAGCCAGAAATGCCATCCGATCAGGCGCGGGAAGGGAAAGTATTTGCCCGTCGCGCGTGGCACGATCTGATAGATCGCCCCGAACAGCACGAGGCTGACAAAGGCATAGGCCCCCAAATGCGCGTGCCCGATCGTGTATTGCGTGAAATGGGTGATCGTGTTGACCGAGCGTAGCGCCTCAATCGAGCCCTGGAACGAGGCGATGGTGTAGCTCAGCGCGCCAAACCAGATGAAGCGCAGCGGCATCGACGCCTTGAGCGCCCACATATTGCGCGCCACCGTCACGTGCTGGTTGATCGCCACCGCGATGACGGGCACGAACATCATGATCGAATGCACGATCGACAGCGTTACCAGCCATGTCGGCACCGGCCCGCCGATCAGGTGGTGAATGCCGACCTGGCTGTAAAACAGCGCCAAGGCCCAGAACCCCACCAGCGACACCGCGTAGGAATAGATCGGTTTGCCGATGATTTTCGGGATGAAGTAATAGGCCGTGCCTACGCCCAGCGGCGTCAGCCACAGGCCCAACACGTTATGGGCAAACCACCAGTTCATCGTGGCTTGCTCCACCCCCCAATGCAGGCCGGGGATATTGGCGATGACGAATAGCACGGGAAACCACAGCACGGCGGCCAGGAAATACCAGCCCGAGACGTAGATGTGATGCACCGTACGTGCGCGCGTCGTCGCGATCAGGGGGGCTACGAAACAGGCCGCGCCAATGGCCAACGCAATGTCGATCTGCCACGGGATTTCCAGCCATTCCAGCCCGTCGGTCCAACCATTGGCAATCGCTGCCACCCCGGCAACCAGCGCGAGGTTCCAGATCAGCGTGCCCAGCTTGACCATCCAGCCCAGCCGCAGCGGCGTGTGAAAGATCCGCGGGATGATCCAGAAGATCGCGGCCAGCCCGGCTTGGCTCGACCAGCCAAAGATCACCGAGTTGAGATGCACGGTGCGCATCCGCCCAAAGGTCATCTGCGCCGAGCCGCTCATCAAATCGGGCAGGTTCAGTTCCAGCGACGCCGCAAGCCCGTGAATCGAGCCGTAGATCAGCCAAAATACCCCCATCCCGATTAGCCACATCACTGGCCCCGAGGATGATTTGTCGATGCCGCTGCGCTCGGTATCGAAATGGTGGGGTTGGGTGGGGGGGGCGATCTCGGCCCCTTCACCGGGCTGAAAAATCGAGCGGGCATCGTCTTGGTCAGGCGCGTGAACCTGTTTGTTTGCGATCGCCCAGATCAATGCCGACAACGCCAGAAGCGAGACGACAAAGCTTAGGGTAAGCAACAGGCCGAGCGTGGGGGTGATTTGCATAGGCTGGCTCCGGTGTCAGACAGGGCCCGGGTGCGGAAGGTCGAAAACGAAATGATGCGTCATTGCTCGTGCCTCCCTTGCCCGGTTAGCGGTTATTGTTTTTGAGACATCACGCCCGCGTGATCGGATTCATTATATTCATATTTTTGCACATATTGGGCAGACTGCCCCGCGCGATGAGATCCGATCACAAAGGCGCGGCGGCGGGCCGCGTCTCAATCTGCGCTATGGTGGTGTGCTCACAGCGCCGCGACCACTCCACCTCACGCAATCATGATAGGTGTTGATCGCGGCGCGAGCGGGGCGAAAAACGGGAGATGCCTGCAGCTTTCGATACGCCTTGTTTTATTGGCTCACGGTCGACGGTTTTGACACTCTGTAGGCTGCTGGAACGATTACAAATACGCCACATCTGCGTGATATTGGCCTCACATACCGCGTGATCTGGCTTGAGGGCGTGTCAAATGACACCCTCCTGACGCGCGCTCGGGGACGCGGCGCCGCTTTGGTCCCGGTCATTTTGTACCATCCCGACAGGGCTGATTCTGTGGTGATCAACACTGTTCGAGATTGCACGAAGGCTCTTGCCAAAGGAGGCGTAAAACGCCATCGCAAAGGCGTATTTTTAGCTTGTGACAGGGACGGCCTGAGCGTGTGAGTGAGGCCCGTGTGAGTAAGGCCCGTGTGAGTGAGGCCCGTGTGAGTAAGGATAGGGCGATGACGCAAAAACCCGAGGCAAACCCGACCAAGGCCCGCAACGCCGATCCCGCCGCCGATCTGCGCGCCGATGCGCACCCGGATGTGGCCCAAACAGCCCCCTTTGCCCGACTTCAGCGCTGGGCCGAACATCCGCTTATCAAGCTGGGTTTGCCGTTGCTGGTGCTGGGTGTGGCGATTTTCGTGCTGCACAGGCTGGCGGGCGATGTCAGCCCGAAACGCGTCGTGGCCGATATTTCCGCGGCCAGTCCCAAGGCGCTGCTGCTTGCTCTGGGCGCGACCACGCTCAGCTATCTTGCGATTGCCTTTTACGATGTGATTTCGCTGGGCGCGGTTGCGCCGGGCATCGTGGCGGCGCGCGTGGCCTATCTGGTGGGCGGAGCGGGCTATGCAATCTCGAACTTGCTGGGCGTGTCTTATCTGACGGGCGGGGCAGTGCGGCTGCGCACCTATGTTGCCGCGGGCGTGCCGTTTCATCGCGCAGCCCTCGCGCTTGGCACTTCATGGAGCGGGTTTTGGACCGGGCTTGTCGCGCTGCTGGGCCTGTTGATGATGTTTCATCCCAAGGGCCTCTCGGCGGTGCTGCCGATTGCGCCGGGGCTTGAGGCTGCCAACGGCGTTGCGCTGATTGCGGGGCTAGGCGCGGTGATGGTGTTCTTGGGGCGGCGCGCGCGCCATGTGCGTTGGCGCGGGATCGAGGCGGATCTGCCGCGCGCCTCGACGGCCAGCCTGTTGATGCTGGCGGGTATGGCCGATCTGCTGTTTGCCTCACTTACGCTCTGGGTGCTGCTGCCGCCCGATCTGGGGGGCAATTTCGCCTATTTCTTCGTGATCTTCATGGCCGCGATTGGCCTTGGCATTGCCAGCCATTCGCCCGGCGGTTTGGGCGTGTTCGAGGCGACGGTGATCGCGGGCCTCGGGGCTGGCGCGCGCCCTGATTTGCTGGCGGCATTGGTGCTTTATCGCGTGGTGTACACGCTTTATC
Source organism: uncultured Thioclava sp. (assembly GCF_913064665.1). Taxonomy (GTDB): domain Bacteria; phylum Pseudomonadota; class Alphaproteobacteria; order Rhodobacterales; family Rhodobacteraceae; genus Thioclava; species Thioclava arctica. The sequence continues at coordinate 18,323 of NZ_CAJYBT010000031.1, forward strand.
CGTTTGCAATCGCTACGCTGGGGCTGGCGGCGGGGTGGCTGTGGGCGCAGCGCCATCGCCTTGATCACGCCGCCGATCTGGCGCTTGCGATCATGGGGCCGTTGATCCCGCCTTTGGCGGCGGGCGTGGCACTGGTGTCGGGCGTTTTGTTGATGCTGTCGGGCTCGGTTCCGGCCGAGCATTCGCGCCTTGAATTGTTGCGCGATGTCTTGCCGCTGCCGGTGGTCGAATTCTCGCATCTCACCGCAAGTGTGACGGGGGTGATGCTGATCGTGCTGGCGCGCGGGCTGTTTCAACGGCTGACGCGCGCTTGGGTGATGGCGCTGATCTTGCTGGGCGTTGGCATGGTGACCTCGCTGGTGAAGGGGCTGGAATGGGGGCAGGCACTGACGATGGCGATTTCGGGCGCGCTGCTGATCCTGTTTCGCCAAGCCTTTTACCGGGTGCAGGACGCGTCGATCTTTCGCCTCGATCTGCGGTGGTTCGTGTCCGTCACAGCGTTGGTCGCAGCGATCACATGGATCGGGTTTTTCGCCTATAAACATGTCGAATATCGCGACGCATTATGGTGGCAATTCGCATGGAAAAGCGATGCCTCGCGGTTCTTGCGCGCGACGGTGGGGGCCTCGGTGGCGCTGGCGATCATCGCGCTGGGCTCGATCCTGAGTGCGCGCAAACGCCTGCGCATGCGCCAGCAAATCCCCCAAGCGGTGCGCGATATTCTGGCGCAATCAGATGATGCCGAGGCGCAATTGACCCTGATGGGCGACAAAGAGGTGCTGCTCGATCCCGAGAACCGCGCCTTTATCGCCTATGCCGATACCGGGCGGGCGCTGATTGCGCGTTCTGATCCCGTGGGCGAGGAGGAGGCCGCGATTTCGCTAATCTGGGCCTTGCGCGAAAAGGCCGATCGCAGCGGGCGGCTTTGCGCGTTTTATGGTGTCTCGCCGCGCTTTTTGCCCACTTTCCTCGATATGGGCCTGTCAATTGTGAAAATCGGTGAGACCGCGCGCATCGACCTTGAGACCTTCACGCTGGACGGCCCGAAGAAGAAAAACTTCCGCTACGCGCTGAGCAAAGGCCGGCGCGACGGATTCACGTTTGAGATCATTCCCGCCGCGCAGGTGCCCGCGCATCTCGACGCGCTGCGCGCCATCTCCGATGCGTGGCTGGCGCAAAAGCAGGGCGAAGAGAAAAGCTTTGCGCTGGGCGCGTTCACCGATGACTACATCGTCAATTTCGACTGCGCCGTCTTGCGAGACCCAGACGGCAAGATCGTGGCTTTTGCCAACCTTTTGATGGGCCATGGGCGCGAGCTGTGCATCGACTTGATGCGCTATGATGCGGGCTGTCCGGGCGATGGCATGAACCAGTTGTTCACCGAGTTGATCCTGTGGGCGCAGGCCAACGGGTTCAAATGGTTCCGCCTTGGCAATGCGCCGTTTTCGGGGATCGAGCGTCACCGCCTTGCCTCGGTCTGGAACCGGCTGGGCGGGTTTCTGTATGAACATGGCGAGCGGCTTTACAGATTTGAGGGGTTGCGCAGTTTCAAGGAAAAATGGGACCCGGTCTGGTCCCCGCATTATTTGGCGAGCCCCGGCGGGCTGGCCGTTCCGCGCGTGCTATATGAGGTCAATGTGCTGATTTCAGGGGGCGTGCGCGGATTGGTGCGCCGCGAGGGCAAGGAGAAGGGCTGATGATCCCCAATTTCAAGGACCACGCCGCCAATGAGCGCACCTTTCTGGCGTGGTTGCGCACCGCTATCGCCATCGTGGGGGTCGGCCTGACCGCGTCAAAGCTGACCGGGGCGCAGATGCCCGGTTGGTCGGATGTCGCGATGATCGGTTCGGGGGGCTTGGTGGTGGTGCTCGCTTTTTTGCGGATGCATCTTTTGCGCCGACGCATTGATGCCGAGGCCGAGCTGGACGGGCTGAGCCGGAATTGGCCCGATGTGGTGCTCGTGGCGTTGTTGATCGCGATTGTGGTGCTCACAGGGATATTCATTGCCCATGTCGCTTGAGGTCTTGAACTTGCCCGGCGACGCTGCATTTATGGCGCGAAATCAGGGAGGATAGGCGATGAAACTGCTACGTTTTGGCCCGAAAGGGGCGGAAAAACCGGGACTGCTGGATGATCAGGGCGTGATGCGCGACCTGTCGGGACAGGTGGCCGATATCGGTGGCGCGGTGCTGTCAGATGACGGGCTTGCCGCGATTGCCGCCCTTGATCCGAGCTCGCTGCCGGAGGTGGCCAAAGGCACGCGTCTGGGCACGCCGATTGCGGGCACAGGCAAGATGATCTGCATCGGGTTGAACTATGCCGATCACGCCGCCGAGTCGGGGTCGAAAGTGCCTGACGAGCCGCTGATTTTCATGAAAGCGACCTCTGCGATCCAAGGCCCCAACGACCCGATCGTGATTCCGCGCGGCGCTGAAACGCTGGATTGGGAAATCGAGCTGGGCATCGTCATTGGTACGGCGGCGAAATATGTCAGCGAGGCGGACGCGCTCGATTATGTCGCAGGTTTCGTGCTGGCCAATGATGTCTCTGAGCGCAGCTATCAAAAAGACCGCGCCGGGCAATGGACCAAAGGCAAAAGCTGCGACAGCTTTGGCCCGCTCGGGCCGTGGCTTGTGACGCGCGATCAGGTGGCCGATCCGCAAAACCTGTCGATGAAACTGAGCGTCAATGGCGCGGTGATGCAGGACGGCTCCACCGCGACAATGGTGTTTGGCGTGGCCAAGCTGGTGAGCTATCTGTCGCAATTCATGACGCTGCATCCGGGCGATGTGATTTCAACCGGCACTCCGCCCGGCGTCGCGATGGGCATGCCCACCCCGCGCTACCTGCGCCCCGGCGATATTGTCGAGCTGGAAATCGAAGGCCTTGGCCAGCAGCGCGCCGAGGTTGTCGCCGATACCTGATCTGGGTGGCGCAGATTAGTCCGATATGGGGCGCGGGAGGATCCTGCGCCCCGTTTTCATGGCTCAAACCAGCGGCGCAGGAGCGTGCAGTGAATGCGCGTGCCCGAGCAATTCGTTGATGACGCCATTGGGAAACCGCCGCTGCAAGGTGACGGCATAAGGCGCCTCGACGATCTCGAGATCAAACGGGGCCGAGGCCAGCAGCCCCTCGCGTAACTCATCGGCCAGCACGCCCGCGGGCGTGATCGCAAGCCCCGCATCCTCGCGCGCCAGCAGGCGCAAATGGGTGGCGCAGGTCCGGATCACACCCGAGGATCTGGCTTTTGCCAGACCGGTATCGATTGGCCCGATCTCATTGCAGAGCGGATCGGCCTTTGGGCATGGTGGGCATTTTGATACGGGGCAGGCGCTCTGGCCCTCGGCGGGCGGTTCGCCCTATGACTCGTGGCGCGCGTTTGCGCTGCGCGATTTGTCGCCGGGGCGGCATGGGCTGGCGGGGTTTTGCGGCTTTGTCGTGCGGCTTCCCAAGGATACGCGCGACCCGGTCGCCTTTGAGATGCTGGTGTTCGCGCTGGTATGGGAGGCCGCGTTGCTGCAACGCCATACCGCGCCGCTTGAGCCGGGACTCGATCTTCGGATTGATCTGGCGCAGCAAGAGGCCGCAGAGCGCGCCGTAGAGCGCGCGCCTGGCGCGGGTTCACCCCGCCCCCGCTGCGAAAACGCCCGCTGTTCAGGCCGCATTCTGCCTTGATTCCAGCGCGTAGCAATGCAGGGCCTGCGGCGGGCATGCGGGCGATGTGAATGCGCGGCTTTTGGCGGGCTGCGTGACACAGTGAGCGATACGCTACGCCTGTTTGACGATGGGCTCAGCGATGTTCCACAGGCGCGGCTGGCGCAGTTGGGGGGGGCGATGCCAGTTTGCGTGCCCGAGACAAAGCCGATCTCGCGCAGCCCCGAGGGCAGCGTCGCGCGATGCACCTGCGCAATCGATGTCGCCGCGATCAGGCGGGGCTCGAATGTCGTGAGGCGCTTGCGCCAGTTGGGTCCCCGTTACGCGATCAGGATGCGGCTGAATTGCTGGGGCGGCATGAAATGAACTCGCCCCGTGCCAGCCTGCGCGCGCCTTCGCCCTGGGCCCCTGCCGCCACACCCCCGGCAATCTGGCCGAACACGAACAACCGCGACAGGCGCCCTTGCGGTGAGGGCAGGGCGAGGGCGCATAAAGGTGGGCAAAACCGGCATGTTTGAAGCTCTCCAACGGCGTGAGGAGCGGCGTCTTGCACCTGTTGGAACGGATGCGCAGGATCGCGCCTCAAGGCTCAGTCGCGATGACTTCGTGGCGCGCGTCTCTGCGTTAGACGTGCTTGTCGCGCATGCGCAGCATCTCGCGTTCGATCGAGTCGATGGCGTCAGGCTCGCCCGCGCGGGCACGCGCAATTGCGCCTTCAATACGCGCCCATCCGGGGTGATCGTCGGCAATCAGATGGCCCCCCATATGCGCCGTCACAAGCGCATGGGCATAGACCGGGCGGTATTTGGCGCGCCGGATCGCCGCATCGCGCCAATTGCGCAGCCGTTTGTGATAGCCGATCCCAATCATGCGATTGGATTTAGGGGCGCGCGCGGGGTGTTCAACCGCGCGGGGTTTTGGGCGACTGCTTTAACGCCTCGGCAAGGGCGGAGCCGAATGCGCCCTGACTGGCGGGGGGCGCTTTTGGGGCGGGCGCGGATCGCGGCGTGTGTTTGGGTTTGGCCGTTTTCGGCGTATCCGAGGCCGGCGCAGCGCCCCCGTCCTTGCGCATGCTCAGACCGATCCGCTTGCGCGCCACATCGACCTCGGTGACGCGCACGCGCACCACATCGCCCGCCTTGACCACCTCATGGGGGTCTTTGACGAAACGATCCGCAAGCTGGCTGACATGCACCAGGCCATCCTGATGCACGCCGATATCGACGAAAGCCCCGAAGGCCGCGACATTGGTCACGGTGCCTTCCAGCGACATGCCGGGCTTGAGATCGGTGATCGCGTCGATGCCTTCGGCGAAGGTGGCGGTCTTAAAGCTTGGGCGTGGATCACGGCCCGGTTTCTCCAGCTCGCTCAGGATGTCGCGCACGGTGGGCAGGCCGAAGGTGTCATCGACGAACTGCTCGGCGCGCAAGCCCGACAGCGCGGCTTCATCGCCCATAATCGCGCGAATGTCGCGCCCGCAGGCCTGCACGATCTTGCGTGCCACACCGTAAGCCTCGGGGTGGACAGAGGAGGCATCAAGCGGCTCGCTCCCGTCATTGATGCGCAGGAAACCGGCGCATTGCTGGAACGCTTTGGGCCCGAGACCCGCCACCTTGAGCAGCGCCTTGCGGCTGGCAAACGCCCCGTTGGCGTCGCGATGGGCCACGATAGCTTGCGCCAGCGATGGCCCGAGACCTGCGATATGGGACAGCAGCGGCGCGGAGGCCATGTTGAGATCGACGCCCACCGCGTTCACCGCATCCTCGACCACAGCGGCGAGCGATTGTTCCAGGCGGCGCTGATCGACGTCATGCTGATACTGCCCGACCCCGATGGCTTGGGGTTCGATCTTGACCAGCTCTGCCAGCGGGTCTTGCAGGCGGCGCGCAATCGACACCGCCCCGCGTAGCGACACGTCGATATCAGGAAATTCCTGCGAAGCGAGTTCGGAGGCCGAATAGACCGACGCTCCGGCCTCGGACACGATCACTGGCGTCGGGCGCGTCACCCCGGCGGGCAGGTGTTTAAGCACTTCACCCACCAAACGCTCGGATTCGCGGCTTGCCGTGCCATTGCCAATCGCGATCAGCGCCACGCCATGCTTGGCGATCAGGTGTTTCAGCGTCTCTTCCGATCCGCGCAGATCGTTGCGCGGTTGGAACGGGTAGATCGTGGCGGTTTCGAGCAGCTTGCCTGTCTCATCGACCACCGCAATCTTGCAGCCCGTGCGGATGCCCGGATCAAGGCCCAGCGTCGCGCGCGCGCCCGCAGGTGCAGCCAGCAGCAGATCACGCAGGTTGCGCGCGAAAACGTCGATCGCCGCGTCATGGGCGCGCTTGCGCAGATCGGCCATCAGCTCGATGAACATCGACAGGCTGAGCTTGACCTTCCACGCCCAAGTCGCGGCGTCGCGCAGCCAGAGATCGCCGGGGGCCTGACCGGGAATGCCGATCTCGGCGGCGATGATATCAAGGATGCGGGGCAGGCAGGTTTCGGGATCGGGGCCGATATCGACGCTCACGATTTCCTCTTTCGAGGCGCGCAGGATGGCAAGCGCGCGATGCGAAGGGATCGTGGCCCATTTCTCGCTATGATCGAAATAATCCGAGAATTTCGCGCCGGCCTCTTCCTTGCCCTTGATGACGCGGGCGGTGATCAGCGCGTCTTGCTGCAAGACCTGGCGCAAACGGCCAAGCAGTTTGGCGTTTTCGCCAAGCTCTTCGACCAGAATGTCGCGCGCGCCGTTCAACGCGTCTTTTTCAGTGGCGACTGCCTCGCTCAGATAGCCGCTTGCCAGCAGTTTTGGCTCGGCGTGCCGATCCGCCAGAATAGCGCGCAGCAGCGGCTCGAGCCCGTTTTCGCGTGCGATCATCGCCTTGGTGCGCCGCTTGGGTTTGAAGGGCAGATACAGATCCTCAAGCACCGCCTTGGTGTCCGCCTGCGCAATCGCGCGCGCCAGATCGTCGGTCAGCTTGCCCTGCGAGGTGATCTCGCCAAGGATGCTGGCGCGGCGCTTTTCCAACTCGCGCAGATAGTCCAGCCGCTCGGCCAATTGGCGCAGTTGCGTGTCGTCCAAGCCGCCGGTCGCCTCTTTGCGATAGCGCGCCACGAAGGGCACGGTGTCGCCGCCATCCAGCAACGCGACCGTCGCGGTGACCTGCTCGGGGCGGGCGCCAATGTCACTGGCGATGGTGCGGGCGATGCGGTCTGTGACGGCGGTCATTTGGGGCTCCCTGCGATTATCGAAGGGCCGTGATAGCGCCGCAAACCGGGGCCGCCAAGCCCCGCAGTCGCGTCCGGTCAAAAAGCTGCTCATTCGTGGGGCAGGAGGAGAGCGCGGTGCTCAATCCGAAACACGGGCCGCGCATGTCCGCGCGGCCCGCATTGTCTTAATCGCGCAGGCTGCCTTCTTCGTCGCTGCGCGCTTTCATGCGATCACGCAGGATTCGGCCAAAGAAGATCGGCGCGAGGAAGCCAAGGATTGCGATGATCCACAGCCCGATCGCCAGCGGGCTGCCCACCAGCACCCACCAATCGCCGTTGGATATCTGCACCGCGCGGCGCAGATTGCTTTCCATCGGGTTGCCCAGCAGGATCCCGAGGATCACCGGCACCAGCGGCACGTCGAACTTGCGCAACACCCAGCCGACCACGCCAAAGCCGATCATCACCATCAGATCAAAGCTCGACCCCGAGATGCCGTAAATCCCGACGAAACTGACCATCGCAACGATCGGCATCAAGATCCGCGGCGGGATCAGCAGCAGGCGGGTGAACACCCCGACCATCGGAATGTTGAGCAACAGCAGCATGAAGTTGGCGATGAACAGCGCCGCGATCAGCCCCCAGACCACATCGGGGTTTTGCGTGAACAGCAGCGGCCCCGGCGTGATGTTGAGGCTCAGCAGCACTGCCAGCAGCACCGCTGTGGTGCCCGATCCCGGCACGCCAAGGGCCAGCATCGGCACCAGCGCGCCGCCAGCAGCCGCGTTATTGCCCGCCTCAGGCGCGGCCACACCGCGTGGATCGCCCGTGCCGAATGTGCCTTCGCGATCCACCAGCCGCTTTTCCATCGAGTAGGAAATAAACGATCCCAGCGAGGCGCCAGCGCCCGGCAAGACGCCGGCCAGAAAGCCAAGCCCCGAGGCGCGCAGCATCGTCGGGAAGCAGCTTTTCACCATCGCCCAAGGCGGGGTGATGCGCCCAATCTCGACCTTGCGCCCCGCCGCATCGGATTCGCCGTGGCGGTGTTCGAGAAAGACGAAGACCTCGGACAGCGCAAACAGCCCGACAATCGCGACAAGGAAATCGATCCCGTCGTATAGATGCACCTCGCCAAAGGTCATGCGCGGCACGCCGGTCTGCGTATCCACCCCGATCATCGCCAGACCTAGCCCCAAAGCGGCGGCGAACGCGGCTTTGGCCTGATTGGACGAACTCACCCCGCCCAGCGTCATGAAGGCCAGCGCGAACAGTGCGAAATACTCAGCCGGACCGAACAGCAGCGCGATCTTGACCAGCTGCGGGGCGAGCAGGATCAGCCCCCAAGTCGCCAGAAACGCGCCCACGAAAGAGGCGATCCCCGAAATCGACAGCGCCTCGCCGGCCATGCCTTTTTGCGCCATCGGATAGCCATCAAGACAGGTCATCATCGCAGGCTCGTCGCCGGGAATATTGAGTAGGATCGAACTGATCCGCCCGCCATACATCGCGCCGTAATAAACGCTCGTCAGCAAGATCATCGAGGGCGTCGGGCCAAGACCCAGCGTGAAGGCCAGCGGGATCAGAATCGCGACGCCATTAGAGGGGCCAAGACCGGGCAGCGCGCCCATGATCGTGCCCAGCAGGCAGCCAATCAGCGCCAGGCCGATATTTTGCCACGTCATAGCAACATCAAATCCGTGGGCAAGTTGAGCAAGGGTATCCATCGCGCGTTCCCTTCAGAAGTCGAACGGGCCACGGGCCAGCGACAGCCCGAGGATCAGGTGAAAGACGATATAAATCCCGACCGAAATCGAGACGCCCGCGATGACCGAAGACAGCAGCCCCGACCCCAGACGCCAGCTCAGATAGGCGGCGGCAAAGGCGGTGGCGAACACGAAACCGATCTCGGGCAGGACTTGGGCATAGAGCATCAGCACGATCACAGCCGCGCCGATTTCAACCAGACGACCCAGGGGCGGCCAGACCGGTTCGTGATCAGGGCGCTGCTCAATATAGGCCGAGGCCCCGCCAAAGATCGCGGCAACGATATAGGGAAATGCCTTGGGGCCAACGGTATCGCTCAGGAAGCTTTCCTGAATTTGACTGGCGGCGTAGGCGTAAAAGATGGCCAAAGCCAAGCCAAAGGCGCCGAAAAACCGGTCGCTCATAAAACCCTCCAATGGTGTCAAAGTGAGGCGGCGCGCTGGTAATCCAGCGCGCAAAACGATGCTCTGGGGCGGTAAAATTTTCGCCGCCCCAGAAGATCTGTGATTACTTCAGTATGCCGATCTCTTTCGAGATGTCCTGAATTTGCTGCACGGAATTGGCGACGAATTTCTGAAAATCGGCACCTTGCAGATCCAGCGGTGCAAGGCCGTTGGCCTCCATCACTTTCTTCCACTCGGGCGAAGCATAGACAGCCGCGATCTCTTTGGTCCAGTAATCATAGGCCGCATCCGACATTTTGCCCGGAGCGTAGAAGCCACGCCAGTTCGCGCCGACAGCGTCGATACCCTGCTCTTTGGCCGTCGGGATATCGGCAAACTCACCGCCCAGACGCTCGGGGGCCAGCACGGCCAGAACGCGCACATCGCCCGACTGAATGAAGCCCTTGGTTTCCGACAGATCGCCGGTAAAGGCCTGCACCGAACCTGCCAGCAATTGCGTGATCGCCTCGCCGCCGCCGTCAAAGGCGACATATTTGACCTTGCGCACATCGGTGATTCCATCGGCCTTGGCCGCGATCAGAACCTTGAGGTGATCCCAGCCACCAACAGCCGACCCACCCGCAAACGCGACCGAGGTCGGGTCCGCCTTCACCGCGTTCAGCAGATCGGGCAGGGTCTTGTAGGGGCTGTCCTTGTCCACCGCGATCACACCGTAATCGGCGCCAATCGAGGCCAGCCAGCGCACCTGAGACATGTTGTTGCCCGGATAAGCGCCCTGCGCCAAACGGGTTGCGGTGGCCGAGCTGGCCGCCACGATCAGATCATTGTCGCTGTCGCGTTTGTTCACGACCTCGGCGAATGCCACGCCACCGCCGCCACCGGCAAGGTTGGACACTTGCATCGTTTGTTTGATCAGGCCGAGGTCCTGCATCGTTTTGCCGACCTGACGGCAGGTGAAGTCCCAGCCGCCGCCGGGATTGGCCGGCGCGATACATTCGGGGTTTTCGGCCGTGAAATCAGCGGCCATTGCCGGGGCTGCAAAGCCAGCGACAGCCAAAGCAGCCGTTGCAAACGCAAGGCGGGTTGCCTTGAAGATCATGTGAAGTCCTCCAGTCATCATTGCGGGCAGTTGTCGCGGGCCCGATCCGCATTCCCCGATCGCACCGCACTTTGCGGTCTCCTCGCGATCAGTTAGAACGGACGTTACGCGGCCAAGCTGTCAACAACCTGTCACCCGGCGCCGCGCCCCGAACGAGGAGAGATCAAGCGATGCGCGTGTTGATCGTCGAAGATGCGCAAGACATGGCCGAGGCGGTGCGCACGCATCTGCATCGTGCCGGCATGACTTGCGATGTGGCCAATGATTGCGCGCGCGCCGAGGATTGTCTGGCGGTGACGCGCTATGATGCGATTGTGCTGGATATCCATCTGCCCGATCGCCCCGGAACCGCGCTGTTGCGCGATTTGCGCGCGCGCGGTGAACGCATGCCGGTCTTGATGCTGACGGCGTTGTTTTCGGTCGATGATCGGGTGTCTGCGCTGGATCTGGGCGCGGATGACTACTTGGTGAAACCTTTCGATCACCGCGAGTTGGAGGCGCGTTTGCGTGCCCTGATCCGGCGCGGTGCCGACACCAAAAGCGAAGAGATCACGCTGGGGCAACTGGCATGGAACCCCGCAACGCTGAGCGCGCGCCTTGATGACACGCCCCTTGCACTGACCCGGCGCGAGACGGTTTTGCTGGGTCTGTTGATGCGCAATAGCGACCGGATCATGAGCAAGGAAAATCTGTATGAGGGGCTGTTTTCCTTTGCCGATGTCGATGTCGGTTTGAATGCGATTGAACTTTATGTGGCGCGGCTGCGCAAAAAGCTGGCGGGCTCGCATGTGGTGATCGAAACCCATCGGGGCTTGGGCTATCGGATGCAGATTGATGGCTAGGTCCGCCGCGATCGAGGGCGCGACTGCCTCGCTCAAACGCCGCGTTATCATCGGTGTTTTGGCGCTGTTGCTGGTGGGGGGCGCGGTCGCGGCGCTGGCGGCATTCGGGTATGGCCGGGCGGCGGCACGCGAAAGCTATGATCGGCTGCTTTTGGGCGCGGCCAATGACATTGCCGAGGCGATCTCGATTCAAAATGGCGCGCCGGTGGTGGATCTGCCGGTGGCGGCGTTCCAACTGCTGGCCCTCGCGCCCGATGATCGGATTTATTACTCGGTGCGCGGGCCGGGCGGAGAGGTGCTGACCGGGGCGACCGGCGCGCTGCCAAACCCGACCCCGACCGACAGCCCCAGTTTTTTCGATGCCAGCATGGCCGATGAGCGCGCGCGTTTTGTCACGCTGTCGCGCCGCTTTGCCGAGCGCAGTTTTTCCGGCACTGTGTCGGTTACGGTGGGCCAGACCCTGCGCGCGCGCACCGAAATGGCGCTTGGGCTGACCCGCGATGCGTTGATTGCCGCCGCGATTGGGGGGATTGCGCTGCTGGCGGCGGCGGTGTGGGTGATTGAGCGCGCGATGCGTCCGCTGCGCCACATTGCCGATCAGCTCGCTGGGCGCGACCCGCATGATCTGACGCCGATGGACGCGGCGGTGCCTGCCGAGGTGGCGGTGATGGTGGGCGCGATGAACCGCTTTATGGCGCGTCTTGATCGTCAAGTGGCCGCGATGCGTAACCTGATTTCGGACACCGCCCATCAACTGCGCACTCCGGTGGCAGCGCTGCGGGTGCAGGCCGAACTGGCGAGTGCCGAGGAAGATGACGCAAGGCGCGATCTGATCCTGACCCGTCTGCAACGGCGCACCCGGTCTTTGGGGGAGTTGCTGGATCAGATGCTGTCGCGTGCGCTGGTCATTCACCGCACCGATGCGGCGCGCCGGGTGTCGCTGGATCTGCGCGATGTCGCGCTGGATGTCATTGAGAGCCGCGATCATGAGCTGGTCGCGCCCAACCGCGATGTGGTGCTGGAGATCGGCGAAGCGGCGGTGATGGTGATGGCGGACACGCTTTCGCTAAGCGAAGCGTTGCGCAATCTGCTGGGAAATGCGCTGAAACACGGGGCAGGGCGGGTGCGTGTCGGGGCGAGCCGAGAGGGCACGCGCGCCTGCCTGTGGGTCGAAGATTCCGGCCCCGGCCCCAGCGCGGCTGTGCTTGAACGCATCGGAGAGCGGTTTGAGAAAACCGCCGCCTCTGTGGGCCAAAGCGCAGGGCTGGGCCTGTCGATTGCGCGCGCGGTCGCGCAGGCGTTTGGCGGTGAATTGTTGTTGGGCGCCACCGCGCAGGGCTTTCGCGCAACGATTTCCTTGCCCGCGCAAGAGGAGCAAATATGACCCGTCTCATGATGCTGGTGATTGCGTTGATCTCGGCGGCGGCGCCCGCGCTTGCCCAGCAAGACGGCCCCGAGGCGCGCGCCCGGTTTGGCCCTGCGGATGGGCCCGCGATGGTGTTGCGCTCGACCACCGATATTGCCGTGCTGGGGCCGACGCTCATGGATTTCACCGCCCGCAATCCCGGCATTGCGGTGAACTATGAGCAATGGGGATCGAACGCGCTTTATAAAATCAGCCAGCGCGATTGTGAGGCGGGACACAGCCGCGCCGATGCGGTGCTGTCCTCGGCGGTGCATCAGATGGTCGATCTGGTCAATCGCGGCTGTGCGGGGTCGTATCGCTCGCCTGCCAGTACCGCCTTGCCCGCCGCGCGGCGCTGGCGCGATCAGCTTTGGGGCGTCACGCAAGAACCCGCCGTGATCATCTACAACACCCATCTCGTGCCCCCCCAAGACGTGCCCCACACCCGGTTTGCGCTGCTTGATCTGATGCGGCGCGCCGAGGCGCGCTATCAGGGCAAGATCGCGACCTATGAGATAGAGGCCTCGGGCCTTGGCTATCTGTTTGCCTTTGAGGACAGCCTTGAGGCCAGCACTTTTGGCGCCTTGATGGAGGGGTTCAGCCGGGCGGGCGCGGTGGCGACCTGCTGCTCGGCCGAGATCATCAAGGGCGTCTCAAAAGGCGAATATGCGATCGCTTACAATGTGTTGGGGTCTTATGTGAATGCACGTCGCGACCCGAATGTCGGGGTGGTCTGGCCGCAGGACTACACCTTGATCCTGTCGCGCGGCTACATGATTCCCAAGAGCGCCGAGCAGGTCGACTCCGCTCAGAAATTGTTGGATTTTCTGCTGTCCGCGCGCGGCCAAGAGGACCTGCGCGCAGCGGGTCTTTTGGTCAGCGGCGAGCCTGAAGACAGCGCCACCCCCGCCAGCGCCCTGCACACAATCGCGATTTCTCCGGTTCTGCTGGTGGCACTGGATCGCCAGAAACGCGCGCAGTTCATCGCGCGTTGGCGCGCCGCGTTCGGGCGCTGATCCCACGCGCGAGGCCGCTAGCGTTTGGGTGCGCGGCGATGCGTGGTGTTCGGGCGACCCGGCAGGTTCAGTGCCGCATCCCCGCGCGCGCTGCGGGCAATCACCTTGCCCTTTGAGATCACCGCCAGCCGGGCAGGGCGCAGCCGCACGGCCTCGACCGGGTTGGCTGCATCCAGCACCACCAGCGAGGCCAGCGCCCCTTTGTGCAGCCCGTAATCGGGCAGGCCGATGATCTGCGCATTGCTCTGGGTCACCATCGTGAAGCAGCGCGCCATCTCATCGGGGTGGCTCATCTGCGCGACATGCAGCCCCATGAACGCCACATCCAGCATGTCCGCCGTGCCAAGGCTATACCACGGGTCGAGCACGCAATCCTGCCCCCAGCCCACGGGAATGCCCATCGCCTGCATTTCCTTGACGCGCGTCAGCCCGCGGCGTTTTGGAAAGCTGTCATGGCGCCCTTGCAGCATGATGTTGATCAGCGGGTTGGGGATGGCGGCAATCCCAGCCTCGGCGATCAGGGGCAGTAGCTTCGAGACATAGTAATTGTCCATCGAATGCATCGAGGTCAGATGGCTGCCCACCACCCGGCCTTGCAGCCCCAGACGCTGGGTCTCATAGGCGAGCGTCTCAATATGGCGGCTCATCGGATCGTCGGTTTCATCGCAGTGAATATCGACGCGCAAACCGCGATCCGCCGCGATCTCGCACAGATCGCGCAGGCTGTCCGCGCCCGCCTGCATGGTGCGCTCGAAATGGGGAATGCCGCCGACCACCTCGACCCCCATATCCAGCGCGCGGATCAGGTTTTCACGCCCGTTCGGGGCGCGATACAGCCCGTCCTGCGGGAAGGCGACCAGTTGCAGGTCGATATAGCCGCGCACCTTTTCACGCACCTCCAGCATCGCGGTTACGGTGTTGAGGTGATCAGGCGTGGTATCGACATGGCTGCGGATCGCGAGCAGCCCCATCGAGGCCGCCCAGTCGCAATAGTGCAGCGCGCGCTGCACCATCTCATCCACGGTGGTCAGATCGCGCAGCTCGCCCCAAAGCGAAATCCCCTCCAGCAAGGTGCCCGAAGCGTTCACCCGGGGCAGCCCGTAGCTGAGCGTGGCGTCAAGGTGGAAATGAGGATCGACAAAGGGCGGGGCGACCAGATCGCCCGCAGCCTCGATCACCTCGTGGGCCTCGGCGGCAATTCTGGGCGCGATCTCGACGATGCGATCGCCCTTGATCGCGATATCGGCCACGCGCCCGTCGGGCAACGTGCCGCCCTTGACCAGTAGATCGAACATCAGCGTTCCCCTTTGTTGAATGTCACCATCAGCGCAGCAGGCACCTCGGCACGCCGCGACATCACCACCAGCGCGAGGATCGACAGGATATAGGGCATCATCAGGAATAGCTGATAAGGCACCACCGCGCCGATCGGAGTTTGTTGTAGCCGGATTTGCAGCGCATCAAACGCGGCAAACAGCACCGCCCCCAGCAGCGCCTTGCCCGGCTTCCATGCGCCAAACACCACCAGCGCGATGCAGATCCAGCCCCGCCCGTTGACCATATCGAAAAAGAAGCTGTCAAAGGCCGAAAGGGTCAGGAAGGCCCCGCCCACCGCCATGAACCCCGATCCCACGATCACCGCGCCCATGCGGATGGCGGTGACCGACAAGCCTTGGGCCGCGACCGCCTGCGGGTTCTCGCCAGCCGCGCGTACCGCCAGCCCCAGCGGCGTGCGGTAAAGCACCAGCGCCACCACGATCACCAGCAAAAATGCGGCATAGGTCAGCGGGGTCTGGGCAAAAAACGCCGGGCCAAGCAGCGGGATTTGCGACAGGATCGGCACCTCAAACGGCTGGAAGGCCGTGATCTTGGGGGGCGAGGAGACCTCGGGGAGCACCACGCGATAGGTGTAAAAGGTCAGCGAGGTCGCCAGCAGCGTCACCCCAATCCCCACAACATGCTGCGAAAGCCCGAACGGCACCGAAAGTGTGGCGTGCAACAGCCCAAAGGCCATGCCCGCCGCGAATGCCACCGCAACCCCGCCCCACAAAGGCAGCCCGGCCCAGACCGCGATCCAGCCCGCGAAGGCCCCCGCCACCATGATCCCCTCAATGCCAAGGTTGAGAACACCGGCGCGCTCGCAGATCAGTTCTCCCAACGTGGCGAAAATCAACGGCGAGGCGATGCGGATCGCCGCGGCCCAAAACGCGGCTGAGGTCAGGATGTCGATCAGATCCATCAGTCCCTCACCACGCGGAATTTGCTTAGCAAGATCGCCAGAACCATCATCAAAAGGGCCGAGGCCAGCATGATATCGGCCAGATAGCTGGGCACACCAAGCGCGCGGCTCATCGC
Source organism: uncultured Thioclava sp. (assembly GCF_913064665.1). Lineage (GTDB taxonomy): Bacteria > Pseudomonadota > Alphaproteobacteria > Rhodobacterales > Rhodobacteraceae > Thioclava > Thioclava arctica. Next base: position 34,066 of record NZ_CAJYBT010000031.1, read on the forward strand.
ATCCGCCCCGACAAAAATCGCGGCCACGAATAGCGCCGCGACCACCACCCCAAGCGGGTGCAACAGCGCCAGCATCGCCACCACGATCCCGGTATAGCCATAGCCCGGACTGAGATCGAGCGTGAGCGAGCCCTTCAGCCCTGCCACCTCGGAGAACCCTGCCAGCGCGGCCAACCCGCCCGACAGCAGCGCGGTTTTGAGGATCACGCGCGTCACCGGAATGCCCGCAAAGCGCGCGGCTTCGGCGTTTTGCCCCACGGCGCGCATCTCAAATCCCAGCGTGGTGCGGGTGTTGATCACCCACAGCACCAGCGCCGAAACCAGCGCCAGCACAAACCCCCAATGCAGTCGCAAACCCTCGATGATGCGGGGCAGGCGGGCCTCGGAGATCAGACGCGCCGATTTCGGCCAGCCCATCCCCATCGGGTCTTTCAGCGGCCCTTCGAGCAGGTAGGACACGAACAGCAAAAAGATGAAGTTGAACAACAGCGTGGTGACGACCTCATCGACGCCAAAGCGGGTTTTCAGCAGCGCCGGGATCAGCAACAGCAGCGCGCCCGCGAGCATCGACGCCACACCGATCACCACCAGCAGCGGCAGGCTGGGCCAGTGCAGCGCCCCGGTGCCCAGCATCACCGTCACCACTGCGCCCGCGTAAAGCTGCGCCTCCGCCCCGATATTCCACAGCCGCGCGCGAAAGGCGACGGCCACGGCCAGCCCGGTAAAGATCAGCGGTGTCGCGCGGTTAAGCGTTTCGAGCAGCGCAAATTTGCTGCCCGCCGCGCCTTTGAGGATCGCGCCAAACACTGCAAACGGATTGCCCCCCGCGATCAGCGCCAGCAGGCTGGCCACCAGAAAACTGCCCGCAATCGCCAGCGCGGGTGGGGCAAGACGGCGCATAAGGCCGGGATTGGCGATCGGTTCAAGACGCATGGGCCACCTCGGCAAAGCCATCGCCCGCCATCCAACGCCCCAGCGCCTCGGGGGCCATCGTGCCGCGCGCGAAAGCGGGGCTGAGGCGGCCTTGCGAGATCACATGGATCACATCCGACAGCGTCATGATCTCATCGAGATCCTCGGAGATCAGCAGCACCGCCGCGCCCTGTTCGCGCGCCTCGGCCAAGCGGGTATGCACATAGTTGAGCGCGCCGATATCAAGGCCGCGCACGGGTTGGTTGGCCAAAATGATGCGCGGTCTGGTCTCCAACACGCGGCCCAAGATCAGCTTTTGCATATTGCCCCCCGAGAGCAGGCGAATGGCGGTGTCAGGGCCGGGGCATCGCACGTCATAGGTCTGGATCAAGGCCTCGGCATGCGCGCGCGCGGCAGCCCAGTCCAGCCAGCCATGGCGGGCAAAGTCGCTGGCATAGGTTTCCAGAACGGCATTCTCGGTCAGATCGAAATCGGCGATTGTGCCAGTGTGGTGGCGATCTTCGGGAATGCGCCCGATCCTGCGGGCAAGGGCGCGGCGCGGCGACCAGTCGGTGATCGCTTCGCCCGCAATTTCCAACTGACCCGAGCTGGGCATCGCCAGCCCCGAAATCAGGTCTGACAGCGCGCCCTGACCATTGCCAGACACGCCTGCAAGCCCGGTGATCTGCCCGCCATGCAGCGTCAGCGTCACCGATTGCAACCCCGGCGCGTGGCCCTCGCCCTTGCTGGAAACGCGGCTTAGACGCATCAGCGCGGGGCCGGGGGGCATTGGGGCGATCTTGGGCGACGAAACCGCGCCGCCCACCATCAGCGCGGCCAGTTCCTCGTGCGAGGTGTCAGCGGTCGCGCGCTCGGCCACAAGGCGACCATGACGCAGCACCAGAACGCGATGCGAAATCGCCATCACCTCATGCAGCTTATGCGAGATGAACACGACCGACAGCCCCAGCCCGATTGCCTCGCGCAGGGTGGCAAACAGCGCGTCACTTTCCTGCGGGGTCAGGACGGCGGTCGGCTCATCCAGAATCAGGATGCGCGCGTCGCGATAGAGCGCCTTCAGGATCTCGACGCGCTGGCGTTCGCCCACCGAAAGCTGGCCGACCTTGGCATCGGGATCGACGGCGAGATGAAAGCGTTTTGACAGATCGGCAATCCGGGCCTTGGCCGCGCGGGCGCGCAGGCGCGGGGCTGTCAGCGCCTGCGTTCCCAGCACGATATTTTCCCACACCGTCAGATTGCCCGCGAGCGTGAAATGCTGATGCACCATCCCCACGCCCGCATCGAGGGCTGCGCGCGGATTGCCCGGCGCGAGGCGCTGGCCAAACACCTCAACCTCGCCCGCATCCGCGCTATATTGGCCAAAGAGGATGTTCATCAGCGTGGTTTTGCCCGCGCCGTTTTCGCCCAGCAGCGCGATCACCTCGCCACGGCCCAGCGAAAAGCTGACATCGTCATTGGCGCACAAAGCCCCAAAGCGTTTGGTGATATTGCTAAGGCGCAGCACGGGTTGCTGCGCCTGATCGCTCGCGGTCATGTTCAGGCGGACTTGGGTTCGGCGTCGTTGATTTCAACGGTGAACGTACCGTCCTTGATCGCCGCGGTTTGCGCAGTGACCTTATCGAGTGCCGCTTGCGGGATCTTGCCTTCAAACGTGCCGAACGGGGCCAGCGAACAACCGCCCTCTTTCATAAAGGAATACATGCCGTAATCGGCGGCGCTGAAACTGCCCGCGCGGATTTGCTCAATCGCGTGATCCAAGGTTGGCTCGAAATGCCACAGCGCCGAGGCGACGACCGTATCGGGATAATCGGTCTGGGTGTCGATAACATTTCCAATGGCCAAAACGCCCTTTTCCTTGGCCGCGTCGGATACGCCAAAGCGTTCCGCATACATCATATCCGCACCGTTCTCGATCATCGCATAGGCGGTTTCCTTGGCCTTGGGCGGATCGAACCAAGACCCGATGAAGGCGACCTGAAAGGTGATATTCGGGTTCATCTCGCGCGCGCCCGCCATGAAGGCATGCATCAGACGGTTCACCTCGGGGATCGGAAAGCCGCCGACCATCCCGATATTGCCCGCTTTCGACATCGCTCCGGCAATGATTCCAGACAGATACGAGGCGTCTTGAATGTAGTTGTCAAACACCGACAGATTGCCGATTGCCGGGTCTGGTTTGAACGATGAGCCCAGCAGGAAGGCCACATCGGGATAGTCGGCTGCGACCTCGCGGGCCTCTTGCTCGACGCCGAAAATTTCGCCCACGATCAGGTCATAGCCGCCCTCGGCGTATTCGCGCATGACGCGTGGGTAATCGGTATTGGCGGTGTTTTCGGAATAGGTGTAGCTGACATCGCCGCGATCTTGCGCGGCCAAGGCGGCAAGGTGGATGCGGCTGACCCATTGCTGCTCGACCGGGACGGTGTAGATGCCCGCCACTTTCAGCGGCTTGGCATCTTGCGCAAAACCGCGCCCCGGCATCGCCCCGTAAAGCGCGGCTCCGGCAAGGCTTGTTTGAAGAAATGTGCGGCGCGAGGGGGCATTGAAGCGGGTCTTGGCAGCCATGACTCAGGTCTCCTGTTTCGGGTATTCACGCAGTATTGCAGAGATTTGATCAAGTGGTGAAACTTTTTGGTCTGCGACGTCAATCGCGCGCGGCGCAAGCGTGGTGGCCGGACCCGAAATTCTGGCGGCGTGCCCCCTTATGGATCGTCTTGCGTAAATTTTATGCACGCGGACACGAAGGCGAAAAGCGATCTCTTCGCGCGTGCTGAGCATTATGTCGCGCTCACATGGTGTCACAAACGCTTGATTGCGCTGGAAACCGGCTCTATCAATCGGGCATGGGACGTAATGCGACAGCCGCCTGCACGCAAAGCACAAAGCCGGATGGTGATGTGATCGGCCCGCATTTGCGGGGTCGGTTTGCGCGTTTGCGCCGCACGCTTTGGGTGCACGTTTTCGCGCTGTTTGCGATGTGCGTTCAGGTGCTGTTTTACGCCGATCACATCGGTGCTGCCGCAGCCGCCGAGATGGGGCGTGCCCCCGCAGGAGCGCGCCTGGGCCTTTTGCAGATCTGTACCGGCGAGGGCATCATTCTGATGACGCCCGATGGGCGCACCGTGCCCAATGCGCCCGCCCATCCCGGCCATGACGGGGGGCAATGTTCGGTTTGCACCAGCGCCAGTGTGTGCGGTTTTGATGCCCCTCCCGCGATGGCGATGCCGATTTTTCAAGCGCAGTTGATCGTGCCCGCGCGGGTGGTTTTGCCCGCACCCCCGGCGCGAATTCTGCTTGCACGCACCCTTCGACCGATCCGCGCGCCCCCAATCCTGTGACGCGATCCCTTCGCGATGGCCCTCTGCGCGCGTGAAAACGCCGCGATCGGGCCCGCGCGACTCTTGCCCATTTTGACTATTTTCGTGTCGCCGGCCTGTCGCCGAGCGCGCCTTAAGTTCACAGGATAACACCATGAAACGTCGTGACTTTCTGATCACTACCTCTACCGGGATGCTGCTGGCCGCCACCCAAAGCGCAAATGCGGAAATGACGATGCCGCAATCGCCGATGGCTTGGACCGATGAGAACGGGCTCGCCCGGTTTCTGAAAACCGACACCGACCCGCTGACCAATGAGTTCGAGAAATATCCCCGCTGCCCCTATTGCGGGATGATGCGCAAGATGTTCAGCCAGACCCGCCACCTGATCGTCTATGAAGACGACGCGGTGGATGGCACGTGCTCGCTGCATTGCGCGGCGATCAGCTTGGCGCTGAACCTCGATCGCATGCCGAAGGTGATCTATGCAGGCGACGCCGGGGCCGCAGGCGAGGTCAAGCCGCTCGTCGATAGCGCCGCGATGACCTATGTGATCGACCCCGCCCGACCCGGCACGATGACGGCCGTGTCGAAATACGCCTATGCCGATAAGGCGCAGGCCGAGGCCGCCGCTGGCCCCGATGCCAAGCTGGCCGATTTCGATACCGCGCTGGTGGATGCCTATAACGGCATGGCGCAGGACACGATCCGCATTCGCAAACGCCGTGCCGAGCGGCGCGCGCGCGCGGGTAACTAAGCCCTGATGCGCGCCCGGTATCGCGCCGGGCGCGCGCAAGCCTCCTTTGCTGAAAGGACATCTCATGTGTCAGTCCTGCGATGAAACCCGGCCCTCGCGCCGCGCCGTTTTGGGCCAGTTTGCCGCGATCACTGCGGCGCTGGGTCTGGGAGTTGTGCCTGCGCGCGCGGATGCGCCGCTGGTCGATCTGCCCCCTCCCGGGCCGCAAGATACCTGCCCGGTCTGCGGCATGTTCGTGGCGAAATACCCCGAATGGATCACCACGGTGCTGTTTGCCGATGGCCATGCCGATCATTTCGACGGCCCCAAGGATTTCTTCAAATACTTGCAGGATATGGGGAAATACGCCCGTGGACGTACCGCCGATCAGATTGTTGGCATGGGCGTGACCGAATATTACGGACTTAAGCTGATCGACGCGCATGACGCGATCTACGTGCTTGGATCGGATGTGCTTGGCCCGATGGGGCATGAGCTGATCCCGCTGATGAACCGGGCCGATGCCGATGATTTCACCAAGGATCACAAGGGCAAGAAAGAGGTCGCGTTCGGCGATGTGACGCCCGATATGCTTGTGGTGCTCGACGCGGGCGGGGCGATATGAACATGCCGCGCCGCCGCTCTGGCCCGGTCTTTGTTGGCTTTGGTGTGCTCGGCGCGGCGCTGCTGTTCGAGCTGTATTTCGTCGCTTTCGCGGGCCCCGCGACCCGCGCGCGCCTTGATCGCGAAGCCGGGTTGGTGGCCGATCTTGGCTTGACGGACATCGCGCTGTTTACCGAAGCGCGCTACACCCGCCACCCGTCGCTGGCCGATCTCAACACCCCGTTTCAGGACCATCCGATGGCCTTTGACCACTTCCCATCGGGCTCAATCATGCCCGTGCCCCGGCTGCCCGGCGAGGGCTGGCTAATCTTTCAACCCAAGGAGCGCGGCCAATGATGACCTGGGCCCGACGCCAGCGCGCGCTGGCCGATTATACGCTGGCCGCCCTGTCGCGCCGCAAGGGTAAGAATATCGCGCTGGTTGCGATCTTTTCGCTGGTGGTATTCGCGCTGTCCTCGGCGATGTTTTTCGCCGCCGCCTTGCGCCATGAAACGACGGTTGTGCTGCGCGATGCGCCTGAAATCGTTGTGCAAAAGCTGATCATGGGGCGTCAGGATCTGATCCCCGGCGATGTGGTGGAAACGATCGCGGGGTTTCGCGGCGTGACCTCGGCCAAGGGGCGGCTGTGGGGCTATTATTACGACCGCATTAACGGCGCGAATTACACCGTTATGGTGCCCGACGATCCCGCGCTGATCCCGCCCGTGGGCTATGTCGCGGTGGGCGAGGGCGTGCCGCGTGCGCGTGGTCTGGCATGGGAGGGCGCGCCGCTGTTCCTGTCGCGCTATGAGGGCGATCTGAAACGCTTTGACGTGGATCGCACCTTCAGTCGCGACTCGGCGCTGATGACGGCGGATCTGGTGTTGATGAACCCGCAAGATTTCCGTGCGTTTTTTGACATTCCCGAAGGGCTGTACACCGATGTGGTCGCCACCGTGCGCAACCAGAATGAGGTCGCGACTATCGTGACCAAAGCCTCTAACGCCTCGCCGCAAATGCGCTTTGTCACCCGCGCCGATATCGAACGCACCTATCAAAAGCTGTTCGACTGGCGCGAGGGGCTGCTGGTGGTGCTGGCGGGCGCGGGGCTGCTGGCCTTCGCAATTTTCGCGGCTGAAAAGGCGTCGGGCCTGTCGGCGGAAGAGGCGCGCGAGATCGGCATTTTGAAAGCCGTGGGCTGGGACACGCGCGACGTGATTGCGATGAAGATGTGGGAGGGCGGGCTGGTCTCGCTGGGCGCATTCCTGATCGGCACGGTCGCGGGGTTTGCGCATGTGTTCTTGTTCGATGGCGTGCTGTTCGCGCCCGTGCTGCGTGGCTGGGCGGTGATTTATCCTGATTTCGCGCTGGCTCCGCATATCGACGGGGTGCAACTGATGACGCTGGCCTTGCTGACGGTCGTGCCCTACATGGCCGCGACCGTGGTGCCGGTCTGGCGCACTGCCTCGGGTGATCCCGATGCGGTCATGCGATAGGAGCGGCAAGATGATTACCCTGAACGCGGTTACCAAACTGTATAATGAGGGCCGACCCAATGAATTCGCGGCCCTGCAAGAGATCGACCTGACGCTGGCGCGCGGCGCGATGAGCGTGCTGCGCGGGCCTTCGGGGTCGGGAAAGACCACGCTTTTGTCGATCCTCGCCTGCATGGCGCGCCCGACCTCGGGGCGGGTCAGCATCGATGGCGAGCTGGTGTCGGGGCTGCCGGAACGCTTTTTGACCGAGCTGCGGCGCACCACATTCGGCTTTGTGTTTCAACGCTTTAACCTTGTGCGCGGATTGACGGCGCTGGAAAACGTGATGCTGCCCACGGTGCCGCTTGGCGCGGATTACGGCCAGACGCGCGACAAGGCAATGGCGCGGCTTGAGGCGCTGGGGCTGGCCGATAAGGCCGCCATGCCGATTGAACACCTGTCGGGCGGCGAGGCGCAGCGCACCGCGATTGCGCGCGCGTTGATTAACGACCCGCCGATCCTGATTGCCGATGAGCCGACCGCCAATCTCGACACGGCCTTGGCCGAGAAATTTCTCGCCATCCTCGCCGAAGAACGCGCAGCCGGACGCACCGTTATTCTCACCAGCCACGACCCGCGCATCTGGGAGGCCGAGGGCGTAGACCGCATTGTCACCCTGCGTGACGGGCGCATCGTCGAGGGTGAATTGGCTGAGGGCGTTTTGGGTGAGGATGTCGCATGATCTTTCAGCCTCCGATCCTCGCGCTGCTGATGGTGGCGGCTTTGGCGGCGCTGGTTGCGCTCTGGAGTGGGGCCTTCGCGATCCGCGTGCTCGCGCGCTGGGACATGGCCAATATGAGCCGCGCGCAGCTCCGCATGGAACGCATGGCCGAGCTGGTCTCGACCCTGTTTGGCGCGGTGATGCTGGCGGAACTCGCGGCGCTATTGCTGTTCGTGTTCAATTCCGACCGGATGGCCTCGCTGTTTGTAGGCGCGATGTGTGCGGTGGGCACGCTGAATGTGAACGCTTACGGCTTTCCCGCGCTTTATCTGAAGATCGGGGTGTTTTTCGCCGCAACGCTCTGGCTGATTTTGGATCACGCCGATCGGTTGGGGCGGGATTTTCCGCTGACAAAAGTGAAATACGCAGCCCTTCTGGCGATTGCGCCGCTGATCCTTGCCGATGGCGCGACCGAGCTGGCCTATTTCCTCAACCTGCATACCGATGTGATCACGTCCTGCTGCACCAAACTGTTCACGCCCAATAATCCGGGGCTGGCCAATCACATGGCTTCGATCGGTGAGGGCACGGCACTGGTCTGGCTGAGCGTCATCGCGCTGGCGGTGGCGGGCAGCGGGGCCTATGTGATGCTGCGCAAGCGGGGCTATTGGATCTATGCGCTGGCTTCGGGGGCGCTGTTTGTGGCGGGGTTGACTGCGATTGTCGCGACGATTTCGCTCTATATCTATGAAGATCCGAACCACCATTGCCCGTTCTGCATCCTCAAGCCGGAATACGGGTATTTCGGCTACGTCCTTTATGTGCCGCTGTTCTTCGCAACAGCGATGGGGCTGGGGGCGGGACTATTGCAGCCCTTCGCAAACATCCCAAGCCTCAAGGGCAAGTTGCCCGGCCTGATCGCGCGCCAAGTGGTCTGGTCGATGATCGGCTTTGCGCTGTTCGGGCTGGCGGTGATCTGGGCGATTGCACGCTCGCATCTGATCCTGTTCGGCTAAGGATCAGCGCGCCGGCAGCGGCCCGCCCATATCCAGCCCCGTGGGCATAGCGCCCGCGCGCGCCGTCTCGATGCGTGCCCAAAGGGCGGGGTCGGCCTCATCTGCGGGCCAAACGCCGGTCAGCGCATAGGCAAAACGCGCCGAATGGCGGGCCTCGCGTTCGATCTTGTCGATGAAATCCGCGCCGTAATCTGTGATCAAATCCTCTAGCGGACCCGCAGAAAGCATCACCACCTGCCAGATCGTCTTGCACCCCGCGAGCGCCTGACGGATGAACGCCCAAAGCACATCCGGATGCTCGCGCAGCTCGAACACGCACAGCACCGACCACGGGAAATCCTCGCCCTCGGGTTCATCGCGGTTATCGGCCAGCCACAGCGCCACAAGCGCCTCGACCGAATGCACATCTTCGGGCGCATCGGCGGCCTTGCACAGCACGGAAACCAGTTCGAGGGGCAGAGGTGTCACTGCATCATCTCCTTGGTGGCTGACAATGTGACGCCCTCGTAATCACGCGCCACGCGGTCGATGTCCCATTGCAGACGAGTGAGGAACACCACGTCTCCATCGTGATCATAACTAATATGCTGCTTGTTGGCATTCACCAGTTTCTCAACTGCCGCCTTATCGCCCTGCACCCAACGCGCAGAGGTGAATTGGCTGGCTTCAAAACGCACGGGGATGCCGTATTCCAGCTCGATCCGGCTGGCCAGTACCTCGAATTGCAGCGCGCCGACGACGCCCACGATAAAGCCAGAACCAATCGCGGGTTTGAACACCTTGGCCGCGCCTTCCTCGGCAAATTGCATCAGCGCCTTTTCCAGATGCTTGCCCTTCATCGGGTCGGTTGCGCGCACCGATTGCAGCAATTCGGGCGCGAAGCTGGGGATGCCGGTGAAATGCAGCACCTCGCCCTCGGTCAGCGCGTCGCCAATGCGTAGCTGGCCGTGGTTGGGAATGCCCATGATGTCGCCGCCCCAAGCCTCTTCGGCCAGCTCGCGGTCGGCGGCCAGAA
>NZ_CAJYBT010000032.1 GCF_913064665.1 uncultured Thioclava sp.
TGGTTTTGTCGTTCACGAGAGAGACGGCTTGCTGTCCGTCGGCTATGGCGACCGATTCCGGCTTTGGAAAAGCGGGACCGCGTGCGGCGAAATCTTCAGACTTGCTGTTTTCTTTTTGAATAGTGATATCGCCTTTTAACTCTGGCTGAAGAGCCGCCGTTTCAGCGGTGCCGCTATCACCTATGTATTCTACAGGCTGGTGCATCGGCCTGACATTGGGCGTGATTTGAACCGATTGCCCCAAAGCTTTGGCATCGGCTTGTAAAGGCAGGACATCGACTTGGTGCTGTCTTGTGGGAGCAGGTCTTTGGCTGTTTTGCGTGTTTTCTACATGCGCAAGCGGTGCGCTAGCTGGGTTTGCCAGTGCTTGGAAAGTTTGACCTAGCGCCGTCACAGCGGACAACGATGTTTTCGTTGATGCGGAACCAGTCGGGCCTGCCTGCAAAGAAGTCGTGACTTTGGGCGATTGCGCAGTTTCGAGTTTTTGTCGAACGTGGCCTGTCGCATGCAACGCCGCGTTTTGTTCGAAACGGGTGCTATTGGCAGACTGATTTATGCCCCGAGAGGGTTTTTCGGATACCGGCAGTGCATCCTCTTTTAGGGGCCGATCTGAGGCGTTTGTATTTGGTGCGATACTTTGGCGATCGCGCACTGTGGAGTCATCAAGACTGTGTCGGATTGGCTGCAACGTTTCCGCGGTATCTTGCGCGATCTGATTTGATTGCGCCGATAATTTGTCCTCTGGAGATGCGGTTTGGGTGGTCAACACGGGGGGAGCCGAGGAGTCTCTGCTGGGCATGTTTGTAGCTGTAGGAAGCCAAGCAGCTACTGTGTCCGACACAGGTTGAAAGGCGATATCTGAGGACATCGAGTCATGTTCTGACGGTTTCTGTGGAGCGGACGAGGCCGGGTCCGCTTGCATGATTGCGCCATCATTTGCCACCTGCAGTGACGCAAGATTCGGCGTGCCCTGGACTATTTGGGTTGGCGCAATGTCTTGATCCGAGAGAGTTTCGACCGCAGGAAGATGGGTTGCAAAATTCGCAATCTCGGGCCCAATTTTAACATTACTCGGCGGTGTCTTGGTCGTGAGATCCTGCGTTGCACCTTCATCAACGCTCTGTGCGTCCTTCAAGGTCGCGTCGGTCAAGGCGCTGCCCGATCCTTGTAGCGCGGTGCGCGTCGCCACATCTGTAGCCGGTGCTTTTTGCGTGCGAAGCCCAAAGTCGAGAGAAAACTGCGCTCCAAGCGGATCGGTTTGCATCCATGCAGCGCCGCCAGCGCGGCCGGAGGCTGAAGATTTCTGGGCGAGCGGGTCAGTCGTGGCAATTGGAATCATGGTTTCAAGACTTTCTGTCTGCGGCTTGCCCAGCATGTCAGCAGAGAGTTACCGATTCTTTACCTCGCCATGGCACAGTCAGAAAAATTCGCATCAATTGGAGGGATCCATGACCCCGACACAACCAATCACGCAACCCGCCCCGCCCCAACCCGCCCCGCCGACACAGCATGAGGCGGAGATGCGAGAGGCGGCGGTCAAGCTTGAGGCGAACTTCTTGGCAGAGATGCTCAAACACGCGGGTCTTGGTGACACTGAAGGGGCGTTCAGTGGCGGTGTCGGCGAAGAGCAATTTTCCTCGTTTTTGCGGCAAGAGCAGTCACAGCTTATGGCTGAAGCTGGCGGAATTGGACTGGCCGAGACGATCTTTGAGGCAATGAAAGCGCGGGAGGCCAAGAATGGCTCAAACTGAAGAAGACAAAACGACGGCGCTGATTGATTTGCTGCGCCTTGAACGGGATGCGATTCGTGCCGGTGATTTTTCGGCGCTCATCGAGATCGCGAATCGGAAAGAAGCTCTGATCGCCGATCTGGCGGGGTCGAGCCCGGCGCGACTGGACGAGTTGCGCGTCATCGCGGCTGACAACCAACGCCTGCTTGCTGCCGCGCTTGAGGGCGTGCGGGCCGCTCAGCGCCGCCTCAATGCAATCTTGAGTGCGTCTAAAGGGTTCAATGCCTATGATAAATCCGGCCAGGTCAAACCGATCCGACGTGGCGATGGCTCTCTCGAACATCGTGTATAAGCCATTAATCATTAAAGAAAACTCTCATGAATTTAGGCCGGCTACAGCGCCGGCCTTAGCATTTCATTAGGGCAAGCTGTGCAATCTAGGCCCTGCATCAAATGTGATGGCGCGCCGCAATAAAACGCAGCGCAACGGTCAGAATGACATGAGCGCCGTTTCAAAGAACGGCTTAGAAAATCTGGCGTAAAGCGCCAAAAAAATTAGGAATATGACATGTCCAGCATTCTGACGAATACCAGCGCAATGGTCGCGCTGCAGACTCTCAAAGGCATCAACTCGGGTCTGGCGATGACCCAATCGGAAATCTCGACCGGTAAATCGATTTCCTCGGCCAAAGACAACGCCGCTGTTTGGGCGATTTCCAAGGTCATGGAATCTGATGTGAAGGGCTTTTCGGGGATCTCTGACAGCTTGGCACTCGGCGAATCGACGGTTGCCGTTGCGCGTCAGGCGTCGGAAACCGTGACCGACCTTTTGACCCAAATGAAGGGCAAGATCGTCGCGGCCCAAGAAGAGAACGTCGATCGCACCAAGATTCAAACCGATATCCAAGCGCTGACCGATCAAATTAAATCGGTTGTCGGTGCGGCTCAGTTCAACGGACTGAACCTGATCGACGGGACGAGCAGTGATTCGATGAACGTCCTTTCGTCGCTTGATCGCGACTCGAGCGGGAACGTAAATGCCAGCACGATCAACATCGGGCGTCAAAACCTGTCGGTGACCACGCCGGTCACGGCGCAGAACTTTGGTGCGGGAGATCTGGCAACCGCTGCACCGGATTACATTTCGGGCGCTGGCACGACCCAAACCGCGGCAGCCAGTGCGCTGACAGCGCCGGCAACGGTTACGGCAAGCGGTGGCACCGCGACTGTCACTGTGGGCCAAGTCGCTGCAGGCATCGGTTATGAGATGGCTCTCGACGGTCTGGACATCAAGACAGCAGATGGCAGTACCGCCAACGGATCTCGTACCTTCCAATACGTTGCCGGGGATTCCGATGGTACGGCCGATGTTGCTAAGAATTTGCTGAACCAGATCAACTCCTTCTTCGAAGCGGCTACTGATGGCAGCTACACTGCTGTGCTTGGGGCGACTGACAATCAAATCACGATCACCAATAACTCGGGTACAGATATCGATGTCGGTCTGCGTGCCACGAGTGGCGGGACCGCAGGCACCGATGCTGCATCTGGTGGTTTGGGAACGCTGGCCAATATCGACGTGACTTCGGACGCTGGTGCGATCGCAGCCCTGAGCAATATTGAAACGCTGATCGGCAAGTCGATTGATGCCGCCTCGGCTTTTGGTTCTGCTGAGGGGCGCATTCAAACCCAGTCCAGCTTCATTTCCAACCTGTCGGATTCGATGAAATCTGGGATCGGCGCGCTTGTCGATGCGGATATGGAAGAGGCATCGGCCCGTCTGCAAGCCCTGCAGACCCAGCAACAGCTGGGTATCCAGGCGCTGTCGATTGCGAACCAGCAGCCGCAGAACATCCTGTCGCTGTTCCGCTGATGACATAGGGGGGCGCCGAAACTGGCGCCCCCTTTCACCGCGGAAAAGCCGCGATCTGATGTATCCAGTCACAGGAAGGATTTCCCGTGTTCGCTACGACTCTGGCCAAAACGGCCTACGCCAATCCCGGACAACCTGTCCGCACCGCGCGTGGCACCGAATTCGAACTTTTTGCGCGTATCACACGGCGCTTGAAACAGGCCTCCGATGCCGGCAAGGCGCAGTTTCCTGCTCTGGCCGCGGCGGTTTATGACAACCGCAAGCTGTGGACGGTGCTCGCCTCGGATGTTGCTGACCCTGGCAATAGATTGCCCAGCGACCTGCGCGCGCGACTTTTTTATCTCAATGAGTTCACGCAAGTGCATAGCCGCAAGGTTCTTACCGGCGATGCCTCGGTTGATGTTCTGATTGACATCAATACCGCAATCATGCGCGGTTTGCGCCAAGAAGGAGGCGCAGCATGAGCGGCCTTGTTCTGAAACTTGCACCGAAAGAGCGTGTGCTGATCAATGGTGCCGTGATCGAGAATGGCGAGCGACGCTCGCGCCTTGCGATCATGACGCCCAACGCACATATCCTGCGGCTGCGTGATGCCATCCACCCCGAAGAGGTCAACACCCCGGTGCGCCGCGTGTGTTATATTGCGCAGCTCGTGCTGTCGGGCGATGCCGACCCGGAGGACGCCAAGATGCAGCTTCTGCGTGGGATCGAACAACTCAGCCAGGTGCTGACGGATCATGATAGCCGGGCGCAGTTGAACTCTGCCAGTCACGCAGTGCTTGACGGGCAGCCCTATCAGGCGCTGAAATTCCTGCGCAGCCTGTTGCCTCGGGAGGCGCGGCTTCTAGCCGCACATCCGCAATGAGCTATCAGCCGATCGTACCTTTCAGCGGTTTTTCCGGGTGGAGTTTTCTCAATCGCACGATGGAAAAGCAGCAGGCGGCGTTTTCTGCCTCAAACGAAATCCAGCGCAACGAGGATTATTTCCGCGAAAAGATCGGCTCTATCAAAACAGCAGAAGAGCTGGTGGGCGACCGCCGGCTCTTATCTGTCGCGCTGGGCGCGTTCGGTCTTGACGATGATATCGACAACAAATTTTTCATTCGCAAGGTGCTTGATGAGGGCTCTCTGGATGGCGACGCGCTTGCGAATAAACTCTCTGACAAGCGTTACTTTGCTATGACGCAGGCCTTCGGATTTGGTGATTACACCACGCCACGCACGGTTCTCTCGAATTTTCCTGACGAAATCTTGGGTCAATATGAGACACGCCAGTTCGAAATTGCCGTTGGCAATAGCGACAATGATATGCGTCTTGCGTTAGCCTTGCAGCGCGACCTGCCCGCGTTGGCGGCTAAAACGAATACTGAGACCACGAAATGGTATTCTATTATCGGGTCGTCAACGATGAGCACGGTGTTTCAAACAGCACTTGGCCTGCCCAGGAGCGTTGGCTCGCTTGATGTCGATGCGCAGGTGAAGATGTATGCGGCAAAGGCAGATCAGCTTTTTGGCTCGAGTGACCCGGCGCAGTTCAGCGATGGCGAAAAGCTTGAAAAGCTCACGCGCGACTTTTTGCTACGTTCGCAACTTAGCACGAGTGGTTCAATCAGCTCAGGCGAAGCCGCGCTGACTCTGCTACAAAATGCCTCGAGCGGAAGCATGTCGCTGCTGCTGTAACGATCAGCCAAACCCCGGAGAAAGTCGAATCTCGCCAGTCACGATTCCACGCCAGTTTTTCTGAATTCCCGTAAGCCAGGTCTCTACCGTCGGGTGGTTGCGATCCAGCACGCCTTGGCGGATCAAAAGCGCTGTAATCGCAGCTTCCGAAGCGCGGGTGGCACCATCCATGATCTTGAGGGCAATGCCACGCTTTTGCTTTGGCAGGATTGCGATATAGACAGCTTCGGCCCCCGTTTTCACGGCCACTCTGCCCCCCATTGCGCGCATCAATTCGGTGCAGGCGCGCCCGTCATTGGCAACCATTTCAGGAAAGGTCGCCATCGCTTGTGTCAGCCGGGCGGCGGCGCGCTCGCGTGTTGAACCCTCGGGGTTGGCGGCCGCGAAGAATTGCATTGCGCGCGCCAGACCAGTCACCGTGGTTGCGAAATTCGGCGCAGAACAACCGTCAATCCCGAAACCGGGAGAGGTCACATCGGTCACCTCTTCAAAAGTGGTCTTGATTATCTGCTGAAGCGGGTGGGTCACTTCGACATATTCCGAGCCGCCGCGCAAATGTCGGTTCAGCGTGAGAAAGCCAACATGCTTGCCCGAGCAATTATTGTGCAGCTGACAAGGGGCCTCATGGGAACAGACCAGCCGCGTTTTTTCAGCCGTGTCCCACGGCATATGCGTGCCGCAGCGCAAGTCTTCCTCATGCATGCCCAAGCCTGCCAACCACTCGGCGGCGGCATCGCGATGCAAGGCCGCGCCGGAATGACTGGCGCAGGCAAAGGCCAGATGGCGTTCGCTCAATCCGGCTGCATCCGCCGCTCCGCTTTCGACCAAAGGCAATGCCTGAATCATTTTCACCGAAGATCGCGGGAAAATTACCGCTTCCGGATCACCCCACGCCTCTTCAATTCCATCAGGTCCGAAGACCACGGCATGGCCAGCGTGAACGGATTCCAGTATCCCACCACGCCAAAATTCGATCATTGGTGCTGCAGTCATGGTCATGCTCCTAATCTAATGGGCGATTTCTCGCCAACCAGGGGTTTTCCCTCTAGGCATTTATCGGTTAAACAGGTGTTATCGAGTGGAAAACGCATCCGCCAGCAAGAAAAGGGTGATCAGCCCGGGCGATGTAGAGGCAAACGGCAGCTGGAGGCTGTAAGCATGAAAAATATGTGTCTGCGGGTCGTGACCGTAATTGGGCTCACGTTTGGGGTGGCGCATAGCGCGGTCGCGCAAGAAAGCACCAACCGTGTCGCCGCGTCGACTGACTGGAGTGTCTTCGTCGACGACAATCCCAAGGAATGTTGGGGCGTGTCCAAGCCGAAGAAAACGGTCAATACCAAGGATGGCAAAGTTGTGCAGGTGCGGCGCGGCGACATCTTGTTGTTCGTGACCTACCGACCGGGCAAGGCGCCGGAAGTGTCGTTCCGGGGCGGCTATCCCTTTGCATCGGGCTCAACTGTGGAACTGGACGTGGGCGGGCAGAAGTTCACACTCTTCACGGATGGCGAAGGTGCCTGGGCTGGTTCTCCCGATGAGGATGCCAAGGTGATCGCTGCCCTCAAATCGGGGAGCGATGTGACCCTGACAGGCCATTCGGGCCGGGGCACTCAGACCCAGGATAACTTCTCGTTGATGGGCTTTACCGCGGCCACTGAAGAGGCTGCGACGCGCTGCAAATAAGTGCGGCGATTTTGCATTAGGCGCCCTGGCCGCTGGTCGGGGCGTTATTTTTTGGTTTTTCCCTACACGCGCTGGGGTGAATCCCCTATATGAAGCCCTTGATTCCAAGGAAATGCGCCATGACCCAGCCCAACGCACCGATTACGCAAGACGTGCATACGATCCCGCGCAAACTGCCCGAGGGCGGCAAGATCAATCTTGTCGGCCTGACTCGCGCGCAGATGAGCGAAGCTTTGATCGCAGCGGGCACCCCCGAGAAGCAGGCGAAAATGCGTGTGGGGCAGGTCTGGCAATGGATTTATCATTGGGGCGTGCGCGATTTCGCGGCGATGACCAACCTCGCAAAAGACTATCGTGCGATGCTGGCTGAGCAGTTTGAAATCACCCTGCCCGAGATCGTGACAAAGCAGGTTTCCGAAGATGGCACGCGCAAATATCTGCTGCGCATCGCCGGCGGGCATGAGGTAGAAGCCGTCTACATCCCCGAAGAGACGCGCGGCACCTTGTGTATTTCCAGTCAGGTTGGCTGCACGCTGACCTGTTCGTTCTGTCACACCGGCACGCAAAAACTGGTGCGCAACCTCACGGCGGGCGAGATCGTCGGTCAGGTTATGGTGGCGCGCGACGATCTGGGCGAGTGGCCCGAAAAGAACAGCCCCAAGAATGAGACGCGGCTGGTGTCGAATGTCGTGCTGATGGGCATGGGCGAACCGCTGTATAATTTCGACAATGTGCGCGATGCGATGCAGGTCGTGATGGACAATGAGGGGCTGACGCTGTCGCGCCGCCGCATCACGCTGTCCACGTCAGGTGTGGTACCCGAAATCGCGAAGACGGCCGAGGAAATCGGCTGTCTGCTGGCGGTATCTTTCCATGCGACCACCGATGAGGTGCGCGACCGCTTGGTGCCGATCAACAAGCGTTGGAACATCGAGACGCTGCTGAACACCCTGCGCGAGTACCCGCGGCTGTCCAATTCCGAACGGATTACGTTCGAATATGTCATGCTCAAGGGCGTGAATGACAGCGACGAGGATGCGCGCCGTCTGGTCAAGCTGATCAAGGGCATTCCCGCCAAGATCAACTTGATCCCGTTCAACGAATGGCCCGGTGCGCCTTATGAGCGCTCTGATTGGCAGCGCATCGAAAGCTTTGCCGACATCATCTACAAAGCCGGTTACGCCAGCCCGATCCGTACTCCGCGCGGTGAAGATATCATGGCTGCCTGTGGTCAGTTGAAATCGGCAACCGAGCGGTCGCGCAAAAGCCGCGCCGAGATCGCGGCGGAGGCCGGACTGTAAGGGAACTTAGCGTCCTCTCGCCGCATTGTCCCCCAAAGGGACAATAGACTGGAGAGATCATGACGCGAGAGGCTATCGCCCCGTTGCCGCAGCCCGATACGGCCGATGGAACGCCACGCCGCATCGGTGTCGAGATTGAACTGGCCGGTCTGACCGAGAAGCAAATCGCGCAATTGGCCGCCCAGAATCTGGGCGGCACAGCCCGACGAACCTCTGGCAATGACTGGGAAGTCGCGCAGAGTGCGATTGGGAGATTGCAGATCTATCTCGACATCTTTCTGCGCAAAGAGACCGATAGCGCGTTCAAAGAGATTGGCCTCAAGATCGGGCGCGAGGTGATCCCGGTCGAGATTGTGACCGAACCTTTGGATCGTAAAGGCCTGTTGCAACTATCTGATTTCATAGCATTGCTGCGCAGAGAAGGGGCGAAGGGAACGGGACAATCGCTGCTGTTTGGGTTTGGATTGCATCTGAACCCCGCCATTGCGAGCGCGCAAGATCGTGACATCGTGCGCCCGCTTTTGGCCTATGCCTTGATCGAGGAATGGATGCGCGAGCTGCACCCGATTGAGCGCACCCGCGAGTTGCTGCCCTTCACCGCGCCCTATCCGAAGAAACTCATCGCCGAACTGGCGCGGCTTGGCCCGAATGCCAGTTTAGAGGCCGTAATCCAGACTTATCGCGCGGCCACGCTGTCGCGCAATCATGGCCTTGATATGCTGCCGATCTTTACCCATCTGCGCCCCGATCTGATCGCGCCCGAGCAGGGCAAGGGCGGCACAGTGTCTCCGCGTCCAGCGTTTCATTTTCGTCTGCCCGACTGCCGGATCGACGACGAGGATTGGTCCCTTGATACCGAGTGGCGGCGCTGGTGGCGCGTTGAGGCGATCGCCGCAGATACCGAATTGTTGTCTGATCTGTGCCGCGAGTGGCTGGCGGCAAAAGAGGGGCTGACGCTGCTGGGCGACAAATGGGTCGCGCGGTGCGACGCAGTTTTGGATGGCGCGGGGCTATTATGAGGCCGTTGATCGGCATCTCGACCTCGCGCCGCACTGGCTGGCGGGTCTATCCGTTCATTGCGCTGGGCGTGTGGCTGGCCGGCGGGCGGTCCGTACGCTGGCAAGCCGGTAAGCCCGTGCAAGTGACGTGTGTTGACGGCATTATTGTGGGCGGCGGGGATGATATTTCCCCCGAACTTTACGGCGGCACTTTGGTCGCCAGCGCGGTTCTGGACCCAGCGCGCGACGATCTTGAGCGCTGTCTGATCGACGAGGCGATGGCGCAGGGCAAACCGGTTTTGGGGATTTGTCGCGGGGCGCAGATGCTCAACGTGGCGCTGGGGGGCGATCTCTATCAAGATGCCTACGGGCATTTCGGTGCGCGCAAACACTCTACGATTCTACCCAAGAAGGACATTCGTATCAGCCCCGACACGCGGATGGCGGCGCTGGCGGGAACCGCGCCGATGCGCGTCAATGCGCTGCACAGTCAGGCGGTGAACCTACTGGGCGATGGCTTGCGCGTGGCTGCGCGCGACACGTCGGGAATGGTGCAGGCGGTCGAGCGGATCGAGGAGCCCTTTGCGCTGGGCGTGCAATGGCACCCCGAATATCTGACCTATGCGCGCAGGCAACGCGCGTTGTTTCGTGCCCTCGTGGCGGCGGCGCGTGCGCATGTCGCCGCGCGCGCGCAACTGCCCGAGGTCAGTGCCGAGGCCAAGGCCTAGCAGGCCTCGTAATCCCAGCCGTCGATCACCGCCGCGGCCTCGGCAGCGGTTTCGACAAAGCTCACCAGATCAAGGTCTTCGGGCGAGATCGTGCCCGCCTCTTTCAACCGCTCCCAGTTGATGATCTCGCGCCAGAATTCGCACCCAAACAGGATGAACGGGATCTTTGCCATCCGCTTCGTCTGGATCAGCGTCAGCGCCTCGAACATCTCATCAAGCGTGCCAAACCCGCCGGGAAAGACGCAAACGGCCTTGGCGCGCATCAGGAAATGCATCTTGCGGATCGCGAAGTAGTGGAAGTTGAACGCTAGGTCGGGCGTGACATAGGCATTGGGCGCCTGTTCATGCGGTAGCACGATATTCAGCCCGATGGACTGTCCGCCCGCCTCATGCGCGCCGCGATTGCCCGCCTCCATCACGCCGGGGCCGCCGCCGGTGCAGATCACGTTCTGGCGGCCATAATCTTGCATCGAGCGTTCGGTCATTTCATATGCGAATTTCCGTGCCTCGTCGTAATAGCGCGTCAGTTCCGCCAGATAGGGCGTCTTGGCGCTGTCCTTGTTTTCAGGCGCGGGAATGCGCGCGCCGCCAAACATAACGATGGTTGATTCAATCCCGCGTTCATCCATGATCAGTTCGGGCTTGAGCAACTCCAACTGCAGACGCACCGGGCGCAGTTCTTCGCGCATCATGAAATCGGTGTCGGTGAAGGCCAGACGATAGGCGGGCGCGCGCGTTTGCGGCGTATCCGGGATGCGGTTGGCGGTGGCGGCGTCTTCCTGACTGTCGCGGAACGGGTGGCGGCGATCGTCTTTCATGGATGTCCTGCTCATTGCGCGTTGGGCTTTGACCAACTATAGCCTGATCTCGATAAAGGCCACCTGAAAGAGGAAGACCGACATGTCCAACGCCGCGCTGGAAACCGCCATCGAAGCTGCATGGGAAGCCCGCGACACGATCACGCCCGCCACCAAGGGCGAGACGCGTGAGGCGATCGAGGACACGCTGAATGCGCTGGATCGCGGCGCATTGCGCGTGGCTGAAAAGCAAGCTGACGCCAGTTGGCA
This sequence comes from uncultured Thioclava sp., assembly GCF_913064665.1. Taxonomy (GTDB): domain Bacteria; phylum Pseudomonadota; class Alphaproteobacteria; order Rhodobacterales; family Rhodobacteraceae; genus Thioclava; species Thioclava arctica. The sequence continues at coordinate 11,058 of NZ_CAJYBT010000032.1, forward strand.
TGTCAATCAATGGGCGAAAAAGGCGGTTCTGCTGGGCTTTCGCCTGAAGGATATGGAAATGCAGCCGGGCGGTCCGCAGGGCAGCAGCTGGTATGACAAGGTCGACAGCAAATTCGAAGGCTGGGGCGATAACGAGTGGAAAGCGGCCGGTTTCCGCGCCGTTCCCAACTGTATCGTGCGCCGCTCGGCCTATATCGCGCCGGGCGCGGTGTTGATGCCGTCTTTCGTCAACCTCGGAGCCTATGTTGATACCGGCACGATGGTCGATACTTGGGTGACGGTCGGGTCTTGCGCGCAGATCGGCAAGAACGTGCACCTCTCGGGCGGCGTCGGCATTGGCGGCGTCTTGGAACCGATGCAGGCTGGCCCCACGATCATCGAGGATAACTGCTTTATCGGCGCGCGTTCCGAAGTGGTCGAAGGCTGCATCATCCGCGAAGGCTCGGTGCTGGGCATGGGCGTTTATATCGGCCAGTCGACCAAGATCGTGGATCGCGAAACCGGCAATGTGACCTACGGCGAAGTGCCGCCCTATTCGGTAGTTGTGTCGGGCACGATGCCGTCGAAAAACGGAATCAACCTGTATTGCGCAGTGATCGTGAAGCGCGTCGATGCCAAGACGCGCTCGAAAACCGGCATCAATGAACTGTTGCGTGACTGATGAGCGAACAGGCCGAAAAACCCGCCAAGAAGCCCTCGCGCCAGCAGGTTTTTACCCTGCTGGTCGAGGTCGGACGCGCGCCTAATGATGGCTTGCCCAAAGGGGCCTCGGGGGCGGGCTTGCTGTGCTATGCCAGCGGCGTCGATGAGGCCGAGGCGGTGCGCGAAACCGTAGCGATCCTCAAGCAGGCCGAACTGGCGCCGCTGGATGTGACGGGCTACGGCACGATTGCCGAGCGCGAAGAGCAGGGCCATGAAATCCCCGATGAGGAACGCGAGTTGATGGATCGCGCATTGGCGGAAAACTCGGTGATCGTCGCGCAGATGACGCCCTATTACGGCGACGACAAGAAGCCTCTGCAATAAACCGCCCGCGGCACCGAGTTCCGTTGAAACGCGCCCTGCGCCTGTTAGACTGTTTCGAAATGGCAAACATTCGGGCAGAATATGGCAAACCTTTCCTATCTTATCCCTCTGAGTTTCGTGGCATTTTCTGGGCTGGCCGCCTGTGCCGGTCCCCCCGAATCTTCGCCGCGCCCGATGGCGAAGGGGGCAACCCCCGTGGCTGACGCGATCCCCGCCGCCGATCCTGCGACCGAGGCGCGTTTTGAGGCGTGGCTTCGGGGGTTCAAATCGCGCGCGATGGCCAATGGTATCAGCGACGCGACGTGGACCCGCGCGATGGCGGATGTGCGCTATAATCCCAAGGTGATCGAGCGCGACCGCTATCAATCGGAATTCACCAAATCCATCTGGGATTATCTCGATAGCGCGGTTTCGCCCGAGCGGGTGGCGACCGGCCAGCAGATGCTGCGCCAATATGGTCCGCAGCTGAACGCGATCGAAAAGAAATACGGCGTCGACAAAGAGGTTGTCGTCGCGATTTGGGGCATGGAAAGCCGCTATGGCGCGCATCGCGGCACCACCGCAATCATCCCCGCACTGGCGACGCTGGCCTATGACGGGCGGCGCGGCGAATTCTTTGCCAAGCAGTTGATTGCCGCGCTCAAGATCATCCAGTCGGGCGATGTCGATGAACGCCACATGACCGGATCATGGGCGGGCGCGATGGGCCATACGCAGTTCATCCCGACCTCATATGAGGCCTATGCGGTCGATTTCACCGGCGACGGCAAGCGCGACATCTGGTCGAATGATCCGACGGATGCGCTGGCCTCGACGGCGGCGTATCTGGCGCGTTCGGGTTGGTCGAAGGGGCAGCCTTGGGGGGTCGAGGTCACCTTGCCTGCGGGCTTCAATTACAGCCTGACCGGCAAGGGCACCAAGAAGTCGCCCGCGCAATGGGCGGCACTGGGTGTGCGCTCGGCGACGGGCGGGTCGATTGCGAATTACGGCCCCGCCTCGATCCTTGTGCCTGCGGGGGCGAAGGGACCTGCCTTCATGATCTTCGGGAATTTCCGGGCAATTTCGCGCTACAATGCCGCCGATAGCTATGTGATCGGGGTCGGGCATCTGGCGGATCGTATCAAGGGCAAGGGGCCGTTCGTGCGGGACTGGCCGCGCACCGGCAAGCCGCTGAGCGCGCCGCAGAAGATCGAGCTGCAGGAACGGCTGACGGCGGCGGGCTATGATACCGATGGCACCGATGGCAAGATCGGGCCGAACACGGCCAAGGCAATCGTTGCCTATCAGAAGGCCCGCGGGCTTGCGCCCGATGGCTATGCCACGCTGGAGCTGTTGCAGACCCTGCGCTAGGGCTGCGGGCTGACACCGATGACGGGGGCGTGCAGGGAATAGAGCGCGCCCCACACGCCTACCGCCACGATCAAGCGCAGCGGCGAGGGCAGGGCTTTTGGCCGCCAACGCCCGCACAGCAGCGCGGCAAAGGGGATCAGGGCTGTGTGCGCGCTCAGCCTTAGCCAGTCCGCTGCGCCCCAGACACGGCGCTTGCGCGCCTCAAGCGCGCGCATCCCAGCGCCGGTGAACAGCGCAAACGCTCCGAACAGAATGACATGTGCCAGATCGCCATTGGCAATCAGATGCGCGCTTGCCCACAACAGGATCGCCCAAAGCAGCGGTTGGCGGGTCAGCCCTGCGATGCCCGGACGGGTCGGGTCGAACCCACTGGCGCGCCCTTCAAAGGCGAAGGGATTGGGCGCGCCCACCCCGTAGCTGCCCAGCACAATCGCTAAAGGCATCGCGATATTGACCAGCCAACGCGCCCACCTGTCTTGCGACCATAGCTCGACATAGGGCGCGCGCCCGGCGGCGAAAATCAGCCAAAACAGCAGCACGGTCGAGAGTGTGGAAAATGCAATCGTCCAGCCGCGCGCACCAAGGGTCGCAACCAACGCGCCCTTAAGGCGCGGCATCGACGGGATCGCGTGCGAGGCGAGAAAGGCAAATCCCGCCAGTAGGAATTCACCCCAGCCGTTCATCGCACGACCTTTTGCTTGGACAGCTGTACGGCCAGAATGCCCCCCGCAATCACCGCAACCCCCAGCGCATCATGCCAATCCAGCGGATCGCCCAGAACGACCGCCGCAATCGCCACGCCAAAGACTGGCGTGAGGAAGTGGAACGTCGCTGCGCGCACCGCGCCGATCCGCCCGACCAATTGAAACCAGATCCAGGTCGCGGCGAGCCCCGGCACCAGGACCGTGTAGATAAATGCGGTGGCAAGCTTGGGTGTGACATCTACCGCAATCGCCTCGGTCAACCCCGAGACCACGGCCAGCACCGCTGCCCCGATGAGCATCTGCAATCCCACAACCATCAACACGCCGCCCCCGCCGGAACTCGCTCCGCGCACGGTGAGTGTGGCCACCGCAAGTGCAAGCGCGCCAAAAACACACAGCATCAAACCATAAGGGTCCACCCCGCCTTGCAGCCGCGCGCCCATGATGATCGCAACGCCCGCAAACCCTGCGATTAGCCCGATCAGCCCCAAAGGAGAGAGCCGCTCGCGAAACACAATCCAGCCCAATGCGCCCACGATCAGCGGCATAGTCGAGGCGATGATCGCCGCAACCGAGGCCGCAACCGTTGTCATCGCGACCCAGTTAAAGCCCAGATACAGCGCATTCTGGCAGATCCCGAACAGGATTGTGGCGCGCCATTGTGCCCGGCTCAGCCGCCAGCTTTGTCCCAGCGCAAGGGCCAGCACGATGCCCAGCACACCGGAGATCAGAAAGCGGAAAGACAGCGAGGCAAGGGGCGGTGCCTGAGCTACGATAATGTGGGTCGATGTAAAGGCCGACGACCACATCAGGGCAAAGGCCAACCCCATTCCGATAGAGCGCAGATCCATACGTCCCCCAAAGCGTAATGTCGGCAATGAAAAGGGCCGCCTGCGTCATTGCGCTAGCGGCCCTGTCTGTCGTGTGTCCCTCGTTAAGCGAGAGGGGATCAGGCGTTGACGCTGTCTTTAAGCGCTTTGGCCACGGTAACCTTGACTTGCTTGTCGGCGGGCTTTTGCATCTGCTCACCGGTGGCGGGGTTGCGCACCATACGCTCGGGACGCTCGCGGCAGTAAACTTTGCCAATGCCCGGAAGGGTCACGGCGCCGCCTGCAGCGACCTCTTTGGTGATCACGTCGGTCATCGCGTCCAGCGCGGCCGAGGCGGTTTTCTTGTCGGCGTCCATTGCTTCGGCGAGTGCAGCCACAAGCTGTGTCTTGGTCATCGGTTTCGACATATTTAATCCTCTCTTCGCCCCGCTTGGCCGGGGTCAATTTCGTCCGCATCACGCGGTTGGTCGGCAATGTTCGACACGTTTTTATTGAGCAAGGCAAGACCTTTTCGCCTTATTTCATGGATTTTCCTGCGTCACAGGAAGGCTGTTTCCTCGAAACTGCGCAATTTCCGGCTGTGAATGCGCTCCAACGGCATTTCGCGCAGCTTCTCCATCGCGCGGATGCCGATCAACAGGTGGTTGGACACTTGCGAGCGATAAAACTCGGTCGCCATGCCCGGCAGCTTCAACTCGCCATGCAGCGGTTTGTCGGAAACACAGAGCAATGTGCCGTAGGGAACGCGAAAGCGAAATCCGTTTGCAGCGATCGTTGCGCTTTCCATATCCAGCGCGACGGCGCGTGACTGGCTAAGCCGATGCACCGGACCGGATTGATCACGCAGCTCCCAGTTGCGGTTGTCGATTGTAGCGACCGTGCCCGTGCGCATGATCCGTTTAAGCTCAAACCCGTCCAGATCGGTGACTTCGGCCACGGCCTCTTGCAGGGCAATCTGAATTTCGGCCAAGGCCGGGATCGGCACCCAGACCGGTAGGTCGTCATCGAGCACATGATCCTCGCGCAGATAGGCATGAGCCAGCACGAAATCGCCCAAGGATTGCGAGTTGCGCAGCCCCGCGCAATGCCCGACCATCAACCAGGCATGCGGGCGCAGAACGGCGATATGATCGGTCGCGGTTTTCGCGTTCGACGGACCAACCCCGATATTGACCAGCGTGATGCCTTGCCCATCCGGCCGCTTGAGGTGGTAGGTCGGCATTTGCGGCAGTTTCGCGAGGCCGGGAATTTGCTCTTGCGGATCAAAGATTTCCTGATTGCCGGGCGCGACAAAGCTGGAATAGCCCGAATGCGGATCCGCTAGCATCCGGCGCGCCACATCTTCGAATTCATCGACGTAGAATTGGTAGTTGGTGAACAGAACATGGTTTTGGAAATGCTCGGCGGCAGTTGCGGTGTAATGCGACAGACGCGCCAACGAATAATCCACGCGCTGGGCGGTGAACGGAGCCAGATGGCCTGACCCATCCGGGTTTGGCCCGGCGGTACCGTTGACAATATCGTCGTTCATCGAGGCCAGATCGGGCACGTCGAACACATCGCGCAGGCTGAAATCCAGCACGCCTTCTTGGGGCACGGTCACATCCGGATGCGCGGCGACGGCGAAATGCACCGGCATCGGCGTATCCGAGGGACCAACTTGCACCGGCACGCCGTGATTGCGCATCAGCAAGCCCAGTTGCTGCGTCAGATAATTGCGAAACAGATCGGGCCGCGTCAGCGTGGCCGTATAGGTTCCGGGCACTGGCACATGGCCAAAGCTCATCCGGTTGTCGCCCTTGATATGCGAGGGCACGGTGATGCGCACCTCGGGGTAAAAGGCGCGAAACCGTGCTGTTGCGCGTTTAGATTCCAACGTGTCGTTGAATTTCTCCAGCAAAAAACTGGTGGCCTGTTCATACAGTTCCTCAAGGCGCGCTACGGCGGCCTCGGCATCGGTGAAACGTTCCGGATCGCGCGCGTCCGGGGTCAGGGTCGTGAGAGGTTCGTTCATTTGAATAATTCCGTCAGTTCAAAGCGCGTCACGTCGACCAGCCCCAGATCCGAAATCCGAATTTCAGGAATGACGACAAGCGCGAGTAGCGAATGCTGCATGTAAGCGTTGTTCAGGGTACAGCCGCAGTCGGCCATTGCCTGCACCATTTTTCCGGCACGTTCGGCCACGGTCGCGGCGGGATCATCCGACATCAGCCCGGCGATAGGCAGCGGCACGGTGGCGATCTCGGCCCCGTCTTTCCAGACCGAAATGCCACCGCCCATCTCGCCCAAAGCATTGGCGCAGGCGGCCATCATCTCGCGGTCGGTGCCCACCACGATCATGTGGTGGCTGTCATGGGCAACGGTGGACCCCATCGCCATGCGACCCTTGTAGCCAAAGCCCGAGACAAACCCGTTGGTCACGCCGCCGGTGCCTTGGTGACGCTCGACGAGGGCGATCTGGGCAATGTCTTTGGCGGTATCGGGCTGGGCCAGACCGTCCGTCACATCCAGTTCCGCCGTGAGCGCCTTGGTTGGGGCCTGATTTTCAACGACCCCGATCACGCGGGCAGTGACCGTGTTGGCCCCTTCGGGCGCGGCGATTGCGAAGTCTTCTGCTGTCAGTGTCTTGCCCAGATGCACGGTATTGCGCGCGCTTTCGGGCCAGGCGAAGTGCGGGCATTCTACCAGCAATTTGCCGTCTTTTGCGACCGTGCGGCCACGCGCGATCACATGCTCGACTGGCAGAGTGGCCAGATCCGAGGTCAGGATCAGATCGGCGCGCCGACCCGGCGTGATGCTCCCCAACTCGCGCTCTAGCCCGAAATGGGTGGCGGTGTTGATCGTGCACATTTGCAGCGCGACCAGCGGTTCGGCCCCGCAGGTCACGGCATGGCGAAACACCCGGTTCATATGCCCGTCATGCACCAGCGTGCCGGAATGGCAATCATCGGTGCACAGAATGAAATTGCGCGGATCGAGGCCCTTTTCGGTGACCGCGGTAATCTGCGTTTCCACGTCATACCAAGCCGAGCCCAGCCGCATCATCGAGCGCATCCCCTGACGCACCCGCGCAATCGCGTCGGCCTCGCAGGTGCCTTCGTGATCATCCGCCGGACCACCCGCCACATAGGCGCGAAACGAGGCCCCCAGATCGGGCGAGGCATAGTGCCCGCCCACCGTCTTGCCCGAATTCTGCGTCGCCGCAATCTCGGCCAGCATCTTGGGATCGCCCGCAACCACGCCGGGAAAATTCATCATTTCACCGAGGCCCACGATGCCCGGCCATTGCATCGCCGCCGACACATCCTCGGGGGTGATTTCAAAGCCGGTCGTCTCAAGCCCCGGTGCCGAGGGCGCGCAGGACGGCATCTGGGTGAAGATGTTGACGGGCTGCATCAGCGCCTCGTCATGCATCATCTTGACGCCCTCAAGGCCCAGCACATTGGCGATCTCATGGGGGTCGGTGAACATGCTTGTCGTGCCATGCGGGATCACAGCGGCGGCAAATTCCGCCGGTGTCAGCATGCCAGATTCAATATGCATATGCGCATCGCACAGGCCCGGCACCATGTAGCGCCCCTCGGCCTCGATGACCTCGGTGTCGGGGCCGATTGCAGAAGACAGATCGGGCGCAATGGCGGCAAAGCGCCCCTCAGCCACGGCAATATCGTAGCCCTCAAGCACCTCACGCGAATGCACATTCACCCATTTGCCACCCTTGATCACAAGGTCGGCAGGCTCACGCCCGGCGGCAACGGCAATCAAGCGCGCAGCAGCCTCGGGCCAGGATTTGATTTTGTTGCTAAGTTCCATGTCCCAGCCTGTCATTGACCGCGCGAAGGTTCAAGAGACGTTGTGATGCGTTCACGCAGGCTCTACCTAGGTCAGATGACAGTTCGGCAAAGGGGGGCGGAAATGCCCACGCTTCTTTCCATCGGACACGGCTATAGTGCCCAAGCGCTGGCACCGCTGTTGTTGGCGCGCGGTTGGCGGGTGATCGGTACAACGCGCTCGGTAGACAAGGCGGAACGCCTGCGCGCGCAGGGCGTGGAGCCGGTGATCTGGGAAGGCGGCGATCTACCGCTTGAGGGGGTCAGCCATGTGCTGAGTTCCGTGGCCCCCGGTCCCGAGGGCGACCCGGTGCTGGCGGCTGCGGGTGCGCAACTCGCGCAGGCCGCGCCGCAGCTTGACTGGGTCGGCTATCTCTCGACCATTGGTGTATACGGCGATCACGCGGGCGGCTGGGTGGATGAGGCTACGCCGCTGACCCCCGCCACCAAACGCGGGCAGGCGCGTGTCGAGGCCGAGGCTGCGTGGGGCGCGCTTGGAGCCGCCCATCGCCTGCCGCTGCATATCTTTCGCCTTGCCGGGATTTACGGCCCCGGTCGCGGGCCATTTGAAAAGCTGCGCCAGGGGAGCGCGCGTCGGATCATCAAGCCGGGGCAGGTCTTCTCGCGCATCCATGTCGCGGATATCGCGCAAGTGCTTTTGGCGTCGATCGACCGGCCCGATCCGGGGGGAGTTTATAACGTCTGCGACGATGATCCGGCCCCACCGCAAGACGTGATCAGCTACGCTGCGGAATTGCTGGGCTTGCCTCAGCCGCCCGCCGTCGATTTTGACACGGCAGACTTGTCGCCGATGGCGCGCAGTTTCTATGCCGAAAGCAAGCGGGTGCGAAACGACAAGATCAAGCGCGATCTCGGCGTTGCACTGCGCTATCGCGACTATCGCGCGGGGCTGCGTGCGCTGCTGGAACAAGAGGGCTGAGTCCTTTTCCCGCCTGTGCATTATCACAATCGCGCGGATGGCTTGCACCTTCGTCTCAGCCGTGTCCCAATATGGCCAATGATGGGGGTGCAATAGGGGGCGGCATGTATACGGTGATCGGCACGGTGGGCTCGCGCACGTTGCGCGTTTTATGGACGCTCGAAGAGTTGGGGCTGGACTATGAACATGTGCGCGCTGAGCCGCGTTCAAGCGATGTGGTGGCCTTCAATCCGGCGGGCAAGGTGCCAGTGCTGGTGGTGGATGGCACGCCAATTACCGATTCCACGGCGATTATCACCTATCTGGCGGATGCGCATGGCAAGCTGACACATAAAGCGGGCTCACTGGAGCGGGCGCGGCAAGACAGCCTGACGCAATTTTTGCTTGATGAGTTTGACGCCAGTCTCTGGACCGCTGCGCGCCACAGTTTCGTGCTTCCTGAAGAGCTGCGGCTGTCTGGCATCAAGAACAGCCTGCGTTGGGAATTTGAACGCTCGCAGCACACCCTGATGCATCGGATGGGCGAGGGCGATTTCGTGATGGGAGACGAGATGACGGTGCCTGATATCATTCTGGCGCATTGTCTGGATTGGGCGTTGCTGTCGAAATTTCCGATCACCGAGCATCGCTTGAGCGCGTATCACGCCCGGATGCGTGCACGTCCCGCCTATCAGCGCGCTGTGGCGAAACGCGACGGCTAAAGGGGCGCTGCCCCTCTGGCCTGCGGCCATTCACCCCGGGATATTTCAATCAGGGGAAGACATAAGGCGGCGCGCCGCGGCGCGTCCTGCGTGGCGTCCGGAGGCCAGGCACGCGGTGAGCAGATAGCCTCCGGTCGGGGCCTCCCAATCCAGCATTTCGCCAGCGACAAAGATGCCGGGCAAAGCGGTGAGTTCAAGATCATCGCTGAGGCTGTCCCACGCGATGCCGCCAGCGCTGGAGATCGCCTCGGATAGCGGGCGTGGCGGGCCAAGCGGCACGGGCAGCGATTTGAGCGTAGCGGCCAATCTCTGGGGATCGGTTGGCAATGGGCGGCCCCATTCCATCGCGAGCGCCAGTTTGACCGGGTCAAGTTTGGCCCCGCGGCGCAGGCGGTTTGACAGGCTTTGTTTGGGCGAGATTGAGCCGAGCCGCTGGGAGAGGGTGTCGATGTCGATATCTGGCGCGAGGTCGAGATGCAGCGGCGCGCCCGCGCGCAATTGCGCTGCGATCTGATAGATGCCGCCACCTTCGATGCCGCGTTTGGACAGGACAAATTCGCCGCGAGAGCGGCCAGTCGGTATGATCAAGGCAGCGCCTTTGACGGGCTGGCCGAGATGGGCGTGCATATGGTCGGACCAGTTGATCTGAAAGCCCATATTGGCGGGTTGGAAGGGCGTGATCGCAACCCCTTTGCCCGCCAGCCACGCCACCCAAGCCGCATCCGACCCAAGGCGCGGCCAACTGGCCCCGCCAAGCGCCAGCACCGTGATATCGGGGTGTAAGGTCTTGCGGCCCTCAGGCGTGTCAAAGACGAGCGCCGCGCCATCAAACCCTTGCCAGCGCCAACGCGTAAGGATCGAAACGCCAAGCCCGGTGAGCCGCGCAATCCAAGCGCGCAGTAATGGCGAGGCCTTCATGCCGCTTGGAAAGACGCGCCCAGTCGAACCGGTGAACAGATCGATCCCGAGATCGCGCGCAAATTCCTGCACCTGATCGGGCCCGAAGGGGCGGGTGATTGCAGCGATTTGCGGGTGTGAATAGTGCGACAGAAATGTTTCGAGCGGCTCCTGTTTGGTCAGGTTCAACCCCGATTTTCCCGCCATCAGGAATTTGCGCGCAAGGGTGGGTTTTGCCTCGACCAGCGTTACATCGGCGCCTGTGCGCGCCAATTCCTCGGCCGCCATCATGCCCGCCGGGCCGCCGCCAATGACCAGTGCCGTTTTCATCGCCGCGCCAGCATTGCCAGCCGCATCAGCGTGCGTTCGATCACCGCCATTTGCGGCGCCCGCGACGCCGAGCGCAGGGTCAGATCGGCCTCGACCAGATCCTTGAGCGCGGTTTCCAGTTTGAACATGCCCCAGCTCTGCGCCTGACGCTGCATCTTGTCGCGGCGTGGCCCAAAGATGGGCGGGCGGATGCGCGCAATTCCCGAACCGGGCCCGGCCGGGTCCGAGGCTGCCGCATGCAGCGCGCGAAAATGGCGCAGCGCCATGATCGTCAGCAGCACCGGCTGCACACCCTGACTCTCGAGTCGCTGCATCACCGGGCCAAGTTCGGGCGCGCGCCCGTCAGCCACGATTTCGAGCACATCATCGACGCCTGCCTCGACCGAAGAAGGCGCACAGGCGGCGACATCGGCGGGACTCAGCGCGGCTTCGTCGCCATATTTATACAGCGAAATCTTCTCTACCGTCTGGCGGAAATCACCGGGATCGAGCGCGCGCGACAAAGCCAGCAGATCGGTCATCGCCTCGGCGCTGATATCGCGCAGCCCCGCGCGGCGCAGGATATCCTCGATCTCTTCGCGCGAGGGCGGGTCGTCGTAAATGCCGACCGCATAGGCGCTGGAATGGCCCTCAAACGCCTTGCGCAGCTTCGATTTTGCGGTCAGCGATCCGGCGGTGACGACGATGCGCGCATCGCCATCGCGCCATTCCGACAGCGCCGTCGTGATCGCGTCGGTCACGGTTTCGGTGGCATCTTCGAGAAAGGCGACGCGCAGGCCGGGGAAGAACCCGACCTCTTTGATCGCATCCAACAGCAGTGAGGGAGATTTGCGCAGATCAGCCCCCGCAATGCGCGTCAGGCGCATTTCTTCTTCGCCTTGCGGACCGATCAGGGCGGCGATCACCTCTTGGCGACGCAGGGCCACGCGCATTGCATCCCCGCCATAGATCAGCAGGCCGGTGCGGTCGGGGTCGGGCTTGGCGAAATAGCGCGCTGCGGCAGCCCCGGCCAGTTTCATTGCGGCAGGCTCGACGCTTGCGCCAGCAACCGCGTCACGATCTGATCGCCGAGAATGCGCATCAGGCGGCGATGGGCGTCTTGCTCGGCGGATTGCGTGGCAACAATGGTGCCAGTTGTCGACCATGAGGTAAAGGAATTCACTCGTCCCGTCAGCAACACCGCATCGCTGGCTGCATCGCGCAGCGTGTAATCGACCGTGCCGGTGAGTTGATAGCGCGTGGTGGCGTTATCGGGTGATATCCCCTGGCCCGCAGCAGTGGTCTCGATCCTATAGCCAAGGCGATAGCGCGCCGGATTGGCTGGGCCGAGGCGTGCTTGCAGATGTGTCACCAGTTCAAACGCATCCGGACTGTCGGGCGCATCCGGAGACACGCCGTTCAGCAGCTTGGCCGCGCCACCTTGGGGGCCATAGGCCGGGGTGAAGCCGCACGCGCTCAACCCCAGCGCGCCGCCGGTGAGCAAGAAGGTTCTTCGGTTAGATGACCACATTGACGATGCGCCCCGGCACGACGATGAGTTTCTTGGGCTGACCTCCTGCCAGCGCCTTGACGACATGTTCGTCGGCCAGCGCCAGCTTTTCAACCTCTTCCTTTGGCATGTCCACCGGCACGGTCAGTTCCGAGCGCCGCTTGCCATTGACCTGAATGGGCAGCGTGACGCTGTCTTCGACCAGCAGCGCAGGATCGGCCACTGGCCAGCGCGCGCCACTCACGAATCCCTCGCCGCCCAGCATTTGCCAGATATCCTCGGCCAGATGGGGCACCATAGGTGCCATCAACTGCGCCATCAGCTTCATTGCGGCCTGCTTGGTTTCGGCTCCGGCTTTCGACTTGGACAGGGTGTTGGTCAGCGCGTAAAGCGACGCCACCGCCTTGTTGAAGGTGAATCCTTCGATCGAGCGGGTGATCTCGTCCACCGTTTTGTTGGCGGCTTTCATCAGCGCCAGATCCTCGGCCGTATCGGCAGGCGCGTCCGAGGTGGCGATCTCATCGGCGATTCGATGCAGGCGGTTGAGGAATTTCGACGTGGCCTCAGCCCCGGCTGCCGTCCATTCCACGTCGCGTTCTGGCGGACTGTCTGACATCACGAAGAATCGCGCGGTATCTGCGCCGAACGCGGCGATGATATTCATCGGATCGACGACGTTCTTCTTGGATTTCGACATTTTCGCTGAGGGGATGATCTCAACGGTCTCGCCGGTGGCCTTCAGCTTGCCGTCCTCGACCTCTTCGGGGAGGTGATAGACCGGGCGGTTCTTGGCGTCGCGCGTCTGATAGATCTCATGCGTGACCATGCCCTGCGTGAACAGCGCGTTGAACGGCTCGATAGCTTGCGCGGGCAGATGCCCTGTTTTCGCCATCGCGCGGGCGAAAAAGCGCGAATAGAGCAGGTGCAGGATCGCATGCTCGATGCCGCCGATATATTGATCGACATTCATCCAATAGGCGGCCTCAGTCAGATCGGTCGGCGTGGCGGCATGGGGCGAGGTGAAGCGCGCGTAGTACCACGACGAATCGACGAAGGTATCCATCGTGTCAGTTTCGCGTTGCGCAGGCGCGCCGCATTTCGGGCAGGCGCAGTCACGCCAGCTCGGATGACGATCCAGCGGGTTGCCGGGAATCGAGAAATCGATCGGCGCGCCGTCCTGATCGTAAGGCAGTTCGACGGGCAGGTTCTCTTTCTTCTCGGGCACGACGCCGCACGCCGCACAATGCACGACCGGGATCGGGCAGCCCCAATAGCGCTGGCGCGACAGGCCCCAATCGCGCAGGCGGAACTTGGTCACGCCCTGACCGATGCCGTTTTCCTCACAGAATGCGATGGCGCTGGCCACACCGTCTTCGCCGGTCTGCACCTCATCGCCCGCGAAGCCCGCGATGTAGCGGACCTTCTCGGATTTCAGCGGCACGAATTCGGCAGCCGGGTAGTCGCCCTCAAGCGGCTCGAACACCGGCACTATGGGCAATTCGTATTTCGTCGCGAATTCAAAATCGCGCGCATCATGGGCCGGGCAGCCGAAAATCGCGCCGGTGCCGTAATCCATCAGGATGAAATTCGCGATCCAGACGGGCAGCTCGACCTCGGTATTAAGCGGGTGACGCACGCGAATGCCAGTGTCCATCCCCAGCTTTTCAGCGGTTTCGATCGCCTCTTCGGTGGTGCCACCAGCCCGGCATTTCGCGACAAACGCCGCGATTTCGGGATTGTGGCGTTCCAGGTGCTTGGCGAGCGGGTGATCGGGTGAGATCGCAGCGAAACTTGCGCCCAACAGCGTATCGGGGCGTGTGGTGTAGACCTCGAGCGATTCGAACCCGTCGGGCGCACCCTTGGTCGAGAACGCGAATTGCAGACCGCGCGATTTGCCGATCCAGTTGGCCTGCATCAGGCGCACCTTTTCGGGCCAATCCTTGAGCCCGTCCAGCGCATCCAGCAATTCTTCGGAGTAATCCGAAATCTTGAAGAACCACTGCGTCAGTTCGCGCCGCTCGACCGCCGCGCCGGACCGCCAGCCCTTGCCGTCGATCACCTGCTCATTGGCCAGCACGGTCATGTCGACCGGGTCCCAGTTCACCACCGCATTCTTGCGATAGACCAGACCCGCAGCGAGCATGTCGATGAACATCGCCTGTTGCTGGCCGTAATAGTCCGGGTCACAGGTCGCAAATTCGCGCGTCCAGTCCAACGAGAAGCCGAGCGGGCGCATCTGGTCCTTCATGTCGGCGATATTGGAATAGGTCCAGTCCTTGGGGTGGCCGCCGCGCTCCATCGCGGCGTTTTCAGCGGGCATCCCGAAGGCATCCCAGCCCATCGGATGCAGCACCGAAAATCCCTGCGCCATCTTATAGCGTGCGACCACATCGCCCATCGTGTAATTGCGCACATGGCCCATATGGATGCGCCCCGAGGGGTAGGGGAACATCTCGAGCACGTAGTATTTCGGACGGGCCGGATCGTGACGCGCGGCGAATAGCTGCGCTGCGTCCCAGGCTTTTTGCCATTTGGCTTCGCTTTGGCTTGGTTCGTAGCGCGACATATCTAGGCCCTCATCGGTCATATTCTGCGCAGGCTTGCTACACCGCGCGCGGGGGCAAGGTCCAGTCACCGCTGACATGCGCGCATAAATAACCCCGCCAGAGACAGGCTCGGGCGGGGCGGAAAATGCGTGCGGGTGGTTAGGGGCCCCGGTTACAGCTTCGAATCACGAATCCGCAGTTGGCGGGCGCGCGTCAGGATCGCGTCTTCGACCGCGCGTTGCGTATCAGCCGAAACCGGACCGCTGCGCGTGCGCAGCGACACTTTCAACGAACGCGCATCCAGCGCCGGATCGGTCACATAAACAGTCGCCTTATACGCGCGACCGCCGCCCGGAGGCGTGCCATATCCCGTCACGATCACGCCCGAGAACGGATCGACCTCTTGGATGGGCAGGAAATCAAGCACGTCCAGCGACGCCTGCCAAAGGTATTTGTTTACCTCGACGGTGATGTTCGGGTCGCCGCCGCCATTAAAGAGGTCCCAAATCTTGGTCTGCTTGCGCGCGTTGGCCTCGTTCGTGGGCTGTTTCGCCTTTGCGGCGTCTTCCGGGCTTGCCGAAAAAAGCTTGCCACTAGAGGTGCCGCCGCAAGCGGAGAGTGCGAGGCTAAGGCCAAGAGCTGCGGTGATGTGCAAAAGACGTCTGCTGATCATGAGGCGCTGTTCCTGTCGGCTCGCTAGAGTTTCTTGTTTCGTCTCTAGCCTATGGCCCTCAGAGCGACAAGGATTTTCCGGGTCCTACACGTCTTGTCGTCAAACAAGGCCATGCAGAGCGCGAAAATGACTGTGACAAGTCTGCACCATCCTGCGGGGCTTTGCTCTGGGGGCTGCGCTTTGAGTTGCATTGCATGGCGCTTGGAGAGAGAACAGCGTCATACCCAATTCGGACTTCCCCGGAGTTGGGGGTTACCTTTAGTTTTAAAAGAAGATGAGGGAAAACGATGAAAAAGGTTCTCTTCGCGACAACCGCTCTTGTGCTGTCGGCTGGCTTTGCTTCCGCTGATGTGACTCTGTCGGGCTATGGTCGCTTCGGCCTGCAGTACAACGACTCCGCTGCTGCTGGCGTGTCGGAAACCACCGTTGAAAGCCGTATGCGCTTGAACATCGACGCTTCGAAAGAAACCGATGGTGGCGTGACCTTCGGTGGCCGCGTTCGCGTGCAGTACGACAACGGTTCCACTGCGTCCAGCCTGAACGCTGCGATGATGTATGCTTCGTTTGGTGGTTTCCGTATGGAAGTCGGCAACGCCAACCAGGCGATGGACTCGGCTCCGCTGGTTTATGCTTCGGAACTCGGCTTGGTTTCCTCGTCGTTCGGCGACATCCAGTCCGGCTTCTACGCCTACACCACCGGTCCTTACGCTGCAGCTGAAACCAACCGTATGGGTGTGTCGGCTTCCTATTCGATGGGTGCCTTCAGCGGCATGCTGTCGTACATCAATCCCGACCAGACCGCTTCGTCGCTGCCCGCTGGTACTAAAGCAGAAGCTTCGCTGTACCTCGCATATGCTTCGGGCCCGCTCACCGTTGCTGCGGCTGGTACCTGGAACGCTGCTGGTATTGACGGCAATGACATCGCCTTCATCGGCGCTGCTTACCAAGTCAACGACGCAGTCAACGTCGGCCTGAACTACACGGACGAAGTTGTTGGCGAAACCATCGTTGGCTACGGTAGCTACAAAATGGGTGCAACCACCCTGCGCGGCTACATTGCTAACAACAGCGACCCGGCAAACGCAACCGACACCGCTTACGGTATCGGCGCTGACTACGACCTCGGCGGCGCGACCCTGCTTGGTGGCATCCAAAAAGGTTACGCGAAAGAAACCGTTGCTGACTTCGGTGTGAAATTCGCATTCTAATCCTTACGGATAGAACGAATGGAAGAGCGGGCCTTGTGCCCGCTCTTTTCTTTTGTGCGCCAAGCGTGTTTTCTGCACGCAAACAAGGAGGCGCAATATGGCATTGGCCGAGATCAAGGACCGCATCGCAACCGCCGAGACCCGCGCCGGGCGTGCGCCCGGATCGGTGCAGTTGATTGCCGTGTCCAAAGTGCAGCCACCCGAGCGGGTTGAAGCGGTGCTGCGCGAGGGCCATCGCCTGTTTGGCGAGAATTACGTTCAGGAAGCGCAGGGCAAATGGCCCGATTGGCGCGCTGAATTTCCCGGCTGCGCGGTGCATATGATCGGCCCGTTGCAAACAAACAAAGCGAAAATCGCCGTTGAGCTATTCGAGGCGATCCACACGCTCGATCGGCCCTCGCTGGCGAAAAAGCTGGCCGGGCTGGCGCAGACGCGCGGGGCCTCGCCCGATCTGTTCGTGCAGGTCAATACCGGAAGCGAGCCGCAAAAGGCCGGCGTGCTGCCCGATGATCTGGATCGATTCGTGATAGATGCGCAGGCTTTGGATTTGCCGGTGAAAGGGCTGATGTGTATTCCGCCCGAGGGTGAAGACTCCGCCCCCCATTTCGCGATGTTGGCTGGGATGGCCGCGCGCAACGGGCTGGAACAGCTTTCGATGGGAATGAGTTCCGACTTTGAGGCCGCGATTGCGGCGGGGGCGACCCATGTGCGGGTTGGCTCGGCTATTTTTGGCGCGCGGGATTATTCCTAGGCTTTGTCGCGGGCGGTGAGTTCTGGCGTCAGCAGCGAGTGGCGAAGCCGATGAAAGACCCGTGCCTAGATCCTCGGCTTGCGGATCGAATTGTGGTTGCTGCAGACGCCACGCCCATTGCCGCAGGTGACAGAGGGCGCACCACAGGTGGCGCAGACCAGTAGGCCAGAAAGCAGGTTTCGACGACGATGGCATCGATCCGGCGATTGGGCACGGCTTTCAGGCACTGCCGGATGCCGTGCCCGAAAGCCCGGGCTATGTCCGCGTCTAAGTCGGACGCTGTGCGGGCGTAGATGGTGACGCTTTGGGGGAAGCTGATTGTTGGATTCCTTTGCGGGTGGTGATGTGGGGGTCGCCATGACGGCCTCTTGCGAAAGCCCCGATGGATTAGGCGACGCGCATTGACGAACGGCCGAGCAAAGTGGTGGTGAAATGTCGCATAGGCGTGTTATTGCCGAGTTCGAAGCAGGTGGCTTGCCACAATTTCTGTTTCGGCATATTGAGCGCAACCCCTCTGGGTTGAAATTCCAGCGCCGTGCTTTGAAATACAGGTCTTCTGGCATTTCGTTCTTGAAACAATTGCTGTTGAAACTGGCCCAGGTTGGCCCGTGAAATTTCAGGGCCAATTATAACTCCATGTTTTCATTGTCTATCCGCCAGAAGATTGCCCTCGTCATGACCCTCGTTGTGTCGATCGCCACCGCCGGCATGGCATTCACCTTCATTTACCAGTCCAAAGAACTGTCGCTGGACGCGGCCAAGCGTGAGATTGGCGGGCAAACCCGTCTACTCGCTTCGCGATTCAAGAATCGCTATACACAACTTAGCGGCGATCTTTTCGTGCTGGCCGCCTCGGCGTCGGTCAAGGCGGCCGAGCGGCAGATGGAAGCCGACCTTGCGGCTGGGCAGGCCGGGTCGCTGTACCCCTCCACCGCCACCGGGCTGCAGGATTCGTTCCGGGCGATCATGTCGGTTCAGCCCGAATACACCCAGCTACGCCTTATCACCGTCGCGGATCAGGGGCGCGAACTGCTTCGTATGAACCGCGTAAACGGCACATTGAAGGTCGTGAAACAGGGGGCGCTGCAGCAAAAGGGTGGCGAGGCCTATTTCAAGAAGGCGGTGGCGATGTATAGCCACCATGGCGCGGGCGCGGAACACAGCGATCACCACATCACGTTTTCCGACATCACGCTGAACCGCGAGAATGGCGTGGTGACCGAACCTAAAACCGCAATGTTGCGCGCGATCTGGCCGCTCTATTCGACGCGGCACGCTCTGTTGGGCTTTCTGGTCGCCAATATCGACTATGAGAAGCTTCTGGTGGGCACGTTTCGTGAATCCAAGCCGGGTTACGATGCCTTTGTCATCAACCGGGCCGGGGACTATCTCGAATATTCCGGAGACGGCTCTCTGATTGGGCTGCAACTGAGTGGCGGCAATTCCGCCCCGGTGCCAAAGCTGGTGGCGGATGCCCTGTCCAACACCAGCTCGGAACTGGCGATTGATGACGGAAATAACATTTCCTATCTGGTCCGGGTCAATGTGAACGATCTTGACGCCGAGAACTTCATCACCATCGGTCTGAAAGCCTCGCGCAAGGTGGTGTTGGCGGGCGTGTCCAGTCTTGGCAAGTTCGGAATGATTCTTGGCGGCGCCTTCGTATTGCTGGCAATTCTGGCGGCGACGGCATTGGCGAATATCGTGACGAAGCCACTGCGCGAACTGACGCAAAGCGTGAAGGATGCCCGCACTACCGAAACGCCGGTAAAGTTGCCGTCCCACAGGAAGGACGAGATCGGCGTTCTGGCGAATGCGTTCCTCGATCTGTCGACGAAGCTCAGCGACAATGAAGAGATGATGCGCTCGACCATCGACAGCATTGGCGAAGGCATCATCGTGATCGATGCTCAGGGCACGATCGTCAGCGTGAACCCGGCCTGCAAAAAGATTTTCGGCTATGGCCCCGGCCAACTTAGCGGCAGGAATGTCAGCGTCTTGATGCCAAAGAGCCATGGCGTCCAGCACACGGCCTATCTTGAGCGCTACACCACTGCCGGCACAAAGAAGATTGCCTGGGCAGGGCGGCAAGAGGTTGGCCTGCGCCGCGACGGCTCGACCTTTCCGCTGGAGCTGACGGTGAATGAACTGATCACCAAGGACCGGTTGCTGTTTGTCGGTATCGTCCGGGACATCACCGCGCGCGAGGCTGCAGACAAGGCCAAGGCCGAATTCACCTCGACCGTCAGCCACGAATTGCGCACGCCGCTGACCTCCGTTCTGGGCGCGCTGGGGCTTGTCCTCAGTGGCAAGATCGAAAAGGTGCCACCAAAGACCCAGCGCATGCTGGAAATCGCGAATGAAAATGGCACCCGGCTGATCCGTCTGATCGAGGATTTGCTGGATATGGAGCGGATCGCCTCGGGGAAGCTTCGGATGGAGAAGCATGCAGTCGATCTGAACGAACTGGCGAAATCGGCTGTAGAGCAGAACGTGAATTACGGGGCGAAGAACAACATCGCCTTTGAATTTGTGGGGTCTGGCGATCCGGTCATCGTGGATGGCGATGACGAGCGGCTGATGCAGGTTGTCACCAACCTTTTGACCAATGCGTCCAAATTCTCGCCGCGGGGCGAAACCGTGCAGGTCGATGTGCGTGCCAACGCAGAAACCCGCACCGCGCGGCTGTCGGTCGAAGACCGCGGCCCCGGCATTGTCGATGACGTACGCGATAAGGTTTTCAAGAAATTCACCCAGATCGATTCGTCGGACCAGCGGTCGCATGGCGGCGTCGGTCTCGGGCTGGCGATTTCCAAGGAGATCGTCGAGCTTCACGGCGGGACAATCAATTTCTCGTCGCAAGTTGGTCGCGGGACTACGTTCTATTTCGATTTGCCCCTCGTTGAATGATGTGAAGTAGCGCCGCTGATTTCTGTCGGTGAAAGGTTCATTCCCCTTTGGCGCTTCTTGTGTTGAGCGCTAGCACCTGCGCGCGTCCGCTCGCTGACGCTTCAAGCCTACCGACCTTGCCCCCGGTGCCACGCGATCTCGCGCGGCAGCTGCTGCATCATATCGAATGCATTCCGAACGACGTTGAGACCATCGGCAACGATTTCCTTGATCTGGGTTGAGAAGAATGGCGGGGCCGTGCCCAGCCCCTGCCGGGCTTATTCCGTTGGCGGGCCAAACGGCGCGCTGGCGGGTTTGCCGGGCCTCGTTCACGCCGGTTACGGCGCTTTTCGGCGTAATGCTTTGTCGCCATGTCGTCCGCGGCGAAGGTCCGGGCCCGGACGGTGTTCCGCCGCTCTCGCTCGTCGCCACCAAGCGGGTCGGGGCGACAACCGTAACCCCAAGAATGAAGGAAATATCGCCGATGAGCGATGATATCACCTTCGCCCCCCTCAGAACGCAGCATCCTCAAGCATGCGCTCGACGTTGGCGGTAAACGCATGAAGAAGCGCATCGGCGCGACAAGGCTCTGCGCGATACAATCGTGGCAACCATCGCCGCGCTCAATAGCGATCCGCTGCGTCTCGCCGTTGATGACGCCGCGATCGAGAAGCGGAAGCCGTATTTCCTGGCACAGCGCTGGAGGCCGTCGGGAGGGGCCAGCAGCAGAGCCAAGGGTCTAATCTGGCATCACGGGTAAGGTCGCGACGGGGGTATCGGACCCAATCTCGCCTTTTGCTTTGTCTCTAGTCATCATCTTGGAAACGAAACATTTTCTGCCGTGCGGCGTTTTTGGAACCTCTGGCGTGTCTCAAATCTGGCGCTGAATTTCAGCCCCGAAAGACTTCAAGGATTGACTCCCTAAGTCGCCCTCAATAAAGACGACTTAAATGCTCAGGAATTGAGTGATTACGTTTTCTGATCGACAAAGAGGCCTTCGCAATGTCCCGCCCACTGAAGATGAAGATGCCAAAGAAAGCCTTTCTGTGCGTTGTCCTGACCTGTCTCGCACCACTCTGGCTAAGTGCGGCACACGCGCAAGAAACCGCGACCGAGGCTGCGGGATTTAGTGAACCTGTAGATCCGGGCGCATCGGTGCCTACCTACAAGATCGAGTTGAAGGACGGCGCGTTGCTACCCGAGACGCTGGTGGTGCCCGCCAAGACCCGTTTCAAGCTGCATGTGACGAATATCGGCACAAAACCCAGCGAGTTCGAGAGCAACCAGATGCGCCTTGAAGAGGTGTTGTTCATGGGGATGGACGTGACGATGACCGTCACCCCGCTCGATTCCGGCGAATATGACTATTTCGATGAGTTTCAGCCCGGCGTGATGGGCAAGCTGATCGCAAAGGAGGTCGCGCAATGATGGGTCAGGTGATCTTCATCGTGGCGCGCGAAAGCGTCGAGGCGCTGTTGGTGATCGGTATTCTGTGGGCATGGATGGCACATCGCGCCGATGCGCGCGCGGGCAAGACATGGCTTTTGGGCGGGATCGTCGCGGGTTTCGCGTTGGCGACGATGCTGGCACTGGCGCTGGTGGGGGTCACGACGTTCCTTGGCGCTGCGGCGCGCAGCTGGTTCGAAATCGCTATGCTCAGCATGGCGGCGGTGCTGATTGTTCAGATGGTGCTCTGGATGCGCAAGCACGGCCGCACTCTTAAGCGTGAGATGGAGGGCGAATTGGATCGCCATGTCGCCACATCCAACTGGTGGGGCGTGTTCGCGTTGGCGATGATCGC
Organism: uncultured Thioclava sp.; assembly: GCF_913064665.1. Taxonomy (GTDB): domain Bacteria; phylum Pseudomonadota; class Alphaproteobacteria; order Rhodobacterales; family Rhodobacteraceae; genus Thioclava; species Thioclava arctica. Next base: position 33,023 of record NZ_CAJYBT010000032.1, read on the forward strand.
AATCGGGCGCGAAGGTTCGGAAACCGTGGTCTTCCTTTATGGCTCTTTCCTGCAACTGCAAAGCTTGGCCAATTTCCTTAGTTTCTTCGGCTCGGCTGTTGCTGGTCTGGGGATTGCGCTGGGGCTGTTCTGGGCCTTGCAGGTTGGTGCGCGCTTCGTTTCTTGGAAATGGTTCTTCCGCGTGACCGAATGGATGCTGCTGTTTCTGGGCTCGGCGCTGTTCCTGACTGCGATGGGAAAACTTCTCTCAAAACACCTTTCCGCCTTTGATCTTCCCGGCTGGGTCTATGCCACCGTCTGGGACACGTCGGGTGTTCTCTCGGACAGCTCGATGTTTGGAAGTCTTCTGGCGACGCTCGCGGCCTATCGCTCGCAACCCATCGTCTGGGACATCCTTATGCTTGCGCTCTACTGGGGCACGCTGGCGGTGCTGTTTGGCTGGCAAAAGCGTCGCTTTGCCGCCACGCGGATCGCACCCGCCTGATTTTTCACCACGATGCGGCAAGCCCTCGCCAGCCGCGACCAAAGCAAACCGAAAACAAGGGACTAGTGACCATGAAAACCAATCGGATCGCCTTGATCGCAACCTGCTTTGCCCTCGGGATGCCTGCTTTCGCGCCGACGCGTGTGCTGGCCGAAGTAAGCAAAAAGCAAGAAATGGACGCGCTCGCGACTTATGCCACCATCGCCCATGACAGCTATTCGGACGCGCTGGCGGATGCCACGGCGTTGAAGGCAGCGATTGACGCCTTCGCCGCGACCCCAACCGAGGAGACGTTTAAGGCCGCCAAGCAGGCTTGGCTGCAATCGCGCGAGAGCTATGGCCCGACCGAGGTGTTTCGCCTCTCCAACGGGCCAATCGATGCCGAGACCGGCTGGGTTGCCGAGAAATACGGCACGCTTGAAGGTCAAATCAACGCCTGGCCGCTTGATGAGAACATGATCGACTACACGACCGATGCCGATGGCCACAAAACCTCGGGCAATATCATCGACACGGCAGGTGCCTTCACCCCGGGCGGCGAAGCGCCCGAGGAAGTCGATGTGACCACGATCACCCCCGACGCGTTGACCGCGCTCAATGAAAATGGCGGCGATGCCAATGTCGCGACCGGCTATCACGCGATTGAATTTCTGCTTTGGGGGCAGGATCAGGATTACGCCAACATGATCGAGGACAAGATCACCCATGGCGCGATGGTCGCAGGGCAGCGTCCGCTGAGCGATTTCACCACCGATGCACATGCCGCACGCCGCTTGGCCTATCTGCAATCGGCCGCAGACAAGCTGGTCTTTGATCTGACCACCGTTGCGGGGGCTTGGGACGACACGGTGGATGGCGACAAGGGACTGTATCGCGCGGCGTTGCTGGGCAAGCTGGCGGGCGATCAGGCGGCGATGAATATCCCGACGCAGGACGCGCTCAAGCAGATCCTGACCGCTATTGGCGTGTTCTCGAAATCGGAACTGGCCAATGAACGGATCGCGGTGGCGGTGCTTACGCCCTCGGAGGAAGACGAGCAATCATGCTTTTCCGACAATACCCATCGCGATATCGCGCTGAATTATGAGGGCATCCACAATGTTCTGCTGGGCACGTATCGGGGTAAAGATGTCGGCATGGGCTTTGCCGATGCACTGCCCAAGAAGGAGCGCGCCACGCTCGACAGCCTGATGGCTGATATCTCTCAGCGGATCGGCACGGTGAATGAGACCGCCAAGACCTCAATGCATTTCGATTATCAGATCCACCCCGAGAACGAAGACAGCGTGCAAAATATCGTCACGCTGAAGAACAAACTGCGCAAGCTTGGGGATGAGATGGTGCAGATCGCGCCGCAATACGGCCTGTTGCTGACCACCGACAACGTGACCGACCCGGAAGAGACGCAAGTCAACTGACCGGGCCGAGACTGATGAATGAAGGGGCACGGCCGGCTTGGCCCGGGCGTGCCTGCACCGATTGAGAATTGCGGGACACAATGATGCGCAAGGAGATCATCGCGGGAACGCTTGCGCTGTCGTTGATGGCGGCAACGAGCATTGCTGCGACCGCTTTGCCTGATTGGACCGCCGATGCGGCGGGTCTCGCCCCCTTTGCCCAAGCCATGCGCGCGCGCGACGATGCCATGCTCGACCAGCGGATGCTTGGGCGGTCGTTCTTTTCCATTCCTTGGGTCGCAGCACCCGCGGCCACCACCGCACGCGACGGGCTGGGACCGTTCTTCAACGCCAATACCTGTGCGAGTTGCCACGAAGACAATGGCTCCGCGCCGACGATCGACGCCGATGGCAAGCCGCTGCGTGCGCTGCTATTCAAGCTCGCCCGTCCGGGCGCGCATAACGCGCGGATGGCGACGGATACTCCCGAAAGCCCCGATCATGCCCGCATGCTCGACCCGCATTACGGCGGCCAAATCGCGATCAACGCGACCGGCCATGCAACCCCCGAAGCGCGCCCGCGGCTGGAAACGCACAAGATCGCGTATCGCTATCACGATGGCGCCGAAGTCACCCTTGAACGCTTCACGCCGAAGCTCGACAATCTGGCCTATGGGCCGCTGGCGGAGGACACGGTGATTTTCACCCGCCAGCCGCCCGCGCTGGCCGGGCTGGGGCTGATCGGGGCGGTGCCCGACGCGGAAATTCTGGCGTGGGAAGACCCCGAGGATCGCGACGGCAACGGGATCAGCGGACGCGCCAACCGGATGGCGGATGGCGCAATCGGGCGCTATGGCTGGAAGGCCGCCGAGCCCACGCTCATCGCCCAGATTGCCAATGCCGCCGCCGTCGATATGGGACTGACCAATTCGCGCTACCCGGTGGAGCTGTGCCAGCCCGGTCAGACCGCCTGCATTGAGGCCCCGCGCGGACGCCCCTCGCCGCAAGGGCTGCTTGATCTGCCCGATACGCGGCTTGCGGCGATCGAAACCTATCTCGAAGGGTTCAAGGCGCCGCAACCCGTCATGCTCGATGCTCAGGCCGTGCGTGGGGCGGATCTCTTCGCCGCCATCGGCTGTACCGCCTGTCACCGACCTGCGCTGAGCACCGCCGATGGCCGCGAGATCCGCCCGATGAGCGACTATCTTTTGCATGACATGGGTGCGGATTTGGCCGATGGCGTGCGCGAACACGAGGCAGGTCCGTCGGAGTTTCGCACCGCACCGCTTTGGGGCCTTGGCGCACGCCTGCGCGCAGGTCATCGTTTCCTGCATGATGCGCGCGCCCGCACGCCGGAAGAGGCGATCTTGTGGCATGGCGGTGAGGCCGCAAAGGCCCGAAAGACATTTATTTCCCTCGATCCGGCCGCGCGGGCCGCGATCCTCAGCTATCTGGAGACACTATGACCCGGCTTGCAGTCCTATCCGTCCTGTTTGCGGCGCTCATACCGCTGGCTGGTGCCGCCCAAGATACGCAGGCCGCCTATGAGGCGATCTATGACGACATTCTTTTGGCCGATTCCGAGGCCACGGTGCAAAGCTGCCACGCGATGGTGGGGACGCTTGAAACCGTCAGTACCCAGCAGGCGCGCGAAGACGCGTTCACCGCGCTTGCGATTGGCTGGGGGCGGGTCCAGGCGACCTATATCCTCGGCGGCTACGACATGGACGCAATGGATTATCCGCTGCTGATCGACATGTTTCATAACGGCAAGGAGGATCTCCACGCGAGCCTCGAACGTGCGATCAAAAGCGATTCCAGCCCGCAAAAGGCGCTTTACAAAAACGCCTATCGCTCGATTACCGCGCTTGACGACATCCTGTTCTCGGGTCCTTGGTCGCAGCGCCGTCAGGCCCTCGCGCAGGAGATTTCCGGATCGCTCTGCAAGCGGTTCGAGACTGTGCATCAGGGCTACCTCGATCACCGCGACGATTTTCTGGCCAATCCCAATGAGGCGCTTGGCCTGCTGATGAATGCCCAGATTCAAAGTCTCTACAAGACCCGCGACTGGCGCATTTCCGAAGTGGCGGGGCTGACCAAAAAGACGCTTGGCCAGATGCATCCCGAAAACCGCCAATACCGCTGGGGCAAGGCGTCTTGGCCCGTGATCGACGCGATTCTTGACACGCATTGGCGGCTTCTGGCGACCGAAACCGCACCCAACCTCTCGAGCATTGCCGAGGCGCGCGACGCAGGAGCCGGTCTCGCCTCGGTTCAGGACATGCTTGGCGAGGCGATCGAAGCCTACAAGGCCGTGCCCGAGGATAAGGCATTCGCACCGCGCGAGGCCGTGCCGATCATCAACGCGCTGCAACGCGCGCAGAACGCCTATTACAACTCGCTGGCGCTTCTGGTCGGCGTGACGCTTGGGCTCGTGGATGCTGACGGGGATTGAGCGCGATGACCACGGCTTTCACAACCCTGCACAGCCTGCCAAAGCCTTTTGACGGGCTTTTTGACGGGGCCGAGCGGATCTTCTGGCTCTATCTTCTCGCCAGCGCGGCGATTGCGCTGGTGCTGATGCTGGCGGCGGGAAACTGGCCGACGCGCGCGCGGCTGCGGGCCTATTGGCTCAGCTCGGATTCGCGCCTTGATGCGCTGTATTTCCTCGTGGCTTGGGGATTGCGCACGGCGCTGATCGTGCCACTGGTGCTTTCGGTGCAGACAGTGGCGGTCTGGGTGCTGCACGGGTTGAACGCGTTTTACGATCCACCCTTTCTTGCGTGGCGCTACCGGTCCATCGTGCTGGCCTACACGCTCGCGCTGTTCTTGCTGTCTGATCTGTCGCGCTACTGGCTGCACCGGCTGATGCATCGTTCGCGCTGGCTTTGGCCGTTTCACCGGGTCCATCACGCGGCGGAGGTGCTGACACCGCTGTTGGTCTATCGCATCCACCCGCTTGAAAGCCTGCTCTTTGCGCTGCGTCATGCGGTGGTGGCGGGGGGCGTTACGGGGGTGTTCATCTTTCTCTTTGGCGCGCGGCTCGACCTTTACACGATCTTTGGCGAAAACCTGTTTATCGTGGCGCTGTTTGCCTTCACCGCGAACCTGCGCCACAGTCATGTGCGACTAAGCTACGGGCGCTGGCTGGACCATATTCTCGTGTCGCCCGCGCAGCACCAAATCCACCATGACCGCCGCCACCTGAACAGCAATTTCGGCTCCTGCCTCGCGCTTTGGGACTGGGTCTTCGGCACGCTCAAACTGCCTGCGCAAATTCAGGGCGCTCCCGATTTCGGGATCGGCCAGCGCGGGGCGCGCTACTCCAGCGTGGCGGCGCTGCTGATGGAACCGTTCCGCGATCTCGGCCAAATGATGCGGAGGCGCTGAGCCATGACGACCCGCCTTTCACTGATGATCGTGGCGACCCTCGCCGGACTGGTTGTACTGGCCGCGCCGCCGCCCGCCCTGACCGAAGGCCCGCCTTTGACCGAGGCAGACCTGGGCGAGCAACTGTTCTTCGATCCCAATTTCTCGATCAATCGCACCATGGCCTGCGCCACCTGCCACGATCCCGACCGCGCCTTCACCGACGGGCGCCAGACCCCGGCGACGGGCATGGTTTCGCTGGGCGATGACGGCCACGCCTTGGGCGTGCGCAACGCGCCGATGGTGACCTATGCGCTGACCGCGCCGCCGTTTCATTTTGACGAGACGCTGAAGGAATATGTGGGCGGGCAGTTCCTTGACGGGCGCGCCACGACCCTGGCCAATCAGGCCGTCGCCCCGACGTTGAACCCGGTCGAGATGATGATGCCCGACGCGGCATCTGTTGAGGCGCGGATCAAGGAAAACCCCGATTACGTCGCCGATTTCAAGCGGCTCTTCGGCGCGGATATCTTTGAGCGCCCCAGCGATGCCGCCCCCGACACGCCAGCCGCCTTCACGGCGTTTGGCCGCGCCATCGAGGCATACGAACGCACCGCGCAATTCGCGCCCTTTGACAGCAAATACGACCGCTTCCTGCGCGGCGACTACGATCTGACCGTGCTGGAAGACCTCGGGCGCACGCTGTTCTTTTCGAACAATAACGTGAATTGCGCGAACTGCCACAGGCTCAAGCGCGAGGATGCGCCGTTTGAGCCTTTCACCAATCACCAGTATCGCAATATCGGCGTACCGCGGAACCCCGCCCTGCTGGCGCTTGGCCAAGTCTCGCCCGATTACATCGATCACGGGCTGCTGGAAAATCCGCAGGTGAGCGATCCGGCAATGGATGGCAAGTTTCGAACGCCAAGCCTGCGCAATGTCGCGGTGACCGGGCCCTACATGCATAACGGCGTGTTTTCCGACCTGCGGACGGTGATTGAGTTCTACGACAAATTCAACAACCCCGACCGCAAGCTGAACCCTGAGACGGGCAAGCCTTGGGCCGATCCCGAAATGCCCGGCACGGTGGACCTCGAAGAGCTGCGCGCCAAAGCCTTGAGCGACCGCAAGATCGATGCGCTGGTGGCCTTCCTCGAAACCCTGACCGACAAACGCTATGAGCCCCTGCTAAACAACCAGAACTAGGGGCTGCTGACGGATATCGGTGGCGACAAAGAAACAGACGATTTCGGCGACCTTCGTCAAGCCATCAGCCAATATGAATCGCGTGATCGCACCCGAACGGAAATCTGGTCGCACCACTTTCGTCGGTCGGCAGTTGCATGGAATTGGACGCTGCACTTCGGTGCGCTCTGATCCGGTGAACGGCGGCAATGGGGCGGTCGCGTTGATTACGACCGAGAGTGCCAGCAAGGCTACGCCGCGCCGCCGCATGTCGGCTTGGAGTCCTTAGCGCTCAAATCAGATCATGAGGTCAGCAACCGGGCGCCTTAGCGACATGGGTAAAGCAGGCGCGCGCCCGAAACGCACCACCAGGTCCGGACGCGCATCTGTCATTCCCAACCAACGCGAGAATTCTGAACGGACACCCGCCACTTCGATGGGTTGATTAATATGCGCGTTGCGAATGCCAAGCGCCGTAGATTGGAGCGCAAATCTCTGAAAGCTGCGTCCGACCTTGACCCAATGCTCAGGATCCTCGGCGTCCCCAACGAAAACCGCAACGCCAGCGGAAGAGCGGATCTGGGTCCGATACTTGTCATTCTCGCTGTCCTTTTGAAAAAACATGCCAAACATCGGGTTTGCGATCCACGCTGGCACGACCGGATTGCCGGTGCACGCGGCAAACAGCCCGTCCTGCGTCTCAAGCGCTTGTTTCGGTGTCATCCTGATCCAATTGCGCAACTCGGCCACAAAGGCAGGATCGTCCATCTGTGCGCTGTTGGCTTCGACAACGAGGTCAAGAATTGCGTCGCGATCAGAGGCTTCGGTGAAGATCAGAACCGATACACCCTCTTGTTGGGCCGCAGCTTTCAATTGCTTGATCTCAGACGCGGAAATCGGTTGTCCATCATATTCGGACCGCGTCGATTGGCGCAATGGGATGGCCTGCTGAAGCGCCACGTCGCGCACGGGACCATTGCCAAGTGAAATGTCGATTCTCGTCTGTGGACCGTCTTCGAACGAAAGCTCAGTGGATCTGCCTGTTGAGTTTGCCGCGATCAATAGATTTTCCGCAGCGCATCCTAAGCTAACGTAGAGATGGTGGTCATCGGGATCAACGACCTGCGTCCGCCGCGAAAGATCGGGCAAGATCGACACCGTCGCCCCGTCCAGACGGAATTTCCATGGCTGGGTGTTGTGTCCGTTGGCTGCAAGCGTTGCGAAACGCGCCAGTTCAACCAAATCCGGGTCCGCTGATAAGGGGCGACGTTGACGGTCAACCTCTTCGTTGTAACCGCCGAGACGAGGCCAGAGACCATATCCACATGCTCCGATAGCAGCGACCGACAACCCGGAGACAACCAAAGCTCGACGTGAGATCATATCGAATGCCCAATTGTTTGACGCATGCATTCGATAATTAAACGTTTTGTGGCGACCATTCCTTGATTTGCGTCAATAGCCCCACGGAAAACATGAAAGAAGGCAAGTAGAGTGTCTGCTTTGTCCGCAGCAGACATCGCTGCATCGCGTAGCTAAGGACCGCCATTGAGCCCACGAGCTGATCAAAGCCGCCTTGATCGACGGGGTGCTGCGAAAGAAACTATTGGTCGATCAAGGGACCGAAGCCTTTCCCGTCCCACCAGCGGATTTTGGGAGGCCCTGCACAGCGAAGCCAATCGCAGCGCCACCGAGATAACGCACGGTGTTCCCCGCAAGAAAATGGGCGGGGCTCCCCCCGCCCATATCCGAGAGTGGAGTAGCGTTTTACACGCGGAACCGGTCGTTCCCGTCCATAGATTGGCAAGCCTAGGCACAACCAATCTTGCGGTTCTGACAGTTTAACTGTCCCATTCAATGCCCGTCGCGGGCGGCCTGCACCGCTTGCATTCGGTCTGGCCAAGTTGAGCGGATGAAGCCGAGAATATCGAGGATCTCGCCATCATTGAGGGTTCCGGCGAAACCGGGCATGCCGCTGGCGAAATCC
>NZ_CAJYBT010000033.1 GCF_913064665.1 uncultured Thioclava sp.
GAGATCCGCAATGGCAGCAACTCGGCCTTTGTGACGGGCGATGCGATCGTCAATCACTACCTTGCCTTTGCTGCGCCGGGTATGGCGGCTGGCTCAGATCAAGATCCCGAACTGGGGGCCAAGACCCGCGTCGCCCTTCTGGATCAACTGGCCTCCGAGAAAATGCCGATCATCGGCTTCCATCTGCCCGAAGGCGGGTTGGGTCATGTCGAACGTCAAGGCGACGCTTACCGCTATGTTCCCGAGGCGTGACATGAAAAACCTGTTCATTGCCAGTGCATTGGTAGCGCTTCTTAATGCAGCGCCCGTCTTCGCCTCCGAAGATATTCCCGATCAATATCCGGGCTCGGTGCTGTATTCCAAACCCTATGAGGTGATCCCCGGCATCTGGTCTGCCGTTGGTGCCACCGCGCCGCCAACTTACGAAAATGCGGGCCATAACAACAACCTCTCCTTCATCGTGACAGGCGAAGGCGTCGTCGTGGTCAATTCGGGTGCGTCTTACAAGCTGGCCGAGGCTTTGCATAACGAAATCAAGGCTGTAACGGACGAACCTGTCAAACTGGTCATTAATGAGAACGGCCAGAACCACGCGATGTTGGGCAATAATTACTGGATCGCGCAAGGCGTTCCGGTTCTGGGCCATGTCGATGCGGTGGCCGAGTTTGAACATGGCATTGGCTCGGCGCTCGCTGGCTTGCAACGCTATGCCAAGGAAAACGCCGAGGGCACCGACCCGATGGGTCCGACCGAGACGTTTGAAGACGAGCGCGTGATCACGATGGGCGATTTCGAGATTCATGTGATGCATCTGGGCCCTGCCCACAGCCCCGGCGACACGCAGGTCTGGATGCCCAAGCAAGGCTTTATGATTGCCGGTGACATCGCGTTCTCTGAGCGCATGATGCCCATCTTTTCAGGGACTTGCACGAGTTGCTGGATCGATACGTGGGAAACCAAATTCATGCCGCTCAACCCGACCTTTATTATCCCGGGCCACGGTCACCCCACGAACCTCGCCCAAGTCACCCGCTACACCCGCGACTATCTTGTGTATTTGCGCGGCAAGATAAGTGATCATATCGACGAGGGTGGCGATCTGGCGGGTGCTTATTACGTCGATCAAAGCCCCTACGAGCACCTCGACACGTTTGAGGAATTGGCGACGAAAAACGCGGGCGTCGTCTATGAGGAAATGGAATTCGAATAGGAGCCCCTATGGCCGTCACCCCCCCTGTCTGCGATTTCGGCTGGAGCGCGCCGGGATTTTCCCTGCCCGGCACCGATGGCAAGACCTACAGCTTAGACGACATCCGCGGCCCCAAGGGCACGTTGGTGATGTTCATCTGCAATCACTGCCCCTATGTGCAATCCATCCTCGACCGGATTTTGCGCGACGCGGCAGCGTTGCAAGCGGCTGGTATCGGGGTGGTGGCGATCTCGGCCAATGATGTTGCCGATTACCCCGAGGACAACTTTGAAAACATGGCGAAATTGGCGGCCAAGCGCGGCTTTTCCTTCCCCTATCTTTACGATGAAAGCCAAGCGGTCGCCAAAGCCTATGGTGCGGCCTGCACCCCTGACTTCTTTGGGTTCAACGCCCAAGATGAGCTGCAATATCGCGGCCGACTTGATGCTTCGGCCCGGCAAGCGGGGCCTGCAGATGCCAAACGCGAACTCTATGAGGGCATGATGATGGTTGCCAGAACCGGTGTTGGTCCGCGCGATCAGATTCCCTCGATGGGCTGCTCGATCAAGTGGAAATCCGCATGAGCGCGCCTTGCGTCATCTTCGATCTCGACGGCACGCTGATCGATTCCGTGCCTGCGATTCATGCCGTCTCGAACGCGGTGCTGACGGATATGGGGTTTGAGGCGCTGTCGCTGCCGATGATCCGCAGCTTCGTGGGCAAAGGCGTGCCCAACCTTGTGCGCCAATTGCTGATTACCTCGAACGAAGACCCGGATGGTCCGCTATTTCCGCGGGTCGAGAGCGCGTTGATCGCGCGCTATGAGACCGATGTGGATGGCAATATTCTTTATCCCGGCGTGCTTGAGGCGCTGGATCAACTGGCCGATCGCGGTTGCAGAATGGCGATTTGCACCAATAAACCCTACGCCCCAGCAGAGGCCGCCTTGCGCCATGTCGGGCTGTGGGATCGTTTTGACGTCGTGCTCGGGGGCGATAGCCGTCCAACTCGCAAGCCAGACCCGGAAATGCTGCATCATTGCCATGTGCTGCTTGGCGGTGGCGCGATGCTTTATGTCGGCGATAGCGAGGTGGATGCCGAGACGGCGGTGAATGCGGAGGCGAAATTTGTCCTTTATACCGAAGGGTATCGCCAGACCCCGGTGCATGAGATGCCCCATCATGTGGCGTTTTCCGATTTCAAAATGCTGCCCGCAATCGTGGAGCATTTCGAATGGTAAGCGCGCTGATTTTTGACGTCGATGGCACCTTGGCCGAAACCGAAAAGGCCCATCCCCGCGCGTTCAACGAAATCTTTACCGCCCACGGGATCACCAAGGCACTGGGACACAGCGTCACAATGTCATAAATTTCAGCCCGGACCATATGGTCAGGGATCGTTAACGGAGGCCATCATGATCAAACCTGACGTCAAAGCCTTTTTCGACACGGCGACTTTTACCGTTTCCTATGTCGTGAAAGACCCCGGTAGCAGCGCCTGTGCCATCGTCGACAGCGTGCTGGATTTCGACTATTCCTCTGGGCGCACAGATACCAAATCCGCCGATGAGGTCATCGCCTATGTCAAAGAGCAAGGCCTTGATGTCACGTGGATTTTGGAAAGCCATGTGCATGCTGATCACCTCTCCGCAGCGCCCTATATTCAAGAACGGGTCGGGGGCAAAATCGGTATTGGCGACCGCATTCAGGTGGTGCAGGAAACATTCGGTAAAATCTTTAACGAAGGCACCGAGTTTCAGCGCGATGGCAGCCAGTTCGACCAGTTGTTCAAAGAGGGCGACACGTTCGAAGTGGGGGCCTTGAAAGGCCGCGTCATGCACACGCCCGGCCATACGCCCGCCTGCCTGACCTATCTGATCGGCGATGCGGCCTTTGTGGGCGACACGCTGTTTATGCCCGATTTCGGCACGGCGCGCTGCGATTTCCCGGGGGGCTCGGCGGAAACGCTGTATGCCTCGATCCAGAAAATCCTGACCCTTCCCGATGAGACGCGGATTTTCGTGGGCCATGATTACAAGGCACCGGGACGTGACGATTACGCTTGGGAGACCAGTGTGGCCGAGGAAAAGACCCGCAACATTCACATTGGCGGTGGCAAATCCGAGGCCGATTTCGTCAAGATGCGCTCGGAACGCGACGCAACCTTGGCGATGCCGAAGTTGATCATTCCCTCGTTGCAGGTGAACATGCGCGCAGGTCAAATGCCGCCCAAGGATGATGAAGGCAATACCTATCTCAAAGTGCCGGTGAACGGGCTGTGAGAAACCGGGGCGGGCGCGAACACCCGCCCCCAGCACTATGACATGACAGGACAGACAGGAAACCGCATGGACCCTCGTAAACTTTCCGACCATTTTTCCGTGGCCCCGCAGATCGAACCCGAAGACGTGGCCAAGCTTGCTGAGATGGGCTTTCGCACGCTGATCACCAACCGCCCCGATGAAGAGATTGAGGACGAGGACCATCGCTCGGCCAATATGGCCAAGCTCGCCGCCAAGGCCGGGATGAATTACCACTACCTGCCCTATTACCCCGGCGAGATGACCTTTGATCTGGTGGCGGATTACGAAGCGATCATGAAATCCGCGCCCAAGCCTGCCTTTGGTTATTGTCGCTCGGGCACGCGCAGCTCGCATCTTTGGGGGATGAGCCAAGCGGGTCGGATGGAGCTCGACAAGATCGTCGAAACCGCCGCCAATGCCGGTTATGACCATTCTTCCTTGATGCCCGTGTTGAAATTTTACGCCACGCGTCGTGGTAAGAACGGCTGATAACACTTTATGCTCAAAAGATATTTTCCGATCCTCACTTGGGGTCGCGCCTATAATCGCATCACCTTTGAGGCGGATCTTATTGCGGCTGTGATCGTGACGATCATGCTGATCCCGCAATCGCTGGCCTATTCGCTGCTCGCGGGGATGCCGGCGCAATACGGGCTGTATGCGTCGGTGCTGCCACTGCTGATCTACGCGGTGTTTGGCACGTCGCGCCCGCTGGCTGTCGGCCCCGTCGCGGTGATCTCGCTGATGACGGCAGCAGCGGTGAGCAAGGTTGCGGCGCAGGGAAGCGCTGAATACATCACTGCAGCGGTCGCGCTGGCCTTTCTGTCGGGTGTGATGTTGGTGGTGATGGGGCTGCTGCGCATGGGGTTTATCACTGCGTTCCTCAGCCATCCGGTGCTGTCGGGGTTCACCTCGGCCGTGGGGATCTTGATCGCAGCGGGCCAGATGAAGCATTTCTTCGGGGTCAAGGCCGATAGTGGTGGGATCATTGATATCCTCTCGAGCCTCTGGGCGCATCTGCCCCAAACCAACGTGCCCACGGTCGCAATCTCGATCCTGTCGCTGGGGTTCCTGTTCTGGGCGCGGCGCGGGATGAAACCGCGGCTGCTGCGCGCTGGGGTTTCGCCGCGCATCGCCGATATTCTCAGCCGCGCCTCACCGGTTTTCGCGGTCGCGGTGACGATCATGCTGACTTGGGTCTTCGGACTTGAAAGGCGTGGCGTCTCGGTTGTGGGAACGGTGCCGCTGGGCTTTCCCGCGCCCACCCTGCCCTCATTTGACCCAACGCTCTGGCAAGAGCTGTTCATCCCGGCGCTGCTGATCGCGATCATCGGCTATGTCGAGACGATCTCGGTCGCACAAACCTTGGCCGCCAAGAAACGTCAGCGTATCGACCCGGATCAGGAATTCATCGCCCTTGGGGGCGCCTCGATCGGCTCGGCGATTTCGGGGTCCTTCCCGATCACGGGCGGCTTTGCGCGCTCGGTTGTCAGCTATGAGGCCGGGGCCAGCACCCCCGCCGCAGGGGCCTTCACGGCCATCGGCGTGGCGCTTGCGACCTTCACGCTGACGCCTGCGCTTTATTTTCTACCGCAAGCGACGCTGGCCGCGACAATTTTCGTTTCTGTGCTGACATTGGTGGATTTCACCGCCCTCAAGCGCACCTTCAGCTACGCGCCGCGCGAAGGGATTGCGATGGCGCTGACGATCCTTGTGACGCTGGTGCGCGGTGTTGAGGATGGGATCGCCTTTGGTGTGATCTTGTCCATCGGCTTGCAGCTGTGGCGTAGCTCGCGCCCCCATGTCGCCGAGATGGGTCAGGTGCCGGGCACTGAACATTTTCGCAATGTGCAACGTCATCGCGTCATCAGCGCGCCGGGCGTGCTATCGCTGCGTGTCGATGAGAGCCTGTGGTTTCCCAATGCACGCTTTATTGAAGAGCTGATTTATGATCGCATCGCTGCGGATCAATCGATCAAGCATGTCGTGCTGAACTGCCCTGCCGTCAATCATATCGACAGCTCGGCGCTGGAGGCTTTGGAAGAGGTCAACGATCAACTCAAGGATGCAGGCGTGCGCCTGCATCTGTCCGAGGTTAAAGGCCCGGTGATGGATGCGTTGACGCGCTCAGATTTGATCACCCATCTGGGCGGACAGATCTATCTGACCCATCACGATGCTCTGGTCGCTTTGGCACCTGAACTGACCCAACAAACCGCGACCCAGGGTCGTTGTGAAACTCACCGATAAAAGACTTACGTTAAGATTTGATTTATGTAGACTTGCCACGAACCGGGCCGGAGAAGGAGCCCGAAACCAATAAATTCAGTGAAACCAATGCAATTTCTGCGGGGACTTGATTGATGTTAGCCTTTTGTGAGGCAGTGCTGAATTCAAGAGATATCAAGATGATATGGGATCTGCACTGTCAGGAGATGGCGCAGTACGGGTTTGATCGACTCATCTACGCCTTTACCAGTTTTCGAACCGCTAAGATTGGCGATTTGAGTGACGTTCTGGTCTTGTCCAACCATACGCAAGCTTATCTTGATGAATTTCTTCACGCCGGGAAATTCCGCGATGCCCCGATGGTGAATTGGGCTGCCAATCATGATGGGCCGATGTCATGGCGCCACACGGCCGAGCGCATGAACCGGGGGGAGATGACCCCCGCCGAGATTGAGGTGATGGAGCTCAACAAACTTCATGGCGTGTGCGCAGGCTACTCGATTGGCTTTGGCGATATGTCGAGCCGCGCCCATGGTGCGATCGGGCTGGTTGGGCAGCACGGGCTGAGCCAAGATGACGTGGACCGGATTTGGGACGAAAACGCGCGCACGCTGCTGACCATGAACCGCTTGGTACATATGCGGATTTCCAACATGCCCTTCGCGACCTCGCATCGCCCTCTGACAGATCGTCAGCGCGAGGTTCTGGAATGGGTGGCCGATGGCAAAACGACTGCCGATATAGCGCTGATCATGGGGCTGACGCCGTCAACGGTCGAGAAACATCTGCGACTGGCGCGCGAGGCGCTTGATGTCGACACAACAGCGCAGGCGGTTATGAAAGCCTCGCTGCAGAAACAGATTTTTATGACCGCGCTCCCCTATCGCGGTGGCGTCATTTATCGGCAATAACTGCGCCATGAAAAATGCCGCCCCCCTTTGCAGGAGAGCGGCAGCTTTTCAAACGAAGATCAGGATCAGGCGCCAGCGGCGGTCTTGGCGACCTCAGCGGCGAAATCTTCTTCTTTTTTCTCGATGCCTTCGCCCACTTCCATGCGCACAAAGCCCGTCACTTCAACGCCAGCCTCTTTGGCAGCTTGCGCCACGGTCAGGTCGGGGTTGATGACGAATTGCTGGTTGAGCAGGGTCACTTCGGCGACGAATTTCTTCATCCGGCCTTCGAGCATCTTCTCGATCACGGCCTCGGGCTTGCCCGATTCGCGTGCGATGTCCATCTGGACCTGCTTTTCCTTCTCAACGACGGCCGGGTCGAGATCGGCTTCGGACAGAGCGGCCGGGTTGGTCGCTGCGATATGCATCGCGATCTGTTTGCCGATGCCATTGTCAGCACCTTTCATCGCAACCAGAACGCCGATTTTGCCCATGCCATCGGTGGCGGCATTGTGGACGTAATGCACGATCTCGTCGCCTTCCAGCATGTGCATCCGGCGCAGCGTCATGTTTTCGCCGATCCGTGCGATGGCGCCGGTCAGCACGTCTTCAACGGTCTTGCCGTTCAGATGCGCAGCCTTCACCACTTCGACCGACTCACCGGTTTCCAGCGCCACTTCGGCGATGTCGGCGACGAGTTTCTGGAAGTCAGCGTTCTTGGCAACAAAATCGGTTTCCGAGTTCACCTCGATGGCGACCCCTTTGCCATTGCTGACAGCGACGGCCACAAGACCTTCGGCAGCCACACGGCCCGATTTCTTGGCCGCTTTCGCAAGCCCTTTGGTACGCAGCCAGTCAACGGCGGCTTCCATATCGCCATCCGTTTCGGTCAACGCTTTTTTCGCGTCCATCATGCCTGCGCCGGTGGATTCGCGCAGTTCCTTAACCTGAGCGGCAGTAATCGCCATGGTCGGATCTCCTTAATGAAGTCTTGGAGGGCGGGGTATCCCGCCCTCATGTCAACTGAGTGACAGCGTGGCTCAGGCTTCTGCCGGGGCTTCGGTCACGTCCAGGGTCTCTTCAACCGGGGTGTCGGTCAGAGCGCCCAGATCAACGCCAGCAGCGCCCATCTGTGCGGTCATGCCGTCAAGTGCCGCGCGCGACACCAGATCGCAATAAAGCGCAATCGCACGCGCCGCATCGTCGTTGCCCGGAATGATGTAATCCACGCCCTTGGGCGAGCAGTTGGTGTCAACCACAGCCACAACCGGAATGCCCAGCTTCTTGGCTTCGGCGATAGCGAGGTCTTCCTTGTTAACGTCGATCACGAACAGCAGGTCCGGCAGACCGCCCATTTCGCGGATCCCGCCAAGCGAGGCCTGCAGTTTCGTCTGATCGCGCTCAAGACCGAGACGCTCTTTCTTGGTCAGACCGCCTGCACCGTTTTCCAGCTTCTCATCGATCTCGTTGAGACGTTTGATCGACTGCGAAACAGTTTTCCAGTTGGTGAGCGTGCCGCCCAGCCAACGGTGGTTCATGTAATACTGTGCGCATTTCTCGGCAGCATCCGCGATCGGCTTGGCCGCTTGACGCTTGGTGCCCACGAACAGCACGCGGCCGTTCTTGGCGACCGTGTCGCGCACGATTTGCAGCGCTGCGTCCAGCATCGGGACGGTTTGCGTCAGGTCGAGAATGTGGATGCCATTCCGCTCGCCATAGATGAACTCGCCCATGCGGGGGTTCCAGCGTTGCGTTTGGTGACCGTAGTGAACGCCAGCTTCCAAGAGCTGACGCATGGAGAATTCAGGAAGCGCCATGTCCAATTTCCTTTTCCGGTTTGCGCCTGAGCAGAGGATTTCAGGGCATATGCCCCAACCGGTGGACCTTTGGGGATGTCTCTCCCATTGGCCCGCCTCCGCCTGTGAAGTGCGCGCGATATAGACGCTGTGCGCAGGCTTGGCAAGCCAAATGGGCGACTCTGCCCCGATTAAGCGCCAAACGGGTCAAAGTGGGGCGCGCTTCAGGTTTCGGGCAGGATGATGGTGAACTTGCTGCCCTCGCCCGGTGTGCTTTCGATCCGCATCCGGCCACGATGGCGCGCCACGATATGCTTGACGATCGCAAGCCCCAGACCGGTGCCGCCTTTCTCGCGCGAGCGATGGGTGTCGACACGGTAAAACCGTTCGGTCAGGCGCGGCAGTTGCAGCGGATCTATCCCCTCGCCGCGATCAGTGACTTCGATGCGCAGGGCCCGACCGCGCAGCACTGGCTCACTGGCCAGACGGCTCACGGCGACACGTACCTCACCGCCCTGCCCGCCATATTTGATCGCATTCTCGATCAGGTTGGTGAAGACTTGGGTCAACTGATCGCAATCGCCGGGCACTTTCATCTCCCCGCCCTCGCCCTCACGGATCAGGGTCACCGATGCCGATTGCGCGCTATGTTCAAGCGTTTGCATCACCGAGCGCAACACAGCGCTGATATCGACCATGCCTGTTGGGCGCATCCGCTCTTCGCCCTCAACCCGGCTGAGCGACAAAAGATCGCCCACCAAACGGTTCATCCGCGCCGCCTCCCGCTCCATGATACTCAGGAAACGGTCGCGCGCGGCGGGATCATCGCGCGCGGCGGTGCGCAACGTCTCGATAAAGCCCATCAAGGCGGTCAGCGGCGTGCGCAATTCATGGCTGACATTGGCCACAAAATCGCGCCGCATCTCGACTGCCGTTTCCAGCGCCGTGATATCTTCAAAGCTTACCAACACCCCGCCCTTGCCGCTCGACAACTCTGGCGCGAGCGCTACCACGCTGGCCAATTGCACGCTGTGCCCGCCGTCCCGCGCGATCAGACGCAAGCGCACACGGTCTGGTTGTTCGCCCCGAAGCGCGCCTTCAACAGCGACACCAAAATCGGGTTGCCGCAAAATTGTAACATAAGACCGTGCCAGCGCATGCGCGCCAAAGATCCGCCGGGCCTCGGGGTTGATCGCCACGATACGTTCATCATGCCCGATGACCAGCGCTGCATGGGGCAAAATCTCAATCAGCGCAGAGATATTTGGATCGCTCATTGAGGCTCCATTCAAGACTTTGTGCACAGTTGATGAAAAATCTGTTAAGTGTAAACGGGTCGCGGCGATTCCATAGTCACCTGTTTAGTATTTCTTAAGCCTTTAGTGTGACATTCATTTTGCAGACTGCGAAACTGCGCTTGAGGCCCGCAAAGGGGCGGGCTAAACCCTAGCGTGTAATCCGGGTGAAAGACATAGATCCGCCACGCCAGACGACACGTGTATTGAGTCAAGAAAGTGTCCGAATTCGATGTCCCAACTGCCCTATTCTCGTCAGGCATTGCGCGCAGTTTTCCTGCATTCCAAAGCGCTCAGCAACTGTCGAAGAATGCTGTTGGTCGATCCAGTGCGCGAATTGCCAATCGCGCTGCACGGGATTGAGGGGCTCAGCCTAAACGTGGTGCAGTTTGAATCGATCTCGTCGGAACTGCTTGCGGATATTGCCCCAGAGATGGTTCTTGCACCGCTTTTATCGGTGCGCTTCGATATACTCGATCTGGCGCGGCTTTTGACCGATCTGGGCTATCAGGGCGCGGTGCGGGCCTATTGCGCGCCGGTGCCCAACGCGAAAGTGATCTGCACCGAGGTGAAGTCAGAATTCCCCAAACTTGATTTCCACATCTTCGAAGTGCCACCGGGATCCGAGCGCGATCATTAGCTGATCGGTCGCATCCCCGCGCCAAAGCGCGCCGCGTTTTCGCGATAGTGAACGGCCGATTGCAAAAGCTGGTCCTGCGCCGCCGCATCAAGCTGGCGCACCACCTTGCCCGGCGCGCCCATAACCAAAGACCCGTCGGGGATCTCCTTGCCCTCGGTGATCAACGCGCCCGCCCCGATCAAGCAACCTCGCCCGATCTTGGCGCCGTTCAACACCGTCGCGCCCATCCCGATCAACGAGCCGTCCCCGATCACGCAGCCATGCAGCATCGCCTTATGGCCAATCGTGCAATTCGCCCCGATCACCAAGGGAAACCCCATATCGGTATGGCACACCACGTTTTCCTGCACATTCGAGCCCGCGCCAACACGGATCTCTTCATTGTCGCCGCGCAGCGTCGCGCCAAACCAGACCGAGGCCGCGCCCTCCAGTACCACTTTGCCAATCAGGTTGGCATCGGGGGCGACCCAGGCATCGGGTGAAATTTGCGGGGCAATCCCATCAAGCTCATAAATCATCGCGCATCAAACTCCGCATTGAGGGCGCGAACGAATTCGTTCAGGCCGGGTTGGCGATCCGCACGGGCACGCTCGGCGGTGAGAATGGTTTTCAGCTCGGCTTCGGCGGCGTCCACATCGCGGTTGATGATAACATAATCATATTCGCCCCAATGGCTAATCTCATCGCGCGATTTCGCCATGCGCGCTGCGATCACCTCGTCGCTATCTTGCGCGCGGGTGCGCAAGCGCGACTCGAGATCGGCAATCGAGGGCGGCAGGATAAAGATCGATACCACATCCTTGGCCAAGCTCGAACGGCGGATCTGCTGGCCACCCTGCCAGTCGATATCAAACAGCGTATCGCGCCCCTGCGCCATCGCAGTTTCCACCGGGCCTTTGGGCGTGCCGTAAAAATTGCCAAACACCTCGGCATGTTCGAGCATCCCATCCGCTTCGACCAATGCCGCGAATTCTGAACGCGTCTTAAAGAAATACTCCACCCCATCCGTTTCGCCGCTGCGCGGTTGGCGAGTGGTGGCGGACACCGAAAAGCGCAGTGTCGGGTCCCATTGCATCAAGCGACGCGCCAAGGTGGATTTGCCCGCGCCAGAGGGCGAAGACAGGATAATCAGCAGGCCACGACGGCGAGGCGTTTGCATCAGCTTACTCCACGTTCTGAATCTGTTCGCGCATCTGATCGATGGCGTATTTCAGATCAAGCCCGATCGCCGTCAACGCCGCATCATTTGATTTCGAACATAATGTATTGGCCTCGCGCACGAATTCTTGGGTGAGAAATTCAAACTTGCGCCCCACCGCGCCGGGATCAGCCAGCAAGGCCCAGGCTGCGGCGATATGGGCGCGCAGCCGGTCGATTTCTTCGGTGATGTCGGCCTTCACCGCCAAAAGCGCAAGTTCTTGGGAAACGCGTGCCTCATCAGCGCCATGCGCCCCCTCCATCACCCGCGTAAGGCTGTCACGCAAGGCGCGCGCAACCTCGGGGCGGCGGGCGGCGGCGGCGTGTTCGGCCGCTTGCGTCAGTTCGGTGATCCGCTCGATCTGGGTGGCGATCACCTGCCCCAATTCGGCCCCCTCTGCCATCCGCATCGCCAGAAAATCCGTCAGCACCGTTTGCACATCGTCCAGCAGCGCATCACACAGCGCTTTGGGGTCTGACAGAGGGGGGAGCGATTGTTCCAACACGCCCCGCATCGCCAAAATCTCGACGGGATTGGGCGCGACAATCGTGACGCCGCGATCTTTGGCCGCCACTTCTGCGGCCATCACCGCATCAAGGGCGGCTTCAAGTGCAGGATGATTGACGCGCAACGTCTCGCCCCCGCCTTGGCGGCTCAGACGCAGGGTTAATTGAATATTGCCCCGCGTTGCCACGGCTGCGACCTCGCGGCGCACCCCTGCCTCTAGCCCCTCCAGCTCTGGCAGGCGCAGGCGCAAATCCAACCCCTTGCCATTGACTGAACGGATTTCCCAACTCCAGTCATGATCGTGCCCCGCCCCTTGGCCAGAGGCGAAACCCGTCATCGAAACGGTGCGGATGGCGGCGCGGGGAGGTTGGGGCTGCTTAACCATTTAAAGGTTTTGTTCTCCATTTAGCGAAAAATAGGCGTATTAAGAGTTCAGTAACAATTCAGCCCCGCCGGTCAAGCCAAACGATTGGAACAGGTCACCGAACGGGACGGTTCAGATAACAGCAAAACGGCAATATCGTGTTATGATGACACCGCCGATACGCGCTCGCAATGGCAGGTATGATATGGAAAACGACAGCGATAGTAGAGTGATTACTATAGGTTCTGGAACAGGGCGTCGGGTCAGCAATGAGTTGCGCGCCTATTGGGAAGCGCTGCGCAAAGGGCGCGCGGTGCCGCCGCGCTCTGAGGTCAACCCCCGTGGCATTGAGCGCGCGCTGGAGTTCTCGTTTGTTCTGGAACGCGTGGCGCCGGGCATGGGGCGGTTTCGCCTCGCCGGGATGCATCTGAACGATTTGATGGGCATGGAGGTGCGCGGCATGCCACTCAGTGCGCTGTTTGCCCCCGAGGGGCGCAAGCAGATTGCCAAGATCACCGAAGCTGTCTTTTCCGATCCCGCGATTGCCGAGGTTGAGCTATGCGCCGAGACCAGCATCGGCAAGCCCGAGATGATGGCGCGTTTGCTGATTTTGCCGCTGACCTCGGATTTCGGCGATGTCAGCCGGGCCCTGGGTTGTTTCGTGGCAGAAGGCGAAATTGGCCGCACGCCGCGTCGTTTTGAGGTTACCGGTGTGCGCATGACGAAGATCGAGATCCAAGCGCAACCCGCCACCGAAACCCCGGCCCCGTTGCGCCCCAATTTGCAGGGATTCTCGGAAACCCAAACGCCCTTTGGCAAGAGCCCAATGCAAAACGTCAGCGCGCCCAAATCACCGCGCGAGCATCTTGCCGAGATGACACCAGATGAGCGGCGCGCGATGTTTCGCATCGTGCGCGAGCCGAACTGACCCTCTGAAAGGATGCAGGATCAAGCCGCACTGCGTTGAACTACGCCCAGCAAGCACTTGTTAAAGCGCGCGAAAACGATTTCGCTGCTCAGCGCTCCATTCGACATCACAGCGCCAGCCGGTTTTTGTCTGACGCTCGGCGCGCACCACGTTCTGTTCATGCAGCCACGCGTGTTTGCGCCCCTGTTCAAAGGTCAGATCCAAGGTCTCAAACAGCTTTTCTTCCGCCAAACGGCTGTCAATTGCACTCAGCAGGTCATCAAGCCCTGCCCCGGTCAGCGCCGAAATCGCCTCAATCTCGGGCTCACGGCTGGCTTGCACTTGCAGAGCCGCGCGTTGATCGGGCTCGAGCGCGTCGATCTTGTTCCAGACCTCCAATGCGACAACATCCTCATCCACGCCCAACGTGGCCAGAATGTCGTTTACATCGGCTGCCTGTTCCTCGGTTTCGGGATGGGCGATGTCGCGCACATGCAAGATCAGATCTGCCTCGAGCACCTCTTCGAGCGTGGCGCGAAAGGCCGCGACCAGTTCATGGGGCAAATCGGAAATAAACCCCACCGTATCCGACATAATCACCTTGCGCCCCGAAGGCAGTGTCAGGCCGCGCATCGTCGGATCGAGCGTGGCAAACAGCATGTCCTTGGCCAGAACATCCGCCCCGGTCACGGTGTTGAACAGCGTCGATTTGCCCGCATTGGTATAGCCCACCAGTGCGACAATCGGGAACGGGATCTTACGGCGCGCGGCCCGGTGCAGCTCGCGGGTTTTCACAACGCGCGCCAATTGCCTGCGCAGACGCACCATCTGATCATCAATCGCACGCCTGTCCGCCTCGATCTGGGTTTCGCCGGGACCACCGACAAAGCCAAGCCCGCCGCGCTGGCGTTCCAGGTGGGTCCAGGCGCGCACCAGACGCGTACGCTGATAGCTAAGCGCGGCCAGTTCCACCTGCAAAACGCCCTCACGGGTGCGCGCGCGATCAGCAAAGATTTCGAGAATCAGCCCGGTGCGATCAAGCAGCTTGACGCCCCATTCCTTCTCCAGATTGCGCTGCTGCACCGGCGAGACCGGTCCGTCGACCAGCACCAACTCAATTTCATCTGCCTCAAGCTGCGCTTTCAGCTCGGCCATTTTGCCGGTGCCAAACAGATGGCCCGGATGGGGTTTGGGCAGGCGCACGATCTGCCCGCCGATCACCTCAAGACCGGGCAACGCATGCGCCAAAGACACCGCCTCGGCGAGCGCAAATTTCGGCAAATGACGAGGCCCCTCTCGCGACGGGATGTCGGGATGGAGGACGAAAGCGCGCGTGGGCGCGCGTTCAGAGGAATGTAGATCGCTCAATTGCGGCGCACTCAGTCTTCGCCTTCATAGAGCGAGATCGGTTGACCCGGCATGATCGTGGAAATGGCATGCTTATAGACAAGCTGCGATTGACCATCGCGACGCAAAAGTACGCAAAAATTGTCAAACCAGGTGATCACACCCTGCAGTTTTACCCCATTGATCAGAAAGATCGTCACAGGCACTTTGGTCTTGCGGACGTGGTTAAGAAACGCGTCCTGAAGGTTCTGTTTATCGCCAGCCATTGTTCTTGCCCTTATTATTGTCGCGCATGCAGCAGCCCCGTTGACCTGCTCGTCCTAAAATATGCAGTGCTGAGCCAAAGATTCCAGCCCAAAAAACATATTGTTAGGAGAATGAGCGGATTTTGCGCAATTTCTTTCCGATCAACCGCGCCAAAACTCGGGGTTGAACAGCGCGATAATCGCCAATGTCTCTAGTCGACCCAGCACCATTGCGAGCGCAAACACCGCTTTGACAGGCTCGCTCAGCGTCGCCCAGCTAAGCGGAATATCAGCGGCAATTTGCGCCAGCGGCCCGGTATTGGACAGCGCCGCGATGCTCAGGATCGTTGCAGGTTCAAAGGATAGTCCGAACAGCGAGACCAGCATCATCACGACCGCAATCGAAATCGCAAACAGCATGAAGAAAATCCAGCTGATATAGGCCCCGTCGCGACGCAGCTTGCGCGCCATCGCACCGCCCCCCGCCACCGAGGTCGGGTAGATCAGCTTGTCGAGTTCACGTTCGCCGTGACGCAGCAGTGCATAAACGCGCAACAGACGCACGCCCCCTGCCGTGGTCGCCACCCCACCTCCAATGATCGCCAGCCCCGCCAAAATCAGCCCCGGCGTGCCCAGCCCTGACCAATCGCGCGCATCATGCCACGCGGTGGATTCAAACCCCGTCGTGGTCAGGAAGGAGAGCGAGGTAAACAGGCTGCCCCAGATCGAGCGAAAGATCGCGCCAAAATTGGCCGGCATCTTGACCTCAAGCGCGGCCAGCCAATGGCGCAGAAACAGAAATAGCGGCACGATCACTACCAGAAAGGCTGCCAGTCGCAATTCGGGATCGTTGCGAATCTTGTCCGAGGCGCGCAATTCGCCACCGCCGGGCCAAAGGCGGCGCGACAGCGCGGGGATGAAAAACAGAAAGATCAGCATCTCGCCTGGCAACCCGGACGAACTGCCCGACATCCCCCCCACGGGCGAAATCCCCGAGGTCGACAGCGTGGACATCGCGTGAATCAACCCCACAAGGGGCGGATCGCCTGCCATCAACAATCCCAGCCATAACAGCCCCGTCAGCCCGACATAGGCCGGGGCGATCCGGGTGGCGTAATGGGCGATACGATCGCCTGTTTGTGCGCCGCCATCGGCTGCTGGGGCGTTCGCACTTGGCGCACCTGACGGGCCGCCCGAAAAGAACACCTCAAACCCACCCAGCCGCATCGGCGCAAGCACCGCAATCGCCATCACGAGCATGTAAAACCCGCCCATCCAGGCCACCAAACCACGCCACAGATGCAGCGATCCGGGCAGGCGCGCGGGGTCGTAAAGCGTGCCCCCGGTGGTGGTGAGCGAGGACACCATCTCCCACCAGCTATTGAAAAAACTGGTGTCGGGCAGCGATTGATCAAACGGTATGGCCAGCATCATCGGCAAGATCAGAAACACCGCGAGCATGCTTAAAAGGCTTGCTCGGCCAGACCGGCGCGGGCGGGTATTGGCGGCATTGGCCAGCGCCACCAGCACCGACACAAACAAGAACAACACCCCGGAATAAAAGAATGACCGCGAGATCTCGTGATGATGGGTGATCAGCGCGTGGGTAGCGGGCAAAAACATCGCCAAGGACGAAACCAGCATCAGCTGGATCGGCACCGGCAAGCCCTTGAGCACACGTTTCATCAGAAGAAATCGATGGAGACCTGCAACAGGCGCTCCACCTCCGGGACATCCGCGCTCAGCGCAAACAGCACTACGATATCGCCCTCATCAACGCGGGTGTTGCCTGAGGGTTTGATCAGCGTATCTCCCTTGCGGATCATCCCGATCAGCACGCCCTCGGGGAAATCAATGTCGCGCACCATACGCCCCGACATCGGCGAGGTGCCCATGACCTGCGCCTCGATCACCTCGGCCTCGGCATCGCCAATCGAATAGATCGCGCGCACACGCCCGTGGCGAATATGGCGCAGGATCGAGGACACGGTGGTGGCGCGCGGGTTGATATAGGCGTCGATATCCAGCGCATTCAGCAACGGCGCCAGCGTGGGATCATTGATCAAACAAATCGCCATTTTGCAGCCCGCCTGCTTGGCGCGCACCGAAACGAGAATGTTGGTCTTGTCGTCATCGGTCACCGCAAGCACTGCATCGGCATTGGCGATATTGGCCTCTTCAAGCAATTCCGAACTCATCCCGTCGCCATTGAGAACAATCGTGCGATCCAGAGCATCGGCAGCCTGCTCGGCGCGCTCGCGGTTGGCCTCGATGATCTTGGCGCGTACCCGGTCGGTTCGAGCCTCCAACGCGCGCGCCACGCCCAGCCCGACATTGCCCCCGCCAATGATCACTATACGCTCTTGTTTGCGCGTGGATTTGCCAAAGATATCAAGCGTGCGCGACGTGTCCTCGATATGGGAGAACACATAGATCTGATCGCCCGCAAACAACTGATCGCCCGGCTCTGGCGCGAACAACCGCCCCTCGCGACGTATCCCCACGACCAGCGCGCGCAGCGTCGAAAACAGATCAGTCAACTGACGCAGTGGCGTTTCCAGCACCGGACAATCGACATCCAGATCAATCCCCAAAAGCTGCAATTGGGAATCCAGAAAGCTTTCGGTATCAAAGGTCGAGGGCGCGGCAAGACGCTGCAACGCGGCGTCCGCGACCTCGCGTTCGGGGCTGATCACGACGTCAATGGGCAGGTGATCGCGCCGATAAAGATCGGAATATTGCGGCGCAAGATAGGCCTGCGCCCGAATGCGCGCGATCTTGCGGGTGATGCCAAAGACCGACATGGCAACCTGACAGGTCACCATATTCACCTCATCGGAATGGGTCGCGGCAATCATCAGATCGCAATCGCGCGCGCCCGCGCGTTCCAGCACATCGGGATGCGAGGCAAAGCCCACTACGCCCTGAACATCCAGCGTATCCGCCGCACGGCGCACCAGATCGGGATTGGAATCAACCACCGTCACATCGTTGCGCTCGCCCGCAAGATGGCGCGCGATCTGCCAGCCAACCTGACCCGCCCCGCAGATGATAACTTTCATGCGTCTTCTCCGCGCCGCTCACTGGCCCCTATCTAGGCTGCCTTTGGCCACAGGGTCAAACAGGAAGCGCGTCAAACTCGGACCTTGCGCCAAGTGCACCCAAACTTGCCTCCGGCGGGGATATTTAAGTCAAGAGGAAGACCAAGGCGGCCTGCTTCCTCTTGATCGAAATATCCCGGGGTGAATTTGCGCAGCAAAGAGGGGCAGCGCCCCCCTTAACCGTTCATAAAAACGCGTCGGGCACGGCGGCTTTCTTCTGTGCCACATAGGCGTCAAGCGCCTCTGCAATAGCTGGGTCCAACGCGGGGGGCTGGTAGTCGGCTAACAGCTTGGCAACGCGCTTTTCGGCCAGCGCCATCGTGTCAGGCGCGCCTTGCTCGTCCCATGTCTCGAATGGGCGATAATCGAGCAGGTTGGTGCGCCAGAACGCATCTTTGTAATTGGCTTGAGTGTGTTCACAGCCCAGAAAATGCCCGCCCGGACCGATTTCGCGCAGTGCGTCCATCGCCTGACCATTTTCGCTCATATCGATGCCGGCGGCGAGGTTGTGCAGATAGCCAAGCTGATCGGAGTCCATCACGAATTTCTCGTAGGATGCCACCAGCCCGCCTTCAAGCCAGCCGCAGGCATGCAGCATGAAATTCACCCCCGAGAGAAGCCCGGTATTTAGCGTATTCGCACTTTCATAGGCGGCCTGCGCATCGGGCAGTTTCGAGCCGGTAAACCCGCCCGCCGAGCGGTAAGGCAGCCCAAGACGGCGCGCGAGTTGTCCTGCGCCCAACGTGATTTGCGCAGCCTCGGGTGTACCAAAGGTCGGCGCGCCGGAATTCATATCGATTGAGGTCACGAAGGCGCCGAAAATCACTGGCGCGCCGGGACGGATCAGCTGGCTATAGGCTACGCCTGCCAGCACCTCGGCGAGCACCTGAGTCAGCGTGCCCGCAACCGAGACCGGCGCCATCGCCCCCCCCACGATAAAGGGCGAGATGATGCAGGCCTGACCCGCGCGCGCATAAATCTCCAGCGCGCCCATCATCGTGGAATCAAAGGTCAGGGGCGAGTTGATATTGATCAGCGAGGTCATCACCGCATGCTCATCAACGAATTGATCGCCAAAGAGAATTTTTGACATCTCGACGCTGTCGGCGGCGCGCGAGGGTTCCGTGACCGAGCCCATATAGGGCTTGTCGCTTAGCGTCATATGGGCGTGCAGCATGTCGAGATGGCGCTTGTTCACCGCAACATCGGTGGGTTCGCAGACTGTGCCGCCCGAGTGATGCAGCCATTTTGACATTTGCCCGAGTTTCACGAAATTGCGGAAATCAGCGATCGTGGCGTAGCGCCGCCCGCCCGCGCTGTCGCGCACGAAGGGGGGGCCATAAACCGGGGCCAGCACGAGGTTGCGCCCGCCGATCTCGACATTGCGCTCGGGGTTGCGGGCGTGTTGGGTGAACTGGCTGGGCGCAGTGGCACAGAGCTTGCGCGCCAGCCCGCGCGGAATGCGCACGCGCTCGCCGTCGATATCGGCCCCGGCTTCACGCCACAGCGCCAGAGCGGAGGGATTTTCGACGAAATTGACGCCGATCTCTTCGAGAACCGTTTCGGCATTGGCCTCGATGATCTGCAAGGCCTCTTCGTTGAGGATTTCGAGATCGGGGATGTTGCGCGTGATGTAGCGGGAAAACTCCACCCGCACCGCGGTGCGTTCAGCACGCCGTGCAGCCCCACCACCGCCGCGTGCGCGCCGAGCCGTACGTTCACCCAAATCCGAATCGGCCATGCTTGCCTCCGCCCGTTGCTTTCCCCTGAAACTAGCCGGGGCGCGCGGTTCGGCATGGCCTGCTTGCGACATCAACGGTAAAGAAGCGACCGCCCGTCCGCGAAGAGATGGATCTTTTCGGGATCAGCGGCCAGCGTGACCGTGCTGGCGCGCAGCCCGTTATGGATACCGGGCAGCTTGGCAATCACCGCATCTCGCCCGCTTTGCGGTTCGAAATACAAAAGCGTCACCTCACCCAGTTTTTCGGTGATCGCGACCTTGCCGGTAAAGCAGCAATCCTGCTCTCCACCCGGTTTGAAATCTTCGGGACGCACGCCGATATTGACCTCGCGGCCCAGATCGCCCTCTTGCGTGGGCACTGCGGAATAGGCCTTGACCCCGTTTTCCAGCGTCACCTCGGTGCGTGCCCCCGTCGCGGTGATCTTGCCGGGGATCAGGTTCATGGCCGGGCTGCCGATAAACTGCGCGACGAACTCGTTTTCGGGGCGTTCATAGAGGTCCAGCGGAGAGCCGACCTGCGCGATGCCTTTATTGGCGAGCACCACGATCCGGGTCGCCAATGTCATCGCCTCGACCTGATCGTGGGTGACGTAGATCATCGTGCGGTCGGGCATGGATTCCTTGAGCTGCGCGATCTCGATCCTTGTGGCCACGCGCAAGGCGGCATCGAGGTTCGAAAGCGGCTCGTCAAACAGGAACACCTTGGGATCGCGCACAATAGCACGGCCAATCGCAACCCGCTGACGCTGCCCGCCCGAAAGCGCCTTGGGCAAACGGTCGAGATAGTCGGTCAGCTGCAGCATCTTGGCCGCCTTCTCGACGGCGGTATCGATCTCCTCTTTGCTTTGCTTAGCAATTTTGAGCGCAAACGCCATGTTATCGCGCACCGTCATATGCGGATAAAGCGCATAGGATTGGAACACCATCGCGATGCCGCGATTGGCGGGGGGCACATCGTTCACGCGCACCCCGTCGATATCGAGTGACCCGCCGGTGATCTTTTCCAGCCCCGCGATCATGCGCAACAGGGTGGATTTACCGCAGCCCGAGGGCCCGACAAACACGATCAACTCGCCCGATTGAATGTCGAGATTGATGTCCTTGAGGACGCTCACCTCGCCATAGGATTTCGAGACATTTTCCAGTTTCAGATCGGCCATACTTTTCCCCCTCTGCCCCTCATGTATCGAGATGCAGGATGCTTGGCTGCCACGGACCCAGATGCAGCGTGTGATCGCTCATCGGACGGATCGAGCCCAGCTCTCCCCCGACCGTAACCCAGTTGCCCGGCGGCACGGCGGCAGTCACCGGCTGATCGGACAGATTGAAATAACATAGGATCGTCTCATTCGCGTTTTTGCGCGTGAACACCAGCAGATCGCCCGAGACATACATGTCTTCAAGGCTTCCGTCGCGCAGCACCTGATGGTTGCGCCGAAACGCGATGGCGCGGCGATAATGATGCAGCAGCGAGGCCGGATCGTGTTCCGCCTGATCGGCGGCAAGGTTGAAATGCTGCGAGGGCACGGGCAGCCAAGGCCGCACGGGTGAAAACCCGCCATGCGCGCCGTCGCGCTCCCAGACCATGGGTGTACGACAGCCATCGCGGCCCTTGAACTCGGGCCAGAATTCCTTGCCATACGGGTCTTGCAGATCCTCAAAGGTCAGCTCTGCTTCGGGCAGCCCCAGCTCCTCGCCCTGATAGAGACAGATCGAGCCTTTGATGCACATCATCAGCGTTGTATAAAGGCGCGCAGCCGCAGGCGAGAGATCCCAGCGGGTGATGTGGCGTTCCACGTCATGGTTGGAATAGGCCCAGCAGACCCAGCCATCCGCGGCGACCTTTTCCACCTTGGAAAACAGATCGTATAAGAACTGCGCCTTGAGCGGCTCATGCCCCGACAGCAGCTCGAACGCGTAAGACATCTGCATCTTGTCATCGCCCGAGGTGTATTCACCCAAGATCTCAAGCCCGCGCTGACTGTCGCCCACCTCGCCCACCGCGGCGGCGTTGTAATTGTTCATCAGCGTGCGCAGCTTGCGCAGAAAGCGCAGGTTCTCGGGATTGTTCTTGTCATAGATATGGCGCTGGTGATTGTAGGGGTTCACCTTGGGTGCGGTCTGATCGTTGCGCTCTGCGATTGGCAGGGGCGGATTGTCGCGCAGTTGATCATCATGCATGTAGAAGTTGATCGTATCAAGACGGAACCCATCCACGCCGCGCTCTAGCCAGAACTGCGCCACATTGAGCAATTCCTGCTGCACTTCTGGATTGTGAAAGTTCAGATCGGGTTGCGACACAAGGAAGTTGTGCATGTAATATTGCTCGCGCCGCGCATCCCATTGCCAGCCTGACCCGCCAAAGATCGACAGCCAGTTGTTGGGCGGCGTGCCATCGGGTTTGGGATCGGCCCAGACATACCAATCCGATTTCGGATTGTCGCGGCTGACACGGCTTTCCTTGAACCAAGGGTGCTGATCAGACGTGTGGCTCAGCACCAGATCGATCAACACTTTCAAGCCCAAAGCATGCGCCATCGCAATCACCTGATCGAAATCGGCCAGATTGCCAAACATCGGATCGACGTCGCAATAATCGCTGACGTCATAGCCGAAATCTTTCATCGGCGAGGTGAAGAAGGGCGAAATCCAGATCGCATCCGCCCCGAGGCTGGCCACATGGGGCAGCCGGCGTACGATGCCCAGCAGATCGCCCACACCGTCGCCATTGCTGTCTTGAAAGCTGCGCGGATAGATCTGGTAGATCACCGCTCCGCGCCACCAGTCGTCATTTTTAGATAGGGAATTCATCAGCCGCCTTTCACCGAGCCTGCCAACAGGCCCCGCACAAGATATCGTTGCATCGAGAAGAACACCAAGAGCGGCACGGCGATCGACACGAAGGCGGCTGCGGCCAGAATGCCCCAATCCCCTCCGCGCGACCCCAGCAGATCATCGGCGATCTTCACGGTCATCACTTTGGACCCGTCATTGGCTGGTAAAAACACCTTGGCCACCAAAAGGTCGTTCCAAACCCAGAGAAACTGAAAGATTGCAAAAGAAGCGAGCGCCGGGAATGACAAAGGCAGCACAATCTTCATGAATATCTGGAAATCGGTCGCACCATCGACCTTGGCGCTCTCGATAATATCGCGCGGCAGGCCGACCATGTAGTTGCGCAACAAATAGATCGCGAGTGGCAGACCAAACCCGGTATGGGCCAGCCATATCCCAAGGAAGCTTTGGCCAATCCCGATATCCTGATGCAGACGCAGCAGCGGCACCAGCGCCAGTTGTAGCGGCACGACCAGCAACCCGACCACGGCCGCAATCAGCAAGCCACGCCCGGGAAACTCCATCCACGCCAAGGCATAAGCCGCAAACGCCGCCACCAGGATTGGGATGATCGTGGCCGGAATCGTGACCGTCAGCGTGTTCATGAACGCCTGCCCCATACCGTCGGAAAACAGGACCTCTTTGTAATTCGAAAGCGTGAAGGCGGGCGGCATATCGGCCACAAAATAGACCCTTGGGCCGCTGCCCTCAAAACTGGTCGTGCTGGTGGCGGTGTAGCTGCCGTCTTTGTTCACAACCAACGTGCCGCCATCGCCCAGATCGGCGGTCTCTCCGGCCTTGTATTTGCTGGGCTTGATGCCCGAGGTGCCAAAAGCCTTGATCACCGTGCCTGGTTTCAGATCGGCTGCGTTTTGCCCATTGGTCAGCAGATCGCCCGTCAGCACATATTTGCCATCCGCCTGCGTTTCGCCATCGCCCGGAATACGGTCACGAAACGCCTTTTCCACCGGGAACGCCGCGTCCCACCAACCCGATTGGCTGATTTGATCGGTGGTGCGAAACGACGAGACCAACAACCCCACCGTCGGGATCAGCCACGCCACGACCATGATCACAACCGAGATATTCACCGCCCAAGTCAGGCGCGATTTCTGTCCAGCGATAGCGGCCATCAGCGCAACTCCTTGCGGGCTTGAACGATGTTCCAGATCATCACCGGCAGCACGATGATCATGATGACAAAGGCCACCGCCGTCGCGCGCCCGTCATCGCGGAACATATATTGCATCATGTAACTGGGCAGGATCTGCGTGCCGAAATTGCCCCCCGTCGTGGCGTAGACGATGTCAAACACCTTGAGCACAAGGATCGTGATCGTCGTCCAGACCACGATGATCGTGGACATGATCTGGGGCACTTTGATCTTGAAAAACAACTGGAAGGAATTGGCCCCGTCCAGCACCGCTGCTTCAACCGTCTCCTCGGGAATGCCACGCAGCGCGCCCGACAAGATCACCATCGCAAAGCCGGTCTGAATCCAGATCAGGATCACCATCAGGAAGAAGTTGTTCCAAAACGGAATTTGCAGCGGATCGACCGGGATTAGGTGGAAATAATCGCGCACCGCATTGATCATACCGATCGTGGGATTGTTGGCGTAAACGAATTTCCAGATCAGCGAGGCACCAACGAAGCTGATCGCCATTGGCATGAAAATCAGGGATTTCGCGAAATTCCCCCATTTCAGCCGATCTGTCAGCTGCGCCGCCATCAGCCCGAAAAACGTCGCCAGCGCAGGCACGAACAGCACCCAAAGGAAGTTGTTCAGTACCGCTTGGCGAAACGTGTCGTCGACCGCGAGTTTTTCGTAATTGCCTAGGCCGATGAATTGCGAGCCATCGCGATTAAACAACGACCGCCAGAACGAGCCCACAACCGGATAGGCCAGATAGGTCCCCAGGGCCAGAATGGCAGGCAACATGAAAAGCCACGGGCGTACCATATTTGCGCGGTTGATATTGCGCCCCGGATTGGCCCCCTTTGGCGGGAAGATAACTTTGTCGAGGATCAGGTTCGAGGTGTAGAAATAGGCCACACAGCCCCCTACCCCCAGCACGATCGTGATCAACCCTTGCAAGATCGGCGACATCCGGCACTCCCCCGAAACCGTTTAAGAAGACGCCCCCGGACTGCAAAACCCCGGAGGCGCGCTTGGCTTATTTCTCGATGCTGTCCCAGCGCTTTTGGATGGCATCGGCGGCTTGCTCGGCGGTTTCATCGCCGGTGGTGTAAGCAACCATGTTTTTCCAGAACGCATCGGTGCCGATTTCGCCGGGCATCTGGTCAGACCCGTCAAAGCGGAAGGTGGTCGCATCCAACAAGATCTTGTTCATATTGCGCTGAACGTCATTGGCGAATGCCGCAGGATTTACGCTTTTGAGCGGTGTCAGGAAGCCCGATTGCGCCATCCAGATTTCAGACGCGATCGGCGTTTCGAGGAACTTCACAAAAGCCTCGGCGGCCGGGCTGTCTTTGGTAATCCCAAACAACGTGCCTGCGCCCAGAACCGGCTTGCCCAGATCTTTGCTTGCATAGGCGGGGAAGTAGAAGAAGTTCACATCCTTACCCACTTGCGTGCCATCGGGGAAGAAGGTCGGGATAAAGCTGGCCTGCTTGTGCATGTAGCATTTGGGCGGGAAATCAAACAGACCTTTGGGGCTGTCGCGGAAGTCGGTGGTGGCAACGGCCTGTTCGCCACCTTGGGCATAGCCCTTGGTTTTGGCAAACCAGCCGTAATCCTTAATCGCGTCGACGACGCGAGGGTCGTTGAACTTCACAGTGTTCTTGACCCAGCCATCATAGACCTCGGGGGGCTGGGTGCGCAGCATAAAGTCCTCGACCCAGTCGGTTGCCGGCCAACCCGTGGCCGCACCTGATCCCAGACCGATACACCAAGGCGTGCCGCCATCTGCGACGATCTTCTTGGTCAGCGCCTGCAACTCTTCCATGGTCTCGGGCACTTTATAGCCCGCTTCCTTGAAATTTTCGGGCACATACCAGACCAGCGATTTCAGATCGGCCTTAAACGGGAAGGTGTAGGTTTGTTTCTGACCATCCTTGCCCATATAGGTCGACAAATCTTCCCAGCTTTGACCGGCGGCGTAATTGTCTTTGATCCAAGCGCCGGTGCCTTTGGGCATCGGGGTCAGGTAGCCTTGCTTGGCCAGATCGGCCGCCAGACCGGGCTGCGG
This sequence comes from uncultured Thioclava sp., assembly GCF_913064665.1. Classification (GTDB taxonomy): domain Bacteria; phylum Pseudomonadota; class Alphaproteobacteria; order Rhodobacterales; family Rhodobacteraceae; genus Thioclava; species Thioclava arctica. The sequence goes on from NZ_CAJYBT010000033.1 coordinate 25,799, forward strand.
AAAGACCGCGATATTGGGGGGCGTGCCCGCCTTGGCGGCGATCACGATATCTTGCTCAAAGCTTTCTGAGCCGGAGTAATTCACCTTGGCCCCGGTCGCGGCCTCAAAATAGGCCAGCACACTTTCGAATAGCTTTTTGTCATTGCCCGTCCAAGGGCCGGTGAGCGTCAGCGTTTGCCCGCTCAGATCGGTGTCCTTGGCGAATTGGTCATAGCTTTGCCAATCAAAGCGATTGGGCTGATCGCCCGGCTTGAACATAAGGTCCTGCGCCGAGGCGAGCCCCGAGCTAAGCGCAAGCGCCGCGATGCCAAGCATCAGATGTTTGATCATGAATTCCTCCCAGTATGTGGCGCTTCACGACCGAGACGACTCGCCATTGGACCAAAGCGCTTTGGACCTTCAAACCGTTTCAGAGCCCGTTGCGCTTGTCAATCCAAGCGGCGATAGGCGAAATCAAATTTGCTTTATTTCCCCTACAATTGCACGACACCAAATGCTGCGACGCAGAAATTACGTTGCTGCACGCACAGCATTGACGCCCGTGCCAAGCGCCTCTAACGTCGTTGATATCCAAAGCGGTTTGGGGCGATGAATCTCAAGACACTGGCACAAAAATTGGGGCTTTCGCCCACAACGGTGAGTCGCGCACTCAACGGCTACCCCGAGGTATCCGAGACCACGCGTGCACGCGTCAGCGCTGCTGCAAAAGCGGCCAATTATCACCCAAATACACAGGCCAAACGCTTGGCAACCGGGCGTGCGATGGCTATCGGCCATATCATCCCGATTTCGGATCGCCACGAAATTGTGAACCCGGTTTTTGCCGATTTCATCGCGGGCGCTGGCGAGGTCTATGCGCGCAAAGGATACGACATGGTGTTGACCATCGTGCCCGATGACGAAGAGGCACGTGCCTATGGCGAGTTGCGCTCCAAGGGCAATGTCGATGGCGTGCTGATCCACGCCCCGCGTGTCAATGATCACCGCGTCACGATGCTGCAATCGCTTGGCCTGCCCTATGTGCTGCATGGGCGGATCAGCGGCATCGAAACCTCTTATAGCTGGGTCGATGTGAACAATGTGCGCGCGTTTGAGCGGGCAACGAATTTCCTGCTTGATCTGGGGCATCAAAGGATCGCCTTGATCAACGGCATTTCCGATATGGATTTCGCCCGCAGACGCAGGCGCGGCTATGAGCGCGCGCTGGAAAGCCGCGACATTCCGATCGATGCGCAGTTGATCACCGAGGGCGAGATGACCGAGGCGCAGGGCCATGATCATGCCCGCGCGATGCTGGCGCTTCCCAATCCCCCGACCGCGTTTCTGACCGCCTCGCTGTTGTCGGCGATGGGCACCCGACGCGCCGTCGAAGAGGCGGGGTTGGTGATGGGGCGCGATGTGTCAATCGTGACCCATGATGACGAGTTGGGCTATTTGAAAAACGGCACCGCGCAAGAGCCGATCTTTACTGCTACGCGGTCTTCGGTGCGCGAGGCCGGACGGCGCTGTGCGACGATGTTGATTGCACAGATCGACAGCGGCAATCGCCAACCCATATCTGAGTTGATGGAGACAGTTCTGGTGCTCGGACAATCCACGGGGCCCGCCCCCTCTCGTTAAGACAAAGGTTTAAGATGCTTCCCAAACGCGCTGATTTCCCCAAAGATTTTCAATTCGGGGTTGCGACCTCTTCCTATCAGATCGAGGGCCATGCCCAAGGCGGTGCCGGTTCCACCCATTGGGACACCTTCGCCGCCACGCCGGGCAATGTGGTCCGCGCTGAAAATGGTGATCTGGCCTGTGATCACTACAATCGCTGGGAAGAAGACCTCGATTTGATCGCGGGCGCGGGGTTTGATCTTTATCGTTTTTCGACCTCCTGGGCGCGGGTGATGCCCGAGGGGCGCGGCGCGGTGAATGCGCAGGGTCTCGATTTCTACGACCGGCTGGTCGATGGGATGTTGGAGCGCGGGTTGAAACCGGCGCTGACGCTGTATCACTGGGAATTGCCTTCGACGTTGGCCGCTTTAGGAGGCTGGCAAAACCGCGATATCGCGGGCTGGTTTGGCGATTTCACGCAAGTCATCGCGGATCGTCTGGGCGATCGCCTCTGGTCGGCTGCCCCGATCAACGAGCCATGGTGCGTCGGCTGGCTTAGCCATTTTCTGGGCCACCACGCTCCGGGCCTGCGCGACATCCGCGCGACGGCGCATGCGATGCATCACGTCCTGCTGGCGCATGGCACGGCGACACAGGTGATGCGCAGCAATGGCATGACCAACCTCGGCGCAGTTTGCAATTTCGAAGCCGCCCTGCCCGCCGATGACAGCCCCGAAACCCAAGCCGCTACGCGCCTGTATGACGCCTATTACAACCGATTCTTCGTCGAAGGTATCTTCAAGGGCGCCTATCCCGATGAGGTGATGGAGAGTTTCGCCCCCCATATGCCCAAGGGCTGGCAGGATGATTTCGCCACCATCCAGACGCCGCTCGACTGGTTCGGGCTCAATTACTATACCTGCAAGCGGATCGCACCCTGCGGCGGCGCTTGGCCCGCCCATCACGAGGTCGAAGGTCCGCTGCCCAAAACCGCAATGGGATGGGAGATTTACCCCCAAGGCCTGTCAGACTTCCTGACCCGAGTTGCGCGCGATTATACCGGCGATTTGCCGCTCTATGTGACCGAGAACGGTATGGCCTCGCCCGATCAGGTCAGCGCAGGCGCCGTCCACGACCCCGCGCGCATCGCTTATTACGCAGATCACCTCAAGGCGGTTCAAACCGCTATCACCAACGGCGCGCCGGTGAAGGGCTATATGGCGTGGTCCTTGATGGACAATTACGAATGGGCTTTGGGTTATGAAAAGCGCTTTGGGCTGGTGCATGTCGATTTCGAAACCTTGCAGCGTACCCCCAAAGCGTCCTATCTGGCGTGGAAAAACGCGCTGAGGACAGGCTCATGAGCACGGAAGATCGCTATACATTGCTGGCCGATATCGGGGGCACCAACACCCGCGTGGCGTTGGCGCTGGGCAAGAAGATGCTGCCCGCCTCGATCAAGCGCTATTCCAATAGCGGGCGTGCCTCGCTCGAAGAGATTTTGGCCGACTATATAGCGGCTGAGAACGTTCATGATCTGGCGGGGGCTTGCGTGGCGGCGGCCGGGCCTGTGCGCGATGATGTGGCCAGCATGACCAACCTGTCCTGGGTGATCGAGGCGCAAAATATTGCGCGCGTCACCGGGGCCGAACAGGTCTTTGTGCTCAACGATCTGCAGGCACAGGGCCATGCGCTGGGCCATCTGGCGGCAGATGCGTTGCGTTTGCTGGTGCCTGGACAGCCAGCGCGCGCCGATGCGGCGCGTCTTGTGGTCGGGGTGGGCACCGGGTTTAATGCAGCCCCCGTGCATGAGGGCCCCGGCGGGCGCGTCGTGCCGCCCTCGGAAGCAGGTCACACCACCCTACCCTGTCAGTCTGACGAAGATTTCGCCCTCAAGCGCTACCTTGAGGCCAAGCATGATTTCGCCAGCATCGAGCATGTCGTGTCCGGGCGCGGACTGGAGCGGCTCTATGCTTATATGGCGGGCCAAGACGAGGCCACAGTGCCGGGAATTGAAATCCTTTCCGCAATCTCGCGCGGTGATGCCACTGCGCGCGCGGCGGGTCAGATGTTCGTGCAGACCTTGGGCCGTGTGGTCGGGGATCTGGCGCTGACGCATCTGCCTTTTGGCGGCATTTACTTGATCGGTGGTGCTGCACGCGGCGTGGTGCCATGGCTTGAAGAGTTCGGCTTTCGCGCGGCGATGCATGCCAAGGGTCGGTTCTCGGACTTTCTGCGGGCTTTCCCGATCTATGTGATCGAGGATGACTACGCAGCGCTGCATGGTTGCGCCGCTTTTTGCCAATCGCGGATCGCCGCGCAATAATTCCAATTCCGTCAAGCCTATTTTAACCGCTGGGCGCTAAACCTCTTTCATCACCGTATGAAAGGGGATGCTCGTGCGTCAACATTTCACAAAGACTGTCGAGGTCAGCCGATGAGCGCGCTCGTGCTCCCGGCCAAGCTCGACCTGTCCACTGTCGCAGACCTTGGCGCAACCATCAGCGCGCGCAAAGGCGGCGATCTTGAGCTGGACGCAGGGGGCGTGACGCTGCTCGGCGGGCTTGGCTTGCAAGTACTGGCGGCGGCCGCGGCACAATGGCGCCAATCGGGCCATTCGTTCTGCATCACCCCGAGATCAGAGTCTTTCAACGCCGCGCTCGATCATCTCGGCGTGTCCCTCAACGATTTGCAATCCACGGAGGCCGCATGAGCCTGAAAGTTCTCGCGGTCGATGACAGCCGCACAATTCGTGACATGCTCAAGCTCGCGCTCAATGATGCGGGGTTTGAACTGTATCTTGCCGAAGACGGGCTGCACGGGCTTGAGGTTCTTGAGGGGATCGAGCCTGACGCCATCATCTCCGATATAAATATGCCGCGCCTTGATGGCTTTGGCTTTATCGAGGCGGTGCGCGGGCAGGACAAACATCGCGCAACCCCAATCCTCGTGCTCACCACCGAATCTGCCCCCGAGTTGAAGGCTCGCGCACGCGCTGCCGGGGCCACGGGCTGGATCGTAAAACCCTTTGATCCAAGCAAACTTGTAAAAGCGCTCAATATGGTCGCTGGCTAAGGAGAGAGCGATGTCCACGGACCCGATGGCAGAAATTAAGGCCTCATTCTTTGTTGAATGCGATGAGCTGCTCGAAAGCTTGCAAGATGCGCTCACCGATATGGATGAGGGTAACTATGACAGTGAAACGATCAACGTGGTCTTTCGGGCTGTGCATTCAATCAAGGGCGGCGCGGGCGCGTTTGGTCTTGATGCGCTGGTCGCCTTTGCCCATCGCTACGAAACCGTCATGGATGAGGTGCGTTCGGGGCGGCTCGAGATCGACCATGACTCGCTCAAATTGTTTTTTCACACCGCCGATTTTCTAGCCGATCAAGTTTCGGCCGCGCGCGATGGTTTACCCGAACCCGACGGCTCCGAGGCCTGCTTGCAAGAACTAGAGGCGTTGATGGGAGATGCGCTCCCTGCGCCGGTCGAAGAGGACGTAAGCGATTTCCAACCGATGGGGCTAAGCCTTGATCTGGGGATCACCGATGCCGAGTTCGGCGATTTTGGGCTGCCTTCGCTCGATGACGGCGCTTCAGAAAACGATGCCGCATGGTCACTGACCTTTACACCCAGCGATGCTCTCTATGCTTCGGGAAATGATCCGGCGCATTTGTTGCGCACTTTGCGAGAATTGGGTGATGTAACGGTGCGATGCGACTTGACGGCGCTACCAGAATTCGACGCTCTCGATACGCCGCAGTCCTATCTAAGCTGGCACGCAACCCTCCCGGGTGAGTTGGACGAAAGCGATATTCGCGAAGTTTTCGATTTCGTCGAAGACGTCTGCACTCTTGAGCTGACGCGTGAAACGCAGACAACGCCCGAAGCAGATGATAATTTGTCCCTTGCGGACCTAGCGCCACAGGTCGAAGCCCCCCCAAATTCCGTCGCGCCTACAGATATTGTCCCAACAGAGCCGCCTGAATCCGAGCCAAACAACACTGCGCCCGCAGATAACCCGGCCGCGGCCCCTGCCCCCGTCACCCCCCCACTCAAGGGCGCCCCCCAAGCCAATGCAACCGCTGAACCGGGGGCTACGGTGCGCGTCGATCTCGAACGCATCGACAGGCTGGTGAACCTTGTGGGCGAATTGGTGATCAACCAGGCAATGCTGGCACAATCCGTCGCCGAGGCCGGATTGCCGCAAAATTCAAAGGTGATGACCGGTCTCGAAGCCTTCATGATGCTCACACGCGACATCCAAGACAGCGTCATGATGATCCGCGCCCAACCCGTGAAACCTTTGTTCCAGCGCATGGGCCGGATCGTGCGCGAGGCATCTGCCGCCGTGGCAAAAGAGGTGCGCCTGCGCACTGAAGGTGAGGCGACCGAGGTCGATAAGACGGTTATTGAACGGCTGGCAGACCCGCTGACCCACATGATCCGCAATGCCGTTGATCATGGGCTCGAGACCCCTGACATTCGTGAAGCTGCCGGTAAACCGCGTGAAGGGGTCATCACCCTCTCTGCGCAGCACCGATCGGGCCGCGTGGTCATCGAGATCACCGATGACGGTGCAGGCATCAATCGCAAAAAGGTTTTGGAAAAAGCAATTTCCAAAGGATTGGTACCGCCCGAAGCAAACCTGTCTGATGGCGAAATCGACAATCTTCTCTTCTTGCCCGGGTTTTCAACAGCGGATCAAATCTCTGCCCTTTCGGGTCGTGGGGTCGGCATGGATGTTGTGCGCAGCTCCATTCAGGCGCTGGGCGGGCGGATTGCGATCACGTCCGAGCCCGGCAAAGGCACCCGCTTCTCAATATCGCTGCCCCTTACTCTCGCTGTGCTTGATGGGATGGTGATCAATGTCGCAGGAGAGACGCTGGTTGTCCCACTTTCTGCCATTATCGAAACTGCGACACTGACGAGCGACGACATTCGATCGCTCGGGCCACAGACCAATGTCATTCATGTGCGCGGCGATTTCGTCCCTCTCTACGATCTCGGGGCAGAACTCGGCTACCGGGCACCGAAATCATCCTATGAAGGCGGCATTGTCTTGCTCACAGCACAAGACGATGGCGAACGCTCGGCCCTGGTCGTTGATGCGATCATGGAACAGCGCCAAGTGGTCATCAAAGGGCTGCAACAGTCCTACGGCCATATTCCAGGCGTCGCTGCCGCCACAATTCTTGGCGATGGGCAAATCGCCCTGATCCTCGACCCCGCCGACCTCGTCCAAAACGCATCTGGTCGCACCCGCGGCTTTGATATCGCCCTTGCAGGATAGGACCATGACTGAAAACACAAACAAAAAAACCAGCGCCTCTGAAGTCGAACTACTTTCTTTCCGACTTGGCGAAGAGGAATACAGCGTCGATATCATGTCCGTACGCGAAATTCGCGGCTGGACGCGTGCAACGCCGTTGCCGCACGCCCCCGACTTTGTACGCGGAGTGATTAACCTGCGCGGCACGGTATTGCCGGTTGTGGATCTCTCTGTGCGCCTTGGGATGGCTCCGGTCATGGGGGATGCGCGCAACGTCATCATCGTCGTGCAGATGGGGGCACAAACCGCTGGGCTCCTTGTTGATGCTGTATCCGACATTTTGAATTTGCCGCGCACGGATTTGCAGCCCCCCCCCGATCTCGCCGCCGACTCCGCACATAGCTATATTTCGGCACTCACCATTGTCGAAGGCCGGATGATCCGCGTTCTTGATCTTGCATCGGTTCTGCCCGAAGACGCTGTCGAGGCGGCATGAATACGCAAACTCCTCTCCCTCCCGGATCGCTCAGGCAGATTGTACCAAGCGAAGCAGAACTGAATACTATTGCCACGATCTTGCACGAAGCGGCCGGGATCGTCATTGCACCGGGAAAAACGTCAATGGTGCAATCGCGCCTCGCCAAACGGCTCCGCGCGCTGCAACTTAATGATTATGCGAGTTATATCGCACTCGTGCGCTCAAGTGAGGGTGTCGCGGAACGTCGTGAAATGATCTCAGCGCTTACGACAAATGTGACACATTTTTTCCGCGAAAAGCACCATTTTGACACGTTGCGCACTAATGCTCTGCCTCCGCTGATTGCGCGGGCGCGTGCAGGTGGTCGGGTGCGCATCTGGTCGGCGGGAAGTTCGAACGGACAAGAGGCCTATACAATTGCGATGGTTCTGGCGGAGTTGGCGCCTGATTTCGACCGCCTCGACATCCGCATCCTTGCCTCGGATATTGACCCCCTGATGATCGCTCGCGGACGCTCAGGCATCTATCCCGAAACGGCGATTGAACCGATCCCGACCGACTTGCAACGAAAGTATTTCAGCGCCTGCGATGCCGGCGCCGAGGTGATCGCGCCATTGCGGAAACTGGTGTCGTTCAAAGAATTGAACTTGCACAATCCATGGCCAATGTCGGGTAAATTCGACGTAATTTTTTGTCGCAATGTGGTGATCTATTTCGATCCCCCAGCACAAGCGAAACTTTGGCAAAGATTTGAAAACCAACTTGCCCCAGGAGGTTGGCTTTTCCTAGGGCATTCTGAACGCATCACACCCGTTCCTGGCAGTCAACTGACCTCTGCCGGAGTGACTACATACCGCTTGCCCGAGTCGGGCCCCAAGTCCGGAGACACAACATGGCCCTAAGAGACCAGATACGTATTATGGTCGTTGATGACATGTCCACCAGTCGGGGACTGATCACCCAAGCGCTGGATGCGATGGGGGTTCGCCAGGTTGGCTCTGCAACCGACGGCCACGGCGCAATGCAAATCCTCGAAAAGTCGCCCGTTCATTTGGTTATCTCAGATTACAACATGCCGGGTATGGACGGGCTACAACTACTACACGCTCTTCGCACCCACCCAAAATCGAAATCGGTAGGATTTATCTTGATCACTGGTCGCGCAGATCGTGAAATTATCGAGACTGGACGAAAACTAGGAATGAATAACTTCCTCAAAAAACCGTTCACTCCACAAGAGCTCAAAGCCTGTATTGAAGCAGTTGTGGGGCGTTTGTAAAAAATGGAATCACGCCAAAAAAAAGATCAAATGTCGCGTCACGCAATGGCGCTTGATACGCTGGCTGCGCGCGTTGGTGACGAACTTGAGACACTGGCGCGCCTTTCAACGGATGTGCAGCGAGCGCTTTCAAATTGCTCCTTGCCTGCTGATACCGATGCACAAGTCATCCGTGGCCTGCAAGGCATCGACCGTATCACGCAATCTCTTGAGGATTTGGGGCGGTTAATGTCAGATGTTGCGGTCGAGATCCCCAAAGGCATACCGCTGCAAGCAGAGCCAATATTGTCGCGACTGCGTCTACATGAGTTGGTTGACAGCCTTAATCCCGCTCACGAAAAAAAAGTGATGCCACGCGAAGATGATGGTGAGATCATATGGCTTTAGGCTCAGGCCCCATTCCTCGGCTTGCGATGACCTTTGCGAGGTGTTTCACTCTCTCCATCTAGAGGGGAGTATAATGAACTTTTTTTCTGGCTGACCGACGAGCAGATGGAGCGGCGTGGATCGTATTTTCCGAACAGCAACGGCAAGCCACGGGTCGATGACAGGCGTGTTTTGAGCGGGATAGTATTCGTCAAGCGCAATGGGTTGAAGTGGCACAATGCGCCCAGGGAAAATGGCCCGCGCAAGAGGCTCACCAAGCGCTGGAGCGGGACGGGCGTGTTCGCCAGGAACTTCGAAGGATTGGCGGTCAAGGCGACAGTGCCGGGGCCGATCATACTCCCTCTCATTAACTGCTGCGCAATCAATGAGAGGGCAACGGACGAGCGCTATCCACTGCCCGGCAGTTGTTTGCATGCAAATCACGAGACGGTGCAAGATGCACCGCACCGCGAAAAATATAGGCGAGAAAAAGGGGGGGCGTGGGCGACTGTTCCATTGCCCAGAAGAGCAATGCACTGCAATGGCCCGAGAGGGACCAAGCTGCATGCCGTGCGTGACGGCCAGGGCCGGCCCCTCAGTCTATGCGTCACTGCTGGCCAGGTCAGTGATTACATCGGAGCGCGGGCATTACTGAGCAATTCGCCAAAGGTCGAGTGGCTTCTCGGGCCCTCTCTTCGAAACTGCGACTCGGCTGCCGGACAGCGGATCGCGTATACTACGCCGACTGGTTTAGAGAAGCATTGAAAGACAAGGGCATACTCGCTTGTATGTAGGGTCGCAGACAACGCAAGACGCCCGTGAAATACGACAAGCGGCGATACAAACACCGTAACCACATCGAGATCATGTTTCGCAGGCTCTAGGACTGGCGCCGCGTTGCAACGCGGTATGATCGCTGCCCAAAGGTCTTCCTTTCGGTTATCGCCCTCGCTGCAACCCTCATTTATTGGCGATGAGATGCTATAACGGGGCCTGCGTCGCGTAATGCCCGTTGCCGCTTGCAAGATAAGAGGCAAGCTGTCGCCGTTCCCGTATTGGATCCACACGGAGGACTACGGGATAAGACGGTTTGTAGGACTGGACGTATCACTGGCCAAAACCTCGATCTGCGTGATCCGCGAGCATGGCAAAATCATCAAGTTAGCCGAGGCTCCGAGTGAACCTGCGGCTTTGGCGGTTTGGCTGGATGACTTGGATGGCACAATTGCGGCGGTCGGTCTTCAACCGATCCGTTATCACAGTGGCTGCATCGTGACCTGACTGAAGCGGGGATGGATGCTGTGGGGATAGAAACAAGCCAAGGTAAAGCAGGCGCGCAATGCCCTCGGCGTCTCGCCGGTCCGTCTTGATCGGCATGGCCTTCAAGGCACCCGTCCCTTGCCGGGTTCCGGCCCGTTCACTGCAAATCCGTTTCGGCGCAAGAAGTCCGTGCCGTGCTCGGTGCCCACAAGGCCGTCCAGCAGGGAATGATCGCCTTGGCCCGGCGTATCGGTGTGATCCTTCATCGGATGTGGATCGATGATACCCACTTCCAGTCTGACATGATCGTGCCACATGCAGCCTGAAGACTTGAGTTTCCAACCGTTGTCTGCCGAACAGCAGGCCATCGAGGTCCCCCCAGGGACGCGGTTCCGATGATGCCGTGGTCAGGACTGTTGCCGATCCAAATCGAGCACGCCAATGAGATGGGCACGTCGGAATTGCATTGAACCAGCATCATGTTGGCAGCCAGGCGCTGCCAACGGACCGAAGCATGCACCCGGGAGGATCTCAAACGAAGGCGGTGGTGACAGCAGGGCGGCCTAGAAAGAACCAAAGTAAAAACTGCACACCAGCGGCTGGCCGCCCATGTGCAAAATCACTTGACTGGGACGGCCCTGTTACCGAAGTCCTAAGCCTGATTTTATGCGGAATTTCCCATCAACCGCCTTCCACTTGGGCGCACTATCCTGCATCAATCCGCTGCTACCCGCATCTGCGCGAGCGGGTGCGCATCCGCGCCGACCGGCTGTTCTAAGCGCGCGCCGTCAGCCAAATCCCGGGAACAGGTCGGTGTGTATTCGGCGGCGCGATGCCCCACAACTGCGCAAGGCCTTGCGAAAGGTCGATACCATGGAGGTGGGCCCCGACACATAGATATAGCGTTCCGCGATATCGGGCACTTCCCGCGCCATCAATTGCGCATCGATCCGACCGGGATGAAGATTGTCCAACCTTGCCTCGGCTTGTGACACAGCATGAATGACTCGCAGCCCCAACTCGCGCTCGGCACGCGCAAGCAACGGCATGTACGCAATATCCTCGGCCTGCCGATTGCCATAAAGCAAGATGATGTCACGCTGCTCGCCACGGTCGAGCAAATCCTGAATCATGCTGCGGAACGGGGTGATCCCGATCCCGCCGGCGATTAGCAGAATTTTGCGGCGCGGATTGCGTGGCAAGGTGAACGTTCCCGCGATTTGTGAGCCGTAAATAGCATCGCCGGGCGACATCTCGCACAGATGTTGCTTGAAGGCGCTGGGACCGGAGTAGAATTTCACCCCCAGACGAACGTGATCTTCCGACGGGGACGAGGCAATGGTGAAGGTCCGCCGATTGCCGCGATTGTCGGGTTTGCGCACGCCCAACGTCCAATCCAGATATTGCCCGGCGCGGAAGTTCAAACGCCGATCTGACCGAAAGACGTAATCGTAGCAATCAGCCGCGATACGCTCGACATGAAGAAGCTCGAGGCGGAACCGTCCCTTGGGGCTGGCCGCCCATGCGTAGAGATTGGCCACAAGGAAGGCGAGCTCGGGCGAGAAGTAATAGTTGGCGATGTGAATATTGGGCGAGGACAACGCCCCAACGAGGATCGCGTAGATATGGCGCGACCAGCGCCCATGCGCAGCGGTCAGCGGCTCGGTCAGCATCGCAAAACCGGCAAAGAACAGCGGCGAATAGATCAGGCCCTGCTGAAGCCCCATCCCCAGCATCTCTGGCGGGGTCGTCAGCACAACGGCTGCGAGATTTGCCAAAAGGTAGCTGGCGATCATGCCGAGGCGCTGGACCTTATGGGTCACCAGCAGCCCTCCGATCACGACCAAAGGCAACAAGGTCGGACTGCCGCCAACCCACCAGACCGCCGGCTGATTGACCAAAAGGCCCGCCGCCACAGCCCCGATCGCCACCGGGTTGAAGATATGCTTATGCCCGATGGTCAGAACGAATTTCGACCCGATCGCCACAACTGAGGCTACAACAACTCCAAGGATAGACATCGGGTCGCTCGGCACTGCTGGCGGCATGATCAACACCAGGATCAGCGCCGTGATATGCACCGATTCCGCGTTAAGCGGCAGCCTGAGGACATAGCCGAAAAGACGATTGGTTCCCCAAGCACTGACAAAGGTGACGACAAGTGAGAATAGCAAGGAGGACGGGGTCATGAACGTGGCGCCGGCCACAGCAAGGCCGAGACCTGCGACAAACAATGCGCCGAGATAGTAGATCATCAAGCGATACATAGTCGTGCCATTCAGCACGCGTGAAATCAGGGTCATCATCAGGCTACAAACTCCTTGAAACCGGTTGTTGCCAGCGCAGTGCCATCGGGGGCAATTGCATAGCCTTCAAGGCCAGCCATGGCCTCGATGTGATAGATACCGCGTGCGCCCATTGCGAAACCTGCGGTCGCGTGCAGGTCAGCGGTGAGAACGTCTGGAGCAATAACAGTCAATGAGACGACTTCGGTTATAGGCTCGGACGGTTGATGCGGGTTGTAGATGTGGTTCCCGCGCACATAGCTGCCAGAGGTCGCCATGCCGCCCCCTTTCGGCGTCACCACCTTGACGACGTGATCTGGATTGAACGGACTTTGAATGCCTATCCGCCAGTCCGCGCCATGCGCATCCTTGCCGGCACATTGGATATCACCCCCCGCATTCACGCAGAAATTCGTCTGTCCTGCCGCCACAATCTGGCGTGCGGCACGCAAGATCGCCCAACCTTTGACCACCCCGGATGGATCGAGATCTCCATCCGGACGCAGCGGGTCGAAATAACCGCCCGTCTCAGCCGATATGTCGCGGGCAATCTCGAGAACTTCGCGCATCTGCGCGCTGATCTCATCGGCGCGCAAAGCCCCCGCATTGAGACGGCTCAACTCGCTGTCATCGCGATAGGGGCTAAAGCGTGCATCCACTCTGGCGAACTCGGAAAAGACCTCATCGATCAGGTCGGTCTCTTCAAGATCAGGCAGGTCTATGGAAATCGGCATTCCCATCATGAGCCGGGTGATTTTGGTCATATCCCCTCAGATCAGTTCAGAGATTGCAGAAGAGCCGCGTGCGTGGAGGCGAGGAAGGCATCGCTCGTCAAGGTCGCGCCCGAAACATTCGAAACATGGGTATTCTGTGCCTGAACAATTTCGGATTTCAGACGCGGAAGGGCAATCGAATTGATGTATCGGCTTGTCCGCCGATCAGTAGGAGAGCGCAGGATATCGATTGCGACAATCTTTCCGTTTTTGATATGGGCTTGGGCCTGAACATATCCGTAATACTGGCGCACTGAGGGGCCGCGATAGGTGCCATCGTGGTAATGCAGCGCGCTGCTTGACGTTTTTGTGGCGGCAGAGGGCGCCCAGAACAGACCCGCAGATGCGCTGCCAGCGCTCCAGATCACGACCAGTGCAGTGGCTGCGAGAGTGCGAATGGTAATAGTGGTTTGCATTTTAACCTCATGACTTTTCTTGGGGACGACGCCTTATGCGAAGGCATGTCGCAGATAAGTTGACTGTCAGAGGCAAACCAGCCGCCCGCAAATCCCGCTTGCGTGATATTCATTGCACGAACCTGAAGCTGGCCAGCAACGGATTGAAAAAAAAGAGCTTTAGAGAATTTTCAACTGAATCTGAGGCTCTGCAACTTTAGTTCTAACTCCCCAAATCAACTGCAAGACGTATGCGGTTTTATGGATCGGGAACGGCACTTTTGCAGAACTCACGCTTGAGGCGTGACATCCCCTTTCCCCACTGACGTCCTGCGATGCGAGCGATTGTGGCAGGCCGATGTCGGAGGAACTTTCATGATCGCGATGCGGATATGGATTTCGGCGTTCAGGCGTGCGTCTCTCTGAATAGCCCCTTGAGGCGCCTTGAGAGCACGCCGCAGCAAATTGTAAGGTGCGGCTGCTCGCGGAACATTTTCATTTAGCGCGTAGGTTTCGAGCGAAGGAGATGTTCAATGATCAAGGATCAACGCGAGATTCAGCGCATCCTTCGCCGTATCGGTATGAACCGGCTTCCGCGCGGGTCCCGTCGTGCGCAAACATTTGAGAGTGTCAGATCTTCTGTGTATGAGTGATCCGGTCCATGCTTCATCGAAAGGAAGCATGCATGACGATCTCCAAGGAACTGCTGGACGAACTGCTGAAGGGCGTTGAGCGCCCCGAGGACCTGCT
>NZ_CAJYBT010000034.1 GCF_913064665.1 uncultured Thioclava sp.
GTCGATCTCGGCAGGGTCCGCCATCAGGCGCGCCATTTCGGTGCTGATCGGGCTGAGCTTGGCAACCGCCAGATCGGCCAGCGCGGGTTTGAACGTCCCGAACCCTTTGCCGCCATATTCGCCCAACACCTGCGCCGGGGTCATATCGGCCAAAGCGGCGTAGATATTCACCAGATTGCGCGCCTCGGGACGGTCTTTGAGGCCCTCGATCTCGGCGGGCAATTCGGCCGGGTCGGTGGTGGCCTTGCGGATTTTCTTGGCGATCGTGTCGGCATCATCGGTCAGGTTGATGCGGCTGGCATCCGATGGGTCGGATTTCGACATTTTCTTCGTGCCATCGCGCAAGCTCATGACGCGGGTGGCGGTGCCCTCGATCAGCGGTTCGGGGGCGGGGAAGAAATCGACCTTGAAGTCATGGTTGAACTTGGCCGCGATATCGCGCGTCAGCTCGACATGTTGCTTCTGATCTTCGCCCACTGGCACCATCGTCGCGTGATAGACCAAAATGTCCGCCGCCATCAGCGCAGGGTAGGCGTATAGCCCCAGCGAGGCTTTCTCGGCATTCTTGCCCGCCTTATCCTTGAACTGGGTCATCCGGTTCATCCAGCCCAGACGCGCCACGCAATTGAGCGCCCAAGCCAGTTCAGCATGGGCCGAAACCTGGCTTTGGTTGAACAGGATCGAGCGCGCCGGATCGACACCCGAGGCGATAAAGGCTGCCGCGGCCTCGCGGGTCTGGCGGCGCAGCGCTTCGGGGTCTTGCCAGACGGTGATGGCGTGCAGATCGACGAGGCAATAGATCGTCTCGATCCCCTCATCCTGTTTTTGTGCAAAGCGTTTCAACGCGCCAAGGTAGTTGCCCAGCGTCAGCCCGCCCGATGGCTGGATGCCGGAAAAGACCCGGGGTTTGAAATTGGCGTTGAGGGGGGGGATTTGGTCGCTCATCATCTTGCTCCTGAGGGCGCGCGGGGGTTGGAGGCCCGCACGGGGGTGGAATTCCGCCTTGTGCTCGCTTATCGCTAAAGCGCGCGGGACGTCAACCAAGCCCGCGCCCAAACGGAGCGCCCATGCACGAAGGTTATAACGAGAACCCGATCAACCCTTTGCCGCCCATCGTTTGGCTGCTGGCGCTGCCGATCATCGCGACCGAATTGTTCTTTGGCTTGGGCGCGAGCGGTCTGATGAGCGCGGCTGATGCGGCGGGCTGGCGTCTTGATGCGTTGCAGAAATTCGCGTTCTCGCCGCAGGTGTTGCGCGCGATGATCGACACCGGGCAATATCCGCCCCAGCAGATGCTGCGACTGGTGACCTACCCGTTTGTGCATGCCAGCGTGACGCAGGCAATTTTCGTGCTCGTGTTCCTGCTGGCGCTGGGCAAAATGGTGGGCGAGTTGTTTTCCAATCTCGCCGTGGCAGTGGTGTTCTTGGGCTCAAGCGTGATCGGGGCGCTGGTTTATGGCTTGTTGCCCTTCACGCAGGTCGGGCTTTATGGCGGCTATCCGGGCGATTACGGGCTGATCGGTGCGTTCACCTGGATCTTGTGGACGCGACTGGGACAGGAGAACGCCAACCAGATGCGGGCGTTTTCGCTGATCGGGGCCTTGATGGGCATCCAGCTGATCTTTGCGATGATCTTTGGCGCGCGCCCCGATTGGATCGCGGATATTGTGGGCTTTGTGTCCGGTTTTACGCTTAGCTTCTTTGTGGCGCCGGGCGGGATGAAGCGCGCGTTGCAGCGCTTGCGCAAGCGTTAAGCGCCGCCTTTTCCCCGGCGCATCGCAGCGCGGAAGTCGGCGAAATGCACCGCGCCGATGGCGATGGCGGTGCCGAAATAGGCGATCATCCCAACGATCACGAGGCCCAACATCGCCAGCCCGCGCAGCCCCGGCGCGGTAAAGGCCGCCGGGAACGCCCAGCAGATCGCCCAGACCAGCGCGCCCATGACGGCCGCCGAGACGATGATGCGCGGCACGCGGCGCAGGAAGCGGGCGTCAAACCGCGCCGCCTCGCCCATCGAACGCGCGCCAAGCCACAGCTGCGCCACCATCGCCCAGCCTGCCAGCGTGGTGCCCACCGCCGCCGAGAGATAGCCGATGAACGGCGCAAGCCCGACCGCGATCACCACATTCACCCCCATCGCCACCAGCGCGTAATTAAACGGCGTGCGGGTGTTCTCGCGCGAAAAATAGAGCGGTTGCAGCACTTTTTGGAGCACGAAAGCGGGCAGGCCCAACCCGTAAATCGCCACAGCCCAAGCGGTCGCGACGCTATCGGCATGGCTGAAACGCCCGCGCTCAAACAGCACCGAAACGATGGGCAGCGCAGCCACCAACAGCGCAATCGCCGGGCCGATGGTTAGCAGCAGCGCGAACTCACCCGCGCGCGAAAACGAATAGCGCCCGCCCGCCACGTCACCCGCGCGCAACCGGCGCGACAGATCGGGCAGCAGCACCACGCCAATCGCGATCCCGACCACGCCAAGGGGCAGTTGATACAGCCGATCCGCGTAGTTGAGCCACGCAATCGCGCCGTCGAACTGCGAGGCGACCTGACGACCCACCAGCAGGTTGATCTGCACCACGCCCCCCGCCAGCATCGCAGGGATTGCGATGCGGATCAGGCGCTTCATATCGGGGCTCAGGCGGGGGCGGGCGGGCACGATCTTGAACCCGGCCCGCCACGCTGCGATCCAGACCAGCGTCAGTTGCGCCACGCCCGCGATCGGCACGGCCCAAGCCAGCGCTGGCCCGATCGGCCAGCCAAAGTGATCGGCCAGTATCATCGCCGCAACGAAGGTCACGTTCAGCAAGACAGGCGCGGCGGCAGCGGCCGCGAAATGGCCTGCTGCATTCAGCACACCCGACAGCAGCGCACCAAGCGAGATGAACAGGATATAGGGAAACGCGATGCGGCCATATTGGGTGGCAAGCGCGAAACGCTCATCCGCGGCGAAACCCGAGGCCATCGCCAGCACCAGCCACGGCATCAAGGCAATCGCAACCACACTCAGCGCGATCAGCACGGTTATCAGCCCGCCCATGGCCTCGCGCGCGAAGCCTTGGGCATTCTCGCCGCCCTCAAGTTTCTTCGAGAAGATCGGGATAAAGGCGGTGTTGAACGCGCCCTCGGCAAAGAAGCGGCGAAACAGGTTGGGCAGCGAGAAGGCGATCAAAAACGCCTCGGCCACCGGGCCAGCCCCAAGATAGGCCGCGATCATCATGTCGCGCGCAAATCCCAGCACGCGGCTCGCCATTGTCCAGCCGCCCACCGTCAGGAAGCCGCGCACCAGCCGGATCGGTTTCATCCTAGTTGCCCGCCCGTTTCGAGCCAGAGGCGATTGCCTCGCGCAGCCGCTTTTCCAAGGCCTGCTGGCGCGACGTCGAGTGCAGCTTCAGCCCAAACATGTCCTTGACGTAGAAACTATCCACCACCTGCGCCCCGTAAGTCGCGATCACCGCGCTGGAGATCGAGATATTATTGGCCGCCAGCGCGCGGGTCAGATCGTAGAGCAGGCCGGGGCGATCGCGAGTATCGACCTCGATGATCGTGTAAATGTCCGATCCCTCATTGTCGAAAACTACATGGGTCGGGAATTTAAACTCGCGCTCGCGTTTCTTGATCTTGTCGCGATCTTTGAGCGCATCGCGCGCGATCACCTCGCCACGCAGCGTCTTGTCGATCATGCCGCGCAGACGGCCCAGCTTGGAGGCCTCATAGGGGTGGCCCTCGGCATCCTGAATCCAGAAGACGGCGGTCGCGTAGCCGTCCTTGCTGGTATAGGTGCGCGCATCGACCACGTTCGCCCCCACCAACGCCAACGCGCCCGAAAGCCGCGAGAAGATGCCCGGATGATCGGCCAGCGCGAAGCTGGCGCGCGTGGCGTCGTGATCATCATCGGGATGCAGGTCGATGCGGATTTCGCTATTGTCCAACCCGCGCAGCAACCTTGCAAAGATCGTGTGATTGGTGGTGTTGAGCGATTGCCAATAGGGATCGTAATGACGCCCCAACTCGGCGCGAATTTCCTTGCCGTCCCAATCGCCAGTCTGTTCCAGAACAAGGCGCAGGGCGCGCTTGGCCTCAGAACTGCGCTGATCGCGATTAACCGCCTCAAGGCCATGTTCAAGGGCGCGCGCGGTTTCGGTATGCAGCTTGCGCAGCAGGCTTGCTTTCCAGTTGTTCCACACATTGGGCCCAACGCCGCGAATGTCGCAGACCGTCAGCACGGTCAGCAGATCCAGCCGTTTGCGCGACTTCACCTGACGGGCGAAATCGCGGATCGTGCGCGGGTCGGACAGGTCGCGTTTCTGCGCCACATCCGACATCAACAGGTGATTGCGGATCAGCCATTCCACCGTCTCGCATTCCTCGGCATTGAGCCCCAGACGCGGGGCCACCTTGCGCGAGATTTTCGCCCCCAAAATCGAGTGATCCTCGGGGCGGCCCTTGCCGATATCATGCAGCAAAAGCGCGACATACATCACGCGGCGATTGATCCCCTCTTCGAGGATTTTGGACGACAGCGGCAGCTCTTCGATCAGCTCTTCGCGCTCGATCTGGGCCAGCGTCGAGATCACCTGAATCGTGTGCTCGTCCACGGTGTAGCTGTGATACATATTGAATTGCATCATCGCCACGATCGGCCCGAATTCTGGGATGAAGGCGGCCAAAACACCCAGCTCATTCATCCGGCGCAGCGCGCGTTCCGGGTTGCCATGTTTGAGCAGCAGATCGAGGAACAGCTTTTGCGCCTCGCGGTCGGTGCGGATCGAATCGTCAATCAAATCGAGATTGGCCGAGACCATCCGCATTGCATCGGGATGGATCAACATCCCCGTTCGCAAGGCCTCTTCAAAGATGCGCAGCAGGTTCACCGGATCGGCCAGAAACGCGGCATCATCCGCCACGTTGAGCCGCCCGTTATCCTCGCGGTAAGGCGCCTTGAGCTTGCGGCGACGGCGGAAAATGCGTTGCAGCATCGGCGCGGTCTTGACGTGCTGCGCCTCTAGCTTGGTGAGGAAGATGCGGGTCACATCGCCCACCGCCGTAGCATGGCGGAAATAATCCTGCATGAATACTTCGACCGCGCGCCGACCCGCCAGATCGCGATAGCCCATGCGTTCGGCCACCTCGACTTGCATGTCGAAACTCAGTTGATCGGCCGCGCGCCCTGCGATCAGATGCAGATGGCAGCGCACCGCCCAAAGGTAGTCTTCAGCGGCATAGAAGGTCGCGTATTCCTCGGGGGAAAAGGCCCCGATCTCCATCAATTCGCGCGCGCGCCCGACATGGTGGATATATTTGCCGATCCAATAGAGCGTTTGCAGATCGCGCAACCCGCCCTTGCCCTCTTTGATATTGGGCTCCAGCACGTAGCGCTGCCCACCCTGACGGCGGTGGCGCTGGGCGCGTTCCTCTAGCTTGGCCTCGATGAATTCGCCCTCGGTGCCTTCAAACAGGTCATGGCGCAGCCGCTTTGAAAGCGCTTCCGCCAACTCGGTATCGCCCCCGACATAGCGGTGCTCCAGCAAGGCGGTGCGGATCGTGATGTCTTCGCGCCCGAGCCGGATGCAATCGTCCAGTGTGCGCGAGGAATGCCCCACCTTCAGCTTGAGATCCCACAGCATATAGAGCATCGATTCAATCACGCTCTCAGCCCAAGGCGTGACCTTGTAGGGCGTCAAGAACAACAGATCGACATCGGAATGCGGCGCCATTTCAGACCGGCCATATCCGCCGACCGCGAGAACCGAGAACCGCTCGGCCTCGGTCGGGCTGCCAAGTCGGTGAAGCCGCGTCGTCGCCACCCGCAAGACCGAGCATACGATGCCATCGGTCATCTGCGCATAGGCCTCGACGGTGACGCGCGCGGCCCGCGGATGGGTGGCGAAATCGGCCTCAATTGCCGCACAGGCCTGCTCGCGCTCGTGCGCCAGAAAGGCCACGGTGGCCGAGCGCAGATCGCGCGCCTCCTCAATCCCCTCAAGCGCGATCTCGAGCGCCTCGAAAACCCCGGTCTCCCGAAGAAGGAGCGGGCCCCCAGACTCCTGCGGGGTAAACGACTGCGCAGTGCTCACGGCTTTGGTCACGTCTCGAATAGGCCTTGCTGGAAGGCGAAGGAAATCGGCAGCCGGGTCTTAATACCCGGCCCCACCAAAGCTGCGCGGCGCGGGATCGATGATCACGGCTTGCCCGTTGCTGACCTGCGCAATCGCCAGACCACGCTCATTCGTGCCATCGGGCAGCAGGCGGAATACGCCGTTCACGCCAACAAAGCCCGAGGGCTGGGTCAGCCCCTGCCGGGTCAGCGCATTCGGATTGCCCGATTTGATCAGCGCCCCGATGGCGGCAATCCCGTCATAGGCGAGCCCGGCAATCGGATGCGGCGCGCTGCCATAAGCGGCCTGATAGCGTTGCACGAATTGCGCCTGCAGATTGGGATCGGGTTCGGCGAACCAGCCACCTTGCACGCCCGGAAGCGACAGGGTCGCGGGCGGAATATCCCAGCGGGTCAGGCCGATGAATTGCGTGCTCTGCGAGTTGACGCCGTTTTCCGGCAAAAGCTGGGACAACAGCGGCAGCGCGCCTGCCGTGTCAGCGGTCAGGAACAGCGCGTCCACATCGCCCGCCTTCACGCGTTCCGCGATTTTCGGCGCGGCAGAGACCACCCCTTGCTGGGAGAACGGATAATTGGTGACGCCAGCCAGCGTCGCGCCGTTGCGCGCAATTGCGGTCTGGATCGCGGCAGCCCCGACCGAGCCGGCGGCGGTGTCCTCATGCACGACCATGATCCGGCGCTTGCCCTGACGCGCAGCATAGCGCACCAACCGCTCGGCGGTGTTGGGGAAGGTCGGGCCAAGCACGAAAAGGTTGCCCCCCGCGATATCGGTGTTGTTCGAGAAGGCCAGTACATTGACGTTGCGCGGGGCCACGGCCACCGCTACGGCATTGGCCGATTGCGCGAACACCGGACCCAGAATAATCTTGGCGCCGTCATCGACCGCCTTGTTTGCCATCGCAGCGGCCTGACCTGCCTGACCGCCGGTGTTGTAAACGCGCAGATCAATGCGCACACCTTTCAAATCGGCCACGGCCATATCGGCTGCGTTCTTCAGTGCGCGTGCCAGCGTTTCATCGCCCGAGTTGCCCGAACCTGCGGGCACCAGCAGCGCCACCGTGACGGGGGCCGAGGTGTCGATGCGTTGTCCGCTATTGCCCCCGATCGGTCCGGTTGGGTTGCAAGCTGCCAGCCAAAGCGCCGAGAAAAGCGCTACGATTTGTGCAGCGCGTGCACGGGTGTTACGGATCAGGGCAAACATGATAGGTCCTTCGGCTCGATGCGCAAAAATGGCTTGACCAAATTCTATGCGGATCGTCGCACGAAGTAAACGATACTCACGCTTCAAGGAGCAGGTGATGCAGCAAGAGAACGAAACCGGCAAGATCGCGCTTGAGGGGGCAGGCGCAGCGGGCGAGGGGCGTTTGGTGCCACTTGCGCCGGGGTTGCATTTTATCGCCACGCCGATTGGGGCCGCGCGCGACATCACCTTGCGCGCCCTCGATATTTTGCGCTCGGCTGATGTTTTGGCCGCTGAGGATACCCGCAGCCTGCGCCATCTGATGGAAATTCACGGCGTGCCGCTGGCGGGGCGCAAGATCGTTGCCTATCACGACCACAACGGAGAGGCGATGCGCCCGCGTTTGCTGCGTGCTTTGCAAGACGGTCAGTCGGTGGCCTATGCCTCTGAGGCGGGGACACCGCTGGTGGCAGATCCCGGCTTTCAACTGGGCCGTAGCGTGATTGCCGAAGGGTATCGCGTCTATGCCGCGCCCGGCCCTTCGGCGGTGCTGGCGGCCTTGACGGTCTCGGGCCTGCCCAGTGATCGCTTTCTTTTTGCAGGGTTTGCCCCCAATGCCAGCGCAGCCCGGCAAAAATGGCTGGCCACCTTTCGTGATATCCCGGCAACGCTTGTTTTTTACGAAAGCCCCAAGCGTGTTAACGCGATGTTAAGAGATTGTGTGAAAACATTCGGTGAACATCGAGAGGCGGCGCTGTGTCGTGAATTGACCAAACGCTTTGAAGAAGTGCGGCGCGGCACGCTGCAAGACATCGCGCAAGGGCTCGAAGACTCGCCGGTCAAAGGTGAAATTGTGGTGCTGGTTGATCGGGCGCATGGCCCTGCGGCAGGACCAGAGGAATTGGATAAAATGCTGCGGCTCGCCTTGGCGCGCCAAAGCATGAAGGATGCGGTGTCCGAGGTGGCGCAGGCGCTTGGTCTTCCCCGGCGGGAGGTCTATCAGGCGGCTCTCGAAATGGAGAAGAAGACATGAGCGGTGCACTTTCCTACTATTCCGGGCTTGCGGCCGAACAACAGGTTGCGCGCCGCTACGAGGATGCGGGCCAGTCGATTTCTGAACACCGCTGGCGGGGCCGCTATGGGGGCGAAATTGACCTGATCGCACGCGATGGCGACACGGTGATCTTCGTTGAGGTCAAGAAATCGCGTTCGCATGAACGGGCCGTACAACGACTGTCGGCGCGCCAGATGCAGCGGATCACTGTATCAGTGCAAGAATATCTGATGAAGTTTCCAGCCCCAGCCAATTGCAACCGCAAGGTACGATTCGATTTGGCATTGGTGGACGAGCAGGGGCAGATCAAGATTTTGCAGAACGCTTATTTCGGAATGTGAGTTGCGATTGCATCCCGGCGCACCACATTGCATCAAGGGTTGATTGCAAAGGGGACGCAGATGGGCTTGAAAGTCGCAATTCAGATGGATCCGATCGCGGCGGTCAATATTGACGCCGATAGCACCTTTCGCATCGCCGAAGAGGCGCAGGCGCGCGGTCACGAGTTGTTTTACTACACGCCCGACCGGCTGATGTATCGCGAAGGCCGTATCTTGGCGCGCGGCTGGCCGCTTCATGTGCGCCGCGAACAGGGGAATCATTTTACGCTGGGCGACGAGGTCGAAGTCGATCTTGCCGATTGGGATGTGGTCTGGCTGCGCCAAGATCCGCCGTTCGACATGGGCTATATTACCACCACCCATCTTCTCGAACGAATCCACCCCGCCACTCTTGTCGTCAATGATCCGTTCTGGGTGCGCAACTCGCCGGAAAAGCTTTTGGTGCTGAACTTCCCGGATTTGACACCCCCGACATTGGTCGCGCGTGATTTGGCTACGATTCGTGCGTTCAAGGCGGAGCATGGCGACATCATTCTCAAACCGCTTTACGGCAACGGTGGCGCGGGAGTGTTCCGTCTTGATCCGAACGATCGCAACCTGTCCTCGCTGCATGAGCTGTTCATGGGAATCAATAATGAACCCCTGATTGCGCAGAAATTTCTGCCCGCGGTGGCGAAAGGGGACAAGCGCATCATTCTGGTCGATGGCGAGCCAGTGGGCGCAATCAACCGGGTGCCTGCGGCGGGTGAGACTCGGTCCAACATGCATGTCGGCGGGCGGCCCGAGAAGGTGGCGCTGAGCGCGCGCGACCGTGAAATTTGCGCAGCCATTGGTCCTGTCCTGCGCGAAAAGGGGCAGATTTTCGTCGGTATTGACGTGATCGGCGATTGGCTGACGGAAATCAACGTGACCTCGCCCACGGGCATTCAAGAATTGGAACGTTTTGACGGGGTTAATATTGCTGCCCAAATCTGGGAGGCGATCGAGGCGAAACGGAGCTGACGTGTCATTACAACAGAGCTTTCTGAACCTGATTTTGCGCAACATCATGAAACGGCGGATGCGTGCGATAGAGGATCCGGTGCTGGCGCGCCGTGCGATGGAGCGTCTGGCCAGTTGGGTCGTGATAGAGCCCAAGGGGCTGTGTCTGTTGCGGACGCAATATGGTGGGGTGCCCTGTGTGTCGGCGCGCGTCGGTCGGGTCGCGCCGGATGCGGTGATGCTGTATTTGCATGGCGGGGGCTATTTCGCGGGCTCGCCCAGCATGTATCGCGCGATGGCGGGGCGGTTCTCCAAGCTCTCCGGGCTTGATGTGATCATGCCAGACTATCGCCGCGCCCCCGAACACCCACTGCCTGCTGCGCTTGAGGATGCCGTTGCCGCCTGGCAGGGGTTGATCGAGATGGGCTATGCACCCGAGCGCATCGTTTTGGCGGGCGATAGCGCGGGCGGCGGTCTGGCTTTGCTGTTGCTGGCGCATCTGTGCCGCGCGGGCACGCGGCCCGCCGGGGTGATCACCTTTTCTCCTTGGACCGATCTAAGCTGTTCGAGCGAAAGTTTTCGCAAAAATGCGAAATCCGAGGTGCTTTTGCCGTCGGAGCGGGTCGAGCAGGCCAGCGTGCAGGCGCGTGGCGCGGTCGCAGGCGATGACCCGTCGGTCTCGCCGTTATTCGCCGATTTCCCGGCGGCTCCGCCGGTTTTGATCCAGCATTCGATGACGGAACTCCTGTGTGACGATTCCCTGCGCATGGCCGAGCGGTTGCGCGCGTTTAACGTGGATGTCACGGTGCAAAGCTGGCCCAAAGCGCCCCATGCCTGGCAGTTTTTCGACGGCCGTCTGCCCGAGGCGCGCGCGGCGCTTGAAGATGCGGGTAAGGCTGCGCGACGTATGCTTAACTTGCCATTGCGCTGATGCGATAGCTGAGCGCCTCGGCAATATGGGGCTGGCGCACATCGGCGTCATGTTCGAGATCGGCAATCGTGCGCGCGACCCGCAACACGCGGTGATAGGCGCGCGCCGAGAGCCCGAATCTCTCCGCCATCCGCGTCAGCATCTCGCGCCCTTGCGCATCCGGCGTCGCTATCTTTTCCAAAAGGGCGCCCTCGGCTTCGGCATTGACGCGCACGGATGCATGCCCCGCAAAGCGCGCCGTTTGCACATCGCGCGCGGCCTGAACGCGCTTTGCAATCGTGCCAGAGTCTTCGCCGCTGGCGGGCAGATCAAGATCGCTGAAGGCGACGGGGGGGACCTCGATGCGCAGATCAAAGCGGTCCATCAGCGGCCCCGAGACCTTGCCAAGATAATCCTCGCCACAGGTCGGTGCGCGCGAACAGGCCCGTGCCGGATCGCCAAGATAGCCGCATTTACAGGGATTGGCCGCCGCGATCAGCAAGAACCGGCACGGGTAGCGCATATGGGCATTGGCGCGCGCGACCACGACTTCTCCGGTCTCGATCGGCTGGCGCAGGGTTTCCAGAACGGCGCGGGGAAATTCGGGAAACTCGTCCATGAACAGCACGCCATTATGGGCCAGACTGACCTCACCGGGGCGCGCGCCACGCCCGCCCCCGATCATCGCGGCCATCGATGCAGTGTGATGGGGCTCGCGAAAGGGGCGGGCGCGCGAGATCCCACCTTCGCCAAGCAGCCCCGAAAGCGAATGGATCATCGAGGTTTCCAGCGCTTCGGTCGGGGTCAGGGGCGGCAGAATCGAGGGCAGGCGGGCCGCCAGCATCGACTTTCCCGATCCCGGCGCGCCAATCATCATCATGTGGTGACGCCCCGCGGCGGCGATTTCCAGAGCGCGCTTGGCACGTTCCTGCCCTTTCACATCGCGCAGATCGCGCGCCAATATGGGCGGGTCGAGCAGACCGGGGCGGGCGGGCTCCAGCGGGGCGCGCCCGCTGAGATGCGCGATCGCCTCGCTGAGCGTGGCCGGGGCAAACACATCGGTCGCCCCGACCCACGCCGCCTCGGCGCCACAGGATTTCGGACAGATCAGATCGCGCCCGTTTTCCGCAGCCGCCAGCGCGGAAGGCAGCGCGCCCGCCACGCCCACCAGCCGTCCATCGAGCGCCAACTCGCCAATCGCCACCACTGCCTCGGCGCGTTCCGGGGGCACCAGACCAAGGGCCGCAAGCAGCGCCAGCGCCACGGGCAGATCAAAATGCGAGCCCTCTTTGGGCATGTCGGCGGGCGACAGATTGACCGTGATCTTTTGCATCGGCATCGCAATGGCAAGCGCGCCAAGCGCGGCGCGCACCCGCTCGCGCGCTTCGGACACAGCCTTGTCTGCCAAGCCCACGATGGCAAATCCGGGCAACCCCTCGGACAGGGCGCATTGCACTTCGACGCTGCGCGCCTCAACGCCCTCAAATGCTACGGTGTAGGTCTTGGCGACCATGTTTCCCCATCCTTTGCCCCGCTCATTCAAGGGGTAAAGGCGCATGGTTTATGAAAGGTTAACACGGCTGAGGGGCGACTCATATTTCGCCGGAGGGGGATAATCGGGCCCAAAATCATCCCGTAGCCGATCTTTCGTATAGTGCGTGCAAGCAAGACGGCGAGTAAAATGTTGCAAGGGAACGCTCGCGAGTCAAGAAAACGTGAGCAAGCTTATGGTTTCGTAGGCCCGCAGCTTTGTGATCGATCACCCTACGCCATTGAAAAGACGCGGATTTATTTGATGAGCCTTCGTCAAGGTGCTGCGACGCACAAACTTATCCGCAGAAATCAACAATTCCGTGAGGAACCTTTTCATGGCAAGCGCATTGGGTCAGCAATGCAGCCACGCGTTCAAGTGGCGCCGATTGGGCGGGAGACCCGGGGAGACTGGTAATGGCACTCGATGGTATGACAGACGAAACATTGCCGCGCCAAGCGATGCGCGCGGAATTCCTCGACGCCGACACAGAGGCCAATTTGGCCCGCGCGTGGCGCGATCACCGCGACGAACAGGCCCTGCATCGTTTGGTGACCGCTTATATGCGCCTCGCAATTTCGATGGCGTCGAAATTCCGCCGCTACGGCGCCCCGATGAACGACCTGATCCAAGAAGCCTCGCTTGGGCTGATGAAAGCCGCCGACAAGTTTGACCCGGAACGCGGCGTGCGGTTCTCTACCTATGCGGTTTGGTGGATCAAGGCCTCGATCCAGGAATTCGTGATGCGCAACTGGTCGATGGTGCGCACCGGATCGACCTCATCGCAGAAATCGCTGTTTTTCAACATGCGCCGGGTGCAGGCCCAGCTTGCCCGCGAGGCGCAGCAAGAGGGCATCCAGTTGGATGCGCTGCAATTGCGCCTGCGCGTCGCCGAGGTGATCGGCGTTCCGATCCATGATGTCGAGATGATGGAAGGCCGCCTGTCGGGTTCTGATTTCTCGCTCAACGCCACGCAATCCAGCGATGAAGAAGGACGCGAATGGGTCGACACGCTGGAAGATGAGAGTGCCAACCCCGAGGAAAGCGTCGCAGAGAGCCATGACGGTTTGACGATGAAAAATTGGCTCGGAGAGGCGATGGAACGCCTGACCGACCGGGAGAAATACATCGTAACGCAGCGCCGCCTGATCGAAGATCCACGCACGCTGGAAAGCCTTGGCGAAGAACTGAGCCTGTCTAAAGAACGCATCCGCCAGCTTGAGGCGCAGGCCTTTGGCAAGATGCGGAAATCTCTTGAATGCCATCAGGGCGAGGTGCAAAGCTTCTTCGTATGAAGACGCTTCTCGCCGCGCTGCTGACTTTGACGCTGATCTCCCCGGCCCATGCCGAGGAGATTTCTGCTACTGCGCTTGATCATCTTTCCGGCGATATCGTCGTGCTGGGCGAAATCCACGACAACCCGACCCATCACCTCAATCAGGCGCGCGCGATCGCGGCGATCAAACCCAAGGCAGTGGTGTTTGAGATGCTCAGCCCCGCGCAAGCCGCCAAGATCACCCCCGGCCTGTTAAAAGACGAAAAAGCGCTTGAAAAGGCCTTGGACTGGGAGCAGGCAGGCTGGCCAGATTTCGCGATATATTACCCAATTTTCAAAGCCTTGGGTGAAGCGCGCATCTATGGTGCCGCAGAGCCGCGCGACGTGGTGCGCAGTGCCATGACCACGCCCTTGCCCGAGGTTTTTGGCGCGGATGCCGCGCGCTATGGGCTGGATCACCCCTATCCCGACGCCCTGCAAAAACAGCTCGAGGCCGAGGCGATGGCCGATCATTGCAACGCGCTGCCCGCAAAACTACTGCCCGGCATGGTAGCGGCGCAGCGCTATCGCGATGCCGCTTTTGCGCGCACCGTTCAGCAAGCCTATCACGACACCGGCGGCCCGGTTGTGTTGATCACAGGGTCGGGTCATGCCCGCACCGATCGAGCCGTGCCCGCCTTGCTGCGCAAACTTGATCCGGCGGCCAAAATCGTGGCGATCGGCCAGATTGAGGCCGCGCCAGACGACCCGGCATCTCCCGATCAGCCCTTTGATCAGTGGATCATCACGCCCCCGACGCCCCGCGACGACCCCTGCGCCGCGTTCAAGTGAACCTTGCGCGGGCGCGCCGTGCCGCTTAGACCTAAGCTCAACCTATTGCGGAGGGGCAAATGCTTGCGGGCAAACGCATCCTGTTGATCATCGGCGGCGGTATCGCGGCCTTTAAAACGCCCGAGCTGATCCGCGCCCTGCGCGCGGCAGGGGCGGCGGTGACGCCTGTTTTGACGCGGGCGGGGGCGCAGTTCGTCAC
The DNA here is from genome assembly GCF_913064665.1 of uncultured Thioclava sp. Taxonomy (GTDB): domain Bacteria; phylum Pseudomonadota; class Alphaproteobacteria; order Rhodobacterales; family Rhodobacteraceae; genus Thioclava; species Thioclava arctica. The sequence goes on from NZ_CAJYBT010000034.1 coordinate 14,422, forward strand.
GCCACTCACGATCTCGTCTCTCGCAGGCGAAGCCGCGCATAGCGATCTGTTCGATCTGACCCATGAGGCCGAGATTGGCCATATCCAGCTTAGTCGCGCGGCCGATCTGGTCGTCGTTGTGCCCGCCACCGCCGATCTGATGGCGAAGATGGCGCAAGGATTGGCCAATGATCTGGCCTCGACGCTGCTACTCGCGACAGACAAACGCGTTTTGATCGCGCCTGCGATGAATGTGCGGATGTGGGAGCATGCCGCGACCCAACGCAATATCGCCACGCTCAAATCTGATGGCGTGTTGTTTGCAGGACCGACGGATGGTGACATGGCGTGCGGTGAATTCGGCCCGGGGCGGATGGTGGAACCGCTTGAAATCCTGTCTGATATCAAGGCGGCGCTGTCGGATGGCCCGCTCAAGGGCCACCATATTCTTGTCACCTCTGGCCCGACCTACGAGCCGATTGATCCGGTGCGCTATATCGCCAATCGTTCCTCGGGCGCGCAGGGCACGGCGCTGGCCGAGGCGCTGCGCGATCTGGGCGCGCGGGTCAGCTTTATCACTGGCCCGGCCAGCGTGGCGCCCCCCGAAGGCGTGACGGTGACGCGGGTGGAGACCGCCCGTGAAATGCAAGCGGCGGTAGAGGCCGCATTGCCCGCTGATGCCGCCATTTTCGCCGCCGCAGTGGCCGATTGGCGGGTGGAAAACGCCGCATCCAAAAAGATGAAAAAAGACGGCTCCGGCACGATGCCAACACTCGAATTTGCCCAAAACCCTGATATTCTGGCGCAGGTGTCGCAGATGCCAACGGGGCGCCCTACGCTGGTCGTGGGCTTTGCCGCCGAGACCCATGACGTCGAACGCCACGCCACTGAAAAACGCGCGCGCAAGGGCTGTGACTGGATCGTGGCCAATGATGTTAGCCCCGAAACCGGCATCATGGGCGGAAGCGAGAATGCGGTGACGCTGATTGACGCGCAGGGTGTCGAACACTGGCAGCGCATGAGCAAGACAGACACCGCGCGGCGGTTGGCCGCGCGCATCGCTACCGCCCTCGGGGCCAAGGCAAACTGAGGGACGCTCCGCGAGGAGTATTTCTGGCTAGATGAAACGCCGCTCTTTCATCTAGCCTAAAATACTCCCGCCGGAGGCATCCGACCGTGACTTCACGCGCGCCCACTCGGGGCAGGGAGAGCAAGATGACCACACCGACCATCAAGGTTCTGCGCGAGGATTGGGCGGATCCGGCGATTGCGCTGCCCGGCTATGAAAGCGCACAGGCGGCGGGGGCTGATATTCGCGCAAATCTATTGCCCGAGGATCGCGACAGCGGTTTCACCCTCTATCCGATGCAGCGTGCGATCATTCCGACTGGGCTGCGCGTTGAGATACCGTGCGGATTTGAAATGCAGATCCGTCCGCGCTCGGGGTTGGCGCTGAAACACGGGATCAGCTTGCCCAATACGCCCGGCACGATTGATGCCGATTACCGGGGGCCGCTTGGGGTGTTGCTGATCAATCTGGGCCATGAGCCCTATCGGATAGAACATGGCGCGCGCATCGCTCAGGCGATCATTGCGCCGGTGGTGCAGGCCAAGTTTGAGGTCGCGCAGGATTTGGGCGAGACCGCGCGCGGGCAGGGGGGCTTTGGCTCCACTGGGGTGCGTTAGGCGATGCTGGGGCTTGTTTTGTTGGCCGCGATCCTTGGCTTGGGGGTGGTGATGCGCGCGTCCGCACGTACGATCTGGGCGATGCTTGGGCTGATTTGGCTGGCGTTGGTGATCGCGCATCTTCCGGTGAGGGCGCTGGCGCCGCTTGGGCAGAGCTTGGGCGGGTCGCTGGCGGGCTGGTTGGGGCTTGGGGTCGTGGCAGCGCTGGTGTTGGCCTATCGCGCGATGTTGCGCGCCATTCGCGCCCGCGCGCATAATCCCGCCCCCGCACCTGCGAAACCGGGCCAATTCTCGGGCGCGGAGCTGGATCGCTATGCGCGCCATATCATGCTGCGCGAGATCGGTGGGCCGGGGCAGAAAAAACTCAAATCCGCCAAGGTGTTGGTGATCGGGGCGGGGGGGCTTGGCTCTCCGGTGTTGCTTTATCTTGCGGCGGCGGGCGTGGGCCGGATCGGGGTTGTCGATGATGATGTCGTGTCCAATTCCAACTTGCAGCGACAGGTGTTGCATCGCGATCGCGATATTGGTGTGGCGAAAGTGTTTTCGGCACAACGGGCGTTGGCAGCACTCAACCCGCATATCGAAATCTTGCCCTATCAGCGCCGACTGAGCGCGACGGACGCCCCCGATTTGATTGCCGAATATGATCTGGTGATCGACGGCTCGGACAATTTCGAAACCCGATATCTGGTGAATGCCGCCTGTGTGGCAGCAGGCAAGCCGTTGATATCGGGGGCGATCGCGCAATGGGAGGGGCAGGTCTCGCTGTATGATCCGGCCCATGATGCGCCCTGTTATGCCTGTCTTTTCCCACAGGCCCCAGCGCCGGGCCTTGCGCCCTCTTGTGCTGAGGCGGGGGTGGTGGGCGCGCTGCCCGGTGTGGTGGGCGCGATGATGGCGGCCGAGGCGATCAAAGAGATCACCGGCGCGGGACAATCGGCGCGCGGGCGGTTGATGATTTATGACGCGCTTTGGGGGGAAAGCCGCCAGATTTCGGTGCGGCGTAATCGCGATTGCGTGGTCTGCGGGACGCTGGACAGTTCGCCCGCCCCGTCTTAGCCTTTGGCCAAACCGCTATTGGAGAGTGCTGTCATGAAACGCGTCTTGCTTGCTGCCCTTTTGTCGCTTTTTGCGCTTCCTGCCGTTTCTGCTGATCTGCCCGATCTCAAGGGCAAAGAGGTGGTTGTCGTTTCGGAAAATGCCTATCCGCCGCTGCAATTCATCGACAAAAGCGGCAAGGCGGTTGGCTGGGAATATGACGCGATGAACGAGATCGCCAAGCGCCTGGATATGAAGGTGAGCTATCAAAACTCCAGCTGGGATGCGATGATCCCGGCGGTGTCGTCCGGGCAATATGATATCGGGATGGATGGCATCACCATTCGTGATGATCGCAAGGAAGCGGTGGATTTTTCCGCGCCCTATATGCGCTCGGAGATGCGTATGCTGGTGCGTGGCGATGAAAGCCGCTTTGAGAATGCCAAGGGCTTTGCCGCCGACCCCAAGCTGTTGATGGCCGCCCAGCCCGGCACCACACCGTTTTATGTCGGAGTGTATGACGTGCTGGATGGAAATGAGGCCAACCCGCGCATCAAGATGTTTGAGACATTTGGCGCAGGCGTGCAGGCGCTGGAATCGGGCGATGTTGATCTGGTCTTGACCGATTCCACAGCCGCCAACGGGCTGGTTGCGGCCTCGGACGGCAAGCTCAAGGTGGTGGGTGCGCCGCTTGGATCTGAGGATTTCGGGTTCATCTTTCCCAAGGGCTCGGATCTGGTGGCGCCGGTCAATGCTGCAATTGCGGCGATGAGGGCCGATGGCACGCTGGATGCGCTCAATACCAAGTGGTTCCTCGATTACAAAATGGGGAACTAAGCCGCTGCCCCCCACCAAGACCCGCCGTGATTTCCCGTGGTGGCTTGTCGTGCTGGGTGCGGCGGGCGCGGCGGTGTTTTGGCAATTTGGCACTGACCCGGTCTATACCCGCATTCTCGCCACCGTTTCCAAAGGCATCACGATCACGCTGTTTGTGACGGTGGTGGCCTTTGTCGGGGCGATGGCGATGGGGCTGATCTTGGCGCTGGGGGCGCTGTCGCGATATGCGATCCTGCGCCAAATCTCGCGGCTTTACATTGAGGTGATGCGCGGCGTTCCGATCATCGTTTTGCTGCTGTATGTCGCCTTCGCGCTGGTGCCGATGTTAGTGGCGGGGTGGAATGCGCTGGGCCTGCCCGAGGCATCGACACGCGATGTTTCCCTGCTTTGGCGCGCGATTTTGGCGCTGGTGCTGGCCTATTCCGCCTTCATCGCCGAGGTGTTTCGCGCAGGTCTGGCCTCGGTCGGGCGCGGTCAGGTCGAGGCCGCCGAGGCACTGGGCCTCAGCGGTTGGCTGCGCTTTCGCCTGATCGTGTTCCCGCAGGCCTTCCGCACGATCCTGCCGCCGCTCGGCAATGATTTCGTCGCGATGGTCAAGGACAGCTCGCTGGTTTCAGTGCTGGGCGTCGCCGATATCACCCAGCTTGGCAAAGTCGCGGCCGCCGGGAATTTCCGCTATTTCGAAACCTATAATGTCGTCGCGCTGATCTATCTGGTGATGACAATTTCGCTCTCGCTCGGGCTGCGCCAGATCGAGATGCGTTTGCGCAGGCGCGGGCAGAGCACAGATAGCTGAGCACTGGTTCTTTGGCGCACCAAGCCCTAGCTTAGGGCCAAAGGAGACCTCCCATGACCAACCCGCTTTTGACCGACTGGACCGGCCCCTATCAGTTGCCGCCCTTCGCGCAGATCACCGATGATGATTTCGCGCCCGCCTTCGAGGCCGCACTCAGCGATGCGCGCGCCAGAACGGTGCAGATTGCCGAAAATCCGGACGCGCCGACATTTGCCAATACGATCGAGGCGATGGAGCAATCCGATGGTACCCTCGATAAGGTTTCCGGCGTGTTTTACAATCTCGCCGGGGCCGATGCCACGCCCGCGCGCGAAGCCTTGATGCGCGATCTTGCCCCGAAACTGGCGGCGTTTTCGTCTGAGATCACGATGAACAAGGCGCTGTTTGCGCGCATCGACCAGCTTTGGCAAAACCGCGACGCTCTGGGTCTGAGCGCCGAGCAAGCGCGTGTGCTGGAGCTCTATCACCAGATGTTCACCCGCGCCGGGGCCGCGCTTGAGGGCGCGCCCGCGCAGCGGATGAAGGCGATCAAGGAACGCTTTGCCACGATCACCACGCAGTTCAGCCAGAACCTGCTGGCAGACGAGCGCGATTGGTTCCGCCCGATGTCGGATGACGATCTTGAGGGTTTGCCTGATTTCGTTATCGAAACCGCGCGTGCCGCTGGCGAAGAACGCGGCGCGCAGGGCCCGGTTTTGACGCTCTCGCGCTCGCTCATCGTGCCGTTCCTGCAATTCTCGCCCAATCGCGATTTGCGCCGCCTCGCCTATGAGGCGTGGGTCGCGCGCGGTGCCAATGGCGGGGAAACCGACAATCGCGCCATCGCCGCCGAGATTTTGAAGCTGCGCGCGGAACGCGCCAAGCTGCTCGGCTATGCCAGCTTCGCCGCGTATAAGCTTGAACCCGAAATGGCCAAGACCCCCGCCGCCGTGCGTGACCTGCTGATGCGCGTCTGGGCCCCCGCCAAAGCCGCCGCCGAGGCGGATGCCGAAAAGCTGTCCGAGATGATGCATACAGACGGTGTGAATGGCGATCTGGAGCCCTGGGACTGGCGCTATTATTCCGAAAAGCGCCGCGTTGCCGAGCATGATTTCGACGAGGGGCAGATCAAACCATACCTGTCACTGGATGCGATGATCGGGGCGGCGTTTGACACCGCCAACCGCCTGTTCGGGTTGGAGTTTAAGCCGCTTGAAGGGCCGTTCTATCACCCCGATGTGCGCGGCTGGGAAGTCTCGCGTAAAGGCAAAACGATCGCCGTATTCCTCGGGGATTATTTCGCGCGCGGCTCGAAACGCTCGGGGGCGTGGTGTTCGGCGATGCGCAGCCAAAAGAAACTGGGCGGTGAGGTCGTTCCGATCGTGGTGAACGTGTGCAACTTTGCCAAGGGCAATCCCGCATTGCTTAGCCATGACGATGCGCGCACGCTGTTTCATGAATTCGGCCATGCACTGCACCAGATGCTCTCGGATGTGACCTATTCCTTCATCTCGGGCACCTCTGTGGCGCGCGATTTCGTTGAGTTGCCGAGCCAGCTTTACGAACACTGGCTGGATGTCCCCGAAGTTCTGGAACGCCACGCGCGCCATTACGAGACCGGCGAGGTGATGCCCAAGGCGTTGCGCGCCAAGCTGAAAGGCGCGGCCACCTATGATCAGGGATTTTCCACGGTGGAATATCTGGCGTCAGCTTTGGTCGATCTGGCCTTTCACGAGGACGCGGCCCCGGAGGATCCGATGACGAAACAGTCTGAGGTGCTTGCGGGTATCGGTCTGCCCCACGCAATCCGGATGCGCCACGCGACACCGAATTTCGGTCATATCTTCTCAGGTGACGGCTATTCCTCGGGCTATTACAGCTACATGTGGTCTGAGGTGATGGATGCCGATGCGTTCGAGGCCTTTGAGGAGGCGGGCGACGCCTTTGATCTCAAGACCGCGCAAAAGCTGGAGAAATTCATCCTGTCGGCGGGCAATTCGCGTACGCCAGATGCGCTATATACCGCGTTTCGCGGCCGGATGCCGGGCGTTGAACCGCTGCTTAAAGGGCGTGGTCTGCTCGATCCCGCTGCTTGACTTGGAGAGAGCAAAGGTGCCTCCGGCGGGAGTATTTAGGGCTAGATGAAACCGGTAGTCTTTCATCTAGCCTGAAATACTCCGGGGGTCTGGGGGCAGCGCCCCCAGCGCTAGCCCCGCCAGACATCCTTGTGAATGATCACATCGGTCTGGGGATAGGCGGTCAGGATTTCGCGTTTGAGAGCGGCGCCGATGTCATGGGCCTGTTCCAGAGTTTGATCGCCATCCAGCTCAATATGCAGATTGACGAAAATCTGCGCGCCTGCGGTGCGGGTTTTGAGGTCATGAAAGCCACGCACACCGGGATGGGCGCGCGCGATTTTGGCGATGCCGTCGATTACCTCATTGGGGGCGGCGCGATCCATCAGCGCATTCCACGCCCCTGACCCGATATGCACGGCCCCCAAGATCATCCAAGCCGCGGCAATCAGCGCAACCATGCTGTCAATTTGACCCCAACCAAACGCACGCGACACCCATAGCGCGCCAATCGCGCCCAAGGTGGGCAACAGGTCGCCGACATAATGCAGCCGATCCGCGGCCACGACCTTGTTGCCCGTTGCCCGCGCGACCCGGCTTTGCCACCAGATCAGCGCGCCTGTCACCAAGGCCGAGACCACCATCACCACGATTCCGGCGGTTTGTGCGCTTAGCGGATGCGGGGTAGGGGCCATCAGGCGATGGATTGCCGAATAGCCGATCACCCCTGCTGAGGCGAGAATGACCAGCGATTGCCCCAAAGCAGCCAGATCCTCGGCGGAGGAATGGCCAAAGGCGTGATCGTCATCAGCGGGCTTGGCGGCATAGAGGATCGCGGCCAAGCCGCCCGCCGAGATGATCAGATCGACCGCGCTATCGGCCAGTGACGCGGCCACCGACAGAGCCCCGGTTTGCCACAAGGCCCACAGTTTGAGCGCCACCAGCACAGCGGCCACGCCAACCGACGCGATCCCCGCCGAGGCGTTCAACTTTGTGTCTGTTTCACTATAAGCCATCAGCTTCGCCGCCGTTGCGCCCCCAAGATGTAGCGCAAAGCGGCTTATTCGTCACCCGGCTCATTGTCATCCACGCCCCAAATTTCGGTTTTTGGCAGCCAGCCTTGGGCCCCGTCAGCGTCGACCTCACACCACGTGCGGTTGCAACTGTCGAGCCGTGCAATTGCGCCCGTTTGCGCTTTGGCCACGACCTCGGCCTTTTCATCGGGACGGGCGTGCAGCGAGGCCATATCTTGCGTAATCACGACATGACGCACCCCGGAAATCAGGGTGTAGTGAATCCAGCCACCCTGACCGTCCCGGTCCTCGACCCGGCGCCAATGGCCAAATTCGGCGGTAACTTTCAGCGGCATGCCGGGATGGGTGAACACCCAATCGATGCGATGCGAGAGCGAGGGGCCGCGTCGCGCATTGCCCTTGGACCCTTTGAGCGAAACAAAGCGCGGCAGCGGCAGATGGGTGACCGGGCCGCGATGATCAAGCGGGTTAAGCATGACCGCATCGGCGGGAATGTCAGAGGCGGCAGGGGCAGCAGCGGCGGTGCTTGAGGCAGGCGGTGCTGTGCTCGCATCGGGCTGTGCGGGCTTGGGCATCGGCTTGGCGGCGGCGCTGACAGAGGCGCCGTCGGAATTGGCATGCGCCGCGCGATGGCCGCTCCACGCCATCAGGCCCAGAATCGCCATGCCGCTTAGCGCTGCCAAAAACGTGCCTTTGGTCATTCTCTGCCTCTTGCCCCTCGGCCTTTGTCCCAGCGCCACCGGTAGTTTCCGGCGGCTGCGCAATAAAATTACGCAATACTGTCGCAATGGGCCATTTTCGCTCGTTCGGGGCCTTGTGCCTGCCCCCGTTGAGCGTCAGTTTGCACCCAAGAGATCCGCTTTGGAAGAGAGGAGAGGCTCAACATGCCCGCAGAGCGCCTAAGTGTTGTCGTGACGCGACGCTTGCCCGATAGCGTCGAGACCCGGATGAAGGAATTGTTCGAGGTCGAACTGAGCGCCGAAGACGCGAAAATGAGCCGTGAGCAACTTGTCGATGCGATGAAACGCGCCGATGTGCTGGTACCGTGCGTCACCGATCGGATCGATGCAAGCATGCTGGCGCAAGCTGGCGAGCGGCTGAAACTGATCGCGAATTACGGCGCGGGGGTCGATCATATTGACGTGTCCTCGGCGCGCCAACGTGGGGTTTTGGTCGCCAATACGCCCGGTGTTGTCACCGAAGACACCGCCGATATGACGATGGCGCTGATTCTGGCCGTCACCCGGCGCATCCCCGAAGGGTTGGCGCATATGCAAAGCGGCGATTGGCAGGGCTGGGCGCCCACGGCGTTCATGGGCCACCGGATTGGTGGCAAGCGGCTGGGCATTCTCGGAATGGGGCGGATCGGGCAGGCCGTGGCGCGGCGTGCGCGCGCTTTCGGCATGCAGATCCACTATCACAACCGCAAAAAGCTGCATCCTGATATCGAGGCCGAATTCGAGGCGACCTATTGGGAGAGCCTCGATCAGATGGTGTCGCGGATGGATGTGATCTCGGTGAACTGCCCGCATACGCCCTCGACCTTTCATCTGCTCAACGCGCGCCGCTTGCAAATGATGAAGCCCGAGGCGGTGATCGTGAACACCTCGCGCGGCGAGGTGATCGATGAAAACGCGCTGACGCGGGCCTTGCGCGCGGGCGATCTGGGTGGGGCGGGGCTGGATGTGTTCGAACATGGCGCCGAGATCAATCCCCGTCTGCGCGCACTGAAAAACGTGGTGCTGTTGCCGCATATGGGCTCGGCCACGGTTGAGGGGCGCGTCGAGATGGGCGAGAAAGTTTTGATCAATATCAAGACCTTCGCCGATGGGCATCGCCCGCCGGACTTGGTTGTGCCCGCAATGGTTTAAGGCAGCAAAAGGCCCCGAGATCGCTCTCGGGGCCTTCGCAATCTAACGCGTTACACGCTGTTCAAGTCATCGCGAAAGGCGATTACTCCTCGTATTTCGGCAGCGATTTCAACTGCTCTTCGGTCAGGTCAGTGTGCACCGTAATCGAGGTGTCGTTTTTCAGAACGGTCAACTGGCTGGCCTTGATCTCGACCGGTTTCGCGCCGATCCCGATAAAGCCACCGACATCGATCACAACACCGCTCAACTTGCCATCCGAGGATTTCACAAGCTTCGAGATATCGCCGACCTTGTCGTCATTGGGGCCATAGACGCCTTCGCCATGCAGCGAGTCGGCATCGACCGTTGCGATATCGACAGCCACGCCACTCTTGGCATCGGCCTGACCCGCCATGCCCACCGCAGCGGCGGTCGAATCGACGGCGTTATCAAGCGCCGAACCGGTTTTCGCAGCCGCATCTTTGGTGGCCTCACCCGCTTTATCCGCAGCATTTTTCACGGCTTGCCCGGTGTCAGAGGCCATTTGCTTGGATTTCTCTGCGGCGTTGGTGGCCATTGCCTTGGCATTGTCGCCCGTCTGCTCCATGCCAGCTTTGGCCTTGGATGCAGCCGTCGCGGCCGTGTTTTCCATCGCGGAGGCTTCGGTTTGGCTCGAATCCATCAGCTGTTTGCTCATATTGCCATCAAAGGCAGGCGCATTATCCAACATCGCCTTGTCGCCTTTCACCACGACGAAATATGAGTTTTCCGTGTCGCCATCGGGGACCAGGCTCAGCGAATTCATCGAGATTGCGACGGTCTTCTCGCCCATGCCAAGGAACCCGCCGACATCGACAAGAACGGCATTCACGCTGCCATCCATGCCAAGCACGACATCGCTGACTTCACCGATATCATTCCAGTTCTGATCCGCAGCTTTGATCGGCTTACTCGTGCTCATGTCTTTTTCCGAGACATAAACCCGTTTGCCAATCAGGTCCGAGGCGGTGATCGAATGCGGAATCACCTTAAAGAACATGTCGGAGGTGCTGTTGGCCTGTACGTTGACCTGCGCGGAACCGGTGTTGGCAGTTCCGTTGGTGCTGGTTTGCGCTTGCACGGAAACGGGCAGCGCAAGCATAAGGCCGATTGCGGTGGTTGTGACTAGCTTTTTCATCATCTTCTCCCTTAAGAAGTCTGTCGGGCGGTGGCGCAATTTGGCGCGCCGTTGCCCTTGGATGTGCTCTCAACACGTGGATCGCTGCACAGTTCCTGTGCGAGGATGTGAAATATTTTCTCTTTTTGAGGGAACTTTTTGCGCCCCACGCCCCATCGCGGCGTGACATCCCAAAGCCGGCGCCATCATACGCCCATGTCGTTTTTGTCGCGCGAATGTCGGCTGCAACGGATTGCGCGCGCGGTGAAAAGGGGCATTGTTCGCGTAAGCAACCTGCAGGAGTCACCGCTATGAAAACCCATGTCAAAGCTTTGGTCGTCGGCGGTGGCGCGGTGGGCTGCGGTGTCGCCTATCATCTGGCCAAGGCCGGGTGGGACACGCTTCTGGTCGAGCGTGACGAGCTGACCTCGGGCTCGACATGGCATGCTGCGGGCCTGCTGCCGTTGTTCAACATGAGCTACGCAACGACCCATATCCACAAATACTCGGTCGATTTCTACAAAAGCCTTGAGGCCGAGACGGGGCTGAATGCCGGTTTCGCGGTGGTGGGCAACCTGCGCATGGCGCAAACCGATGCGCGCATGGATGAATACATGCTCTATTCCTCGGTGGCCGAAACCGCCGGGGTTCACCATGAATTCCTGACGCCTGCGCAGATGAAGGATCGTTGGCCGCTCTTGCGCACCGATGACCTCAAAGGCGCGCTGTTTCATCCCCAAGATGGCTATATCAACCCCGCCGATGTGACTCAGGCGATGGCCAAGGGCGCACGCCAGCACGGGGCCGAGATCGCGCGCAAGCTGCAGGTCAACGCTTATCGCTGGACCGGCTCGGAATGGGTCGTGACGCTGGAAAAAATGGTGGAAAAGGGCAACCGTCTGGTGCCCTCGGGCGAAGAGATCGAGATCCACGCCGAGCATGTCGTGACCTGCACGGGCAATCATGCGCAGCGCACCGCGCGGCTGCTGGGCATCAAGATCCCCGCGATTCCGGTCGAGCACCAGTTCATCGTCACCGAACCCGATCCCGCGCTGGTGAAATGGCGTGCCGAGGGCAATCCCGAACACCCGGTTCTGCGCGATGCCGATGCGAAATGGTATGTGCGCGAGGAACGCGGCGGCTGGATTTTGGGGCCATATGAGCGGGGCGCCCCCGCGCGGTTCGAATATGACGTGCCCGAAAGCTTCCGCGCCGACCTGTTCCAGCTTGATCTGGAGCGGATCGAAGAAGAATACATGTCGATGATCCATCGCCTGCCCAGCTCGGAAGAGGTCGGCCTGAAGGACGATTTCAACGGCCCGATCTGCTATACGCCCGATGGCAACCCGCTGGTCGGTCCCGCGCCGGGGCTGCGCAATATGTGGCTGGCCGAGGGGTTTAGTTTCGGCATCACGGCGGCGGGCGGCACGGGCTATTACCTTGCGCAGCTCATGACGCAGGGCGAGGCCGAGATCGACATGGCGAGCCTCGATCCCAAGCGCTACGGCAACTGGATGACCACCGAATATGCCGCGCGCAAGAACGAGGAATGCTACGAGCATGTCTTCATCCTGCATCACCCCGACGAAGAGCGCGAAGCCTGCCGCCCCTTGCGCACAGCGCCCAATTACGACCGCCAGATCGCGGCGGGCGCGCAGATGGGGCAGGTCAATGGTTGGGAGCGCCCGAACTATTACGGCCCGCTCAACGCGCCCGCGCATTTCGATCACGATGCGCGCTCTTTCCGCCGCGGCGCGTGGTGGGCGCATGCCAAATCCGAAGCCGAAGCGATCCGCGAAACCGCCGGGCTGATCGACGCGACGGCCTTTGCCAAGCATCTCGTGCGCGGCCCCGGCGCAACCGCGTTTCTTGACCGCTTCACCTGCAACAAGCTGCCGAAGGTGGGCCGGATCAACCTCACCTACGCGCTGACCAAGGCGGGCACGACGCGCACCGAATATACCATCGTTCGGCTGGGCGAGGATGAATATTACCTGATCTCCGCCGGGGCTTGGGCTGCTTACGATGGCGATTTCCTGCGCCAGTCCATCGAGGATTTTCGCACCGAGGGCGGCGCCTATGTCGAGTGCCACGACATCACTACGCAATGGGGCGTGTTCGCGCTAGCAGGCCCGAATGCGCGCGCCATTCTGGCCGAGACCGTCAAGGATGCGCAGCCCGAAACGGCGCTGTCCAACAAGCGCTTCCCGTGGCTTTCGATGCGCAACATTGAACTTGGCATGTGCCCGGTGCGCGCTGTGCGCGTGGCCTATACGGGCGAACTGGGTTGGGAACTGCACCACCCCATAGAGATGTCGCGCTACCTTTGGGATCTGCTGCTTAAGACAGGCGAAAAGCACGGGCTGAAACTGGTCGGTGCGCGGGCGCAAAACTGGTTGCGTCAGGAAAAATCCTATCGCGCCTTTGGCAATGAGCTGGGCCGCGATGCCACCCCGCAAGAGGCCGGTCTGGATCGCTTCATCGATCTGTCCAAGGACTTCACCGGCAAGCAGGCGATGATTGATACCGGTATCCGCTCCAAATGTGTGACGCTGCTGATTGATGGCCCTGATGACAGCGATCCTTGGGGCAAAGAGGCGCTGTTGCTGAACGGCGAAAAGGTCGGGCGGCTGACCTCGGGGGGCTATTCGGTTGCCTTTGGGCAGCAGATCGGCATGGGCTATGTGCGCCCCGATTTGGCGGAACCGGGGACCAAGCTCAAGGTCAAGATGTTCCTCAAGGAATGGGATGCGGTCGTGACCGAGGACAGCCCCTATGACCCCGCCAACGCGCGCATCCGCATCGACGGGTAGGCGCGGGCTCAGGCCACGCGCTGCCCCTTGACCCAAGTGCCGCGCAGCGCGCCGGGCCGCCATCCACGCACACCCCGCCTGTCACCGGACCGCGTGGTGATCTCGAGCCCCGCGCGCACGTGTCGCCCCACTCCCGCCGCCGGGGCTGACGTGAGGGTGCCTACGCCGAGCTGCATATCGCCACAAAGCTCGCCCCGCAGCAGCGCGCCCGACAGCATCGCCGAGTGCACATAATCGGAGGACACGACATCGAGCAGATCGGCGCGGGCCAGATCCTGAGCTGCCACATTGCCCGAATGCGAGCCACCCCGGATCAGGTTCGGCGCCCCCATCATCACCGCGATGCCGTTGTCGCGACAGGCCTGCGCGGCCTCGAAGGTGGTGGGGAATTCCGCGAAATGCACCCCTTGCGCGCGCGATTGCGCAACCTGCTCGGCGGTGGTGTCGTCATGGCTGGCCAGCACCGCGCCATAGCGCGCCGCCGCCGCAATCGCCGCCTTTAGATGACCTGCGCCAAGGCGGTTTTTCAGCGCGATTTGATCGGCGACATGGGCCTCAAATTCCGAGTCCTTCAAGCCATGTTTGCCGCAGACATATTCGCGCAGCTTGCTCAGGTCGCGAAACTGGCGCTCGCCCGGTGTGTGATCCATCAGGCTGACGATTCCGACGCGATCCTCGGGGCCAAATTTCGCCAGTTCCTCAATCAGGGTTTCGGAACAGGCCTCGGCGCGCAGGTGCAGGAAATGGCTGATGCGCAACGCCTCGCGCGCGCGCAAATCCAGAATCTCAGTGGCTAAGGGGCGGGCATATTCAAGATAATCCGTGCGCGCGCTTTTGCCCGCAATCGAGCCCACCCGCAGCGCGTCAAACACCGTGGTGATCCCGACCGAGGCCAGCTCGGCGTCATGGGCGATGATCGCCGCGCCATGGGGCCAGTTCACCTTTGGGCGCGGCTCGATATGGCGTTCCAGATTGTCGGTGTGCAGCTCGATCAAGCCGGGCATCACCAGATCGCCGCCGCAATCCATCGCACCGTTGGGCACGCCCGCGCCGGCGTCGATTTGTGCAATCTCACCATCGCGGATCAGCAGTGAACCGATGATCACCTCATCTGGCAGAACAAGCGTGGCATTGGCGAGGATCGTGTCGGTCATCTCGGGCTCCGATGGACGGGGTTGCGTTTGATGGGGGCGTGGGGGAGTGTCATATGCGTGCACCACAAAGCTGGCAGAACAGGCTCATGACGGAATTTCAACGATTTGCAATCTATCATGCGCCCCGCGATCCGGGGCTGGCCAAGGCGGGTGCGCAATGGCTGGGCTGGGACGCGGTGAATGGTATCGCAAGCCCTCATCCCACGCTCGACGCGCTGCCCCGCCCCTTGGCCGAGCTGACCGAGACGCCGCGCAAATACGGCTTTCACGCCACGATCAAGGCCCCCTTCGCGCTGGCGGCAGGGGTTACGCGCGATGATCTGGCAGCCGCGCTTGCGGGCTTGGCGCAGGATGTGGCCCCGGTCGATTTGGCCGGGCTGGAGGTTGCCGCGTTGGGCAATTTCCTCGCGCTGCGCCCCGTCGGCGATGTCACCGCTTTGCAGGCCATGGCCGCGCGCGTCGTTGAAGGGCTTGAGGGGCTGCGCGCACCGCTGACGCCTGCGCAAATCGCTAAGCGCGATCCGGACGGCCTGAGCGCGCGGCAACGCGATCTGCTGACGCGCTTTGGCTATCCTTATGTTTTTGAACAGTATCAGATGCACATGACGCTGAGCGGCGCGCTGGGTGAGGCGGATCGCGCCACCCTGCTGCCCATCGCGCAGGCCTATTTCACGCCGCATCTGACGCGCCCCTATCCGATGGACGATCTCTGCCTGTTTGGCGAGGCGCGCGACGGTCGGTTCCACCTGATCCATCGCTACGCCCTCACCGCTTGAAGGGCGGCTTGAAAGCGGCGCAAACCGGTCTCTTGGCTGCCATCATTGCAGACTTGGTGCAGCGGCAGACCGTCGGGGAGCGCGGCGACGCGCCTTGTGATGCGTGCCGCAATCTGCGCCGTGCTTTCGCGTCCGCGCGCCGCCAGCCGTTCGGTGCGCAGCGCATCGGGGGCGGTGATTTCGATCACATGCAACGCGGGATATTGCGCCCAAGCCTCGGCCAATGCGGCGCGTGAGCCGTTGAAAATCACCATCTGCCCGTGATGCAGCGGGGCGAGTTCCGCGTGTGAAATCCCATAGCGCAGGCCATGGGCGTGCCACTGCAATGCGAACGCATCAGCCGCAAGACGCGCGTCAAATTCGGCTTCGCTTAACGGCTCAAACGGCTCACTGCCCGAGGCCGGACGCGTGATCGCGCGGCGCGCCCAATGCAAGGCGGGGTCGTGCTGCATGGCCGCACGGATCAGCGTATCCTTGCCCACGCCCGACGCCCCGACCACCGCCACCAAGCGCCCCGTTTTGCCCCCTTGCGTCATGGCGCAACGCCCGCAGGCATCGGCGTAAAGGCGGTGACATCGACCTCGCGATCACAGATTTGCGCCCGCGCGGCCTCGTCGTGGAAAATCCCGACGATCGCGGCCCCGCGCGCCTTGGCGGCTGCGATCAAATCCAGCACCACCGCGCGGTTCGCCCCATCCAGCGAGGCCGTCGGCTCATCAAGCAACAGCGCGGGGTAGGGGTGGGCAAAGCCGCGCGCAATATTCACCCGCTGCTGTTCACCGCCCGAAAACGTGGTGGGGGAAAGCTGCCAAAGGCGCTGCGGGATATTGAGCCGCTCCAGCAGGTCCATTGCGCGCGCCTCGGCTTGCGCCTCGGGCGTGCCAAGCGCCAAAAGCGGCTCGGCCACGACACGCAAGGTGGGCACGCGCGGCACCACGCGCAGGAACTGGCTGACATAGCCCAAGGTGTCGCGGCGCAGCGCGATGATCTCGCGTGCAGAGGCCTGCGCCACATTCAGATCCCCCACCCGGATCACGCCAGAGGCGGCCAGATAATTGCCCCAGATCATCCGCATCAGCGTGGATTTTCCGGCCCCCGAAGCGCCCGTCAGCGCCACGCATTCCCCCGGAGCGACGCGCAGATGCGCCCCCGTCATGACCGGAATCACCGCGCTGCCTTGGTTGTGCAAAGTGAAGGATTTACAGAGGTTTTTGATCTCGATCATCGGATTTACACCTGCAACACAGAGGACACGAGAAGCTGCGTATAGGGCGCTTGCGGATCGTCCAGAACCTGATCGGTCAGCCCCTGTTCGATCACATGCCCGCCCTGCATCACCATTAACCGATCCGCCAGCAGCCGCGCTACGGCCAGATCATGCGTTACCAAAATCACCGACAGTCCCATGTCGCGCACCAACCCGCGTAGCAGGTCCAGCAGCCGCGCCTGAACGCTGACATCCAGGCCCCCGGTCGGCTCATCCATGAACACCAGCTTGGGCGCAGTCACCAGATTGCGCGCGATCTGTAGGCGTTGCTGCATCCCGCCCGAGAACTGGCGCGGGCGGTCGTCAATGCGCGTGGCGTCAATTTCGACCCGTCCCAGCCAGTCCGTCGCGGCCTCGCGGATCGCGCCGTAATTGCGCGCGCCCACTGCCATCAGCCGCTCGCCCACATTGCCGCCCGCAGACACGCCCATGCGCAATCCGTCGCGCGGGTTTTGATGCACAAAGGCCCAGTCGGTGCGCGCAAGCGTGCGGCGCTGCGGCTCACCCATCTCCAGCGTGTCGTGCCCTTGATACAGCACGCGCCCCGTATCGGGGGCCAGTTGCCCGGCCAGACAGCTCAGCAATGTCGACTTGCCCGACCCGCTTTCGCCCACGATCCCCAGCACCTCGCCGGGCCACAGATCAAAGCTGACATCGACACAGCCGATGCGCGCGCCGTAGCGTTTGCTCAGGTCTTCGACGACCAAAAGCGGGGTGTCGCGCAGATCCTTCATGCCGTTTCCTCCGGCGAGAGCCGCCCGCGATGGCCCGCGTCGCGCCGCGTTTCGCAGAAATCCGTGTCCGAGCAGACAAACATCCGCCCGCCCTGATCGTCGGTGATCACCTCGTCGAGATAGCTCGTGGCACAGCCACACAGATCGCAATCGTGATCGGCCTTGGACGGGGTGAAGGGGTGGTCCTCAAAATCAAGGCTGACCACGTCGCAATAGGGCGGCAGCGCGTAGATGCGCTGTTCGCGTCCGGCGCCAAACAGCTGGATCGCGGGGCAATTGCCCAGCTTGGGGTTGTCGAATTTCGGGATGGGCGAGGGGTCCATCACATAGCGCCCCTCAACGCGCACCGGATAGGCATAGGCGGTCGAAATCTCGCCATGGCGCGCGATATCCTCGTAAAGTTTCACATGCATCAGCCCGTATTCCTCCAGCGCATGCATCTTGCGGGTCTCGCTTTCGCGCGGCTCAAGAAAGCGCAGCGGTTCCGGGATCGGCACCTGATAGACAAGGATTTGCCCTGCGCGCAGTGGCTCTTCTGGAATGCGGTGGCGGGTCTGAATGACGCTGGCCTGCGCGGTCTGCGTGGTGGTCGCCACCCCCGCCGTGCGTTCAAAAAACGTGCGGATCGAGACTGCGTTGGTCGTGTCATCCGCACCCTGATCAATCACCTTGAGCGTATCTTCAGGCGTCAGGCAGGCGGCGGTCACCTGCACGCCGCCGGTGCCCCAGCCATAGGGCATCGGCATCTCGCGGCTGGCGAAAGGCACCTGATAGCCCGGCACCGCCAACCCCTTGAGAATCGCGCGCCGGATCATGCGTTTCGTGGCCTCGTCGAGATAGGCGAAATTATAGGCCTGATCGCTCATTGCGCGGCCTCCTGCTGGGGGGCTTTGGCGTCGCGGCGCAGGCGGCGGATCAGTTCGAGTTCCGATTGGAAATCGACGTAATGGGGCAGCTTGATATGCTCAAGAAAGCCCGTCGCCTGAATGTTGTCACAGTGATAGAGCACAAATTCAGCGTCCTGCGCAGGCGCTCCGGTGTCGTCCTCACCCAGCTCCTGCCAACGCAAAGCGCGGTCCACGAGGCTCATTGAGATCGCCTTGCGCTCGTTTTGCCCAAACACCAGCCCGTAACCACGGGTGAATTGCGGTGGCTCGGTTTTCGATCCGGTGAACTGGTTCACGGTCTCACATTCGCTCAGTTCGACCTCGCCAATCTCGACGCTGAATCCCAGTTCGGGGATATCCATTTCCACCGCGCAACGGCCAATGCGCAATTCCCCCACAAAGGCATGGGTGCGCCCATAGCCGCGCTGCGTCGAATAGGCCATCGACAGCACGAACCCCTCATCGCCGCGCGTCAGTGCCTGCAAGCGCAAGGCGCGCTCTGCGGGCATTTCCAACGGCTCGCGGGTCAGATCGGGGGGCGTTGCGTCACTGTGCTCCAGCGGTTCCATCAGCTCATCGCGATCCAGCAGCGCAAGGATATGGGGCGCGGGGTTGGCATCGGCGGGTTTGCATGCTGCCGTGGGCACGGGCGCACCCTCGGCCGCCAGTTTGAAATCGAGCAGACGGTGGGTGTAGTCGAACGTTGGCCCCAAGATCTGCCCGCCGGGAATATCCTTGAACGTGGCGGAAACCCGGCGCGTGATCGCCATATCCTCGGTCGCGATGGGCAGGCTTGCGCCGAACCGGGGCAGGGTGGTGCGATAGGCACGGATCAGGAAAATCGCCTCGATCAGATCGCCGCGCGCCTGCTTGATCGCCAGCGCCGCAAGGTCGGGATCAAACAGCGAGCCCTCCGCCATCACCCGGTTCACTGCCAGGGCCATCTGCTCGCGAATTTGGGCCAGGGACAGCTCGGGCACGGCCGGATCGCCCCGGCGTTCCTCGGCCAGCCAGGCATGCGCCGCCTCAATCGCGCGCTCGCCACCTTTGGTTGCGACATACATCTATAGCGCCTCCACCTTGGTTGAGCGCGGCAGGCCGAACACCTGCGCCCCGCTGCACAGCAGAAAATCCAGCCCCAGCGGAAACTGTGCGTGGTTTTGCTGGATCGCGGGAATCGCGGGCAGGTCCGCCTCTTGCACCGAGGCAATCCCCGGCCCGCTCAGGCGCGCATTGGCCGCGCCAAACGCTGCCATCTCGACAATCAGCGTGGCCGAGCGATCGGGATAGTCCGGCGTGCCAATCGCGAAACGCTCGATCGGGCCAAGCGCCGCCCAAGTGCCAAGTGCGAAATCGGCCTGCTCGGCATCCACCAGCTGCGCGCCGCAATGAAACGCGACCCAGGCGCGGATGGCGGGCGTGTCATGCGAAGGGGCAAGATGCAGCGTCACGGCCTGATCGACCAGCGTCAACAAAACGGCCCCCGCAGCGGGCGAGAGCGGGGCAGGTGGGGCCGCGCCGCGGATGGCCTGCACCTGGCCCGGACGCGCCATTGCCTCAAGACAGGCGCGAAACGCCTGTGCCGCCTGTTGCGGGGCCTGCGTAAAACCGCCTGACAGTTCGGATTGCATCAATCTTCCCCCCGCACCATCGTGAAAAATTCGACCTTTGTGGCGGCGGCTTTCTCGGCGCGTTTCTGGCGGCGAGCGATCTCTTCAAGGCGCAGTGTTTCCAGCACCTTAGACGCTTCAGCATCGCCATGTTCCATCCGCGCATCCAGCAACGCCGCGCGCAGCGCATGATCTTTGTCGCGCCCCTGCACATAGGCGTGCCCCACTGTGCCATCCTCTAGCGTCAGCGTGCAGCGCGTCACCGTCATCTCGCCCAGATTGAACGGCGCGCCGCTGGCCCCCGTGCGCCCGCGCACCATCACCGCACCCGTCTCGGGCGCGCGCAGGACGTTATGCTTGGGCATCTCTGGCATAATCTGCGCCAGCCGCGCCGGGTTTGCGCGCGCCAAAAGACCCATGCGATTGCGTCGCGCATCTTGCTGTGGAGTGAGTTTGGACATCTTGCCGATTTGTCTAGGTTTCTATACAACTAGACAAATATCACGCGATTCTCCTCCAAAGGGCAAGTGAAACTTCGATGACACAACGCAGTCCGATTTGGCGTCAGATTTCAGACACTTTGCGCGGCGAGATTGCGCAGGGTCTGTATCCGGCGGCGTCCAAGCTGCCGACCGAGGCGCAGCTTTCGGCGCGTTTCGGGGTCAATCGCCACACCGTGCGCCACGCGCTTGGCGCGCTGGCCGAAGAAGGGCTGGTGGTCTCGCGGCGCGGCGCGGGGGTGTTCGTGGCCACAGCCCCGCAAGCCGAGTATCCGATTGGGCGGCGGGTGCGGTTTCAGCAAAATATCATCGCTTCCGGGCGCACCCCCTCGCGCGAGATCAGCCGGATCGAGACCCGCCCCGCGCGCGCTGACGAGGCCGAGGCGCTGGCGCTGGCACCCGGTTCGATGGTGCATGTTTATGAGGGAATTTCCTTGGGCGACGGCCTACCCTTGGCGCAGTTTCGTTCGGTGTTCCCCGCCGCGCGCTTTCCCGATCTGGCGCAGGCGCTAGGCCGTCTCACATCGGTCACAGCGGCGCTGCGCGAGCAGGGTCTGGGGGATTACATCCGCGCCTCGACCCGCGTCACGGCATGTTTGGCAACGGGCACGCGCGCGGGGCAGATGAAGCTGCCCGAAGGCGCGCCGCTGTTGCGCACCGAAGCGGTGAATGTCGATCCAGACGGTGTGCCGGTGGAGTTCGGCATCAGCTGGTTTGCCGGGGATCGCGTCGCGCTCTCCATGACCCCCGAACAAGGGGGCGCGGATTAATCGCGCGGAGCGCTGGCGCGGCGCAGCCGGTCGTTGATTGCGCGGCCCAGCCCGTGATTGGGGATCGGGGCGATGGCGATGCAGGTCGCGCCGCGTGCTTGGGCCAAATCATCAGCGGCACGCAGGCTGGCAAACAGATTGGCGGCGGCTTCAACCATATCGCCGCTTGGCGACAGCGTCAGATCGGCCTGCTCACTTGGGCCAAAACCGATGTAAACCTCACCCGCCTGCGCCGCGTCCGCGTTCATGCGCACCTGCGCGCCCGGCGCATAATGCGACACCAACTGTCCCGGCGCATTCGGCTTGGCCGCGTCGCCCCCGCTGGCAATCGGCTGCGCCAAAGCGGCCTCGAGCGCCTCGGCGGGCAAGCCTCCGGGGCGCAACAGGCGCGGCGGATCAAGCGACAGGATCGTCGATTCGACCCCGACTTCGCAAGCGCCGCCATCGATCACCGCCGCGATCTTGCCGCCAAGCCCATCCAGCACATGGCGCGCCGTGGTCGGGCTGATCTTGCCCGAGGGGTTGGCCGAAGGCGCGGCAAGCGGGCCGCCAAATGCGCTCAGCAATCCGCGCGCCACGGGATGGGCGGGCAGGCGGATCGCCACGCTGTCATTGCCGGCTGTGACCAGATCGCTGATCCCGCAGCCCATGCGCAGCGGCAGAACCAGCGTCAGCGGTCCGGGCCAAAACGCCTGCGCCAGCGCGCGCGCCGTATCGGAAAATACCGCGATCTGTTCAGCCATCGTCAGATCGGCGACATGCACGATCAGCGGGTTGAACTGAGGCCGCCCCTTGGCCGCAAAGATCGCTGCCACCGCGTGATCATTGCGCGCATCGCCCGCCAGCCCGTAGACCGTCTCGGTCGGCATCGCCACCAGTTCACCGGCCGCCAGCAGCTTGGCCGCCTCGGCATAGCCCGCAGCATCGGGCGTCAGGATTTGGGTTTCATGGCTCATGGCGAAATCGTGACGCAGCGTTGAGGTTGAAGGGATGCGGGGCTCGGGTAGGGTGGTAGCAACGCTGACAGGACATAGACGCGGGCGGGGCCTTTGCCAAGCCGCCCCTCGGAGGAGACCCATGACCTACCGCTCACCCGTTGCCGATATCCGCTTCATTCTGGACCACGTCGTGCCGATCGCGCCGGTGTCTGACACCGAGCTGTTCGCCGAGGCCACGCCCGACATGATCGAGGCGATCCTGACTGAGGCCGGGCGGTTGTGTGACGAGGTGATCGCGCCGACCAATCGCTCGGGCGACCTGCACCCCGCCAAGCTGGAAAACGGCGTCGTGCGGGCCTCGCCCGGTTTCAAAGAGGCGCTGGGCGCGCTGGCCGAGGGGGGGTGGGTCGGCATCGCCGCACGCCCCGATCACGGCGGAATGGGCCTGCCGCAAACGCTGAACGTGGGCTTCAACGACATGCTGTCGGGGGCGAACCTGTCACTGCAACTCTGTCCGCTGCTCACGCAGGGCCAGATCGAGGCGCTGGAACATCACGCAAGCGATGCGATCAAGGATCTGTATCTGCCCAAGCTGATTTCGGGGGAATGGTCAGGCACGATGAACCTGACCGAGCCAAGCGCGGGTTCCGATGTCGGCGCGCTGCGCACCAAGGCAGAACCCAATGGCGATGGCACTTACGCGATCACCGGACAGAAGATTTTCATCACCTGGGGCGACTCGGATGTGTTTGAAAACACCTGCCATCTGGTGCTGGCGCGTCTGCCCGATGCCGCACCCGGCACCAAGGGCATCAGCCTTTTCATGGTGCCGAAATACATTCCCGACGATAACGGCAAGCCCGGCGTCGCCAACTCCCTCAAGGTGATTTCGCTAGAACATAAGCTGGGCCTTCACGCCTCGCCCACTTGCGTCATGAGCTATGAGGGCGCGACCGGTTGGCTGGTTGGCGCGGAAAACAAGGGCATGGCGGCGATGTTCACGATGATGAACAACGCCCGTCTGAACGTGGGGGCGCAAGGTATCGGCGTGGCCGAGGCCGCCTATCAGCAGGCGCTTTCCTATGCCAAGGACCGTGTGCAATTCGCGCCGATCATTGAACACGCCGATGTGCGCCGGATGCTGGCCGAGATGAAGGCCGAGATTTTCGCCGCCCGCTCGATCGCGCTGGCCTGCGCGGTGGCGCTTGATATGGGGCGGGCCACGGGCAAGGACGGCTGGGAGGCCCGCGCAGCCTTGCTGACCCCGATTGCCAAGGCTTACGGCACCGATGTGGGCATTCGCGTGGCCGATCGCGGCATTCAGGTGCATGGCGGTATGGGGTTCATCGAGGAAACCGGCGCGGCACAATATGCCCGCGACGTGCGTGTCAGCGCGATTTACGAGGGCACCAACGGCATTCAGGCGATGGATCTGGTGGGGCGCAAGATGATGGATGACGGCGCTGCCGCCTGCCGTCTGCTGCAAGAGGTCGAGGACGAGGCGCAATCCGCGCGCGGCGATTTCCCGGTGCTGGCCGAGGATGTCTGGCAAGCCGCCGAGGCGCTGCGCGAACATACCGAATGGATGCTCAAGCAGGGTATGCAAGACCGCTTTGCGGGGGCGGTGCCCTATCTCGATGCTTTCGCGCGCGTGCTGGGGGGCTATTACCACCTGCGCGCCGCGATGGCCGAGGGGCGCAATTCGGCGCGCGGGCATCTGGCCGCCGTCTATATCCGCCGCTTGATGCCGCTTTACGCCGCAGGTCTGCTGGAGGCGCGTGAAGGGGCTGAGGGGCTCTATGCGCTCTCGGTCGAAGATCTCGGGGCATGAGGGGCGAAAGCGCCGGCATCCGCTATCCTTGGCCCGAGCCCCCCGCGCCCGGTGAGGGGATCGAGGTCGCGCCGGGCGTGATCTGGCTGCGCTTGCCGCTGCCGATGGCGCTGGATCACGTCAACTGCTTTGCGCTGGATGATGGTGATGGCTGGACGCTGGTCGATCCGGGTATCGACACGCGCAAATGTCGCGCCACGCTGCAAGCCGCGCTCGATGGGGTGCTGGCGGGCAAGCCGGTGACGCGCGTGCTGGTCACGCATTACCACCCCGACCACATTGGCCTTGCAGGCTGGCTGCAGGCGCAGGGGGCCGAGTTGGTGACCACGCGCACTTCGTGGTTGTTTGCGCGCATGTTGGTGCTGGACCCGCAAGATCGCCCCGCCGCCGAGACGCTGGACTATTATCGCCGCGCCGGAATGGACCCCGACATCTTTGATCTGCGCGCCAATGAGCGCCCGTTCAACTTTGCCGATTGCGTGCATCCGCTGCCGCTGGGCTTTACGCGGATTGTCGAGGGGGATTGCATCACCATCGGCGGGCGCGATTGGGACGTGTATATGGGCGATGGTCACGCGCCCGAACATGCCACGCTATTTTCGCGTGACGATGATCTGGTGCTGGGGGGCGATCAATTGCTGCCCTCGATTTCTGCGAATCTGGGGGTCTACGCCACCGAACCCGAGGCAGACCCGCTCACCGATTGGCTCTCCTCTTGCGCGCGATTCTCTGAGATCGCCGAAGATCGCCACCTCGTGTTACCCGGCCACAAGCTGCCCTTCACCGGCCTGCCGCTGCGCCTGATCCAGATGGTGGAAAACCACGAAGGCGGGCTGGCGCGGCTGCGCAAACACCTGACGACCCCACGCGTCGCGGGCGAGTGTTTCGCGCCGCTCTTCAAGCGCAAAATCGACGCTGGTAGCTATGGTCTCGCACTGGTCGAGGCGATGGCCCATCTCAACTACCTTTGGCATCGCGGCGAGATCACCCGCACCCTGCGAGACGATGGCGCATGGGAATGGGCGCTGGCCGATCAAGGGGCGTGACAGCGCGCGCAGGCTCGGCTAGGTTTTGCATCGGGAGATCAGCACAAAAGGGAGATGTGCAATGGCCGAATATAAGCCGGGCGAAATGGATATCCGTGTCCAAGAGAGAACATTCGCCGGATTTACGCGCTTCGTTACCGTTGCCGTAATTGTTATTATTGCGTTTCTGGTGTTTCTCGCTCTGGTGAACGGCTGAGGCGCGTCTGCGCGCTCAGCCAATAAGGAAATCACCAGAAAGGGAGATCGGGCTGATGATGCGCCTGCTTCTCGTCTGCCTGATGCTGCCGCTGTTTCTGGCGGGCTGTGGTGCGGACAATATCTACGCCTCCGATGCGGATGTGGCACGCTATCGCTACGTCTCGGATGAGCCGCCTTCGCTGACGCTGTTCACTGTGATCAGCACGCGAACCGGCGCGGGCGGCCATTCGGCTTTGATGATCAACGGGCGTGAGCGGATCATCTTTGATCCTGCAGGCACGTGGAATCACCCATGGGCACCCGAACGCAACGACGTGCATTTCGGCATCACCGAAAAGATGCGCAGATTCTACATCGACTATCACAGCCGCGAAACTTGGTATGTGCGTTCGCAAAAAGTCCCGATCACGATGGCGCAGGCCGATCAGCTGATGGCGCGGGTCGAGCGCAACGGATCGGTCAATAAGATGATGTGCGCCGATTCGGTCTCAAGCGCGCTGCGCGACATGCCTTGGCTGCGTGGCGAGATCCCCTTTACCTTCTCGCCGCTCAAGCTGTCCAAGGCGTTCGACAGACTGCCGGGGGAGATCAGCAAAGATCATTATGACGATGATCCCGATGATAATTCCGGCGTGCTGATGATTCAGCAAGAAAAGCCACAAACCGTCGTTCC
>NZ_CAJYBT010000035.1 GCF_913064665.1 uncultured Thioclava sp.
GCCATTGCGCTTCCCCGCGTGGTGGCCTATCTAGCCCCCATTGGCGCGGGATGGAGCAGCCCGGTAGCTCGTCAGGCTCATAACCTGAAGGTCGTAGGTTCAAATCCTACTCCCGCAACCAATAAAATCTTTACAAGATACTAAACACTTGGGCCGCCCTCTGGGCGGCTTTTGTGTTTTGGGCGAGGCACCGAAGGAAGAGCAGATCGGCACCTTGAAAAGACCGTAGGTCCCAAATCCCTTGCCCGGATTGACCGTCTGTTTTGAGACCTTGCACAGAATCTTCCCGCCCCGATCTTTCGCACCGGACACTGCGGTTACAGATCGGGTCGGTTAAAGGCCTCAACCGCAGCGCCAAGGTCGAGTCGTCTGTCGCAAGGGCCGCTGCTCGGTCTGAATGAGCCATTCAGAGGAAGGCGGCAGATAGCAGTCAAGCTGAGGCACTGCCCCGCTGACAAAGCAGCGCCTTATCGGCGGGGCAGACCGCTTAGACCGTATCGAGATAAAGCTCGCTCTGTTCCTGTTCGGACAGTTCCGCCATGTAGCGCAGCTCTTGGCGCTTGGTCATCGCGAAATTGTCGATCAACTCACGCTCAAAAATCCGTCCGATCATCTCACTGCTGGTGAAGGCCTCAATCGCGGCGCCCCATTCGGTCGGCATTTGCGGCAGATCGAGCGCATAGGCATTGCCCTTGATTGGCGCGGGCGGCTCTTTGCCGTCCTTGAGCCCTTCAAGGGCTGCCCCCAGAACGGCGGCGATCATCAGGTAGGGGTTCACATCTCCCCCGGCCACACGGTGTTCAATGCGGCGCGCAGAGGGGCCAGAGGCCGGGATACGCAGCGCCGAGGTGCGGTTCTCATAGGCCCAAGCGATGCCGGTGGGGGCATGGGCATCGGGCACCAGACGATCATAGCTGTTTTCGTGCGGGGCAAAGACCAGCGTCGAGCCCTCCATCGCGGCCAGACAGCCTGCCACCGCATGGCGCAGCTTGTCCGAGCCTGCCTCGGTGCCATCGTTGAAGATGTTATTACCGTCTTTGTCGAGCACCGAGAAATGCATATGCATGCCGTTGCCCGACCACTCGTCATAGGGTTTGGCCATGAACGAGGCCGCAAAACCGTGCCGACGCGCCAGCCCCTTGACCAGCATCTTGAACAGCCACGCATCATCGGCCGCCTTGAGCGCATCGTTCTGGTGGCTCATGTTGATCTCGAACTGGCCGGGGCCAGCCTCGGAGATCGCGGTATCGGCCGGGATATCCATCGCTTCGCAGGCGTCGTATAGCTCGGTGAAGAAGATATCGAACGCATCGAGCGCGCGCAGTGACAGCACCTCCCCACCCGAGCGGCGCTTGCCCGAACGCGGGCTGGGCGGCACGCGCAACTGCTTGCCGGAATCATCGATCAGGAAGAACTCAAGCTCGGTCGCGACCACGGGCGTCAGGCCCATCGCGGTGTAGCGTTCAGCCACACGCGCCAATGCCTGACGCGGATCGCCCGCGTAAGGTTTGCCATCCATGTGAAACATCCAGATCGGCAGCAGCGCGGTCGGGGCCTCAAGCCACGGCATCGGCAAAAAGCCCCGTTCGGTCGGCATCAACAACCCGTCGCAATCACCCGATTCAAAGACCAGCGGGCTGTCTTCGATATCCTCGCCCCAGATGTCGAGGTTCATCACCGAAAACGGAAACCGCGTGCCCTCGCTGAAGACCTTGTTGGCAAAGCGTGCGGGCAGCCGTTTGCCCCGCGCCACCCCGTTAAGATCTGCCGCCGCGACGCGGATCGTGCGCACATCGGGATGATCGTGCAGCCAGTCCATAATTCACCTGATGATTTGTGGCCTGAAGCGCATTTTCATTCGCCGCTCGTGCGGCAGATGGCGGTTCAGACGCCGGTTGATAAAGCCAAAGATCGTGATCACCGATAGCGTCAGCAAGATGAAATAGAAAGCCGCGATCGGATAGGGGATGAAAGGGTTGAAGGTCTTGTCCGCAAAGTATTTCGCATAATAAAGGGCATCGCCCTCTTGGCGAAAGGCCGGGAAGCCCGAGAAGAAGACCAGCGTTGTGGCGTGAAACAGAAAGATCGCCTCATTGGTGTAAGACGGCCAAGCCAGCCGCAGCATGGTCGGCCACGTCACCCGGCGAAACTTGTTCCAGCCAGAAAGGCCATAGGCATCCGCCGCCTCAAGATCCCCCTTGGGGACCGAGCGCAGCGCGCCATAGAAAATCTCGGCAGCATAGGCAGAGGTGTTGAGAAACAGCACGAACAGCGCCCCTGCCCAAGCCCGCGTCAGCCAATCGGTCTCCACGGTGATGCCAAACACCGGAAAGCCAGCACGCGGCATCATCGCCAGCGCCTCATAGGCGAGGAAAAACTGGATAAACAGTGGTGAGCCGCGGAAGACGAAAATGAACCATTCGGCGGGCTTGCGGATCAGCCTTGTTTCGGTGTTCTTGGCCAGCGCCAGCGCGGTGGCCAAGAAGAACCCACCCAGCAGCGCGAGCACGCCGAAATAGATGTTCCACACCATGCCAGACCCGATCAGCGTGAATTGCTGACACATCGTGAAATCCGAGCGCGGCAACAACCGTTCGCCCACGCCAACCGAGCGCAGGCCGTAATCGGCGATGGTCTGGAGACAGCTCATATGTCGGCCTTTCGCAGCGCTTCACCACCCGCCGTCGCCTGCCCGAAGGACAGTTTGCGATTGATGCGATTCAGCACGATCTCAGAGAGCTTCGTCATCACGAGATAGAACACCAACAGCACGAGGAAGTAATAGACCCGCCAATCGGGATGGGGATAGGCGTAAACGGTGGATTTCGTGGCCCCCAATTCGCGCGCCCAATAGACGATGTCCTCGATGCCTAGCAGGAACAGCAGCGGCGTGGCCTTGATCAGGATCATCCACAGATTGGACAGGCCGGGCAGCGCATAGGTCCACATTTGCGGGATCAACACCCGGCGCGTGACCTGGGCTTGCGTCATGCCATAAGCCTCGGCGGTTTCAAGCTGGGCGCGCGGCACCGCCTGCATTGCGCCATACAGCACATTGGCCGCGAAGGCCCCAAACACCACCGCAAAGGCAATGACAGCCAGCGAAAAGCCGTAAATCTCGTGATAGATTTGGGGTGCAGAATTCAGCGGCATTTTCGCCGCCGCGCAGACGTGAAATTCATTGCCTGCAAAGACCGGTTGGTTCCAGTCGGGGCATTTTATTCGGTTGCGCATATATTCGATCCCCTCATCCATCGCGATCGGGACGAAGAGGAAAAAGATGATGTCGGGCACACCGCGCACCATCGCCGTATAGCCGCGACCGACCCAGCGCAGCGGGGTGATCCTTGAACGCGCCGCCAGCGCTCCGCTAAAGCCAAACAGCAGCGCCACGGGGGCGGTGACAACCAACAGCACCAGCACAATCCCGAACGAGCCATAGAACAGCATCTGCTTACCCGTGGTCAGGTAACACAGCATCCATGACAGCCCATGAAGCGATGAGGGATCAGAGCAGGTTGAAAACATCTATTTGGTTGGGGGCAAGCCGCGCGGCCCGCCCCCTTTCCGATCAGTTCTTGAACGTCAGCGCATCAGCGCCGAAGTATTTCACGAGCAGCTTGTTAAGCGAGCCATCCGCTTTCATCTTGGTGATGCCATCGTTGAATTTGTCTTTCAGCGCGGTGTCGGATTTGCGCAGGCCGATGCCGATACCATCGCCGAGCGCGACATCCTTACCCACGAACTGGAACCCGTCCGTACCAGCAAACGGCTTGAGCGCGTCTTTATCGGCAAACACCGCATCGGCCTCGCCGTTTTTCACGGCTGCGATGGTGTCATCCAGCGTGGCATATTCGGCCAGCGTTGCGCCGGTTTCGGCCACATGGGCGGCCTGAATCGTGCCGGTCTGGGCTGCGACAACGCCGCCCTTCAGGTCAACATCGGGCGTCATCGACAGATAGGCCGAGGCGGCCGGCGGGTAGTAAGCTTGCGTGAAATCAATCGATTTCTTGCGCTCGTCGGTGATCGACATGCCCGCCATGATCGTGTCGTAGTTGCCCGACAGCAGGTTGGGGATGATCGAATCCCAGTCATTGGTGACCCAGGTGCAGGTCAGGCCTTCCATTTCGCACAGCTTGTCGCCCAATTCGCGCTCAAAGCCGGCAACTTGACCGTTATCGTCGATGAAGTTGTAGGGAGGGTAAGCGCCCTCGGTGCCCATGCGCACGGTTTCAGCCGCGGCGACGCCCGCGCTCAGGATGAGGGCGGCAGCAGTGAGGATGAGTTTCTTCATTTTATATCCCTGTCGTTGATCTTGGTTGACTTCACGCCGGCGCGGTGGCCGACAGAAATTGTTGCAGGCGCTCCGATTTCGGCGCGCCAAACAGAGCCTCTGGCGGGCCCTCTTCTTCGATCTTTCCCATATGCAGAAAGACCACATGGTCTGACACATCACGCGCCAAACGCATGTCATGCGTTACAAGGATCATCGTGCGATGCTCGCCCGCGAGGTCCTTGATCACTTTGACCACTTCTTGCTGCAACTCGGGGTCCAGCGCAGAGGTGGGTTCGTCAAACAACAGCGCCTTTGGCTCCATGCACAAAGCGCGTGCAATCGCGGCGCGCTGCTGTTGGCCGCCCGACAGTTGGGCGGGATAGGCGTCACATTTGTCGCCGATGCCGACCTTGTCGAGCAATGCGCGCGCAAGCGTGTCGACCTCGGCCTTGGGGCGCCCCAGCACGGTGACCGGCGCTTCCATGACGTTTTGCAAGATCGTCATATGCGCCCATAGATTGAACTGCTGAAACACCATCGACAGATTCGTGCGGAATCGGGTGACTTGGGCGCGATCTGCGGGGCGGCGCGACAGGCCTTGGCCCTTCCACTGAACGCTCTCATTTTCAAACAAGATCTCACCGGACTGGCTGTCTTCCAGCAGGTTGGCGCAGCGCAGCAATGTGGATTTTCCCGACCCCGAGGAGCCGATAAGCGAAATCACCTGACCGCGACATGCCTTGATCGAGACGCCCTTGAGCACCTCAAGAGAGCCGTAGCTCTTGTGAAGATCGCGAATTTCGATGACGGGCGCATCTTGGGATGCAGGGTCTTTTAGGGGCACGCAGCGCAGCTTCTCTTTGTCCGTTTGGTCAATCTGGCGCGAATTCGATGCGGAATGCAACGGGGTCGTGACAGTTGACCCAAGGAAAAGCGGCGAAAACACGGGCAGATGACGTAAAAACAGGCGCTGCGAGCACGATGATCAGTTGCGCCGTTCCTCAACGCGCCGACGGGCCAAGGCCGAATCGACATCATTCACGCCCAATAACTTTGAGGCGAGACGGATCAACGTTTCTTCATGGGCGTCGCGTTCGCCATCGGCCAGCGCAACATCCCACAGCGCCTCGATCACGCCTGCCCGGTCCTCATAGGCGACCTTATCCTTGAGCGCGCGGGTGAAGCGCACGGTGTCGGGCGCGCTTGCCTCGACCTCTTCGGCGTGGTGGCGCAATTCGCTGGCCTCATGCGTCGACAGGCCGTTGCGCGCGGCCAGCACGCGGTCGATGCGCACCTTCTCGGCCTCGGCATAATCTTCGTCCGAGCGCGCAAGACGCACCAATAGCGCCGCCAAAGCCAGCTCGCGCTCGTCAGAGGCCAGCGGATCGATCGCGGGGGCGGGATCATTCAAGATATTGAGCAAGCGTCCAAACATGACTCTACAATTAAGCTCAATCGCGAAAAGGACAAGTCACGTCACAGCTAGGTGCGCAGAGTTTCCCAAGCGCCAGCCCCGCATACAGCTCTGCGCCGAAGCGTAGTGTCGCGGTGCACCCTTTAGCGCGCGGCTTTCTCGGCGATCCCCGAGGTGCCTTCGCGCCGCTCCAACTCGGCCAAGACTTCGGCCAGCGACACATCGCGCGCCGCCAGCATCACCAGCAGATGATACAGCACATCGCCCGCCTCATAGACCAGATTCTCGCGATCATTCTTGACCGCTGCGATGATCGCCTCAATCGCCTCTTCGCCAAATTTCTCGGCCACCTTTTCAGGCCCTTTGGCCAGCAGCTTGGCGGTCCAGGAACTGTCAGGATCCGCGCCTTTGCGCGATTGGATCGTGGCAAAAAGCGTTTCCAGAGTGTTCATCACAACCTCACCGCAATGCCCGCATCGGCCATGTGTTGCTTGGCCTCGCGGATCGTGAATTCGCCAAAGTGAAAGATCGAGGCCGCCAGCACCGCACTGGCCCCGCCCTCGATCACGCCCTCGACAAGGTGATCAAGCGTGCCCACGCCGCCGCTCGCGATCACGGGCACATCGACCGCATCCGAAATCGCGCGCGTCAACGGCAAGTTAAAGCCCGCCCGCGTGCCGTCGCGATCCATCGAGGTCAGCAGGATTTCCCCCGCACCTTTGGCGGTGACCGTGCGGGCAAATTCGACCGCATCGATGCCGGTGGATTTGCGCCCGCCATGGGTGAAAATCTCCCAGCGGCCCGGCGCGACGGTTTTGGCATCAATCGCGCAGACGATGCATTGGCTGCCAAAGCGGTCGGCGGCCTGCGCGATCACATCGGGATTGGCGACCGCCGCCGAGTTGAAGCTGACCTTATCGGCCCCCGCCAGCAGCAACGCGCGCACGTCTTCATGGCTGCGCACGCCGCCGCCCACGGTGAGGGGCATGAAACATTGCTCGGCGGTGCGAGTGACGAGATCGAACATCGTGCCGCGGTTTTCATGCGTGGCGTGAATATCAAGGAAACACAGCTCATCCGCGCCCGCCGCGTCATAGGCCTTGGCAGCCTCGACCGGGTCGCCCGCATCGATCAGATTGACGAAGTTGACGCCCTTGACCACGCGCCCATCGGCCACATCAAGACAGGGGATGATCCGGGTTTTCAGCATGGTGCGGGGCTCCTTTGGGGCCTTCTTAACGCGCAACAGGGCGAACGCAAAGAGGGCTTTGCGCCAAACCGGGCCAACGCATACGTGACCCAACCGAGGCTAGGCGCCGACCGCCTTGCGCACCATGTCCCAGTAGATATCGGCTACCATCGCGCGGCTAAGCCGCCCGCCTTCGCGAAACCATGTGGTGACGCCCGTCAGCATGGCGATGATGGCCATCGTGGCAAGCTTGGTATCGGGGATCAGGAAGACGCCCGCCTCTTGGCCCGCCTTGAGGATTTCCTCCAGCTCGGTCTCATAGGCGCGCCGCAGCCCCTCGATCATTGCGAAATTCTCGGGGCCTAGATTGCGCAACTCCATATAGCTGAGAAACACCGCATCGGCGCGGCTGAGGTTGAAACCGATGTGAAAGCGCACAAAGGCCTCGAGCGCGGCCATCGGCCCTGCCCCGCGCTCCTCGGCGGCCCAAGCGGCCAGCAGCTCATCCATATGGGTCTTGAGCAAATCAAACAGCAGCGCTTCTTTGTCGGGCGTGTAAAGATACAGCGCCCCCGCCTGCACTCCGACCGCCGCCGCGATCTGGCGCATAGAGACGGCCGCAAAGCCGTGGCTGGCGAAAAGCTGCAACGCCTGCTCGCGGATTTTCGGACCGGTGATTTGAGAATGCGAACCCGTTTTGCGTGCCATGATGCGACGTTAACTGAACGCCTGTTCAGTATCAAACCCGAAAGCGGCCAATCGGCACTGGTGCTGGGCGCGGATGCGCCATATCTTGACGCGATCAGATCAGGAGAGAGCATGCTGCGCGCCCCTTCCCTTTTGGCCTTATTGTGCCTGATGTCGGCTTGCGCGAGCACGCAGGATCAGGGCTATCCCGCACTTGTCCCGATGGAGAGTTTGCTCAGCGATGCGCCGCTTTCCCCCAGCCCCGCCCCCGCACTTGTGGCGCGCGCCGATGCGCTGCGGGCCCGCGCGGCGGCGCTGCGTGCTGTTACAGTGGTGGATGAGCGCGATCTGAGCGCGCAATAGCGGCGGCGCTGCACGCCGTTGCACGGAACGCAGTTTCCCGCTAACAGGGCGCAATTCCGTTTTTGCACGAGGTTTCCCATGTCTGCGCCCGTCCCTTCCGACAAGCCCCTGCGCCTCGGCATTGCGGGCCTTGGCACCGTGGGTATCGGCGTGGTCAAGATCGTGCAACGTCACGCTGACATGCTGGCCGCGCGCGCCGGACGCCCGGTGCAAATCACCGCCATCTCGGCGCGCGATCGCACCAAGAACCGCGATGCGGATCTGTCAAATTACGCCTGGGAAAGCGACCCCGTGGCGCTGGCCATGCGCGACGATGTCGATGTGCTCGTCGAGGTGATGGGCGGTCATGAGGGCGCGGCCAAGGACGCTACCGAAGCCGCGTTGCGCGCGGGCAAAGATGTCGTGACCGCCAACAAGGCGCTGCTGGCCCATCACGGGCAGGCGCTGGCCGAACTGGCCGAGGACCTGAATCGCGCGATCCGCTTTGAGGCGGCCGTGGCGGGGGGCATTCCGGTCATCAAGGTGCTCACCGAGGGGCTCGCAGGCAATGCGATGCGCCGGGTGATGGGCGTGATGAACGGCACCTGCAACTACATCCTGACCCGGATGGAAGAGGCCGGTCTGCCCTATGACACGGTCTTCGAAGAGGCCCGTCAACTGGGCTACCTTGAGGCCGATCCGAACCTTGACGTGGGCGGCATTGACGCAGGCCACAAGCTTGCAATCCTTGCTGCGATTGCCTTTGGCACGCAGGTCAGCTTTGACAATGTGGTGCTGGAAGGGATCGGGCGTATCTCGATCGACGACATTCGGCGCGCCGGGGATTTGGGCTATAAAATCAAGCTTCTGGGCGTTGCGCAGATGACCGGACGCGGGTTGGAGCAGCGCATGACCCCCTGCCTCGTGCCCTCTTCCTCGCCGCTCGGGCAGCTCACGGGCGGCACCAATATGGTCGTGCTTGAGGGCGATGCGGTCGGCCAGATCGTGCTGCGCGGCGCGGGTGCGGGTGAAGGCCCGACCGCTAGCGCCGTGATGGGCGATGTGATGGATCTGGCGCGCGGCTTGCGCCTGCCGACCTTTGGCCAACCGGCTGGCAGTCTGATGCAGGCTACCCCCGCCGTGACCTCTGTTCCCGCGCCGTATTATCTACGCCTGCAACTGGCCGACAAGCCGGGCGCATTGGCCAAGGTGGCGACAATCTTGGGCGAATCGGGCGTGTCGATCAGCCGGTTGCGCCAATATGGCCATGCCGATACCTCGGCACCGGTGTTGATCGTGACCCATAAGACCACGCGGGACGCAATCGACCACGCTCTTGCCGCCCTCCCCGCCACCCGCGTCGTCGAGGGCGAACCGGTCGCGATCCGGATCGAGGAACTGTAAGCCGCGTCAAGCGCACCAAAACCGCCGAGCGGGCGCGCCGTTAGCGTTCACAGGGTTGCTCTTGCGCGCACGGAGGGGTTTACCTGTGCGCGATCGATAACGCCCTAGGCAATCAGGAAGATACAGATGACCCCTCCGAGTGACTTCAATGACCGCATGCTCTCATTGGGCCTTGCCCGCGTCTCTGAGGCGGCGGCGCATGCCTCGGCCGATCTGATCGGGCGTGGCGATGAGAAAGCGGCCGATCAGGCGGCGGTGAACGCGATGCGCGAACAGCTTAACAAGCTGGACATCCGCGGCACCGTGGTGATCGGTGAGGGCGAGCGCGACGAAGCCCCGATGCTGTTTATCGGCGAAGAAGTCGGCGCAGGCACTGGCCCGGAGGTCGATATTGCGCTGGATCCGCTCGAAGGCACCACGCTGACGGCTAAGGACATGCCCAACGCGCTGACCGTGATCGCGATGGCGCCGCGCGGCTCGCTGCTACATGCACCCGATGTGTATATGGAAAAGCTCGCGATCGGGCCGGGCTATGAAAAAGACGTCGTCAGCCTCGATATGAGCCCGACCGAGCGGATCGAAGCTTTGGCGCGCGCGCAAGGGGTCGAACCCAAGAATATCGCGGTCTGCATTCTGGATCGCCCGCGCCACGAGGACATGATCGCCGAAGTGCGCAGCACCGGTGCCAAAATCCGCCTGATCACCGATGGCGACGTGGCCGGCGTGATCCATTGCGCCGAGCCCGATTTTACCGGGATTGATATGTATATGGGGTCCGGTGGCGCGCCCGAGGGCGTTCTGGCGGCCTCGGCGCTGAAATGCATGGGCGGGCAGATGTGGGGCAAGCTATTGTTTCGCAACGATGACGAGCGCGGCCGCGCCCGCAAGGCCGGGATCACCGATCTCGACAAAATCTACACCCGCGACGACATGGTGCGCTCGGATGTGATCTTTGCGGCAACCGGCGTAACCGACGGCTCGATCGTCAAGGGAGTCAAGCGCGAGCCGACCTATATCGAAACCGAAACGATGTTGATGCGCTCAAAAACCGGGTCGCTGCGCCGGATGATCTATCGCAACCCGGTGCGGTAAGACGCGCCGCTTGCAACGTCAAAAGGGGCCGCACGGCCCCTTTTTTCATGCCCGGTTCAGGCGCTGGCGGCCTCGGCGGCGAGCAAACGAATCCGCTCGATCATTGCGCGCAGCCCGTTCGAGCGTTGCGCCGACAGGTGATCGTTCAACCCCAGCCGCGCCAATTCCGCAGGCGCGTCAACCGCGCCAACCTGCGTCACGCTCAGACCCGAATAGAGCGCATGCAGGATCGCGATCAGCCCCTGCACGATCATTGCATCGCTTTCGCCTTCAAAATCGAACCGCGCATCGGGGCCGGTGCCAGAAATCCGTGGCAGCAGCCAAACCTGACTGGCACAGCCATGCACCTTGGTCGCGGGCACTTTGACCGCCTCGTCCAACCCGGGCAATTCGCGCCCCAGCTCGATCACATGGCGATAGCGGTCCTCCCAGTCGTCGAGAAATTCAAAGGTCTCGGCAATCTCTTCAAACGCTTCGCGGGCCATCACGGGGTTCCTTGCATCAACTCGAGGCTCTTGGGTAACGCGCGCAGCCGCCTGCGTCCAGACGCGGCTTTTCAAAAGCAGCGTGATCGGCTACCAGAGGTCTTGGACAGCTTCGGAGCGACCATGAACAAAGCCCTGATTGCGGCACTTGCCTTGACTCTTGCCACCGCTGGCTGCGGCACCATTCGCGGCAGCAAACTCAACCCGTTCAACTGGTTTGGCAGAAGCCAGCCAGAGGCGCAGACGACGCTGGCGCCCAAGGGCGGCTACCCCGATCAAATCGGCAAGCCCTGGCAGCAGCCGGTCGCGCAGGTGATCAGCCTGAGCGTGGATAAGGCCCCATCGGGCGCGATTGTCACCGCGATGGGCCTGCCCCCGACGCAAGGCTATTGGCAAACCGATCTGGTCGCGCTCAATAACGGCGAACCCGATGCGAATGGCACGATAACCTATCGCTTCATGCTGACGCCGCCCGCAGCGGACAGTGCAGATGCGCGCCGTGTGTCGACGCAGCAATCGCGCGAAGTTTCTGCCGCCACGTTCATCAGCAACTACAAGCTGGAAACTGTGCGTAAGATCGTGGTTGAGGGTGCAAATAACGCACGCTCGGTGCGCCGCTAAGCGTCACGCCCAAACGTCTTGCTTAAGTAGCGCCGTCACCCGGCGCTACAGATCGACCAGTTCGACCGCGCCACTGCGCGCGGTCAGCCCGACCTCGCCCTTGGCCAATCGCAGCGCATCATGGCCAAACACCTCGGCGCGCCAGCCCTGCAGCGCAGCGACATCGCGTTTGCCTGCCGCGATCCGATCCAGATCCGCAGAGTTTGCGATCAGCTTGGCCGCCACGCCCGTCTCTTGCGATTTCGCCTTGAGCAGCACGCGCAAAAGATCGGCCAAGGCAGTATCGACCTGCAATTGCTGGCCCTGATCCGAGACGCGCGGCAACGAATCCTGCGGGGCCTCCAGCGCTTCTTTCACAGCCGTCATGATCCCCTCGGCAATCTCACCGCGCCGAGCCTCGCGCAGCAGCAGGCGCGACCGGCTGAGGTCATCTAGCGTGACAGGCTTGGTCGAGGCCAATTCCAGCAGCGCATCATCCTTGAAAATGCGCGAGCGCGGAATGTTGCGGTTTTGCGCATAGCCTTCGCGGAACTGCGCGAGCGCGCGCACGATACCCAAGAATCGGGCCGAACTGGTGCGCGTTTTGACCCGCTGCCACGCCTCTTCGGGGCGGTTGATATAGGTCTCGGGGTTCAGAAGAACCGCTTCTTCCTCTTCGACCCACGCGTCGCGCCCGGACTCCTTGAGCTGCGTTGCGAGGAACTCATAAATCTGGCGCAGATGGGTGACATCGGCGATCGCATATTTCTTTTGCGCCTCGGTCAGCGGGCGGCGCGACCAATCGGTGAAGCGCGACGATTTATCCAGCGATTCCTTGGCGATCTTGCGCACCAGCGTCTCATAGCCCACCTGCTCGCCAAAGCCGCAGACCATCGCGGCAATCTGGGTGTCAAACAGCGGATCGGGAAAGACATTGCCCTCGATGAAGAAAATCTCAAGATCCTGACGCGCGGCGTGAAACACTTTGACCGTCGCCTTGTGACGAAACAGATCATAAAGCGGCTCGAGCGAAAGATCGGCAGAGAGCGGATCGACAAGCACCGCCTCACCCTCTTGGCCATCGCGGTCTGGCAGGGCCATTTGCACAAGGCACAGTTTGGACCAATACGTCCGCTCGCGCAGAAATTCGGTGTCGATGGTGACGTAAGGCTCTGACTTCGCCTTTTCGCAATAGGCCGCGAGGGCGTCGGTCGTAGTGATGGTCTGCATGGCGCGCTTTCGCAATGGAACGCGGGGTCATCCCGCAAGGTCTTTTTCCTTTAGACGGGCGCGCGCGAAATGAAAAGCACCGTGGAGACGCCGATCCCGCAGCCGTGGCGCGAAAGCCGCGGATGGGGGCTACATGAACAGCGGTGTGCGATCGCCTTGGGCAAATCGGCGCAACACTGCCGGGTACAGGCGATGCTCCTGCACCAGCACCCGCGCGGCCAATGTTTCGGGCGTGTCACCCGGCGCAATAGCGACCCGCGCCTGGCCCAAAATCGGGCCGTCATCCAGCACGGGGGTGACTTCGTGCACGGTACACCCCGCCTCGGCATCGCCCGCCTCAAGTGCACGGGCATGGGTGTGCAGGCCGGGATATTTCGGCAAAAGCGAGGGGTGGATATTGAGCATCCGACCCGCGAAACGGCCCACAAAATCGGGCGTCAACACGCGCATGAACCCTGCCAGACAGACAATATCGGGCTGCGCTGCCAAGATCGGTTTCAGCAGCTCTGCCTCAAACGCGGCGCGATCCTTGCCATAGGGGCGGTGGTCAATCGCGGCCGTCGCCACGCCTAGGCGCGCGGCCTTTTGCAGCCCCGCCGCATTTGCATCATTGCTGGCGACAAGAACGGCGCGCGCAGGGTGATCGTCGCGCATGCTTTCAAGCAGCTTGATCATGTTCGACCCGCCGCCTGAAATCAGGATCGCGACGCGCAAGGTCACAGCAGCGACCCTGTATAGGCCACGCCCTGCCCGGCGCTCAGCGTGCCAATCCGCGTCACGGTTTCGCCCGCCTCCGCCAGCAGTGCCGAGATCGCATCGGCACGCGCGGGGTCAACCACAACGATCATCCCAATGCCGCAATTGAAGGTCTTGAGCAGTTCGCCCTCGGCCATGCCCGCTATTTCGGCCAGCCAGCGGAACACCGGGGGCAATTCCCAAGCGTCGAGGTCAATTTGCGCGCCCATGCCCTCGGGCAGAACGCGCGGCAGATTTTCGGTCAGCCCGCCGCCAGTGATATGGGCGAGCGCATGGACGCCGCCCGCGCGCACCGCCGCAAGCGTCTGCGTCACATACAGCCGAGTCGGGGCGAGCAAAGCCGCGCCAAGCGCGCCTTCAGCAAACGGGCAATCCGCGTCCCAGCGAAGGCCCGACATCTCAACCACTTTGCGCACGAAGGAATACCCGTTGGAGTGCACCCCGTTCGAGGCCAGCCCCAGCAGCACATCGCCCTCGGCCACGCCTGCGGGCAGGTCGCTGCCACGTTCCATCGCGCCGACGGCAAAGCCCGCCAGGTCGAAATCACCCTTGTGATACATGCCCGGCATTTCCGCCGTCTCGCCGCCGATCAGCGCACACCCCGATTGCGCGCAGCCCTCGGCAATGCCGTTGATGATTGCGGTGGCCTGATCCAGCTCCAGCTTGCCGGTCGCAAAATAATCTAGGAAAAACAGTGGCTCAGCACCTTGGCAGACCAGATCATTGACGCACATCGCCACCAGATCGATCCCGATCGTGTCGACATTGCCGGTATCGATCGCGATGCGCAGCTTGGTGCCCACGCCATCGGTCGCCCCCACGAGGATCGGGTCGTTATACCCGGCGGCCTTGAGATCGAACAGCGCGCCGAACCCGCCCAGACCCGACATCGTGCCGGGGCGTTGCGTGCGCTTGGCGGCTGGCTTGATCCGCTCGACCAAAGCATTGCCTGCATCAATATCCACGCCCGCATCGGCATAGGTCAGGCCCGGTTTCTTATCGGTCATGGCGGCGCTCTCCAAGATGGGTCAACTGGGGCGCAGCCCTAGCGCAAGACCCGGGGTCAAGCAACGTCTGTTGGCCAAAAGCACGCCAAATTCTTGACGCCGCGTGCGCGCGTGATAGAGGGAGAGGCAATGGTGGGCCTGTAGCTCAATTGGTCAGAGCAGGGCGCTCATAACGCCTTGGTTGGGGGTTCGAGTCCCTCCGGGCCTACCAGTATCGCCCCCTATTGCGGTGCGTCATCAATATATCCGTGGGAAAACCGCTCACCTCCGAAACACTCGCCCAGACAATTGGCGCCAACCCGGCTGTGATCCTGCGCACGATGGCAGGGCTTCGTGAGACAAGTTGAGTGCGCTCAGGCAAAGGGCATGGCGGTGGGTGGCAAACGGATACTGCCCGACCTGTCGAAAAAGACTATGGCGACGGAGAGCAAATCACAGCGCCGCCACAAATAAGCCCAACGAAAATCCCCATTGCTTTGCACAATAGTGATGTTAGTTGAGTCTCAAAGAACAAGTATCCGAGCAGTAACCAGTTTTCTTTCAACAGATCTATCAAACGGGATGATGTCCCGCTTGCCCCGCACTCTGGCGGGCCAGATGTGTCTGCGGATCACCAGGATACTGCGCGCAACTTAAGGGCACCCGCGCAATGGCGAGCACGTTTAACTGGATCTATCTGGACAGTTCGACCACCTTTATCGATCCGACCGAAGGCAACTCCAGCATGGAGAATTACAATGCCTTCACCGGAACCACCTTCGGGACCGCCACCGCCCCCCTTTACCAACACATCACCTCGGCGACGACCGTTGACAATGGCGGCACCTCGGGCGCGCTGGATACCAATAACAACATCTCCAACGATCAGATCATCACCAATGTCGGCAATGGCACCGAAACGCTGATCTATGATGGTCTGGTCGTCTATAATGCCACGCTGACCTATGTCGATGGCACCACGGCAAACGTGTCCGCTGTGATCGTGCAAACGACGGATGGCAAAGTTTTCCTTGCGCCAGAGATGACCGCCAATGCCGATACCACCGCCTATGAGGCCAAGCCGATCCAGTCGATCCTGCTGAACAGCGCGACCAGCTATACCAACACCAACCTCGGCGCGGATCGCTATCAAACCGGCTTTGACGATGGCTATATCGACGGCACGTCGGGCGGCGACCTGATCAATAGCAGCTATGTAGAGCCGATCGCGAATGGCTCGGACAAGGTCGACAACAACGATGCCGGCCTGCCCGGCAGTTCGGGCAATGACGACTATATCCGCGCAGGCGGCGGCAATGACACCGTCTTGGCTGGTCTGGGCAATGATACGGTGATGGCGGGCACGGGCAATGATTCCGTCGATGGTGGCGCGGGCAACGACTCGCTTATGGGCGAGGCTGGCAATGACACGCTGATCGGTGGGGCAGGCAATGACACGCTGAACGGTGGCACAGGGGCCGATAGCCTTGTTGGTGGCGACGGTAATGACACGCTGATCGGCGGCGCGGATAATGACACGCTTTCAGGCGATGCGGGTAACGACTCGCTTGATGGCGGCACCGGCAATGACAGCCTGCTGGGCGGTGTTGGCAACGACACGCTGCATGGTGGTGCGGGCGCGGATGTGCTGAACGGCGGCAGCGGCATGGACTACGCCGATTACACCGATAGCGGCGCAGGCGTGAACATCAACTTGGGCGCGGCTACCGCCTCGGGCGGGGATGCGGCGGGTGATACGCTGTCGGGCGTGGATGGGATTTATGGCTCGGCCTATGGCGACACTTTGGTGGGGTTTGACGGATTCTCGACCGACCCAACCGACGGCTACACCAACGTCTTTTACGGCAATGGCGGCAATGACTACATCGACGGCGCGGGGGGCGATGACAGCCTTTATGGCGGCGCAGATAATGACACCGTGCTGGGCGGCGCGGGCAACGATCTTGTCGATGGTGGCAGCGGCAATGACAGCCTTGATGGTGGCGCAGGCAATGACATCGTGCTGGGTGGCGCGGGCAATGACACGCTGACTGGCGGTGCGGGGGCTGACACGCTTTCGGGGGGCGATGATCAGGACACCTTCGTCAACCTGACCAATGGCGATGTCGTCGACGGGGGCGAGGGCGGCACCGATTTCGACACGCTTGATCTGCGCGACTGGGGCAAGGACCTCACGAATATCACCTTTGATCCGGGCAATCCCGAGAATGGCTCGGTCGAATTCCTCGACCCCTCGGGCAATGTCGTCGGCACGATGAGTTTCACTAATATCGAGCGCGTGATCCCCTGTTTCACGCCCGGCACGCGGATCGCAACGCTGCACGGAGAGCGCTTGGTCGAGGACCTCGAGGTCGGCGCGCGCGTGCTGACGCGCGACAATGGCTATCAGACGATCCGCTGGATCGGCAGACGCCACCTTAACCTGTGCGAACTGCGCGCCACGCCAGCGTTTTACCCGATGCGGATCGCGCCGGGCGCGCTTGGCCCCGACATGCCGATACGCGAAATGCGAGTATCGCCGCAGCATCGGCTGCTGTTGACCGGGCCGCGCGCGGAGTTGCTGTGCGGCGAGCCCGAGGCGCTGGCCGCCGCGCATCATCTGGACGGGCTGCCCGGGATTGCGCGCGACGAAAGCGTGCAAGAGGTGATCTATATCCACCTGATGTTCGATCAGCATGAAATTCTGTCCTCGGACGGGCTGTGGAGCGAAAGCTACCAGCCCGGCGTTGCCACTCTGCGCGATATGGAGGACGGCCCCCGGCGCGAGCTGTTGATGTTATTCCCGGAATTGGCGGCAGGCATGCTTGCCTATCCGGCGGCGCGCCCGAGCCTGAAACGCTATGAGGCGCGACTGGTCCTTGCCGCCTAAGGACGAGGTGCGGGCGCGATCAGGGTTGCGCCGTGGGGCCTGCGTTCGATAGACGCGATGGAAAGGATGGCGTGCAAGGCGCGCCCTGCCCCGTCTCACGCCGACCGCGAGGAGCCCCATGACCCAGCGCAATATCTTG
The DNA here is from genome assembly GCF_913064665.1 of uncultured Thioclava sp. Taxonomy (GTDB): domain Bacteria; phylum Pseudomonadota; class Alphaproteobacteria; order Rhodobacterales; family Rhodobacteraceae; genus Thioclava; species Thioclava arctica. The sequence continues at coordinate 17,491 of NZ_CAJYBT010000035.1, forward strand.
ATCTTGATGGTTGATCAGCTCAACGGCACGTTGTTTCCCGATGGCCCCGCCGACTGGCTGCATCTTCCCAATCTGAAAAAGCTGGCCGCGAAATCGGTGCGTTTCGCCAATGCCTATACCGGCTCGCCACTCTGTGCGCCGGGGCGGGCAGCCTTCATGTCGGGCCAGCTTCCCTCGCGCAATGGCGTCTATGACAACGCCGCCGAGTTCCGCTCGGACATTCCGACCTATGCCCATCACCTGCGCCGCGCGGGCTATCAGACCTGCCTGTCAGGCAAGATGCATTTCGTCGGCCCCGATCAGTTGCACGGCTTTGAGCAACGTCTGACCACCGACATCTACCCCGCCGATTTCGGCTGGACGCCCGATTACCGCAAACCCGGTGAGCGGATTGATTGGTGGTATCACAATATGGGCTCGGTCACCGGGGCGGGCGTGGCCGAGATCACCAACCAGTTGGAATATGACGACAATGTCGCGCATGAGGCGCGCATGAAGCTCTATGATCTGGCGCGCGGCGATGATGCGCGCCCGTGGATGCTGACGGTCAGTTTCACACATCCGCATGACCCCTATGTTGCGCGTCAGAAATACTGGGATTTGTATGAGGATTGCGCACATCTGGAGCCAGAGGTCGGCGCGATCCCCTTTGACGATCAAGACGCCCATTCCAAGCGCTTGCTGGAGGCCAATGACTGGCGCGCCTTCGACATTACCGTTGAGGATATCCGCCGTTCGCGTCGCGCCTATTTCGCCAACCTGTCCTATCTCGACGATCAGATCGGAACGCTGCTGCAGGTGCTGCAAGACACGCGCCAAGAGGCCACGATCCTGTTTGTCTCGGATCACGGCGATATGCTGGGCGCGCGCGGGCTGTGGTTCAAGATGAGCTTTTATGAGGGCTCGTCCCGCGTGCCGATGATGCTCTGCGATCCCGACCTCGCGCCGGGGCTGATCAGCGATCCGGTTTCGACCATCGACGTGACGCCGACACTATGCGATCTGGCGGGGATTTCGCTGGCCGAGATCGCCCCATGGATCGACGGGCAAAGCCTGTTGCCGCTGGCGCAAGGCACCCCGCGCACGGCCCCCGTAGCGATGGAATATGCCGCCGAGGGGTCTTTTGCGCCGCTGGTGAGCCTGCGCAAAGGGCGTTTCAAGCTGAACCTCTGCGCGCTGGACCCCGATCAACTGTTCGATCTGCAGGCCGACCCGCATGAATTGACCAATCTCGCCACCGACCCTGCGCATGACGATACGCTCGCCGCGTTGAAAACCGAGGCTGCCCAGCGTTGGGACGTGGAGCGGTTCGATCAGGATGTGCGCGCAAGCCAAGCGCGGCGCTGGGTCGTCTATGAGGCGCTGCGACAGGGTGGGCACTACCCGTGGGATTACCAGCCGCTCAAGAAGGCCTCCGAAGCCTATATGCGTAATCACATGGATCTCAACGATCTTGAGAACCGCAAACGCTTTCCGCGCGGAGACCCATAGCTTCTTCGTGATCACCTTTCCTCTGTTGCGTTGCGCCCTACCCTCGTGACCAACCGCAATAAAGGAGAGCCTCCATGTCTGTCCCGATGATCACCCTCAACGATGGCACGAAAATCCCGCAACTCGGGCTTGGCGTGTGGAAAATGCCCGATGACGAAGCGCCCGGCATCGTCATGAGCGCGCTCAATAACGGCTATCGCCATATCGACACAGCCGCCATTTATGGCAATGAGCTCGGCGTGGGCAAAGGCATCGCGCAAAGTGATGTGGCGCGCGAAGACATTTTCGTGACCTCAAAGCTTTGGAACGATCAGCAAGGTTATGACGAGACCCTGCGCGCCTTTGATGAAAGCATGGGTAAGCTGGGCTTCGAGACACTTGATCTTTATCTGATCCACTGGCCGATGCCTGCCAAAGATAAGTTCGTCGAGACCTGGAAGGCGTTCATTCGGCTGCGCGACGAGGGCCGCGTGCGTGCCATCGGCGTGTCGAATTTCCTGCCCGAGAACCTCGAGCGGCTGGTCGATGAAACCGGCGTGACCCCGGCGCTCAATCAGGTGGAACTGCACCCGCGGTTTCAACAACTCAGCCAGCGCGCCGCCCATGCAAAACTGGGCATAGCGACGGAATGTTGGTCACCGCTGGGGCAAGGCGAATTGCTAACCGAACCCGCCCTGATCGAGATCGCCTCGCGCTATGGCAAGTCCGCCGCGCAGGTGATTTTGCGCTGGGAGATCCAGCTTGGCCTGATCACCATTCCGAAATCGTCCAATCACGACCGGATGCGCGAGAATATCTCGGTGTTCGACTTTGAACTGACCATGGAAGAGATGGCCCAGATCGCCGCGCTCGATTCCAAGGATGGCCGGATCGGGCCGGACCCTGCAACGGCAGATTTCTGAGGCACTTGCGTGGGCGGGCCTAGTGCTTGCCCACGCTGTTATGAATGCGCCGGATCATCAGCCAGACCATCAGGATCACCAGCGGCGTCAGCCCGGCAACCATCAGTTCTTTCGAAACCCCGACCTGCTTGGCCACCGGATAGGCCAGATAGCCCGCCAGACTGACCGCATAATAGCTGATCGCGACGACCGACAGCCCCTCGACCGTGTGCTGCAACTTGAGTTGCAGGTCTGATCGCCGATCCATGCTTTCCAGCAGTTTCTGGTTCTGCGCCGAGCGTTCCACATCCACTCGCGTGCGCAGCAACTCGCCCGCACGCGCCGCGCGCGTCACCATCTGACGCAGCCTCGTTTCGGCAGATTTCACCGTGCGCACCGCCGGGTCATAGCGCCGCGCCATGAACTCGCTGAGCTTTTGACGCCCTTCAAAGCGGTTTTCGCGCAGGCTTTCGACGCGTTCACGCACGATCGCCTCATAGGCGCCCGTGGCCGAGAACCGGAAGGAGTGCTGCACCGCAAGGCTCTCCAGCTCGGCCGAGATTTCCAGCAAGCCGTGCAACGTCGCCTCGGCAGAGCGCGCATCATCGCCCATGCCTTCGACCAATGCGGTCAGTTTGGGATCAAGGGCGTTGAGGCGATGCGACAGATCGCGCCCGCGCGTCAGGCCCAGCATCGACATCGCACGATAGGTTTCCAGCTCGCACAGGCGCTGCACCGTGCGCCCGATCCGCCCCGGCCCGGTGCCCGGACGCACGAAAACCGCGAACCGCATCTGACCATTGGGATCAATTCGGAAATCGCCCGCCACAACCGCCGCCCCGTCCAGCACCCAGGTGCACACAAGGCTTTCGGCGACGAACCATTGCTCTAGGAACGGGTCGATATCGTCGGGGTTGGCGGGCAGTTCCTCGATGCGGATCTGCACGGCGGCAAGCCGCCCCCCCGGACCCGAAGCGATCCAGCTTGGCGGAAAAACCTCGGTTTCGGCAGGGTCAAAGGGGCGCGCCGAGGTGCCGGGCGCAAAGGCGAGATAGGTCGTGAACTCGGTATGGCTTTCCCATTTCAGCTCATGGCGCCCGATCTTACCCGCGTAATGGGTGATCCCGGTTTGCGGCGGGGTCGCGCCGGCGCGGGTAAGCAGCGCTTGCAGATGCTCTTGATCCTTGGCGCGGTCGCGATTGGCCGCATTATGGGGCTCTTTGAAGGCGACATAAACGGCATGGCCGGGCACGCTCAACCTTGGATAGGGGCGGGCGTGAAGCTCGTTGACCAGCGCATAGCGCTGCGGGTGATCAGATATCGGGTCCATCGCAAATTCCTGTGGCTCACGGTGCCGTTACTGCTTGCTGAGACGAAACCGCCCCGCAATCAAGCGTTTGAGGGTATGCAACAGTATATCGTGCAAATCTGCCACAGCCGGGGCCGCGTTACAGCCCGATCCGGTCGCGCATCGCAAACCACGTCATCGCCAGCGCCAAAAGCGGGCTGCGCAACATGCCGCCGCCCGGAAAGCTTGGCACGTTCAGCCCCGCCATCAGATCGAACTGCTCCGCTTGACCGGCCACCGCCTCGGCCATGATTTTGCCCGCCAGCGTGCCCATCGCCACGCCATGCCCGGAAAACCCGCTGGCCGAGAGCGCATTCTTCAGCGGGCGCGCGAAATAGGGCATCCGCGAACGGGTAATAGCCAGCGTGCCGCCCCAAGCGTAGTCGATGCGGGTATCAGCGAGGCCCGGATAGACCTCCAGCATCGGCTTGCGCACGGTTTTCAGGATATCGGGAAAGCGGTAGCCATAGCTTTCACCCCCCCCAAACAGCAGACGGTTATCCTCCGACAGCCGCCAGTAATTCACCACGAATTTGGTGTCGGCTACGGCCACGTTTTCGCGCAAGACCTGCGCGACGCGATCCCCAAGCGGCTCGGTTGCGATGATGAAATTGTTGATCGGCATCACCCGGCTGGACACACGCGGCGCAAGCTGGCCCATATAGCCATTGCCTGCAAAGATTAGATGATCGGCGTCGATATGGCCGTGGCGCGTTTGCACCCGCACCTTCGCGCCGGGGCGGATGTGATGCACATGCGAATTCTCATGGATTTGCACCCCGGCCTTGTCACAAGCCAGCGCCAACCCTTGCGCGAAATTCAAAGGATGCAGATGGCCCGCGCCCCGGTCGATATCGCCGCCCAGATAGGCATCGGAGGGCAAGATCGCGTGCAACGCGTCCCGGTCCAGCGGCTGCACCTGATCATAGCCATACTCGCGCGCCAGCTTTTCCGCCATGTGATGGGAATGGGTGACCTCAGCGGCTGTGCGGCAGGCGTGAACGATGCCGGGATGCAGGGTCACGGGGATCGCGTGATCCGCAATCAGATCGCGGATCAGCTGCTTGGCTTCTTGGCCCAGATCCCACAGCTTGCGCGCCATCTCGGGGCCATGCGCGGCCTCGAGATCGTCTTGCTCAAGACGCTGCCCCGAGCCCACCTGCCCACCATTGCGCCCGCTTGCGCCAAAGCCGACACGGTGGGCCTCTAGCAGGGTCACGCCAAAGCCGCGCTGCGCCAGATGCAGCGCCGCCGACAGCCCCGTGAAGCCCGCCCCCACGACACACACATTGGTGTCGTGGCGCCCCTTCAACTCGGGCCAGCGTCGATCCGTCAGCGCGGTGGCAGCATAATAGCTTGGCGCGTGCTCACCTTGGCGATCATTGGCGAAAAGCAGATCCATCAGATCACACGTTCAACAGCAGGTGTTCACGCTCCCACGGGCTGATGACTTGCAGGAACTCTTTGTATTCGTTTCGCTTTACCGCCTCATACACATTGCAGAATTCCTCTCCCAGCACATCGCGAACCGGGGCGCTTTCGCTCATCAAATCCAGCGCATCGCCCAAGGTCACGGGCACATCTTCGGCCGACATATAGGCATCGCCCAGACATTCGGGCTTGGGCATCTTCTTTTCCTTGAGCCCAATATAGGCGCAAGCCAAAGACGCCGCGAGCCCCAGATAGGGGTTGCAATCCATCCCCGCCAAACGGTTCTCGATCCGGCGCGCGGCAGGCCCCGAGATCGGCACCCGCAAGCCGGTGGTGCGGTTGTCACGCCCCCATTCCAGATTGATCGGCGCGGCAAAATCGGGAACGTAGCGACGATAGCTGTTCACATAGGGCGCAAGCAGCGCAATCACCGCCGGCAGATGGCTTTGCAGCCCCGCGATGCAGTGCATGAACGCCTCGGTCTCGCTACCATCGGGGTTGGAAAAAATGTTCTCGCCGGTTTTGATGTCGATCACCGATTGGTGGATATGCATCGCCGAGCCCGGCTCGCCCTCGATCGGCTTGGCCATGAAGGTCGCGAAGCAATCGTGGCGCAAGGCCGCCTCGCGGATCAGTCGCTTGAAGTAGAAAATCTGATCGGCCAAATGCACCGGGTCGCCATGCGCAAGGTTGATCTCGATCTGACCCGCACCGCCCTCTTGCAAGATGCCGTCGATCTCAAAGCCCTGCATTTCGGCGAAATCATAGATATCGTCGATCACCTTGCCGTATTCATCGACCGCGCTCATCGAATAGGCCTGTTTCGCCGCCGCGCGCCGCCCCGAACGCCCCATCGGCGGAATGATCGGCTGGTTGGGGTCGATATTGCGCGCAACGAGGAAGAATTCCATCTCGGGCGCGATGACCGGGCGCCAGCCCTCGGCCTCATACAGCGCCAAGACCCGCTTGAGCACATTGCGCGGCGCGATCGGAACCGGGTTGCCCTCTTGATCCTCGACATCGTGAATGATCTGCAAGGTCCAATCTGCCGTCCAAGGCGCGGCGGTCGCGGTCGAGAAATCGGGCGTCAGGATCATGTCCGGCTCGGTGAAGGCACCGCTGGGATTATCCGTCCACTCGCCCGTGATCGTTTGCAAAAAGATCGAGTTCGGCAGGAAAAACCGATCTTGAAACTTGAATTTCGAGGCCGGCATCGCCTTGCCGCGTGCCACCCCCGCAATATCGGCGACGATACATTCCACCTCGTCAAGGCGGCGCCCGTTCAGGTAGTCACGCGCCGCTTGCGGGATCTTGTCGGTCCAATCCGATGTCTGGCTCATCTGTCAGCTTTCCGGGCGCGCCAGCGCCCTGTCTTGCAAGAAAAAATCCGCGATCATTTCGGCGATGCGTTGCGATCCGTTGGGCTGACCCAGCCGCGCTCGCGCCGCCTGCATCAGAGGTTCGGGCACCACGCCTTGTCCGCGCGTTGCCATCAGCCCGTCAACAAAGCCGTCGCGAAACTCTGGATGGGCCTGCACCGAAAACGCACGATCCCCGTATATCAGCGCAGGATAGCGACAAAAATCGTTTTGCGCTATGGGCTTGGCCGTGGACGGGATTTCCGTCACCTGATCCTGATGCCATGCGTTAAGCGTAATCGCCTCGCCCTCAAAATCATAATCCTGCGGTCCAACGGCCCAACCCTGCGGGTATTTCTCAACCCGCCCGCCCAACGCCTGCGCAATAATCTGATGGCCAAAACAAATCCCCACCAGCGGGACATTCGCCGCAACCGTATCGCGGATAAATTGCTCAAGCGGAGCGATGAATGGATGATCCTCATAGGCGCCATGACGCGAGCCGGTAATCAACCAGCCCTCGCAGTCATGCACGTCTTTCGGCAACTCCATATTCTCGACATCATAGCGCACGAACTCCAACCCGCGCCCCGCTAGAAGGCGTTCGAACATATCGGGGTAATCCCCCGCTTCTTCGCGCAGCACATCAGGCGATTGGCCGGTTTGAAGGATACCGATTTTCATGAAAGCTCCGAGGGCTTTGTGGGTGCAGCACTTGCCGCTTTGACGAAAGGCTAATGCGACCCGCAAGCCGCCGCAAGGGGGGCGCTGCCCCCGTCTCGTTACACGAGACTCCCCCGGGATATTTTGAGAATTTGGAAGCGAAGAAAAGTTTGGCTTCCAAATTCCCGAAATATCCCGGGGTGAATTTGCGCAGCAAAGAGGGGCAGCGCCCCCCTGTTCGGTCGCAATCAGATCGCGATACCTTGGCGTCCGGCGAGATCGGTAAAATATTGCCACGCCACGCGACCCGAGCGTGACCCGCGCGTCGCCTGCCATTCGATTGCCTCGGCGCGCAAGGTTTCGGCGTCAATCTGCACCCCGTAGGCCGCGCAATAGCCCGCGATCATCGCCAGATACTCATCTTGCGAACAGGGGTGAAAGCCCAGCCACAGCCCGAAACGATCCGAAAGCGACACTTTTTCCTCGACCGCCTCGGAGGGGTTGATCGCGGTGGAGCGTTCGTTTTCGATCATGTCGCGCGGCATCAGGTGACGCCGGTTCGAGGTCGCGTAAAGGATCACATTGGCTGGCCGCCCCTCGATCCCGCCATCCAGAACCGCCTTGAGCGATTTGTAATGCTGATCGTCATGGCTAAAGCTCAGGTCATCGCAAAACAGCACGAAGCGCAGATCGGGTTCAGCGCGCAGATGCGCCAGCAGCCGCCCGACCGAGGGCAGATCCTCGCGCGCCAGTTCCACCAGCTTGAGCGGCAAGCCTTCGGCCACCGCCGCCGCATGCGCCGCCTTCACCAGTGAGGATTTCCCCATTCCGCGTGCGCCCCAGAGCAGCGCATTATTGGCCGCCGATCCGCGCGCAAATTGCAGCGTATTGGCCAATAGCGTGTCGCGCGATCGATCGATCCCGTGCAACAGCCCCAGATCGACCCGCGAGACCTGCGCGACAGATTCCAGCCGGTCAGGCGCGGTGTGCCAGATGAAGGCATCGGCGCAGGTCATATCCGGGGCGGGTTGCGGCGCGGGGGCAAGTCGTTCCAGCGCCTCGGCAATCCGGCCAATCGCATCATCGCTCATGAACGCCCCTCGTCTTCGCCCTCGTCTTCATCTTCGTCCCATTCTTCGGGGTCGATCCATGTGCCTTCGGCGCGCATCCGGGCCTCACGGGTCTTTTCAATCCGCTTCACCAGCTGGATCGAAATCTCATAGAGACCATAGACCACGGTGAACAAGATCACTTGGCTGACGACATCGGGCGGTGTGGCAATCGCGGCCACGATCAGGATCGCGACGACGGCATATTTGCGCATATTGCCAAGGCCCGCTGAAGACACCAGCCCCGCCTTGCCCATCAGCGACAGCAACACTGGCAGCTGGAAACAGATGCCAAAGGCCATCACGAATTTGATCGTCAGATTGAGATATTCCTGCACCGAGCCCTGAAAGCCGATCGCGGCCATCTCATTGCTGCCTTGATGCGCGGCCATATCACCTTGCTGAAAGCCAAGGAAGAAATTGAACGCCAGCGGCAAGATCACGTAATAGGCGAAAGCCGCGCCGAGGAAAAACATGATTGGCGAGGCAACCAGGAACGGCAGGAACGCGTTCTTTTCATTCTTATAAAGACCCGGCGCCACAAAGCGCCACATCTGATAGGCGATGATCGGGAAAGACAGCGCGAACCCACCCAAGAAAGAGATGTTGATCGCGACGAAGAAGCCTTCTTGCAGCTTGATCAGATAGAGCCCGCATTGCTCTCCGCGAGAGGACAGCGCGTGGCAGACCGGGCGAGTGAGAAAGTTGAAAATCGGGTTCCACACCGTGTAGCAGACCACCATTGCCACCACGAACGCGCCCAGCGAATACAGGATCCGGGTGCGCAGTTCCGCGAGGTGCTCAATCAGCGGCGCAGCGCTTTGCTCCATGTCATCGGGGTCGCTCATGCGTCATCTTTCTTGGGCGCGGGTTTGGCCGCTGCGGTCTTGCGTGCGCTGGCAGATGTCTTCGCCGCCGTTGCTTTGGGCGTTGATTTAGGCGCGGATTTGGCGGCGGTCTTTGCAGGCGCTTTCTTGGCACTTGCGGCTTTCGCTGCCGGGGCTTTGGGTGCGGCTTTCGCCGTCGCAGCCGATTTGGCAGCAGGTTTCTTCGCTGCTGGCTTCTTCGCCGCCGATTTTGCGGCGCTTGCGGGCGCGGGCTTGGGCGGCGTGGCCTCGGGATCGGGCTGCAGCGTATTGGGTTTGGCTGCGCCGGGCCCTTTGGGCTCCCATTTCTCAAAACTGTCAGCAGCCTTTTCCAGCGCATCCAGCCCAAGCGACTTTTTCGAGGTCAGCTTTTTGAGATCGCGCACCGAATTGGCCGCTTCATCCAGACCGCTATCCTTGGCCGCATCCTCCATCGCCGAGGAGAACTCGCGCGCCATGGCCTTGGCCTTGGCGGTCATCCGTCCAAGCTGATGAAACATCTTGGGCAAGTCCTTGGGACCCACCACGATCAGCGCCACGACGCCAATCAGCAGAAGTTCACTCCAACCGATATCGAGCATGCGAAATCAGACCCTCCGGTCAGCGGTTCACGGGTGCATCACGCCGCGCGGCATGATGCGCAATCAGACCTCAGACCTTGTCTTTTTCTTTTTTCGGCGTGATGTCGCGCGCCTCGGTCTCGTCTTCAAGCGAGGCAGTCTCGATCTCGTCGGTGCCCTCTTTGACGCCCTTCTTGAAGGACGTGATGCCCTTGCCGACCTCGCCCATCAACGACGAGATCTTGCCGCGCCCGAACAGGACCAGCACCACAACAGCGATCAGCAGAAGGCCGGGTAGGCCGATATTGTTAAGCATTGTTTTCTCCCCTCGAGCGCAGACCCGCCGCCTGCGTTCTTCGTTCAAGGGAAGTATTTATGACCATGCGCGCCCCAATCCTAGAGAGATTCGCCCTATGAGCACTGTCTTGGCGCAGATTACTGACAGTTCATTGTCAGTTGCCCTCGGGGGCGCTAGGCTCATCGCGCCCAAGATCACACAGGAACGCAGCGAAATGGCCATGACGCGCGACGAGCGGCTGCAACAGATCATCGCGATCCTGCGCGATGGCAAGATGCATCGCGCGCGCGATCTGGCGGGGCACCTCAGCGTCTCCGAGCGCACGATCTGGCGCGACATGGCCGAAATCTCGGCCTATGGCGTGCCCGTCGAGGGCGAGCGCGGCGTGGGCTATATTCTGCGCCGTGCGGTGGCGCTGCCCGCGCTTGTGCTGACCGATGAAGAGCAAAGCGCGCTGGCGCATCTTCTGGATCTGGCCGAGCAGGTGGACGATCCGCGCCTCGCCGCCGGGGCCGCCAGTCTGGCCGCCAAGATCCGCGCCGCCCTGCCCCCGCCCCGCCCGCAAGACGCGGCGGAAGGGCTGGCGGGAGATAAGGCGAACGGCTAGGGTCGCGCTGAGGACAAAACCCCGGAGGGATCGTGTCAGGCGCCGAATATATCACCGCTTTCGTGACCCTTTTCGTCATCATCGACCCGATCGGTCTCACGCCGGTCTTCGTGGCCCTCACGCTGGGAGAAAGCCACAAGGCCCGGATGCGCGTGGCAATCCGCGCGGTGCTGATCGGGGGTGGGTTGCTGACCTTGTTCGGGATCTTTGGCGACAAGATTTTGGCCGGGATTGGCATCTCGATGCCCGCCTTTCGCATCGGCGGCGGCATTTTGCTGTTCCTGACCGCGCTGGACATGCTGTTTGAGCGGCGCACCAAACGGCGCGAGCAGCAGGGCGAGGAGCACGAGGTCGAGCCCGATCACGACCCCTCGGTCTTCCCGCTCGCCACACCGCTGATCGCAGGCCCCGGTGCCTTGGCCACGATGATCCTGCTGGCGGGCAAGCCGGGCGCTGACTGGCTGCATGTCGGTGCAATTATTGGTGTGATGTATGCGGTTCTGGCCTGCATGATGGCAATGTTCCTGCTCGCCTCGCCGATTGAGCGAATGCTGGGGCGCACCGGCACGATGGTGGTCACGCGCTTGCTGGGGATGTTGCTGGCGGCCTTAGCGGTGCAATTCATTCTGGACGGTTTGCGCGGTGCGGGCTTGATGGGCCTTGCGGGCTGAGGCAAAGCGCCCTCTGTGAATTCGAGTGCAGCCGCCCTACATCTTGTCCTAGGCGAGTAGCGTAACGAGGCCCGCGTGGTAGAGTCGATCATAACCGAAAATTGGGGCAGGCTGGTCTATCTTGGCCTGCTGTTTATCGCTGTAGGCGGCTATTTCGCCTTGGAAATTCGCCGCCGTCCCGGGCGTACCCTGCAACAAGCCGCGATCTGGGGGCTGATCTTTCTGGGCACGCTGGCGGCGGTGGGCCTGTGGTCGGATATCCAGCGCCAAGTGGTGATCCCCGAACAAGCGGTGATGACCGATGGCAAAATTGAGGTCAACCAAGCCCCCGATGGTCATTATTACCTGACCGCCGGGGTCAATGGCACGCCGATCCGCTTTGTGGTCGATACCGGGGCCAGCCAGATCGTGCTGACGCAAAAGGATGCCGCGCGGGCGGGCATCGACACCAACGGGCTGGCCTATATCGGGCAGGCCTCAACCGCGAACGGGGTCGTGGCGACCGCGCCGATCCGCATCGACAGCTTCGATCTGGGGCCGATCCACGACCAGAACCTGCGCGCAGTGGTCAATCGCGGGCAGATGGACACTTCGCTGTTGGGAATGACCTATCTGACGCGCTTTGCGAAAGTTGAATTCTCGCGCGGCAAGCTGATTTTGCAGCGCTAGGGGTCAGCAGTTCGGTACGTTCACGGCCAAACCGCCAAGGCTGGTTTCCTTGTAATGTTCATGCATGTCGCGCCCGGTCTGGCGCATGGTTTCAATCGCGGCATCGAGGGGCACGAAATGCGTCCCGTCACCGCGTAACGCAAGGCTCGCGGCCGAAATCGCCTTGATCGCGCCCAGACCGTTGCGCTCGATGCAGGGCACTTGCACCAGCCCTTTGACCGGATCGCAGGTCATGCCCAGATGATGCTCCAACGCGATCTCGGCAGCATTCTCGATCTGCGCAGGCGTGCCGCCCAGAACCGCCGCCATCCCCGCTGCGGCCATGGCCGCCGCCGATCCAACCTCGGCCTGACAGCCGCATTCCGCACCCGAGATTGACGCGTTGGTCTTGATCAAGCCGCCCACCGCCGCCGCCGTCAGCAGAAAATCGGGAATTTTCGCAGCGCTGGCCGAGGGCACATGATCAAGCCAATAGCGAATCACCGCAGGCACCACCCCCGCCGCGCCATTGGTGGGAGCAGTCACCACCTGCCCACCGGCGGCGTTTTCCTCGTTCACCGCCATCGCATAGGCCGAAATCCAGTCATTGATCTGATGCGGCGGGGTCAGGTTGCGCCCCCAATCCACGCGCAGGCTTTCATGGATCGCGCGGGCGCGGCGCTTGACGTGCAATCCACCGGGCAACTCGCCGTCGGTGGTCAGCCCGCGCTCCATGCAATCGCGCATCGCGGCCCAGATCTTGGCAAGCCCCGCATCCAACGTCGCCACATCGCGAAAGCGCAGCTCATTACGGCGTTTCATCTGCGCGATGGACAGTCCCGAGCTTTGCGCCATCGCCAGCATTTCTTCGGCGGTGCGAAACGGGAAGGGCACGGGCGAGGGGGCATCGCGCGCGGCATCGGTGACTGCGTCCAGCTCGGCTTGGGTGCGCACAAACCCGCCGCCGATCGAATAATAGACCTCTTGCAGGACCACATCACCCTGCGCATCCAGCGCCGATATCACCATGCCATTGGCATGCGCTGGCAGTGGCGGGCCATAATCGAAAATCAGATCGGTTTCAGGATCAAACACCATCGGTGCCAAACCGGGCGGGCAGAGCCGCTTGTCGCGTGCATTGGCTGCCAACGCTGCATCGGCGGCGTCGCGATCATAGTCCTCGGGGGCAAAGCCTGCGAGGCCAAGGATGCTGGCGCGATCAGTCGCATGGCCCTTGCCGGTAAACGCCAGTGAGCCATGCAGCCGCACCCGCAGCCCATGCGCCACAAAGGGCGAGCTGCGCAACGTATCGAGAAACCGCGCACCCGCCACCATCGGCCCCATCGTATGCGACGAAGACGGCCCGACGCCGATCTTGAACATATCAAAAACGCTGAGAAACATCCGCTCTCCCTGCCCGGTTGACCCCACGCCCGCAGAGTGCCGGGTTTGCCCCTGCCGTAACAGCCCCAAAGCGACGTTTGCAGCGAGAAAATAGGCATGGCTGACGCGATTTTCACCAATTTGGGGAATGTTCGAGGCGATCAATTCGGGGGAATGATGCCGATTTCAGGCACAGATCCGTCTGCGCCCGACGCCACTGCGGACACGAGCGCTGAGGGCAATACCAGCTTCGCGCCCCCCGGCATCGAATGACTACACTTTCTCTTTGATCACCCCGAGATCAACTTTGCCCAAGGGGTACGCGCCGAAATCCTGATGCCCGGCCCGCAAGTGCTGCGCGGCATCGAGACAAGCAAGGCGATCAGGCTGCGCAGCGCTTGCGCAAAAAAACCCGCAATCCGCCCTGCCCGCGCGCGCAATTTTGCCCCCCGGTCATGCATGTCGTCTGTCCAAGCGACGCGGCGGGCTGGCAAAGTTGCTGCGCGCCTGATGCGCGCGCCCCTTGCGAAACGCCGCAGGGGGTCAATTCGCGCTCGCACCGCTTGGCGCGATTGCCTATAAGCAGTGCAAATACCCTATAATGGAGTGACCGATGCCTGCCGACCTCTCCCCTATCGATAAGGCGAAATTCGCCGCCGCCCGCCGCGCCGTTGACCTGATCGAAGACGGAATGCGCGTGGGCATGGGAACCGGATCAACCGCCGCTTGGATGGTGCGTTGTCTGGGCGAACGCGTGCGCCAAGAGGGGCTGCGCCTGCAAGGCGTGCCAACCTCAACGCGCACCGCCGATCTGGCGCGTCAGGTGGGCATTGACGTAGTGTCGCTCGATGAGGCGAAATGGCTTGATATCACGATCGACGGTGCCGATGAGTTCGACCGCGAATTGAACCTGATCAAAGGCGGCGGCGGGGCGTTGTTGCAAGAAAAGATCGTGGCGACCGCGTCCGATCAGATGGTGGTGATCACCGATGCTTCGAAAGAGGTGAACCATCTGGGCGCCTTCCCGCTGCCCGTTGAGGTGATCCCCTTTGGCTGGCAAACCTCGCGCGCCTTGATCGAGGAATTGCTGGAATCGATGGATGTGCTGGGACGGCAGACCACGCTGCGCCTGAACGGCAGCCAGCCCTATGTCACCGATGAGGGCAATTACATCGTCGATCTGCATCTCAACCGGATCGGCAATGCGCGCCAGATTGCGCTGGTGTTGAACCAGATCCCGGGCGTGGTCGAAAACGGGCTGTTTATCGATATCTGCGACATGGTGATCATCGGCGGCTCTGATGGTAAGGTCGAGATCCGCGATATCAACGATGGCAGCATCGCCAATGAGAAGGTCGATTTCGCCGAGGATGACAACATCTTCCACGATATGGAATGAAGCACGCCAGCCTTCCGCCGGATCGCCTGTGTAAGCGGCGGTCGGGCGCGATGGTTCGGGCACGGCGCAGATCTGCGATCACAGTGCGCCGACAACGCGATGACACGGAAACAAGGCAATAGATTCGATGCATTTTGACTATGATCTTTTCGTCATCGGTGGCGGCTCGGGCGGGGTGCGCGCGGCGCGTATTGCGGCTTCGGAATACGGCGCCAAGGTCGCGTTGGCCGAGGAATACCGGATGGGCGGTACCTGTGTGATCCGCGGCTGCGTGCCCAAAAAGCTGATGGTATTCGCTTCGACCGCGCCCGGCGCAATCCGCGAGGCGCGCGCCTATGGCTGGGACGCGCACTGCGGCGATTTCGACTGGATGGCGTTTCGCACCAAGCTGGATAACGAACTCGACCGTCTTGAGGCAATCTATCGCAAGGGCCAGTCCAACGCGGGCGTGACCGTCTACGATCAGCGCGCCACGGTATCGGGTGCGCATGAGGTGACGCTCGCCGATGGCAGTACCGTCTCGGCCAAGCATATTCTGGTGGCGACCGGCGGGCAGCCTTTTGTGCCCGACTTCCCCGGCAGCGATCTGGTGATGACCTCCAACGATATCTTCAAGATGGCGGCCTTGCCCAAGCGTATCCTGATCGTGGGCGGGGGCTATATCGCGTGCGAATTCGCCTGCATCCTGAATGGATTGGGCGTGAGCGTGACGCAGTTCAACCGCTCGCCACTGCTGCGCGGCTTTGATACCGAGGCGCGCGATCTGATCGTCGATCAGATGGCGGCACGCGGGATCAATATTCACACGCATATGGTGATCACCGAAATCACCAAGCAGGGCGACGAGCTGATCGTGACCTGCGGCGATGGGCGCGAGACGCGCTTTGACGCGGTGCTTTACGCCACGGGGCGCGTGCCCAATACCGAAGGGCTGGGCCTGGAAGCTGCGGGCGTCACCCTGGGCGAGCGCGGCGAGATCGTCGTGGATCAGTGGTCGCAAACCAATATCCCCTCAATCTACGCGGTGGGCGATGTGACCAACCGCATCAACCTCACGCCGGTTGCGATCCGCGAGGGCCATGCCTTTGCCGATACCGTATTTGGCGCGAAACCCAAACATATGGATCACGAACTGGTGGCCTCGGCCGTGTTCACCCAACCCGAGTTCGGCACCTGCGGCATCACCGAGGAAGAGGCCGCCGAACGTGGTCAGGCCGAGATCTATGTCTCCAGCTTCAAACCGATGCGCTCGGGGTTTGCTGGGGCCGATGACCGCGTGCTGATGAAGCTGATCGTGTGTCGCGAAAGCCGCGCGGTGCTGGGCTGTCATATTGTCGCGCCCGATGCGGGCGAGATGATCCAGATGGTCGCCATCGCGATGAAGATGGGCGCGACCAAAGAACAATTTGATGCAACTTGCGCAGTCCATCCCACGATGGCCGAAGAACTGGTGACTATGCGTAACCCGGTACGTCATTATTGAAATCACGAACGGAATGCCCAAGTGTTCCGGGAGATAACGGAAAGGTGAGGACCATATGAGCAACGGAGGCCCCTGGGGCGGCGGTGGCAGTGGCGGCGGCGATGACGACCGCGACGAGCCGCAAGACAACAAACGGCCCGGACAGCGACGCCCCGGCGAGGGCGGCGGCCAAATTCCCGAAATCGAAGACTTCATGCGCAAGGGCTCGGAACAGCTTAAGGTGCTGATGGGCGGACGCGGCGGCAATGGTCGCCCCAATCGTCCCACCGGCGGCGGCGCTGGCGGCCCCTTCCCGGCCAAACTGGCCATTCTGGTCGGTGTGATCGCGGTCGCAGGGTTTTGGGCGTTCTCCTCGTTTTATAAGGTCAATCAGGGCAACCGCTCGGTCGAGCTGATGTTTGGACGTTACATCGCGACCAAAGGGCCGGGTCTGAACTTTGCGCCTTGGCCGGTCGTCACCTACACCAAGGTGCCCGTCACGCGCGAGCAAACGGTCGATATCGGCTCGGGGCGCTCTGGCACGAATGATAGCGGGCTGATGCTGACGGGCGATCAGAACATCGTCGATCTGGAATTCCAGGTGGTCTGGAATATCAACGATCCGGCGAAATACCTGTTCAACCTCGCCGATCCGCAGGGCACGATCCGCGCCGTGTCGGAATCCGCGATGCGCGACATTATCGCGCGTTCGCAACTGGCGCCGGTCCTGAACCGTGACCGTGGCGCGATTGCCGCCGATCTGCAAACGGCTGTTCAGGGCACGCTTGATAGCTATGATGCGGGGATCAACATCGTGCGGGTGAACTTCAACCGCGCCGATCCGCCCTCTGAGGTGATCGACAGTTTCCGCGAGGTGCAAGCCGCGCAACAGGTCCGTGACCGGTTGGAAAAAGAGGCCGATAAATACGCCAACACCGTGACTGCAGGTGCCCGAGGTGAGGCCGCTCAGCTTAAAGAAGAGGCCGAAGGCTATCGCGCCAAGATCGTGAACGCCGCCGAGGGTGACGCTGCGCGCTTTAACTCGATCCTCACGGAATACGAAAAAGCGCCCGAAGTGACCAAGCGCCGGATGTATTACGAAACGATGGGCCGGGTGTTGTCCGGGCTCAACAAAGTCGTCGTAGATACCAAGGCGGGTGGAAACGGCGTAGTGCCCTATCTGCCGCTTGATCAACTGCGTCCGGCTGGTTCAACCGCGTCCAGCCCCGCCAAAACGACGACGACAACCGGGGGGAGCAACTAATGCGTGGACCTTTTGCATTCGGTGTTCTGGTGATCCTCGTGGCACTGGGGCTGAACTCTTTCTTCGTAGTGGATGAAAAACATCGCGCTTTGGTGCTGCAATTCGGGCAGGTGAAACAGGTGATCACCAAGCCGGGGCTCAGCTTCAAATGGCCGATGATCGACACGGTCGTGCAATATGACGACCGTATCCTCAGCCTGACCACGCAACCCCTTGAGGTGACGCCGCTTGATGATCGTCGCCTTGTGGTGGACGCGTTTGCGCGCTGGCGCATCACCGATCTGGTGCGGTTCCGCGAAGCTGTGGGCACCAGTGGTGAAGATGGCGCACGCGACCGTCTTGATCGCCTGCTGACCGCGAAAATTCGTGAGGTGCTTGGTGCGGTTCCCTCGACGGCCGTGTTGTCCAAAGACCGCACGCCGCTGATGAACCAGATCCGCGACTTGGCCCGCAAAGAGGCGGCCTCGCTGGGGGTTGATGTCATCGACGTGCGCCTGACGCGCACCGACCTGCCCGATCAGAACCTGTCGGCCACCTATGCCCGGATGCGGGCAGAACGTGAACGCGAGGCCGCAGACGAGCGTGCCCGTGGTGCCGAGGCGGCTCAACGCGTGCGTGCAACCGCAGACCGCACCGTGGTCGAGGTGACTTCGCAGGCCCAAAAAGAGGCCGAGGTGATCCGGGGGGAAGCCGATGCAACCGCGAACAAGATCTATGCGGATGCCTACTCCAAGGATCAAAGCTTCTTTGCCTTTAACCGCGCGTTGCAATTTTATTCAGAGTCGATGAAATCGCAAAGCTCGTCTTTGGTGACGCAGCCCGACAGCCTTTACTTCAACTATGACGACTTCCTGCGTTCGATCGGGGAGGTTTCCAAGAAAACCGCCTCGTCAGTTGCACAAGGCGCAGCGGGTCAGTGATGATCTGGCTATTGACCGGTCTTGGACTGGTTCTGGTGATCGAGGGGCTGGCGCTTGCGCTGGCCCCTTCGCGTATCGAGGAGGCGCTGGAATTTCTGCGCGACCTCGGCCCTGCGCGGCGGCGCGCATTGGGGTTGATAACGCTGGCTTTTGGGGTTGCGATCTTGTGGGGGCTGCGTGCCTTTGGCGTCGGATTTTAACGGCTAGGGTGCATTTTCCGGAAAAGGAAAACTTCCCTTCGCGCCCCTGCGACCCTACATTTCAAGAAACCGAGAGCAAATCGCGCGGCTTTCATGAGCGCTGCGCAACAGGGAGAGGCTTATGAAATTCGTCACCGAGACCAGAATGGCTCTGCGTGGGGGGATAGGCGCGGCGATGCTGGCGCTGGCTCTGGCTGTGGCGCCGCTATCGGGCCCCGCCTATGCACGCGCAGCCCCGGAAAGCTTTGCCGATCTGGTCGATCAGGTCAGCAATTCGGTCGTCAACATCACCACCTCGACCACGGTTGCAGCGCCGACGAATGTCGGCCCGAATTTCCCGCCCGGCTCTCCGTTTGAGGATCTGTTCAAGGATTTCGGCCTGCCCGGCCCTGATGGCAAGAAAGGCCCGGCACGTCCGCGCCGCTCCAACGCACTGGGATCAGGCTTCGTGGTCTCGGAAGACGGCTATATCGTCACCAATAACCATGTGATCGAAGGTGCCGACGAGATCGAGATCGAGTTTTTCTCGGGCAAGCGCCTTGAGGCGAAACTTGTCGGGACAGACCCCAAAACCGATATCGCACTTTTGAAGGTGACCTCCGAAACGCCCCTGCCTTTCGTCAAGTTTGCCAATAGCGACAAGGTGCGTGTGGGCGATTGGGTGATGGCGATGGGCAACCCGCTGGGTCAGGGGTTTTCGGCCAGCGCGGGCATCATCTCGGCGCGCAATCGCGAATTGTCGGGCAGCTATGACGACTATCTGCAAACCGACGCGGCGATCAACCGGGGGAACTCGGGCGGGCCCCTATTTGACATGCAAGGCGAGGTAGTAGGCGTGAACACCGCGATCCTGTCGCCCAATGGCGGCTCGATCGGGATCGGCTTTTCGATGACCTCGAATGTGGTCTCCAAAGTCGTCGATCAGCTCAAGGAATTCGGTGAGACACGGCGCGGTTGGCTTGGTGTTAAAATTCAAGACGTGACGCCGGACATGGCCGAGGCGATGGGCCTGCCCGCCCCCGAGGGCGCGCTGGTGTCCGAGGTGCCCGATGGCCCCGCGAAAGAGGCCGGGATTGAGGCGGGTGACGTGATCACCTCGTTTGACGGCGGCGAGGTGAAAAGCACCCGCGATCTGGTCAAGCGCGTGGCCGATGCGCCCGTAGGCGAAAAGGTCCGCGTCTCCGTGCTGCGCGATGGCAAGACCGAAACTCTGCTGGTCACTTTGGGACGGCGCGAGCTGGCCGAGGGCGAACAGCCCCCCAAAGCCGTGCAGGCCCCGCAAGAGGTCGAGAAGGACATGCTGGGCCTGACCCTGACGCCCCTGACCGATGCGTTGCGCAGCGAAATGGGCCTGACCAAAGAGGCCTCGGGGCTGATCATCAAGTCCATCGACGAGACCTCGACCGCCTATGAAAAAGGCCTGCGCGCAGGCGATCTGATCACCGAAGCCGGGCAAAAGCCGGTCGCCTCGATGGGCGATTTCGAAGATCAGGTTGCAGCGGCCAAAGATGCCGGTCGCAAATCCATCCTGCTCCTGATCCGGCGCGGCGGCGAACCCCGCTTTGTAGCGCTGCCGATGGAATGATCTGACGTCTGAGAGATGCGAAAAGGCGCCCTGCGGGGCGCCTTTTTGGTTTGGATGGACGGGCAAAATGGCGAGCTTCGCTTTTGGCCGATGGTAGGTTTCAGCGTAGGGAACAGCTGGTTTGAGCCCATATTACCCTATGCCGCCTGAGCAACATCTTGAAGGTGCAGCGGGAAGGGGCCGTCGGTGCCGCCCCTTCGGAGCGCTTTGTGGCTACCGCAGCGAATGACCACTTCCCGCTCCGATACATCCGTTTACAAAATTCGGCTCCTTGATCGCTGAACAGCGATCTGCGTTAGCCCGCAAGAGGTTTAACATGTCATTTGCGTCTATGTCGAACGTCAGGATTCCGAGGCTGCCATCGGACTGCTGCAGTCCGATCACTATGTCAGTCTTCGGCGTATCTTTGTTTGAGATGATCGAACCCATGATTTCTAATGAGTCCCTGTACGACGTGTCCTCATCCAAGAGTGGAACTATGTCGAAGGTTAAGAGCTTGCTTCCGGGCGGAATTATTGCGTCGTCATCATTCCGCAGGCGAACCTTCGTGGCTGGTGCGAGGTAATTGCTATGCATCCGAGCGCCAGCTAGAGTCGCTGGCGCATCACCGCTGTTGACCGCCACCACTCGAAGAATCGTTCCGTCTAACGCGGGCATGATCAAACGAGCTTTGGAATAGGGTCTGTGAAACAGCTTGAATATCGTGGGTCCGGTAAGGCCGATTACAGAAACAAACGCGGTAGCTAGGGCAAGCACGGTCGTGGAAACCGAAAAAGAACTCCGCCAATCCTGATATGAACTACAGTGGGAGCACAGCTTAGCGCCTTGCGGGATCTGAAGGCTGCACTGCTTGCAAACTGTCTGCGGATTTTCTCGTTCGACCATGAACGGACGGTACACGGATCTTTTTTTTGCACAAGATGGCGCGTGGATGCTTCGTGCGGTAAGAATCTGCGCTTCGCAGCCGTTCGTGTAGAGCGCAGCAAACGCCAGCTATCCGCCCTTCCGGCAAGACCTCTCGCAGTCGCGGCAGGGATCGAGCCGTTGCAGCGAATGGCAATAAAGTCCGCTAAGCTGACCTCGCAACATATTGCAGCGCCAGCACCTCACCCCATCCGCTCGCTCGCATACGACCCCGGCGATGCCGGGAAGACCACCGTTTTGCTATCATTGATGAAAACGCGGTGGTGGATATGGGCGTGGATGGCGCGGGATAGGACTTGCGCCTCGACATCGCGGCCAAGGCTGACGTAATCCTCGGGGCTTTGCGCATGTGTGATGCGCACGGTGTCTTGCTCGATAATCGGGCCTTCATCAAGATCGGCGGTGACGTAATGCGCTGTCGCCCCGATCAGTTTCACGCCACGCTCATAGGCTTGTTTATAGGGGTTCGCGCCCTTGAAAGAGGGCAGGAACGAGTGGTGGATGTTGATGATGCGGCCCGACATTTTCTGGCACAGCGCATCCGACAGGATCTGCATGTAACGCGCCAGAACCACCAGTTCGGCTCCGGATTCCTCGACCACCTCAATCAGACGCGCCTCGGCTTCGGGTTTGTTTTCCTTGGTCACCTTGATGTGGTGGAATGGCAAATCATGGTTCACCACCACCTTTTGATAGGTCAGGTGGTTTGACACCACGCCCACGATCTCGATCGGCAGCGCGCCGATGCGCCAGCGATAGAGCAGATCATTCAGGCAATGGCCGAAATTCGACACCATCAGGATGACCTTCACCTTGTGGCTCGCATCGCGCACCGCCCAAT
>NZ_CAJYBT010000036.1 GCF_913064665.1 uncultured Thioclava sp.
GCCTCGGCGATGAAGGCCAAGATCACGCTTGGCCCGCAGCGAAAGAAGACATGCCGCCCCTCGACGCGCGCGATCCGCTCAAGGCCAAGAAGGCCGCCATAGAAGCGTTCGGTCGCGTCAAGATCGCTGACATAAACCGCCGCTTCCAGAACACCGCTATGACCCGGAGCCCCCATTGCGACCCTACACTCCGCTCGCAGGAATTCCACTGCGCTGCACGGGGCGCGGCGCAGTCAGCTCTTTCCATGTCGACAGCGCGCGCGTCACCGGCATGCCGGGATCGCGGGCGACGAATTGGCCGTGGCCTTCCTTGGTCTTGATCTCACCATCGGCCCAGGCAACCACGCCGCGCGACAGCGTATAGCGCGGCAACCCGGTCACTTCCTTACCCTCGAAGACATTGTAATCAATGGCCGATTGCTGCGTCTTGGCCGAGATGGTTTTGCTTGCCTTGGGGTCCCAGACCACCAGATCGGCATCCGCGCCCACCAGCACCGCGCCCTTCTTGGGATAGACGTTGAGGATCTTGGCGATATTGGTCGAGGTCACGGCGACGAATTCATTGGGCGTCAGCCGCCCCGTGCCAACGCCATAGGTCCACAGCATCGGCATCCGGTCCTCAAGCCCGCCCGTGCCATTCGGGATCTTGGTGAAATCGCCCACGCCATAGCGTTTCTGTTCCGTCGAGAAGGCGCAGTGATCGGTCGCGACGCAAGACAGCGTGCCCGACTGCAAGCCGGCCCACAGGCTGTCCTGATGCTGCTTATTGCGGAAGGGCGGCGACATCACGCGGCGCGCGGCATGATCCCAGTCCTTGTCGAAATACTCGGATTCATCCAGCGTCAGGTGCTGGATCAGCGGTTCACCCCAGACGCGCTTGCCATTCATCTTCGCGCGCCGGATCGCTTCGTGGCTTTCCTCACACGAGGTATGCACGACATAAAGCGGCACCCCCGCCATATCAGCAATCATGATTGCGCGGTTGGTGGCCTCGCCCTCGACCTGAGGCGGGCGAGAATAGGCATGACCCTCGGGGCCGTTATTGCCCTCGGCCAACAGCTTGGCCGACAACTCCGCCACAACGTCACCATTCTCGGCATGCACCAAGGGGATCGCGCCCAACTCGGCGCAGCGCTTGAAGCTCGAGTACAACTCGTCATCATTCACCATCAGCGCGCCTTTATAGGCCATGAAATGCTTGAAGGTGTTGATGCCGTGCTCGGTCACGGTCTTCATCTCGTCAAAGACCTGCTTGTCCCACCATGTGATCGCCATGTGGAACGAGTAATCGCAATGCGCCCGGGTCGATTTATTGTCCCATTTCTTGAGCGCATCCATCAGCCCCTCACCCGGTGAGGGCAGTACGAAATCAACCACCATCGTGGTGCCACCCGCCAGCGCCGCCCGCGTGCCGGATTCGAAATCATCCGCGCTATAGGTGCCCATGAAGGGCATTTCCAAATGCGTATGCGGATCAATCCCGCCCGGCATCACGTAACAACCGGTGGCGTCCAAGCTCTCATCGCCCTTCAGGTCGGGGCCGATTTCAATGATCTGCCCGCCCTCAATCAGCACATCCGCCTTATAGGTCAGATCTGCGGTGACGATGGTTCCGTTCTTGATGACTGTGGTCATTCTTTCTCTCCCTTCGAAAGGCTGCAACCTTCCTCTTGATCGAAATATCCTCGGGGGGCGCCGATTGATGCGCCATTGGTCCGAGCACCAATCGGCGACGGGGCAGACAGCCCCTCGGCGCCTGCCCTCAGCTCACGATTTTCGCCGTTTCAAGTGCCGCGTGGAACAGCACATCGGTGCCCGCCGCAGCCCATTCCTTAGAGATATCCTCGGCCTCGTTATGGCTAAGACCGTCTACGCAAGGGCACATGATCATCGCCGTGGGCGCGACCTGATTGATCCAGCAGGCATCATGGCCCGCACCTGAGATGATGTCGCGATGGCTATAGCCCAGACGCTCGGCGGCGTTGCGCACGGCCGACACGCAGGTCGGATCGAACGCAACCGGATCAAAGCCACCGGTTTTCTCGAATTCCACACCCAGACCCATGTCGTCGCAAATTTTCTGCGCCCCGACGCGCAGGCGCTTTTCCATATCCTCAATCACCGACAGATCGGGCGACCGGAAATCGACTGTAAATACGACCTTCCCGGGGATCACGTTGCGCGAATTGGGATAGACGTCGATATGACCCGCCGCGCCGACCGCATCGGGGGCGTGCGACCAGGCGATCTCATCGACCAGTTCCAGCACGCGCGCCATGCCAAGCCCGGCATTCTTGCGCATCGGCATCGGGGTTGAGCCGGTGTGGCTGTCCTTGCCGGTGATCGTGACCTGCGTCCAGCTGAGCCCCTGCCCATGCGTGACCACGCCGATATCTTTGCCCTCAGCCTCCAAAATCGGGCCTTGCTCGATATGCAACTCGAACATCGCATGCATCTTGCGCGCGCCGACCGTCTCATCGCCGACCCAGCCAATGCGTTTCAACTCATCGCCAAAGCTTCTGCCCTCGGCATCGGTCTTGCCGTAGGCCCAGTCTTGGGTGTGAACCCCGGCAAACACGCCCGAGGCCAGCATGGCAGGCGCAAACCGCGTGCCCTCTTCATTGGTCCAGTTGGTCACCACGATCGGGTGCTTGGTCTTGATCCCCAGATCATTCATCGAGCGCACGGCCTCCAACGCGCCCAGCACGCCCAAAACCCCGTCAAACTTCCCGCCCGTGGGCTGGGTATCAAGGTGGCTGCCCATATAGACCGGCAGCGCGTCGGGATCTTGCCCGGGCCGCGTGGCAAACATATTGCCCATGCTATCGACGCCCATGCTCATGCCAGCCGCTTCACACCATGACTGAAACAACGCGCGCCCCTCGGCATCCGCGTCCGTCAGGGTCTGGCGATTATTGCCACCCGCGACGCCGGGGCCGATCTTGGCCATCTCCATCAGGCTGTCCCAAAGGCGGTCGGGATTGATACGCAGGTTTTCTCCGGGTGCAGACATTTATAGAACTCCCTGTCGGCTGGTGGGGCTTTGCCCTCTTGCGACGAATCTTGATCTGACCGTATGGTCAGGTTGAGTGGGCCACGTCCTGACCAAACGGTCAACAAAAATTCTGGCGGATCGCATATGAATGATGACGAGAATGGCAAAAGCCCAAAAAATGGGCGCAGCGGATCGGGAAGTCGGGCCGAGACGCGCCGTGCAACCGAGGAAGCGATCCTGAAAGCCGCCGAGACGGTCTTTGCCGAGGCGGGATTCGGCGGCGCGACGATGCAGTTGATCGCAGATGTAGCGGGCTTGCCAAAAGCCAACCTGCACTATTATTTCGATACCAAAGAGGCGCTCTATCGCCGCGTGGTCCAGCAAATTTTCAACATCTGGCTTGAGGCCGCCGACGGGTTTGACGCAGCCTCTGGCCCCGCCGAAGGGATCGGGGCCTATATCGATGCCAAAATGGAAATCTCGCGCCGCCACCCCAATGGCTCAAAGGTCTGGGCCAGCGAAGTGATGCACGGAGCGCCAGTGATCCAGGACTATCTGGAAACGACGCTGCGCGACTGGACCGAGGGGCGCGCCAAAATCATCCGGCGCTGGATCGCGCAAGGCCAGATGGCCGAGGTGGACCCCTACCACCTACTTTATATGCTGTGGGCAACAACCCAGCATTACGCCGATTTCGGCCATCAGATCGAGACACTGAACGGCGGCAAACCCCTGTCAGATGCGCAATGGGAAGCCACGAAAACCAGCGTCAAAGGCATCGTTCTACGCGGCATCGGGGTAGAGTAGCGCCTCTCGCCGGTCGTTCTAACAATTCGTGGCAATGCCGCAACGAAGCTGCAATTTCCGCAATGCTTCGCCAGAAGGGTTTGATTAAAAGATTTTGTTTGATCTATTTCGTCGCCAGGGACTGATCGCATTTTGGGATGCAAAAAATGAATATAGGAAAAATCATCGCCAGTGCGGCTATCGCACTCATCGGGCTCGTTCATAGCGCATCAGCCGAGAGCTTCTACGGTTATGTTCTGGCTAATCGGACGTATGTCGAGCCGCACTATACATATAGCTTTGGCGACACGACGCCGATCAATGCGGATGGCAACGGAATCACGCTGGGTTTCGGCAAGGCACTTACGCCTGCCGTAGCCGTTGAGGGCGACATTTCGTTTGGCGACTATTCGTCCGACCGTATCGTGGGCAGCACCACCCCGTGCATCACCGCTGGAGAAGGCTGTACATTGAAGGCCGACTGGCTGGCAACCTTACGCGTTACCGCGCGCACCGAAATGGGCAAGTGGACGCCCTATGTGACTGCCGGTCTCGCGGCGGGTCATATCAAAGGCAGCGCCGATACCGGCGCCTGTGGCGGGGATTGTAGCTATTCCAGTACGCAGCGGGGCTTTGCGCTCGGGCTCGGCACGGATTACGCCTTGAGCGACCGTATCGCGCTACGTGCAGAATTCATGCAGGTACTACTACAGAGCCCTGACTTCAGCGCGACGACTGTTACGTCGGGCGGCTATGCCTTTAGCCAGCTCCGTGTCGGCATGAAATATTCTTTCTAGGTCACACTTGCTTCACAGATTTAAAGGGGCGCGCATTCGCGCCCTTTTTTTCATGCCAAACCAGTCGGATATCGGCCTTTTCGTTCGGCTTCGACATGCAAGGGTAAGAAGGATCACTCGATCTTCTTCACCTCCTCTTTCAGTGCCCCAACCAAACCTTCAATCTGATCGGCCGGTTTGACGCGGGACGGTCGAATCTGGTTGGGTCAGGGGCGCGACCTCGACCGCTGCGGACGGTGCGCCTTCAACCCCCTCGGGCAAATGCCTTTGCGGCAATTTGGACCCCAGCAATTCGCTCCCCTCTGCGATTTCGGCCCCGCTTTTGAGATTCGGCGCGGGGGCTGCCTGCATCGATGCCCCCTCAGCGCCCAGATCAGAGCAGACATAGACCGTGCTCCCTACGATCACCGCCGTGGCCGCCAATGCAGGCGGGGAAGACGCCGCCAAAACACCGATCCCGGCCTTGAGCAGCTTGTCGCGCAACCGGCCGGATTGATCATGCACGATCTTGGTGCCAAGCCTGTCGCCAATCACCGCCCCGGCAGCATCCGCCGCGATATCGTCGGCTTGATCGCCCAGACCTTGCACGGTTTTCGCAGTGCCTATGAGGCGTTGGCAAAAGCTTTTCGACGGTTTGCGACACAGCCCATAGGCATCGCGCGCGCCCTCATTATAGCCCAGATAGGTCTTGGCCTTGGGATCCCATTGCAGGCAAAACGGCGCGCGCCCGCTATCCTCCAATTCAGGTGTCAGCGCGCGCAAAGTCACCAGCGCCGGGCAGGTCACATCGCCCGCCTCGCCAAACAGCTTTTCGCGCAAACTGCGGCTGTCTTTGAGCGCCGAATTGTCTGGATCATAGCGGAAATCATAGGTCTCGCCGCGAATCGAGGTCTTGCATGCAACCAGTTCGGCAAGCGCGGGTGTGGCGGGCAAAAGAAGGGCGAAAAGGAATGCGAGGCGCAGCATGGGGGAACCTCCGGGGCTGCGCGCAAGATAGGCTGCGCATTGCGCGGCACAAGGGGGTGCGCAGCGGCAAGCGGAAGCGCGCCGAGCGGAACCGAATACCCCCCGAAGCGAACTCCGGGGGGTTGAGACTGTCGTCAAAGGGACGGTCTTATTCGAGCGTTTCCAGCACGCCCTTGAGCGTCCCGATCAACTCGTCGATCTGCTCTTTCGAGATGATCAGCGGCGGCGACATGGCAATGATATCGCCCGTGGTGCGGATCAGGATGCCTTTTTCATAGGCCTTGAGGAAGGCGCTGAAGGCACGTTTCGTCGGCTCACCCGCGATCGGTTCCAGTTCGACCGCGCCGATCAGGCCCTCATTGCGGATGTCGATCACATGGCGCGTGCCCTTGAGCGAATGCAGCGCGTCCTGCCAATAGGGCGCAAATTCGGCGGCACGCTCGAACAGGCCCTCTTGCTTATATGTCTCAAGCGTCGCAAGCCCAGCCGCCGAGGCAATCGGGTTGCCCGAATAGGTATAGCCGTGAAACAGCTCAATCATGTGCTCGGGACCGTTCATGAACGCATCATGCACCGCCCCCGTGGTCATCACCGCGCCCATCGGAATGACGCCATTGGTCAAGCCCTTGGCGGTGGTCATGATATCGGGCGTGACACCGTAATGCTGCGCGGCAAAGGCAGCGCCGAGACGCCCAAACCCGGTGATCACCTCGTCGAAAATCAGCAAAATCCCGTGTTTCTTGGTGATCTCGCGCAGCTTTTGCAGATAGCCTTTGGGCGGCAACAACACACCGGTCGAGCCCGCCATCGGCTCGACGATCACGGCGGCGATGGTTTCCGCGCCATGCAGCGCCACGATGCGCTCCAGCTCATCGGCCAGATGCGCGCCATGTTCAGGCTGCCCCTTGGAATAGCTGTTCTGCGCGGGCAGATGGGTGTGGGGCATGTGATCGACGCCGGGCACCAGTGGGCCAAAGACCTTGCGGTTGGTAACGATCCCGCCAACCGAAATGCCGCCGAAATTCACCCCGTGATAGCCCCGCTCACGCCCGATCAGACGGGTGCGCGCGCCGTCGCCGCGTGCACGGTGATAGGCAATCGCGAGCTTGAGCGCGGTCTCAACCGATTCCGAGCCGGAATTGGTGTAAAACACATGCTCCATCCCCTCGGGCGCGATGTCGATCAGACGATTGGCCAGCTCAAACGCCATCGGATGGCCCATCTGGAAAGCGGGCGCGTAATCCATTTCGGCGGCCTGTTTCTGGATCGCCTCGGTGATCAAGGGGCGGCAATGGCCCGCGTTGCAGCACCACAGCCCCGCCGTGCCATCCAGCAACTGACGCCCATCCGAGGTGGTATAATGCATGTCCTTGGCACCCACGAACATGCGCGGGTTCTTCTTGAACTGACGGTTTGCCGTGAACGGCATCCAGAAAGCGTTGAGATCATTGGGGGTCTTGCGGTCGAGGGCCATGGCGTGTCTCCGGTCGGGCGGCCGGGGCAGCGCCACAGGCCAATGCATGCAATCTGACCAGCTGGTCAGGGTCACGCTAGCACAGCCAAAAGACCAGTCAAGCAAGACCGCTTGCGAAAATATCGCGCCCCTGAAGGCCAGCAAAGATTGATCCGCGCGCGCGTTTCCGGTTACGTTATCGTGATTGGGAGAAAAGCCTTGAACGACAATGGAAACCCGGCGCGCTTTGACGATGCCAGCGCGGCTGAGAAACCGCTGACCCGGATTCAGAAATTGAATCGGCGCAAGATCCTTGAGGCCGCTCTGGAGGTGTTTTCCGCAAATGGGTTTCGCGGCTCCACACTGGATCAGATCGCTGCCGAAGCGGGGCTGAGCAAACCCAATCTGCTATATTATTTCCCCTCCAAAGAGGCGATCCACGGCGAGCTGATGATCGGGCTTCTGGATACCTGGCTGGCTCCGCTGCGCGCGATGAACCCCCAGGGCGATCCGCGCGCCGAGATCATGGGTTACATGCGGCGCAAACTTGAGATGAGCCGCGAAATGCCGCGCGAAAGCAGGCTGTTTGCCAATGAGATGCTGCAAGGCGCGCCGCGCATGGCAGACGATCTTGGCCATGATCTCAAGACTTTGGTCGATGCCAAGGCGCAGGTTATTCGCGACTGGATCGATGCGGGTCAGCTGGCGCCTGTCGATCCCCATCACCTGATTTTCTCGATCTGGGCGCTGACGCAGCATTACGCCGATTTCGAGGTGCAGGTGCGCGCGGTTCTCGGCCCCGAGACCGACCCGTTTGAGGGCGCGGGGCAGTTTCTGGACATGCTATTCGAGCGCTTGTTGGCGCCCTGATCGCCTCGTGTCTTCGCGCCGTTAACCCTGTGTCTGAACCGCTGCCGCGTCTTTACCTTTGTGAAACCTCTTGGGGGCAGACTCACCATGTGGGGATGTTTATGCGAGGAAATGGGGATGGACCGGATATCGGGGCTGATGCCTCAAACAGGTTGGTCGCCGCTATTTAGCCCGGCGACACCAAAGAAGGCGCCTGCCAGTACGGTGGAACCAGCGGCGAAATCCGCGAATACGAATGGCGGCATGGGGGCCGGGACAGACACGCAAACTGCGCAGGATCATGCGCAAACCGCGCGTATGATCGGCGGTCTTGCAACGGCACTGCATGCCACGACCCTGCCGGGAACGGAGCCGGTCGGACCGCCGCCCGACCCCAACGCACCCTCGGGGCCGATGCCCACCTTTGATGTGTCGCCCCTTGAAGAGGCGGCGGCGCGGGTCATGGCGGCACCGGACATGCAGTCTGCGGCGCAAATGGCGCAAGAGGCGCCCGCTGAAGCGCGCGACACTCGCGCGGAGCCATCGGCGGCGCAAGATGCAGGACAAAAGGATGATACTGTGTCCCAAGGCGATGTCGGCGCAAAATCAGCCGCCGATGCGCCAGACACCGCACCTCATACGGGCGTGACACACCAGATACAGGAGAGGCCGTGGCCTCAGGTGCCCGAGGACAGCACGCCCTATCTGGATGTGACGCGCTAATACGCCCCCCCGCTATTGGGGAGGGCGTGACCCCTTATTCGGCGGCGGTGGCCGAAGGGTTGTTGGGATGCGTCGTCCAGTTCGCGTAATCGCCCACCGTTTCCCCGGTGCGCGGATCAACGCTGCCCTTGGCCATTTGCTTCATCTCGATGCACTCGACCGGGCAGACCTCGACGCACAGGTTACAGGCCACGCATTCCTCATCCTTGACGGTGAAGACGCGATCTTCTGACATCGCGATGGCTTGGTGGCTGGTATCCTCGCACGCCGCGAAACAGCGCCCGCATTTGATGCAGTCTTCCTGAACGATCTCGGCCTTGGTGACGTAATTGAGGTTAAGATATTGCCAATCCGTCACATTGGGCACAGCCCGGCCCACCAGCTCGGATGTGTTGGTGAACCCCTTGCGATCCATATATTCCGACAGACCCGAGATCATCTCTTGCACGACCTTGAAGCCATAGGTCATCGCCGCCGTGCAAACCTGCACATTGCCCGCCCCCAGCGTCATGAATTCCGCCGCATCGCGCCATGTCGTGACGCCACCGATGCCCGAGATTGGCAAGCCCGCTGTGTCGCGATCGCGCGCGATCTCGGCCACCATATTAAGCGCAATCGGCTTGACCGCCGGCCCGCAATAGCCGCCATGCGTGCCCTTGCCGTCAATCGTGGGCTCGGGCGCGAAATCATCCAGATCGACCGAGGTGATCGAGTTGATCGTGTTGATCAGGCTGACCGCATCCGCGCCCCCCGCCTTGGCCGCCCGCGCGGGGCCACGAATGTCGGAAATATTGGGCGTCAGTTTCACGATACAGGGCATGCGCGAATGCTGTTTCACCCAACGCGTGACCATCTCGATATATTCGGGCACCTGCCCGACAGCCGAGCCCATGCCGCGTTCAGCCATCCCGTGCGGGCAACCGAAATTGAGCTCAACCCCATCGGCCTCGGTCTCCTCGACGCGCGCAAGGATCGCCTTCCAGCTATCCTCATCGCAGGGCACCATCAGCGACACGATCAGCGCGCGGTCAGGATAGTCACGCTTGACAGATTTGATCTCGCGCAGGTTCACCTCAAGCGGGCGGTCGGTAATCAACTCGATATTGTTGAGCCCCAGTAGCCGCCGATCTGCGCCGTAAATCGCGCCGTAGCGCGGGCCGTTCACGTTGACCACGGGCGGCCCTTCGGAGCCGAGCGTCTTCCACACGACGCCACCCCAGCCCGCCTCAAAGGCGCGCCGGACGTTGTATTCTTTATCCGTGGGCGGGGCCGAGGCCAGCCAGAACGGGTTGGGGGATTTGATACCGATAAATTCGGAACGTAGATCGGCCATCTCTTAGCCCTCCATCAAAACGTGGTGGATGTCTTGCGCGGCGTCGCGCCCTTGCGCCACGGCCGTGACGGTCAGATCCTCGCCCGCATGGGTGCAATCGCCCCCTGCCCAGACGCGCTCAACCGAGGTGCGCCCGACCCCGTCGACCTTGATCTTGCCACCCGCGACCTCGACCTTGGCGGGCGTGTCGCCCAACGTCTGGCCAATTGCCTTAAACACCTGATCGGCGGGCAAACGGAAGGTGGCGTCCGTCATCTCAAGCCCATCCGGCCCCTTGCGGGTATAGGCAAATTCGACCTCTCGCACCGCGCCGTTGCCATGAATGGCGATCGGGGCGGCGTTCTCGATGATGGTCACGCCATGGGTCAGCGCATGTTCCTGCTCGTGCAGGCTGGCGGGCATTTCCCCGCGCGAGCGACGATACACAAGGCTGACATTCAGCGCGCCCAGCAGTTTCGATTGCACCGCCGCATCAACCGCCGTCATACCGCCGCCAATCACCACCACATCGCGCCCAATCGGCAAGCTGGCAAGATCCGAAGCCTGACGCAATTCGGCGATAAAATCCGTCGCAGGGCGGATGCCGTCTTTGTCCTCGCCCTCAAGGTGCAGCGCATTCACGCCTGACAGCCCCATGCCAAGGAAAACCGCATCGTGATCGGCCAAAAGATCGGCCAGATCGCCATCGCCCTTGCGGTCCAGCTGCCAGTTCTCGACCGCGGTGATGCCGCCAATCTGAACAAGCCATGCCACTTCGGCCTGCGCGAACCCGCCCGGAGCCTTGTAGCTGGCGATGCCGTATTCGTTCAGCCCACCGGGCTTGTCATGGGCATCATAAAGTGTGACCTCATGGCCCAGCATCGCCAAACGATGCGCGGCCGCCAGACCCGCAGGCCCCGCGCCCACCACCGCAACCGATTTGCCTGTGCGGGGCGCGCGCGTAAACGGGTGGTCTTGCTTGGCCATCAAAGTGTCGGTGGCAAAGCGCTGCAACGCGCCGATCTCCACCGGCTCGCCCTCAGAATCCATGCGCACGCAGGCACCTTCGCACAGCGTCTCGGTCGGGCAAACGCGCGCGCACATGCCCCCCAGAATATTTTGCTCAAAGATCGTGCGCGCTGCGGCCTCGGGCGTGCCGGTCGAGATCTGTCGGATGAAGAGCGGCACATCAATCGAGGTCGGACAGGCCTCCATGCAGGGCGCGTCATGACAGAAATAGCACCGATCAGCCGCGATACGCGCCTCTTGCGCACCGAGCGGAGGCGCGACATCGGCGAAATTTGTACAGTAACGTTCAGGATCAAGCCGGCCTGGCACGATCCCTTCGGTGAGCTGGCTATGTGACACTTGCGGGCTCCCTTGTCATTTTCCCTGTACCTACGCTGCCACAGCTAAGAATTTTATCAAGTGGTAAAATATGCCGCGCCGCGGCAGCGGGTGGTTTTGACCGCTGAGCCCGGAAATTGGGCAGGATATATTTGCCCTGCCCATTTTCCGGGCATTCAAGTTTTCGCGACTGCTTCCCCCCGCGCAACCCGTTGCGGCTTTTCACCGCGCCACACCTCGCGTATAACCGCCTACGACAAGCTAAGGCCCCGACAGAACGGGCCATTCGTGAAAGCACCCCTTGAGGATCGCATGACCAAAGACACCCGAGATAATGACGTCGCCTTCATTCAGGCCCTGGCCGAACTTTTGAACGCAAACAAACTGACTGAATTGTCGGTGACACGCGATTACGGCCCCGATGACAGCCTTAAGGTGCGCGTGGCCAAGCAGGTGAATGTGGTTCAGCAAGCGCCCGCCCAAATGGCCGCCCCCGCCGCTGTGCCCGCTGCCGCAGCCCCCGCGCCAAGCGACGCGGCCCCGGTGACCAACGATCCCGCCGATCATCCCGGTGCAGTGGCCTCGCCGATGGTTGGCACGGCCTATATGTCGCCCGAACCCGGCACCGCCGCCTTCGTCAAACCCGGCGATCAGGTCAAAGAGGGTCAGACCCTGATGATCGTCGAGGCGATGAAAACGATGAACCATATTCCGGCCCCGAGATCGGGCACGGTGAAACGCATCCTCGTGGATGATGGCCAACCGGTGGAATTCGGCACGACCCTGATGATCATCGAGTGAGGGCGCGGATATGTTCGACAAGATCCTGATCGCCAATCGCGGCGAGATCGCGCTGCGCGTCATCCGCGCCTGCCGCGAAATGGGGATCGCCTCTGTCGCGGTCCATTCCACAGCCGATTCGGACGCGATGCATGTGCGCATGGCCGATGAATCTGTATGCATCGGCCCGCCGCCCTCGGCGCAAAGCTATCTTTCGGTGCCCGCTATCGTTGCCGCCTGTGAAATCACCGGCGCGCAAGCGATTCATCCGGGCTACGGGTTCTTGTCGGAAAATGCCGCCTTCGTGCAGGTTCTGGAAGATCACGGCATTACCTTCATCGGCCCCTCCGCCGCCCATATCCGCATCATGGGCGACAAGATCACCGCCAAAGAGACCGCCAAAGCCCTTGGCATTCCAGTGGTTCCGGGCTCTGCCGGCGGCGTTCCCGATGTCGAGTCGGCGAAGAAAGAAGCCGCCGCGATGGGCTATCCGGTGATCATCAAGGCAACGGCTGGCGGTGGCGGGCGCGGCATGAAGGTCGCCCAGGACGAAGCCGCATTGGAAAGCGCGTTTCGCACCGCGCGCGCCGAGGCGAAATCGGCCTTTGGCAATGACGAAGTCTATATGGAGAAATATCTCCAGCGTCCGCGCCATATCGAGGTGCAGGTGTTTGGCGATGGCAAGGATCGCGGCGTCCATCTGGGTGAGCGCGATTGCTCGCTGCAACGGCGCCACCAGAAAGTGTTCGAAGAGGCCCCCGGCCCCTCCATCACCCCCGAAGAGCGCGCCCGAATCGGTGGCATTTGTGCCGATGCGATTGGCAAAATGGGCTATTCCGGTGCAGGCACGATCGAGTTTCTTTATGAAGACGGCGAGTTCTATTTCATCGAAATGAACACGCGCTTGCAGGTCGAACACCCTGTCACCGAGGCGATCTTTGGCGTCGATCTAGTGCGCCAGCAGATCAAGGTTGCTGCCGGTGAACCAATGGAATTCGAGCAAGACAAGCTCTCGATTCGCGGCCACGCCATTGAGGTGCGCATCAACGCCGAAAAGCTGCCGAATTTCTCGCCCTGCCCCGGCAAGATCACCCATTATCATGCACCCGGTGGCCTTGGCGTGCGGATGGATAGCGCGCTCTATGACGGCTACACAATCCCGCCCTATTACGACAGCCTGATCGGCAAGTTGATCGTACATGGGCGCGACCGCCACGAGGCGCTTCAACGTCTCAACCGCGCGCTGGGAGAGTTGATCGTGGATGGTGTGGATACGACCGTGCCGCTGTTCAACGCGCTGCTGGCCGAGCCCGATATCCAAGCCGGGAATTACTCGATCCACTGGCTCGAAAAATGGCTTGAGAAGAACCTTTGAGCTTCGCGAGATAACTTGAAAACGCCCCCGATCCGGGGGCGTTTTTCTATTTCGGAATCAACAAGCAAGTGCCGCGTCGCTTAGCCTGATCGGCAGCGCGATAATAGTCGCCGATAAATTTGCGCTTGCCCGGCCCGATCTCGTTCCAGTCAATCCAGTGGCAATCGTAATCCAGCACATCCGCCATCGCCTCCATCGCCGGAAAGGACGGAATGCCGATCAACGCCTTTTCCTGCCCTTCGATCTGGGGGATGGAGTTCAACTCGTTATCCGTGCGCTCGCGCACCAGCATGATCACCTGACCGGGGCGCTGCGCAAATTCGCTATCCACGATCACCAGTTCCGGGCCCAGTTTGCGCACCAGTTGGAACAGTCGAAAATGATCCATGACGTGATAGAGGATGCCCAAAACCCCAACAACATCAAAGCGTTCCCCAGCGTCGATCAGCTTTTGCATGCCGTCGTAAATATCATCGCAAATCAGCCGCACCTTCTCGCGCAGATGCGCACGGGGGAATTCCTCAAAACGGTCGATCAGTTCCTGACGCCCCTCGATTCCCACCACCTCACGCGCACCAGCCGCCGCAAACGCATAGGCCCAACGCCCGTCATGCGCCGCCAAATCCAGCACCCGTTTGCCCGAAATCTGATCCTCCAGCGGCTTGATGATCATCTTGTGGCGCAGGTTCATCCGGTCCACCGTGCCCGGATCATCCGCATACCGCCCGATCTCGGGCAGGAAATCATAGAAACCCATATTTGCGCTCGGCCTCGCTCTGGTTCATCTTGGGGCGACCCTAGGCGTAACGGGAAAACCGGGCAAGAAAATGACGGACAGATTGAGCGCGCAAATTTTGCTGTCAGGCTACGCGCAGGGCATCTTTCCAATGGCCGAAAGCCGCGACTCCACGCAGCTTCATTGGTTCGATCCCGCGCTGAGAGGAATCATTCCCTTGGAGAATTTCCACATTTCGCACTCGCTAGCGAAAGAAATTCGGCGCGCGGATTTCACTATTTCAACAAACCGCGCGTTTCGGGCCGTGGTCGAGGGCTGTGCGGATCGCAGTGAGACGTGGATCAACGGGCCGCTTTTCGCGCTCTATGATGAGCTGCATGCGGCAGGCTTTGCCCATTCGCTTGAGGTCTGGAATGGCGCCACTCTGGTCGGTGGTATTTTCGGTATCACGCTTGGCGGGGCATTTTTTGGGGAAAGCATGTTTTCGGCGCGTCGTAGCGGGTCGAAAATTGCAATCGCCTTTTTGGTGGATCGGCTGCGCGAGGCGGGGTTCTCGCTATTTGACACGCAATATATCACACCGCATCTGGCCAGCCTTGGCGGAATCGAGGTGCCCCGCGAGGACTATCGCGCGCGACTTGCCAAGGCACTATATCAGAGCGCCGATTTCAACGCGCCGGAAACGCCGACGCCTCAGTTGCTTGTGCAGCGCACCACCCAGACGTCATAGCGCGGATGATCCAGCGCCGAGAGCGCCGGGCTTGAGGCGATCATCCAGCCCGAAAAGTCAGGCTTTGGCTTAGCCGGTTCGGTGATCGTCAATAACGCATAGGCATCCGAGGACGGGTCATCAATCGGATAGCGACATTCCCGCAAGGTAATGGAAATAAACCCGAATTTTACCGTCTGCCCGGTCTTCATCTCGATATTCGAGGTGGTGCCCGCCACTTTATCAAGCCCGCGCAGCATCGCGCCGGTGCCATCTCCCAAGCCACGCGCCGGTTCAGCCTGCGGAATTTGGTCATCGGGAGTCGCGTTAGGCAGCAATTCTTGCGCCCCCGCCAGGCTGGGCAGCAACATCAATGCTATGATCATCGCGCGCATCATTGCGCCCCCTCCGGCGCAGTGCCGCCGGCGAATTTCAGCATCAGATTGAGCACCGAGACGGCACTTTGCGTATCCAAAATCTCATCACCTGGCTTGAGGTCATCCATCGCGCCGCCGGGGATCAACTCGATGTAATTGCTCCCCATCAGCCCGTCTTGCGTCACCGCAATCACCGTATCCTCGGGCAGTTTTACCGTGTCTTTCAGTGCAATCGTGGTGTCGGCGAAAAAGGTCTTTGGGTTTAGCGCCACATTGGTCACCGTGCCCACTTTCACCCCCGCGAGCCGCACATCGGTGCCCGCAATCACGCCCCCGATTGAGCGGAAAGAGGCATGCAGCGGATAGCTACCGCCCTCGGGGCCAAGCCCGATTCCCCGGCCGGCCCAGACCAGAAAGCCCAGCGCCACGACCAGCACAGCGGCCCCGGTCACGATCTCGGTGCGGTTCTCAGCCATTGCTGCCCCTTGCGATTATTTGGGTTGCCACGCCTCGTAGTCGCGCCGCTCCACCGGTTGCGCCAACCGGATCGAGCCGGGAGGCACATAGGCGGCAGAGGTTCCCGTGTGGTTTTCCTGATGCGGCTTTTCCCACGGCTTATGGGCAAAAGGCTGCACGGTTGGCGGTTCATCATAGGTGAAATGCATCCAGCCATGCCAATCCGGCGGGATACGGCTCGCCTCAATCACACCGTTATAAATCACCCAGCGTTTCTTATCGTCGCGCGAGTGATAATAGATGTTGCCCTGCTCATCCTCGCCGACCTTCACGCCTTTGCGCGCCGTGAACAACTGCGTGCCAAACGTCTGACCGTTCCACCAGGTGAGAAGTCGAAGCAGGAAATTCATAGGACACCCTCCGTGATCCGTCCTGACCGTTATATCCTTTGGCGCGCCAAGGTCCAGTAGCGCCGGGCGCAAAAACCAAAGGCGAGCCGAAGCCCGCCCTTGCAAATTCTATCCTTTGACGGTGTCAGCTGGCTGACTTACCCTCTTTTTTGCTTTCAGCGTAGATCAGCAACGGCTTGGCATCGGCTTGGGTGACCGCCTCTTCGTTGACCACCACCTCTTCGACATCATCAAGGCCGGGCAGTTCGAACATCGTATCAAGCAAGATATCTTCCATGATCGAACGCAGACCACGCGCCCCGGTTTTCCGCTCGATCGCGCGTTTGGAAATCGCGACCAACGAATCATCGGTGAAGGTCAGCTTCACACCTTCAATGTCGAACAGGCGTTGATATTGCTTGACCAAAGCGTTCTTCGGCTCGGTCAAAATCGTCACCAGCGCCTCGGCATCCAGATCGGTCAGCGTTGCAATCACTGGCAGCCGGCCAACGAATTCCGGGATCAGGCCGAATTTCAGCAGATCTTCGGGTTCGAGATCCATAAAGATCTCGCCCACACCGCGGCTGTCTTTTTCCTTCACATCCGCGCCAAAGCCCATTGCCGAGCCCTTGCCGCGCTGTGCGATGATCCGGTCGAGACCGGCAAACGCGCCACCGCAGATGAACAGGATATTGGTCGTGTCCACTTGCAGGAATTCCTGCTGGGGATGCTTGCGCCCGCCTTGCGGAGGCACCGAGGCGACCGTGCCTTCCATGATCTTGAGCAAGGCCTGCTGCACCCCTTCGCCCGAAACGTCGCGGGTGATGGAGGGGTTGTCGGACTTGCGCGTGATCTTGTCGACCTCGTCGATATAGACGATGCCGCGCTGCGCCCGCTCGACGTTATATTCGCTCGATTGCAGCAGCTTGAGGATGATGTTTTCCACATCTTCCCCGACATAGCCCGCCTCTGTCAGCGTCGTCGCATCGGCCATCGTAAAGGGCACATCCAGAATGCGCGCCAGCGTTTGGGCCAACAGCGTCTTACCGCACCCTGTCGGGCCGATCAGCAAGATGTTGGATTTCGCCAGCTCAATATCGGTTTTTGTGCCGTGATTGAGTCGTTTGTAATGGTTATGCACCGCAACCGAGAGCACGCGCTTGGCGTGCATCTGCCCGATCACATAATCATCCAGAACCTTGCAGATATCGCGCGGCGTGGGCACGCCATCGGTGGATTTCAGCCCCGCCGATTTCGTTTCCTCGCGTATGATATCCATGCACAGCTCGACGCATTCATCGCAGATGAACACCGTCGGGCCCGCGATCAGCTTGCGGACCTCATGCTGGCTCTTGCCACAAAACGAGCAATAGAGCGTGTTCTTGCTGTCTGATCCGTTCGAGTTCGCCATCTATAACCTCTACGCTGCCCGGCCGATCCGGGCTGTTTCGGGGGCCTGTCCCACCAGACTAGGACAGCCCACCCGCCACCTCAATGTCAAATTCGCGGATCAGTTAAGCCCCGCAATCACTTTTCACCTTCGCTCGTGACGCGATTTTCCAGAATCTGGTCAATCAGACCCCAGGATTTGGCGTCTTCGGCCGACATGAAATTATCCCGTTCCAACGCCGCTTCGACAGTTTCGTAATCATTGCCCGTATGTTTGACATAGATTTCGTTCAACCGCCGCTTGAGCTTTTCGGTCTCACGCGCGTGAATCATGATGTCGGTCGCCTGACCCTGATACCCGCCCGAGGGCTGGTGGACCATCACGCGGCTGTTGGGCAGCGAGAACCGCATGCCCTTTTCGCCCGCCGTCAGCAGAAGCGAACCCATCGAGGCCGCCTGCCCGATCACCAGCGTCGAAATCTTGGGTTTGATATATTGCATCGTGTCATAGATCGACAGGCCCGAGGTGACGACGCCACCGGGGCTGTTGATATACATAGCAATTTCCTTGTTCGGGTTTTCCGCCTCAAGGAACAAAAGCTGGGCGCAGATCAGCGTCGACATGCCGTCATGCACCGGGCCCGAAAGAAAAATGATGCGCTCTTTGAGGAGGCGCGAGAAGATGTCATAGGCACGTTCACCGCGCGACGTCTGCTCGACCACCATAGGCACCAGCGTATTCATGTAGAAATCTTGGGGGTCTTTCATCGAGATGCCCTTCCTGCGTGTCTTTGGAAAATCCATAGCGTCAGTTCTTTACAGAAGTCTTAGTGACGCGGACAAAGCGCTGCAAGGGCGCGCAAAGATTCCTTTTTTGTCCAGCGCAGTTAATCTGATGCAAAGACCTGCCCCGCAAACACATCCTTACGGTCAAATTCTTGGCTTACATCATCGCGCGCAACGCGTCCGCGCAGGCCTTTGGGCAATCGCGCCCGCGCCAAAACGCGCCGCAGCCGCCATTACGAATCGCTTGGGGTGGATTTTGGCGCAGCCCCGCCATCCGCCTGCGCCGCCTGCACATACCCTTCGCCGGCGCGATACCATTTGCGGATCGCGGCACGTTCCTGGGGTTCCATGAAACTCAGATTGCCGGGGGGCATCGCATCGCTTAGCCCGGCTTGCAGGTAAATCTCACGCGCGGCGGCGGCCACTTCGCGCGGGGTTTCAAGATGAATGCCTTTGGGCGCGCGCCCGATGCCGTCGAAACCCGGATCGGTAGCGTGACACATCGAACAGCGCCCCATCACGATATCGCTGACATCCTCAAAGCCGGGTGCCGCGGCAAAGCGCGCCTCGGCCGGGGTCAGCATCGCCATGCCATCATCGTCACTGCCCGCATCCGGCTTGGGGATCGAGGACAGCCAGATGATCAGCCCAAAGATCACCGCCGTCACGCCCCAGGTCCACCACGGACTGCCCTTATGGGCGTGATGCGTGTTGAAGAAATGACGGATCGTCACCCCCATCAAGAAGATCAACGAAGCGATCAACCAGTTGTATTGGCTCGCAAATGCCAGAGGGTAGTGGTTCGACAGCATCAGAAAGATCACCGGCAGGGTGAGGTAGTTGTTATGGGTCGAGCGCTGCTTGGCGATCTTGCCATATTTCGGGTCGGGGGCCCGCCCCGCCTTAAGATCGGCCACCACGATGCGCTGGTTCGGCATAATGATCAAAAACACATTTGCGGTCATGATCGTGGCGGTGAACGCGCCGAGATGCAGCAAGGCCGCGCGGCCCGAAAACACCTGCGTATAGCCCCAAGCCATCGCCACCAAAATCACATACAGCCCCAGCATCAGGCGGGTGTTATCCTCGCCAAAGCGCGACTTGCAGATCAGGTCATAAGCGATCCAGCCAAACAGCAACGAGCCCGCCGAAATCGCCACCGCCTGCCAAACGCTCAAGTCCATCACGCGCGGGTCAATCAGGAAAAACTGCGCCTGCATCCAATACAGCAGGATCAACATCGCAAAGCCTGACAACCAGGTGCCGTAGCTCTCCCATTTGAAC
Organism: uncultured Thioclava sp.; assembly: GCF_913064665.1. Taxonomy (GTDB): domain Bacteria; phylum Pseudomonadota; class Alphaproteobacteria; order Rhodobacterales; family Rhodobacteraceae; genus Thioclava; species Thioclava arctica. Next base: position 19,510 of record NZ_CAJYBT010000036.1, read on the forward strand.
CATGTCAGGCGGCTTGGCATCTGTTCCGGCGCGACCATGTATTTCTGGATGTGGTAAAACCCGCCGCCATGCACCTGCCACGCGGCCCCGGTCACGCCTTTGGGCGCACCGGGTTCCGGCGTCAGCCCGAGATCAAGCGCGATGAAATAAAACGACGAGCCGATCCACGCGATCGCGGTGATCACATGCAGCCAGCGCACCGCAAATTGCACCCATTCCATCCAAAACGTGTAATCCATCATGCGTCCCTCATTTGCGCCAGAGTTTCCCCAAGCCCGCCCAAAGCGCAAGCCAACCCGCCGCGTCAACGCGCGAAAATTGCGCCTTTGCCCACAAACAGGGCGCGTTTAGCTGCCGCGATAGGTCGAATAGCCATAGGGCGACAACAGCAGGGGCACATGGTAATGCGCCTGCGGATCGGCCATGCCAAAGCGGATCGGCACCTGATCGAGAAACAGCGGCTCTGCGCTTGCCTGCCCGCTTGCGCGCAGATAGTCCCCGGCGTGAAAGACCAACTCATAGCTGCCAGTTTCAAAGTCTTCAGCGGGAAAGATCGGACTGTCGGTGCGGCCATCGGCATTGGAGGTCATCTCGGTGATCTGCGCGCGCGCATCGCCAGAAAGGCGAAACAGAACAATGCGCAACCCCGCGGCCGGACAGCCACGCGCCGTATCAAGAACATGTGTCGTCAGATATCCCGCCATGATCACCTGCAATCCTTTTTCAAAGCCACATTCACTATGTCCCGCACGCCCCGCCAATGACAAGTTACAGAATGCTCACCGGAAGTTGCGCCCTTGCGAACACGCTTTTGCTTGATCGCAGGGGCGTGAACCCCACCTGTCATAACAGTTGAATAAATCTGTCATCCCGCCGTTACGCTTTGCCGTCATCCGGGGTGTGTCAATGTAATTGCGAGTGCCATGCCCAGTTCGACCGCCATTTTTGCGCCCCCATGCCTGCCCCACCCCGGCAGGGTGAACACGGGTCTCAGATCACGGATATGCGCCTACGTCATCTCGGCGGGCGAACGGGTCAGTTTTTCAAGCCCCTGTTGCCAACTCGGAGCCGCAAGATGACCGTCCCCAGCGTCCCAGCCAAACCCAGTCGCCACCGCACACAGTATCGCACGCTGTTCTTGTCGGATTTCCACCTTGGCTCACGGGGCTGTCGACCCGGTCCGATCCTTGACTTCCTGCGCGCAACCGACGCCGAGACGATCTATCTGGTGGGGGACATTCTTGATCTGTGGCACGGCGGTAAAGTGCAATGGACGGGGGCGCAGACCGAAATCATGCACGAGCTGGAACTGCGCGCGGCACGCGGCACGCGGGTGGTGTATCTGCCGGGCAATCACGACGCCTCGATGCGCGGCCCCGGCATGAGTTTTCTCAATTTCGAACTGGCCGAACGGATCGTGCATCACGGCGCAGACGGGCAGCGCTATTTGGTCATTCATGGCGATCAATGCGATGTGCGGTTTCTGCGCTGGCATGCGATGACGCGCTTTGGCAGTCGCATGGATGCGCTGTTTCGCGGGCTTGATGCGTGGTTGCGCCGCCGGATGGGACGTTCGGAGACAGAGCATAGCGTAATCGAACTGGCGATTGCGGGCGTCAACCGCCTGTTGAGGCGCGGCGAGCGCTACGAGCGCCGCCTCACCACGCTTGCCCAGCGCGCCGATACCCATGGCATCATTTGCGGCCATTCGCACAAACCCGCGCTGCGCGATCTGGGCGGGCTGACCTATGCCAATTGCGGCGATTGGGTCGACAGCCTGACCGCCTTGTGCGAAGATCACTCTGGCGCGCTGCAACTGCTGGAATGGCGCGCCGAACGCCATGCCCAGCCCATTCTGAACGCCGAGAAACCGGCCTTGGCGAAGGTACGTGTATGAGTATTCTTGGCCTCATCCTAATCGGTTTTGTGGCGCTTACCGTCGCGATCCATCTCATCACCTCTGCGATGGCAGCTTTGCGCAGCCTGCGCCCTGCCCGCCCGACCCCGACCCAACTGCCCAAGATCGCGCTGCTGCGCCCGGTTTGCGGTGTCGATCCCTTTGATCGCGAAACGCTGGGCTCGTCCTTCAATCTCGATTACCCCGATTACGAGGTGATCTTCTGTGCCCCCTCCAAAGCCGATCCGGCCTGCGATCTGGTGGCCGAGTTGATGGCGCAAAACCCCCATGTCAAAGCGCAGCTTCTGACGGGTCTTGATGCGGTATCGGGCAATCCCAAGCTGAACAACTTGCACAAAGGCTTGGCCGCGACCGATGCGCAATGGCTGGCGATGACCGATAGCAACCTATTGCTTCCGCAAGATTATCTGCAACGCCTATTGGCAGAGTGGCGTCCGGGCACCGGGCTGGTATCCGCGCCCCCCGTGGGCACTCGCGCCAGCAATCTTTGGGGCGCCATCGAGGCTGCATTTCTCAACACCAATCAAGCGCGCTGGCAATTGGCTGCCGATATGCTGGGCTTTGGCTTTGCGCAGGGCAAGACCTTGTTCTGGAACCGCGACATCTTGATGAAAGGTGGCGGGTTTGGCGCTTTGGGGCGCAACATGGCCGAGGATGTCGCCGCAACCAAACTGGTGCGCGATCAAGGGCTGCAGGTGCGCCTGGCCCGCCATCTCTTTGCGCAACCGATCGGGACGCGCGCGCCCCGCGCGGTGTGGGAGCGTCAACTACGTTGGTCGAAAGTGCGCCGCGACGGGTTCGTCTTCATCTTCGCAGCCGAAATCGCGCAAGGTCCTGTTCTGCCCTTTGCCGCCGTCATCGCGCTGGTTGCAACCGGGATATGGCCCGCGCTGGCATTGCCCGGCCTGTTTTTCCTGTGGTATGGCGTGGAATGGGCGCTGTCGCGGGCTGCCGGCTGGTCGGCAAGCTGGCGCGATCTGGCGGCGTGGATGATCCGCGACGCGATGTTGCCCGCGCTCTGGCTCGCCACCTGGAAAGACCGCCGCTTCACGTGGCGGGGCAATGAGATGTCACATCACGAAACCTCCACGGGCGCATAAATCATGATCGGACTGGAGACGCTGACCGTTTTGATGGCCAAGCACGGGCTGGCGGTGATCGCCCCGGTCGCGGTGCTCGAAGGGCCGATCGTGACGGTGATCGCAGCTTGGCTGGCCAGTCAGCATTTGTTCTCGGTCTGGAGTGTGTCGGCCGTCGTCATTCTGGCCGATCTGGTGGGCGATATGGGGCTGTATGCGCTGGGGCGATGGGGCCTGCACCGCCTGCCCGCCCGCTGGCGCGACAAACTGGGGCTCAATTCCGAGCGGCTGGAACGCAACGGGCAGCACTTTCGCGACAAGGGCGTGCGCACCTTGCTGTTTGGCAAATGGACCCACTCTGCGGGCGGGCCGGTGCTGGTGGCCGCAGGCGTCGGGCGGATGAATATCTGGGTTTTCGCGGCCACGAACCTGATCGCGACAATCCCGAAATCGCTGTTATTCGTGGCTTTGGGATACCAACTTGGTGCCTATTACGGCAGCATCGACAGCTGGATCACGCGCGCATCCCTGGTCGCGCTCGGGGCGATCCTGCTTGGTGTAACTATCTGGTATTTCAGGAGAAAGAAGCCCCACGCATGATCCAGATCAGCTGTATCATCCCCGCCTATAACGAGGCCCCCCGGATCGGTGCCGTTCTAAAGACCGTGCTGGGGCATCCCCAGATCGCGCAGGTGATCGTGGTGGATGATGGGTCAAGCGATGACACCGCGCGCATCGCACAAGACCACCAAGGCGCGCATCCTCATTTGCAGGTGATCCGCCAGCCGCAAAACGGCGGTAAGACGGCAGCCGTGGCCGCCGGGATCGCAGCCAGTTCGGGCAGCCATCTGCTATTGCTTGACAGCGACCTGTTGGGGCTATCGCCTGCCGATCTGGGGGCGCTGATCGCCCCTGTGGCGCGTGGGGAGGCGGACGTCTCGATCAGCCTGCGCCGCAATGCACCGCGCATCTGGCGGCTGATCGGGCTCGATTACATCTCGGGCGAGCGGGTGCTGGAGCGCGCCGCTTTGGCCAGTCAACTTGATCAATTGAATGCGCTGCCGCGGTTCGGGCTGGAAGTGTTCATGAACCGGCTTTGGATCGCGCGATCTACGCGCATCGCCGTGGTCCCCTGGCCCGGCGTCGACAGTCCGATGAAACACGCGAAACTGGGCAATTGGCGCCAAGGTCTTACGGCGGATGCCAAGATGATGCGCGACATTTTCCGCACCATCCCACCCCAACATGCCCTGCGCCAGATCCTTGCCATGCGGCGGTTGCGCGTCGCCGATCCGCCCCAACCCGAACCACAGCCGCAGACGGAACGAAACCCGCGCTAGGGGGTTAGGTCTGGCAATCACCCAATCCGGAGGCATCATGGCCCAGCACAACCGCGTCATCATTATCGGCTCAGGTTCGGCGGGGCTGTCGGCTCTGCGCGAGGTGCGCCGCGAGACCGACGATTTCCTGATCGTCAACGCGGGCGACTGGGGCACGACCTGTGCGGCGCGCGGCTGCATGCCCTCCAAGGCGCTGATCGAGGCCGCCAACGCCTTTCATCGGCGCAACGATTTCTCCGAATTCGGCATCAGCGGAGCAGAAGCGTTGCGCGCCGACATTCCTACAATTCTAGCCCGGGTGCGCAGACTGCGCGATGACTTTGTCGCCTCGCCACGGTCCGTACCCAAAGATTTGGGAGAACGGGCAATCTCGGCCCGGGCGGAAATCATGGCCCCAAACCGCGTCATGATCGAGGGCTTGGGCGAGCGCACCGCAGACGCGATCATCCTTGCCACTGGCTCCTCGCCCGTTTTGCCCAAACCTTGGGAGACATTTGGCAACCGCATTCTGACCACCGACACGTTGTTCGAACTGCCCGATCTGCCCCGGCGCATCGCGGTAATCGGCATGGGCGCGATCGGGGTCGAACTGGCGCAGGCCATGGCGCGGTTGGGCGTCGAAGTGGCAGGCTTTGATGCGCTTGAAACGCTCGCTGGCGTCAGCGACCCCGAGGTCGCCGCTGCCCTGCATGCTCAGGTTTCACGCGATCTGCACCTGTATCTGGGCGCGCCCGCCGACATCGAAGACCAGGGCAGCACGCTGCGCGTCACTGGCGCAGGCGGCACGTTTGAGGCCGATGCAATCCTCGCTGCGATGGGACGCAAACCCAATATCGCCGGGCTCGGCCTTGAGAGCTTGGGCGTCGCGCTGAACGATCGCGGGATGCCGCAGGTCGATGCGAACACGCTGCAAATCGGCGATCTGCCGGTGTTTCTGGCGGGCGATGCCAATGGCGCGCGCGCGTTGCTGCACGAGGCCGCTGATGAGGGCTTTATCGCGGGGCGCAATGCCTTGGCCGCGACTCCGCATGCCTATTGCCGTCGCGTGCCGCTTGCGGTGACGTTTTCCAGCCCCAATGCCGCGCGCATCGGGAAGGGCTTTGGCGATTTGACGCCCGGCGCGTATCTTATTGGCGCGCAGGATTTCCGCCGGCACCCCCGCGCCCGGATGGCCGAAAAGGCGCATGGGATGATCCGCATCTATGCCGCCAAGGACAGCGGCAAGCTGTTGGGGGCAGAACTGGCCCTGCCCGAGGGCGAACATATCGCCCATTTGCTGGCGCTGGCGCTGCATAAGGAGATGGATGTGCACGACCTGTTGGGCATGCCGTTCTATCATCCGGTGTTCGAAGAGGGGCTGCGCAGTGCGTTGCGCCAAATCATGCGCGATCTGCCCGATCAAGGGCGCTCTGATCTGGCCGATTGCCCGGCTTGCGGGCATGCAGCGCTAGATTAAAGCGCCGCGATCTGGGCCACGCGGGCGTTATTGTCGGGGGCAAGGCTGCCATCCGCCATCAGCAGCAAATTTTCGACCCCCACCCGCGCCTTGCCATCCGCTTGCAATGACACTTGCAAACAGGCCGTTTCGCCCGCCCCAAAAGCACAGAGCGCCCAGTCGGACCGAAACCGCGCGCCCGCCATCCATTCTCGAAAAGGCAGCAGCATCTCAGGCTGCGAGACCTGCCCCTCGACATCTCGGCCCAGCACGAAGATCAACTGCAGATCAGGGTTATGCAGCAGCCGCTCTGGCAGGAGCTGCGCCAAGGCCGCACCATCCTCGCGGCTGTAAAAAATATCTTGCACCGCATCATCGCCCGGATCGCCACGCCCAGCTTGTCGATCAACTCGCCAATCTGGTCCACACTGAGGGTAAAGTGCGAGGCGAACAGGACGTGATCGCCTTGCTGGCCATCAATCGTGCCCCCATCGGATAGCAGATTAGCCCCGCCTCGAACGCCGCCGCCCTGATCTGCTTATGCACGCCGCGCGCCGGGTCAAAGGGCGCTTTGGTGGTGCGATCAGCAACGATCTCAAGCCCGCGAATATCGCCGATATGAGGGTGGTGCAAAGCGTGTCCCCAATCGGCTGATAGCCCGCCCCCAGCCCATGACGATGGTCACAGTATCGGGCGCGATCCCGTCTTGCTCATAGGCAAACAGCGTGCCGGTGCGCCCTCTTCCAGCCATTCCTCGGGCAGCAGTTCGGGCCGCTCCATGAACAGCGGAAAACAGCGCGTTGATCATCGCAGTAACGCGGAAAGACATGGAGCATGGCAGCCCCTCCGGGACATGCTGGCGGAATACGCACTCAGCCTGATCCACAAACGGGCGTGCTTGCGAATATGCGATGCGGGGCGCGCGCGATCACCCCTGCGAGAGTTCCCCCCTGCCCGCACGCATCAACTTTTCCGGCGCAGAGCTGCGCGGCGCTGGTGCAACGCCCACCACAGCCTACCTCATTATAAGACGCGGCGTAGGAGGACGCCAAAATGAACAGTCTCAACGACATCATAGGGCGCAAAATCGCCCGGTTTTTGCAGGGGCGCACGCGGTTTTATCAAACCTTCGCCGCCGTACCCACGCCCACATTGCGCGAAAGCCTGCGTCCCTGCGATGTGCTGCTGGTTGAAGGCGACCGGCGGATTTCAGCGGCGATCAAATATCTTACCCATTCGACCTGGTCACATGCCGCGTTTTACACTGGCGGCCCTGCGGGCGGAGAGCTGATCGAGGCCGATCTGGAACATGGCGTGCAAATCACGGGCCTGTCCGAATACGCCCATCTCAACACCCGGATTTGTCGCCCCGTCGGGCTGCCCTATGACCAGATGGAAGCGGTGATCGATTACATGCAGCGCGCGGTGGGGCGGCGCTATGACCTCAAACACGTGGTGGATCTGGCGCGCTACCTGATGCCCCACCCGCCTGTGCCGCATCGGTTTCGCCGCCGCTTGCTTGCGCTGGGATCGGGCGATCCGACCCGTGCGATTTGCTCGACCCTGATCGCAGAGGCCTTTCATTCAGTGCATTATCCAATCCTGCCCGATATCGAAATGGTGGGCGACGCGACGGCCCTGCGCGAGATTCTACATATCCGGCATTATTCGCTGTTCACCCCACGCGAATTCGACCTGTCTCCCTATTTCAGGGTGGTCAAACCGACACTCGAGCAGGGGTTCGATTACCGCGACTTGACTTGGGACGAAACCGCGCGCCCCGCTAACGCGCGCTCAGAACAGACTTGACCGCCAAGGCTGTGCAAGGCTTTTGATGACGTAGCAGCGCGCAAGCATGCGGTTGGGGGGAAGAATGAAAAGACACAGCAACTTACTGTCGCGCGCGTTGCTCGGGCGCAAATATTCCGAACTGCAACCCGCCGAACAGCGCGTCATCGAGCAGATTTCGCTGACGCGCATGACCATGCCAAGCGGGCAAGGCGCGGGGGATGCAACCTTCGGCCAAAGGCTGGCGGATCGGGTCGCGCAGTTTGGCGGGTCCTGGACCTTTATCCTGATCTTCGGGGCGGTTCTGGGGGTCTGGGTCTTGCTCAACGGGTTCTTGTTGATGCGGCCCGTGCGCTTTGACCCCTATCCGTTCGTGTTTCTCAATCTCATCTTGTCGATGCTGGCCGCAATTCAGGCCCCCATCATCATGATGTCGCAAAACCGCCAATCCGAGAAAGACCGTATCGCCGCGATCAGCGATTATCAGGTGAACCTCAAGGCCGAGATCGAAATTCTCGAATTACATCAGAAGATAGATCGCCTGACCGAGATGTTGAGTCACCCCGCCAATCCCCGCTGAGCGGGCAGGATAGGCCAGACGCCTCCGGCGGGAGTATTTAGGGCTAGATGAAAGGGCGCGGCGCGCGGCTCACATCGAGAAGGATATTCCGCAGCCGCAGGAACTGCTGGCATTGGGGTTTTCCACCACGAAACGCGCGCCTATCAACTCTTCGGTGAAATCAATCACGGCGTTTTCCAGAAACGGCAGCGAAACCGGGTCGATCAGCACCTTTTGTCCCGCCCCTTCCAGCACGATATCATCGGCGGCCGCAGCGGGTTCAAGTTTGATGTCATACTGAAATCCCGAGCATCCGCCGCCCTCGACCGCCACACGCAGGGCTTGGGGCGCCGTGTGGCTTGCATTGATCTCGGCCAGCCGGGCAAAGGCGCGCGGGGTGACTTTGGGGGGCAGTTGCATCGGATAACCTCCGCTTGGCCCGCGAGGGGCCTGTATTTTGCTGTCATTCAAGATATAGGAGGACAAACGCCACGCGACAAGACGAGGATCGCTGTGCTTAAACCCTATGCCTGCCAGCCCGAGGATTCCCGTGGGCGACTGCACGATGAACGTATCTCGACTTTTCGTTCGCCGTTTCAGCGCGACCGCGACCGGATCATCCATTCCTCGGCCTTTCGCCGCCTTAAGCACAAGACACAGGTCTTTGTCGAACATGAGGGCGATTACTACCGCACCCGTCTGACCCACACGATCGAGGTGGCGCAGGTGGCGCGCACCATTGCCGGGGTGCTGGGGCTTAACACCGATCTGGCCGAGGCGGTGGCGCTGGCGCATGATCTGGGTCATCCGCCGTTCGGCCATACGGGCGAGGATGCGCTTGCAGAATTGATGGCCCCCTATGGCGGGTTTGACCATAACGCGCAGGCATTGCGCATCGTGACCAAGCTGGAAAAACATTACGCCGATTTCGACGGGCTGAACCTGACATGGGAGACGCTTGAGGGCATCGCCAAGCATAACGGACCGGCGATCTCGGATAAGGGCGGCTCGCATTCTTACCCCTCGCGCGCCGATCTGCCCTATGCTTTGGCCGAGGTGGATGCGCAGTGGGATCTGGAGCTGGAAACCAATGCCAGCGCAGAGGCGCAGGTGGCGGCCGTGGCCGATGACGTGGCCTATAATCATCACGATTTGCATGACGGGCTGCGTGCCGGGCTGTTTGACGAAGATGATCTGTGTACCTTGCCCGTGATTGGCGAGTGTTTTGAGCAGGTCGATGCACTTTACCCTGATCTTGACCGCACGCGCCGCCAGCACGAGGCGCTGCGCCGGGTCTTTGGCGTAATGGTCGAGGACGTAATCGCGGTGGCGCAAAACCGGCTGACCTCGCTGGGGCCGGAAAGTGCCGATGACATCCGCCACATGGACGGGCCGATCATTCGCTTTTCCAAGCCGCTTTATCAAAATCTCAAGGCGATCAAGGGTTTCTTGTTCGAGCGCATGTATCGCGCGCCCACCGTGGTGGTCGAACGCAGACGCGTCACTGCGATGATAAACGCGCTGTTTCCGCTGTTCATGGAGCGGCCCGAATTGCTGCCCGAGGAATGGCTGGAAGAGGTCGCGCTGGCACGCCAAGAGGGCGGAGATCGCACCCGTCCCGAGGCGAAACAGGCGTTGGCGCGGGTGGTGCTCGACTATGTGGCGGGCATGACCGACCGCTTTGCGATTCAGGAATATGAGCGGTTGATCGGGCGCGCGCTCTGATTAAAGGGAACCTCTTGGCCCCCGATCCGTTGAGCCGGGAATACGGACCAAACCAGGAGGGAACATCATGATCCGCAAACACGCATCCGCCCATTGGGAAGGCCCGATCAAAGAGGGCAAGGGCACGATTTCGACTCAGAGCGGCGCGCTTGACGCCCAGCCCTACGGATTTAATACCCGGTTTGAGGACAAGCCCGGCTCAAACCCCGAAGAGCTGATCGGCGCCGCCCATGCGGCATGCTTTTCGATGGCGCTCTCGCTGGGGCTGGAACAGGCAGGCGTCACTGATGTGGTGATCGACACCAAGGCGGTCGTCTCGATGGACAAGGAAGGCGACGGGTTTGCCATCAAATCCTCGGCGCTGAGTACCACGATCAAGGGCAAGGGCGATGAGGCCGCGATCCGCAAGGCCGCCGCTGACGCCAAGGCCGGTTGCCCGATCTCGAAGGTGCTGAACTGCGAGATCACGCTGGACGTAACGGTCAACTAAGCGACGTTCATGCCATATGCCAAGGCGTCCCTGCAGGGGCGCCTTTTTTGTTGCGGATCGGGGCCGCTCACCCAGACGTGCGCCACGGCGGCGCTTGTGCCGCCCCCCCGCCTAGCGCTACACCTGCGCCCGAGCAGTCCGGAGGCCCCCATGAAAATCGCCACCTTCAACATCAACGGCATCAAGGCGCGACATCCCGCGCTGATCGACTGGCTGCGCGAGGCGCAACCCGATGTGGCCTTGCTGCAAGAGATCAAATCGGTCGATGAGGCCTTTCCGCGCGAGCTGTTCGAGGATTTGGGCTATCAAGTCGAAACCCATGGCCAGAAAAGCTTCAACGGAGTCGCGATCTTGTCCAAGCTGCCGCTTGAGGACGTCACGCGCGGCCTGCCCGGCGACGACGCGGACGAACAGGCGCGCTGGATCGAGGCGACCGTGGTGGGCAGCCGGGCGGTGCGGCTGTGTGGGCTCTATCTGCCCAATGGCAATCCGGTGGAATTTGACGACACCGGCGCGCCGATCCGAGAGGGCAAGTACGGCTACAAGCTGGACTGGATGGAACGGATGCAGACCCGTGCGGCCGAGTTGCTCGCGCTGGAAGAACCGTTCCTGATGGCGGGCGATTACAATATCATCCCGCAAGATGAGGATGCCGCCAAGCCCGAAGCTTGGCAGAAAGACGCGCTGGCGCTGCCCCAAAGCCGCGCCGCGTTTCGCAGGCTTTTGAACATGGGCTTCACCGAGGCGTTTCGCGCCCGCGACGCCGAACCCGGCCAATATTCGTTCTGGGACTATCAGGCGGGCGCTTGGCCGCGCAATAACGGCATCCGTATCGACCATTTGCTGCTGTCGCCCCAAGCCGCCGATCTGATGCGCGCGGTGGGCATCGACAAAGAAATCCGTGGTCGCGACAAGCCCTCTGATCATGTGCCGGTCTGGGTCGAACTGGCGGCCTGATCGCTTGCACATCCCCGGTTTCGCCTGCACGATCCCGCGCAAGGAGGACCACCATGCAACATCAGATCAGCCGCCACCCGATCCCTGCGCTTTCAGAGATGCCCGACGACATCCGCACCCGCCTTGAGGCGGTGCAGGAGAAGGCCGGGTTCATTCCCAATATCTTCCTTGCGCTGGCCCATCGCCCCGACGAATTCCGCGCCTTTTTCGCCTATCACGACGCGCTGATGGAGCGCCCCGGCAACCTGACCATCGCCGAGCGCGAGATGATCGTGGTAGCGACCTCGGCGACCAACGAATGTCAGTATTGCGTGATTGCCCATGGCGCAATTTTGCGGATTCGCGCCAAAGATCCGCTGATTGCCGATCAGGTCGCGGTGAATTATCGCAAGGCCCCGATCACGCCACGCCAGCGCGCGATGCTCGATTTCGCGATGAAAGTGTCGCAGCGCGCGCAAGAGGTCGAAGGCGATGATTACGCCGCGCTGCACGCCCACGGGTTCACTGATGACGACATCTGGGATATCGGCGCGATTGCCAGTTTCTTCGCGCTGTCCAATCGGCTTGTGAACATGGCAGCGATTCCACCCAACCGGGAATTCTACGCGATGGCGCGCTAAGTGCTGCTGCTTGGTTGAGCCCTGTGCGCCGCGCGGTTAGGCTCGGCGCGAAGCTGAAAGGACGCTCCATGACTGACTATCTCGATACCCCAGAAGCCCGCCGCATCGCCTACAACTTCACGCCCGGCACAGGCCCCGGCGTGGTGTTTCTGGGCGGGTTCAAATCGGACATGGAGGGCACCAAAGCACTGGCGCTAGAGGCTTGGGCGCGCGCGCAGGGCCGGGCCTTTTTGCGCTTTGACTATTCCGGCCATGGCGTGTCGGGTGGTGCCTTTGACGAGGGCGCGATTGGCGACTGGTATGAGGATGCGCGCGATGCAATCCTGGCGCTGACCGAGGGGCCGCAGGTTCTTGTCGGCTCTTCGATGGGCGGCTGGATTTCGCTTTTGATGGCGCGCGAGCATCCCGAGAAAGTCGCGGGCCTCGTAACCATCGCCGCCGCGCCTGATTTCACCGAAGACGGTTATTGGGCGAGTTTTGACAAGGAAACCCGCCACAAGCTGGAATCTGAGGGCTTTGTCGAAGTGCCCTCGGAGTATGGCGATCCCTATGTCATCACCCGCCGCCTAATCAATGAGGGGCGCACCCGGTTGGTGCTGCGCAGCCCGCTTGCGCTGCCCTTCCCCACGCGGTTCCTGCAAGGCACGGCAGATGCCAGCGTTACCAGCGAAACGGCGCTGCGCCTGCTGGATCACGCGCAGGGCGAGGATATGCGCCTGACGCTGCTCAAGGGGGCCGATCACCGCTTTTCCACGCCCGAATGTCTGGGCCTGATCGAGGCCGCGTTGGCCGAGGTGCTCGGCGCGCTGCAATAGGAAAGATCACGCCCTTTCGGTTTGCCACGCCCCGCAGCTTGCGGCACACTGAATTTTGTAAGAGCGCGATCAAGCGCCGACACATGAGGTTTGAGCGATGCAAGACGATCCGTTGATCTTCCTGCCAGGATTTATGTGCGATGCGCGGCTGTTCTGGCACCCGGTGCAAGAGCTGTCGGCAGATCGCAGCGTCACTGTGGCGCGCCTGCGGGGGGCGACGATCGAAGAGATGGCTGCGCGGGTCTTGGCCGAAGCGCCGCCCCGCTTTGCGCTGGTCGGGCATTGGCTGGGCGGGGTCGTGGCGATGGACGTGCTGCGGCGCGCCCCCGAACGGGTCAGCCAGATCGCCCTGATCGATATCTCATCGCTGCCCGAAACGCCGCAAATGGCGGGCAAACGCGAGCCGCGCATGGTGCGTGCGCGCACCGGACGTCTTGACGAGGTGATGCTGGAAGAAATCCCCGCCGAGGCGCTGGCACCGGGGGAAACCCGCCCGCATGTGCAGGCTTTGTTGCTGGAAATGGCTGCGGCCCTTGGGCCCGACACATTTATCGAGCAATCGCGCGCCCTGATGCGACGTCCCGATTTTCAGCGCACGTTGCGCTCGACCCGGACGCGGGCGATGCTGATGTGTGGCGAATATGACCAGATTTGCCCGCCGCGTCGGCATGAGTTTCTGGCCGAATTGATGCCCCATGCCACGTATCGGTTGATTTTGGGCGCAGGGCATCTAAGCCCGCTGGAGCAACCTGAAAAGATTACGCAGGGGCTGCGCGATTGGCTCGACGCGCCCCTGCTTTTGGCGTGATTTAAACCTGCGGCGCAGCCTTGGCTGCGGCGGGTGCAACGCGCGGTTTCTTGCGGATCGGCGTGACGGTTGCGGCTTTGGGCTTGGGGCTCGTTTGCTCCGCGCCATCGGCGTATTCGTCGATGAAATCCAACACCAGAGGGCGGATATTATTGCGCCAATGCGAGCCCGCGAAGATGCCGTAATGGCCCGCGTCCGGTTCAAGGTGGTTGTTTTTCATTGAATCCGGCACCCCGGTGCACAGATCAAGCGCGGCAACACATTGACCGGGTGCCGAGATGTCGTCTTTCTCGCCCTCCACAGTCTTGATCGCAACCGAGGTGATCTTGCCGATATCCACAAGCTTGCCGTTGATCTCAAAGCGGTTTTGCGCGATCTCGAGCCCTTTGAAGATACGGTCCACGGTCGAGAGATAGAACTCTGCCGTCATATCCATCACCGCAAGATATTCGTCATAGAACCGGTAATGCTTGTCCAGCACCGTGGCTTCGCCCGAGGCCTCGGACCAGATTTTTTCCTGAAACGCCTGCGTGTGCTTGTCCATGTTCATCGAAATGAACGAGGCAAGCTGCATCAACCCCGGATAGACCAGACGCCCCGCGCCTTTGAATTTAAACCCAACGCGCTGAATCACCATTTGCTCAAGCTGACCCATCGTGACGCGACGACCGAAATCAGTGACCTCGGTGGCGGCGGCATCCGGGTCGATCGGGCCACCGATCAGCGTCAGGGTGCGCGGCTGTGCGGCAGGGTCTTGCTCGGCCAGATAGGCGGTAGCGACCAAGGCCAGCGGCGCGGGCTGACAGACGGCGATCACGTTGGTATCGGGGCCGAGTTCTTTCATGAAATCGACAAGATAAAGCGTGTAATCTTCGATATCGAACTTGCCTGCACTGACGGGAATGTCGCGCGCATTGTGCCAATCGGTGATCCAGACATCGGCATCGGGCAGCAGCGAGGTCACAGTCGAGCGCAACAGCGTTGCGTAATGGCCCGACATTGGCGCAACCAACAGAACGCGGCGCGCCATCGGCTCACGGCCCTGCACGTTGAAATGGATCAACGAGCCAAACGGCTTGTCCATCACCGTCTCGACTTCGACGAGGTGATCGCGCCCATCATCAGCGGCAATCGACACGATGCCCCAATCGGGTTTGATTACCATCCGGGCGAACGAGCGTTCGGTCACGCGCCCCCAAGCCGACATGATCTTGAACATAGGATGCGGCGTAAGCCCCCAGACGGGATAGGATGCCATGGCGCGGGCCGAAGCCCCCATCCATTCATTGGTATTCCTGACGGTTTCCATCAGGTCATAGCTCATGATCGACTTCATGTTGGCTCCTTGGCCGGGGCATGCAGGTATCAACTGCACGTTGAGACTCAAACGCCGCTTTACCCCAAGACTACGGCAAGATTATGCTATCCTATAGGATAGGGAGGAATTGGCGCTATGACAACTGAGGACGAGCACAAAAATGCTGCATCGCAGAAAATGCAGGAAAATATCGCCCGGATCGAGGCGCTGACAGAGCGGATGGTCGGCGCTTTGGCGCACAAGAGAGCCCCAAATGTCGCACTTGAGGGCCCCGGCCCCGATTTACATTTCTCCGCGACGACAGCGTTGATGAAAGAATGGATGGAGAAGCCCTCGAAGATCTTTGAGGCGCAGGCAAATTACTGGTCGCAAGCGATGAAGCAATATGTCGAGGCAAACGAGTCGCTGGCCCAAGGCACGTTCAGCCCGCCCGAAAATCCCGGCCCCACCGATCCGCGCTTCAAGAACCCGCTTTGGGACAGCCACCCCTATTTCAACTTCATCAAACAACAATATTTGATTGCCTCCAAAGGGATTCAGGATGCGGTTGATCAACTGGAAGACATTGACGAGGTCGACCGCAAACGACTGACCTATTTCTCGCGCCAGATCGTTGATCTGATGGCGCCGACCAATTTTCTGGCCACCAACCCGGACGCGCTGGAAAAGGCGGTGCAGACCGAGGGCGAGAGCCTTGTGAAAGGGCTCGAAAACCTTGTGCGCGACCTCGAGGCAAACAATGGCAATCTGCTGGTCACGCTGGCCGACAAGGACGCGTTCGTGGTGGGCGAAAACATCGGCACCGCCGAGGGTTCGGTTGTGTATCGCAACCGCCTGTTTGAGCTGATCCAATACAAACCGACCACCGAGCAGGTCCATAAAACGCCGCTGATCATCTTTCCGCCCTGGATCAACCGCTTTTACATCATGGACCTGAAGCCGCAGAATTCCTTGATCCGCTGGATCGTCGATCAAGGGTTCACGCTGTTCATCGTCAGTTGGAAAAATCCCGATAAATCCTATGCCGATGTCGGCCTGGATGACTATGTCCAAGAGGGCTATCTGGAGGCGATCAATCAGGTCAAAACAATTACCAAAGAGCCCAAGGTCAATGCCGTTGGCTATTGCATCGCGGGCACGACGCTTAGCCTCACGCTGGGGCTGCTCGACAAGCGCAAGGACCGCTCGATCAACTCGGCCACCTTCTTTACAACGCTCACGGATTTCTCCGATCAGGGGGAATTCACGGTGTTCTTGCAAGACGATTTCGTGGACGGTCTCGAAAAGCAATGTCAGACCGATGGCGTGCTGTCATCCTACTTCATGTCGCGCACGTTTTCCTTCCTGCGGTCACGCGATCTGATCTATCAGCCCGCAATTCGTAGCTACATGATGGGCGAAGCCCCGCCCGCCTTTGACTTGCTATTCTGGAACGGGGATTCCACCAACCTGCCCGGCAAGATGGCAATCGAGTATCTGCGCGGGCTGTGCCAGCAAGACCGTTTTGCGGGCAAAGGCTTTGAGGTGTTGGGTGAAACCGTCAGCGTACGCGATGTGAAAGTGCCGCTGATGTCGGTCGCATGCGAAAGCGATCATATCGCGCCTTGGGTTGCCGCCTTTGCCGGGGTCGCCCAGATGGGGTCGAAGGACAAACAGTTCATCTTGTCAGAATCGGGCCATATCGCGGGCATCGTAAACCCGCCCAGCAAAAAGAAATATGGCCATTACACCTCGGCGGAGCCCATCGCGAATGCCAATGAATGGAAGGCGAAGGCCGAATTCCACGAGGGGTCATGGTGGCCGCATTGGGGCGAATGGCTGGCGAAAAAATCGGGCAAGATGGTGCCTGCGCGCGAACCCGGTGGACCCGATCACAAGATTCTCTGCGCCGCTCCGGGCACTTACGTCAAAGAGATCGTGAAAGTGTAACAGCACGCTCTCTGATTGTGAATTTTCTGCGACGCAGCATTTTTCTCTTGAAATGCTGCACTGCAGCATGTATATCGGATGCAGAACGAAAATGGGTCTAGCTGATATAGATATCCCCCGGACCCCAACTCATGGAGACATCTTATGAACAAGACCCAAGACTACACCAAAGTGATGCAAGACATGATGGCGTCCTTCCCGGTTGATACCTCGAAATTCCAAGGCGCATTCAAGTCGCAAGCCGCTCTGGGCGAGAAAATGTCGAAAGTGGCACTGGAAGCCGCTGAGAAATCGGCTGAGCTGTCGACCAAGTGGACCAAAGACACCATCGCAAAAGTTGGCGATCTGACCACGACCAAAGAAGAGCCCGCTGATTATGCAAAAGCTGTCAGCGATTTCGCTTCGGCTGCTGCTGAAATGGCCTCCGAGAACATGGCTGCTTTCGCTGAAATCGCGAAAAAAGTGCAGATGGAAACTGTTGAGCTGATGATGGCTGCGGGCAAAGACATGTCCGAAGAAGCCTCGGCTACGGTGAAAAAAGCAACTGCTGACATCGGCGCTGCTGCCAAAAAAGCGACTGCTGCTGCGAAGTAAGTTATTCCGACGACCCGGCCTCCTCCTCCCTGCCGGGCCACGGATATAAAGGCGAGCCTTCGGGCTCGCCTTTTTTCTTTGGTTGCTTTTGCGCCTGCAGCGTCACACTATCGCTGCAACGCAATAAGTTTTCTACCGGAGGACTACATGGCCGACGATGCCAAGCCCCTGCTGATCAAGCGCTATGCAAGCCGCCGTCTCTATAACACCGAGACGAGTGATTACGTAACGCTCGAAGACATCGCGAAATTCATTCGCGAAGGGCGCGAAGTGCAAATCATCGACCTGAAATCGGGTGACGATTTGACCCGGCAATACCTGCTGCAAATCGTGGCCGAACATGAGAGCCGCGGCGAGTCCGTGCTGCCCGTCGATGTTCTGACCGATCTGGTGCGCTCATATACCGGGGCCGCGCAGTCGGTGGTGCCGCAATTCCTGGCCGCCAGCTTTGAAATGCTGCGCGACGGTCACTCCCAACTGCTGGAAAACATGACCAAGATCCCAAGCCCGATGACTTCGATGCCCGGGTTCGAGGCACTGCAAGCCCAGCAACAAGCGTTCTTGAAAAACATGATGGCGGGCTGGGGCACGGCCGGATCTTCGGGCCCCGCATTTGAGGATGCTGGCGATGAACGCGGCGAATTGGACGCGATCAAAAAGCAACTGGCCGAATTGCAAAGCAAACTCAGCAAGATGTAGCCTGCCGCACGATTGGTCGAATTGACGCAGCGCGCCCGTTTCGGGCGCGTTTTGCATGTGCGGCGCTTGACACCCCTGCCCCGGGCGCGCAAAACAGCCGCGAAATATAGTCCCGCAACCGGGCGCTCCG
>NZ_CAJYBT010000037.1 GCF_913064665.1 uncultured Thioclava sp.
ATGGCTCCGGCGGTAGGGATCGAACCTACGACCAATTGATTAACAGTCAACTGCTCTACCGCTGAGCTACGCCGGAACACGTGGGCTGTATATGAACCTCAAAACGGGTTGTCCAGAGGGTTTTTTGCAAAAAGGGGTCTAATTTTCAGCATCGCGAAAATTCTGCATTCGGATGCAGGGGTGTGGTTGCGTGAACCTTTTTTTGTTGTTCAAGTTCAATGAGATGTGCGAAGACGTTACGTTGGGCGGCGCCGTGCAGCGCGCTGGGGAGGTCGCGATAAATCTGGGCGGTCAGATGGGCGGGGGTGGCCGAAACCGAGTTTAGCGCCTGCAGGATTTGCGCGCTGCGGGTTTCGCGATGGGCGCGGTGCTCGGCGATCAGGGGCAGGGGGTCGCGCACGGGCGCGCCATGGCCGGGATACAGAATGCGCGGGCGCAGGGCCTCGATCTGGGCCAGCGAGCGATAGTAATCGCTCAGATCGCCATCGGGGGGGGAAATCAGCGTCGAGGACCAGCCCATGATCAGATCGCCGCTCAGCACCGCATCGCCGATTGCGAAACACAGATGATTGCAAAAATGTCCCGGCGTATGCAGCGCCGTGACTGCCCAATCGCCATGCGCGAGCGTCTCGCCATTGCCCAGCCGCTGATCGGGGGCAAAGCCGTGATCGACGCCCTCGCCACCGCCCGCCACACCGCGCGCCGCCAGATTACGCATCACGTCAGAGCGCCCGGCCTCGGGCGGGCCAAAGGCATAGATCGGCGCGCCCGTAGCCTCCGACAGCGCACGCGCCCCGGGGGAATGGTCAAGATGGGCATGCGTGACGAGGATATGCGTGATCCGCTCTCCGGGAGCGAGCCCGTCTAGGATCGCGCGCAAATGGCCTTGATGGATCGGACCGGGGTCAACTACCGCGACATCGCCCGTGCCAATCACATAGGTGCAAGTGCCTTGATAGGTCATCGGTGAGGGGTTGGGCGCCACGAGACACCGTAGCCCTGACTGCAACTGTTCCATCTTTCGCTCCGATCGCGCTTTGGCTAGGGTTGTGGCATGAATTTTAGCTGGCTCAAACAGATGATGCCGCGCGGGCTGTATGGGCGGGCCGCGTTGATTTTGGTTTTGCCGGTGGTGACGATCCAACTGGTGGTCTCGGTGGTGTTTATTCAACGCCATTTCGAACGTGTCACGCGGCAGATGACGCAATCCATGGTGCATGAGATCGATCTGCTGGATCGCGCGGCGCGCACGGCCCCTGATTTCGCGACGGCTCGGGCGCGGCTGGCAGATCTCGATTCGATTCTGGGCTTTACGGTGCGCTATCCGGCCCCTGAGAGCCTTGCCAATGCGCGCGGCGATCAGCGCAGTTTCAGCGATCTGACCGGGATCGTCGTGATCTCGACCCTGCGCACGGCACTTAAGAATGTGCGCTATATTGATCTTAATGATGCCGATGATCAGGTGACAGTGGTTCTCGAGACCGCGCGCGGCGCTCTTGCGCTGAGTTTTCCGCGCGATCGCGTCTCGGCGTCTAATCCGCATCAACTGTTGGTGCTGATGTTGTTCGTCTCGATTCTGATGACACTGGTGGCCTATCTGTTCTTGCGCAATCAACTGCGCCCGATCCGGCGTTTGGCGGCTGCGGCCGAGGCCTTTGGCAAGGGGCGCAATGTCTCCTACCGGGTGAGCGGGGCCAATGAGGTGCGCTCGGCCGGGTCGGCCTTCTTGGATATGCGCAACCGGATCGAGCGCCAGATCGAGCAGCGCACGCTGATGTTGTCCGGCGTCAGCCATGACCTGCGCACGCCTCTGACGCGCTTGCGTTTGGGGCTGTCGATGCTGCCAGAAGGCCCCGAAATCACCGCGATGGAGCGCGACGTCGATGAGATGAACCGGCTGGTTGATGCCTTTCTAGATTTCGCGCGCGAGGGAGCCACGCAGGGCGACCCCGAATTGTGCGAGATTTGCCCCTTTGTGCGCGCCGTGGTCGAGGATGGCGCGCGCGCGGGCCAGAATGTGACAATGCGGCCCTGCGAGGGGCAGGGTGAGGCGACCTTCCGCCCCGATGCGCTGCGCCGTGCGCTGGAGAATCTGATCGGCAACGCTGTGCGCTACGGCGAGCATTGCGTGGTGTCGGTTGTGATTTCGCAGAAAGGCTGGCGGATCGTGGTCGAGGATGACGGGCCCGGTATTGCGCCCGAACGGCGCGACGAAGCGCTGCGCCCCTTCACCCGGCTGGACCCGGCGCGCAATCAAGATCGCGGGCAGGGGGTGGGCTTGGGTCTGTCGATTGCCATCGATATCCTGCGCAGCCATGGCGGCACCCTGAAATTGGGTGAAAGCGCGGACATGGGGGGGCTGCGCATTGAAATGATCTTGCCGCGCTAATCAATCGTAAAGGTTCGTGGGGCCAGTGTAACCAAAGCGGTGCGACCCTCTTGCCCAAAATCGCACACGCGCGCATTGTGTCGATTGAGTGACATGGACTAGTTGAACCGATCCACCGACCCACCTAGATATTGGGTTGAACAGGGAAGGGACGCGGCCGCCGATGAACGGGGCTGGGCCCTTTTGCCACAGAGGAAAACTTATGACCGAAATAACCCCCGTCACCCATCCGGTTCTGCCGCTGCGGGACATCGTGGTGTTTCCGCATATGATCGTGCCGCTTTTCGTGGGGCGCGAAAAATCGGTACGCGCGCTTGAAGAAGTGATGGCCGAGGATCGCCAAATCCTGCTGGCCAGCCAGATCGACCCATCCGAAGATGACCCCGATACTGATGGAATCTATCGCATCGGTGTGCTTGCTAACGTGTTGCAATTGCTAAAACTTCCCGATGGGACCGTCAAGGTTCTTGTTGAGGGCAAGAGCCGCGTGAAGATCACCGATTTCATCGTCAACGAGTCCTATTTTGAGGCCGAGGCCGAGCCGCTGTTTGAGCTGCCCGGCGATCAGCCGTCTGTGCGCGCTTTGCTCAACACAGTGGGCGATGAATTCGCACGCTACGCCAAGATCAAGAAGAATATCCCCGAAGAGGCGCTGGTCGCCGTCGGCGATGCGGGTGATGCAGATAAGCTGGCCGATCTCGTGTCGGGCCATCTCGGTCTGGAGGTCGCGCAAAAGCAAGATTTGCTGGAAACGCTTGATGTCGCGGAGCGGCTGGAAAAAGTTTACGGGCTGATGCAGGGCGAGGTTTCCGTCCTTCAGGTCGAGAAAAAGATCAAATCGCGCGTAAAAACCCAGATGGAGAAAACCCAGCGCGAATATTACCTGAATGAGCAAATGAAGGCCATTCAGAAGGAGCTGGGCGACGGTGAGGAAGGCCAAAACGAGATCGCCGAACTTGAAGAGCGTATCGCCAAGACCAAGTTCTCCAAAGAGGCCAAAGACAAGGCCGAGGCCGAGCTGAAAAAGCTCAAATCCATGTCGCCAATGTCGGCTGAGGCCACGGTGGTGCGCAACTATCTGGACTGGATGCTCGCGATTCCGTGGGGTACCAAAAGCCGTGTGAAGAAAGACTTGATCGCGGCGGAAAAAGTGCTCGATGCCGATCACTACGGTCTGGAAAAGGTCAAGGAACGCATCGTCGAATATCTCGCCGTGCAGGCACGTTCGACCAAGCTGAAGGGGCCGATCCTGTGCCTCGTCGGCCCTCCGGGCGTGGGGAAAACCTCGCTTGGGCGTTCTGTTGCGCGTGCGACAGGGCGTGAGTTCATCCGCATCAGCCTCGGTGGCGTGCGCGATGAATCCGAGATTCGTGGCCACCGCCGGACCTATATCGGCTCGATGCCCGGCAAGATCATTCAGGCGCTGAAAAAGGCCAAGACGACGAACCCGCTCATCCTGCTCGACGAGATCGACAAGATGGGGCAGGATTTCCGTGGCGACCCGGCATCTGCTATGCTCGAAGTTCTTGATCCGGAACAGAATTCGACCTTTGTCGATCACTATCTTGAGGTCGAATATGATCTGAGCAACGTGATGTTCCTGACCACGGCGAACAGCTACAACATGCCCGGCCCGCTGCTGGACCGGATGGAGATCATCCCGCTGGCTGGCTACACCGAGGACGAAAAAGCCGAGATCGCGCGCCAGCACCTGATTCCCAAGCAGATCAAGGCGCATGGGCTGAAAAAGGGTGAGGTTTCCATCACCGATGGCGCGCTGTCCGATGTGATCCGCTATTACACCCGCGAGGCCGGGGTGCGTAGCCTTGAGCGCGAGATTGCAAAACTCGCGCGCAAGGCGGTGACCGAATTGATCAAGTCGAAAGGTGCGATCAAATCGATCGAGATCGATTCCGACAAGGTCGCGCAATATCTGGGCGTGAAGCGCCATCGCTACGGTCTGGCCGAAAAGGAAGATCAGGTTGGTGTTGTGACGGGGCTTGCCTGGACCTCGGTGGGGGGCGATCTGCTCCAGATCGAGGCGCTGCGCCTGCCCGGCAAGGGTCGGATGAAGACCACCGGCAAGCTGGGCGATGTGATGAAGGAATCAATCGACGCGGCGTCCAGCTATGTGCGCTCGATCGCCCCGAAAATGGGCATCAAGCCGCCGAAATTCGAAAAATGGGATATCCACGTACACGTCCCCGATGGCGCCACGCCCAAGGATGGTCCCTCGGCTGGCTTGGCAATGGTGACCTCGATTGTCTCGGTTCTGACGGGCATTCCGGTGCGCTCAGACATCGCGATGACCGGTGAGGTCAGCCTGCGCGGCAATGCGATGCCCATCGGCGGTCTCAAAGAAAAGCTACTGGCGGCCCTGCGCGGCGGGATCAAGACGGTCTTTATTCCCGAAGAGAATGAAAAAGACCTCGCCGAGATCCCCGACAACGTGAAAGAGGGGCTTGAGATTGTGCCCGTCACCCATGTGACCCAAGTACTGGAGCGCGCGTTGGTGCGCATGCCAGAGCCCGTCGAATGGGATGAAGAGGCCGAAGAAGCCGCCGCCGCCGCCGCCGCTGCAAAAGGCGGCACAGACAGCGCTGCTTCCGCCACCACGGCGCATTGAACTGACCGCCCGTCGCATCCCTTGCGGCGGGCGCTTTGCTATCCCCCGCTAAGCTCTCCCGATATCAGGGAAAAAGGACCCATCATGGCCAAAGCCGCAAAACCGAAACGGCCCGCAAGCCCTGCGCGCAAATCCCCCAGCAAGCCGCGCGCCCCCAAAGCCGCCCCTGCTTCGGCGGCGACGTTGTCGGTGGTGTCTGCGCCCGTCGAGGCCGCAGACACCAAGGTCGTTCTAAGCAAGAAGACCTTTGTCGATCGGGTGATGATTGCAGCGGGCGTCAACAAGGGGCAGGCGCGCCAGATGTCGGAAGCGGTGCTCAAAGTGCTGGGCGAGGCTCTGTCACAGGGCGAAGAACTCAACGTGCCGCCGCTGGGCAAGCTCAAGATCAACCGCCAGTTCGAAAAGAATGGCGATGAAATTCTGGTGGTGAAACTGCGCCGCCCCTCGGGCATGCTGGCCGATACGGGTGGAGATGAAAAAACAGCCCCGTCCCCTCTTGCAGAGGATGAGGACTGAGGCTAGAAAGCGCGCCACGGGGGCGATTAGCTCAGTGGTAGAGCGCATCGTTCACATCGATGATGTCGGGGGTTCAAATCCCTCATCGCCCACCATTCTCCCCCTAAGGCGCGCCCCTGACCCGGGCGCGCCTTGGTCGTTTTAGGGCCTGAACGCGGGACAGCGAAAACCGCCCTTGATTGCTGCGCGCGACCCGATTAAAGAGCGGGCAGGGGGCGGTTAGCTCAGTTGGTAGAGCGCTTCGTTTACACCGAAGATGTCGGGGGTTCGAGTCCCTCACCGCCCACCATCCCCCGTTCCAATTGCTCAATTGTGAGCCTGCGCAGAGGGTCTGCGCGCGTTTGGGTCTATCAAGATTTTCAACTGCGCTTAAGTTTGTCTCAACCAGAGGAGACTGACATGAGCTGGAACCCCGCCCTTGATCCCGAAATTCCCATCGGCGATGCCGTGGATGCGATTGAAACCGTCATTGCGCCGCGTGCGCGCGATCTGGGGGGCTTTGAAGTGCGTCGGGCGCTGCCCTCTGCCGCGCGGCAAATGATTGGCCCGTTTATCTTTTTTGACCAGATCGGCCCGGTTGAGTTTCTCTCGGGTCAGCGGGGAATCGACATTCGCCCCCACCCCCATATCGGCTTGGCGACCGTCACCTACTTGCTGCAAGGACGCCTGCATCACCGCGATAGCCTTGGCACGGATCAATGGATCACGCCGGGGGCCGTGAACTGGATGAACGCGGGCTATGGCATCACCCATTCCGAACGCACCGACGGCGCGGTTCGCGATAGTGGGCAGCTGCTATCGGGCATTCAGACCTGGGTGGCGCTGCCCGAGGCGCAAGAAGACGGCGCAGCAGGTTTTGAGCATGTCGCCGCAGCGGCGCTGCCCGCGCTTGAGGGTGAGGGCAAGACCGTGCGCCTCGTGTTGGGCGATGCCTGGGGCGCACGCGCGCCGATGGCGCTGCCTTCCGAGATGTTTTATGCCGACGCGCAACTCGAAGCCGGCGCGCAGCTACCTTTGCCGGATAATCACGAAGATCGCGGCGTTTACGTGCTGCAAGGCGCGGTGCATGTTGCGGGCGAGACCTACGCGGCGGGGCAGATGTTGGTGTTTCGCCCCGGCGATCAGATATCGTTGCGCGCGGGCGATCAGGGCGCGCGACTGATCGTGCTCGGGGGCGCGACAATGGCGGGCCCCCGCTATATCTGGTGGAATTTCGTAGCCTCCTCGCGGGACAAGATCGACGCCGCCAAAGAGGCATGGCGCGCGGGCGATTGGGCGCATGGCCGCTTTCGCCTGCCGCCCGAAGACAATGCCGACTTCATACCCGCCCCCGATCACTAAGTGCAGCCCTATCCCGCCGCGCCCCCCTTAAGTGAGGCGTGGCTGTGCCTTTCATCTAGCGCGAAATACTCCCGCCGGAGGCCCCCGCCCAATCAAGAGTCACCCCTTTGGAAAATAGTCGCAACTTTTTCGCAACCGCCCGCTTGACGGGGGGCGGGGGGGCGCGTAATACGCCCCAACGCTCGGGCGGCGATCCGGGCAGATGGTGTGAGCGGTTGTAGCTCAGTTGGTTAGAGTACCGGCCTGTCACGCCGGGGGTCGCGGGTTCGAGCCCCGTCAACCGCGCCATCATCCGGATCGCCCGAGCGCTATGCGCGGTTGTAGCTCAGTTGGTTAGAGTACCGGCCTGTCACGCCGGGGGTCGCGGGTTCGAGCCCCGTCAACCGCGCCACTTTTCCCTCGAAAAAGTTGGCTTCCATGGATCAGATCCGCGCATTTTTCGATGAGGTTCCGTTGGGGCTGGCGGTAATTGCCTCACTGACTTTGGGTCTCGCGCCGTTCGTGCCCGAACCCCATATCTGGGAAAAGCTCAAGATGGCGCGCGCGGGTACGTTGCGCAAGCCGATCGACATTTTTGATCTCGCTCTGCATGCTGCGCCCTTTATTCTGCTGATCGGCAAGCTGCTGTTTCTGGCCTTTCCAGCCTAAGCCTGCACCCAAAGATACGTTGAGCTTTCGCGCGCCAGTCTTTATATCGCAGGGCGGAACGCGCGGAGGCACCCAATGACACTGATCAAACGCATTTTCGACCATATCACGCTGTTGCAGGCGGTGATTTTGGCTGGGTTTCTGGGCCTCGCCCCGTTCACGCCAGAGCCGCATATCTGGGAAAAGCTCATGATGCTGGCCTCAGGCACGCTGGTGCGCCCGGTGGATTGGTTCGATCTGTGCCTGCACGGGCTGCCGTGGATCATTTTGGCCGTCAAACTGGTGCAATGGGTGAAAACGGGTAAGGCCGGGCGGGCTGCGGAGGATACAAAATGAAAGACGATCTGGATGCCAAAGCGCTGATCGATACGATGGGGCAGGCGGCGCGCGCTGCCGCCGCCGAACTGGCCTATGCCAGTGCCGAAAGCAAGCGCACCGCTTTGATCGCGGCTGGCGATGCGATCTGGGCGCGCCGCGCCGAGATACTGACCGCCAATGGCGAAGATATGGCCTACGGCACCAATAAGGGGCTCAGCCCGGCGATGATGGACCGGCTGATGCTTGATGAGGCACGCATTCGCGCGATCATGCAGGGATTGCACGCGGTGGCCGAGCAGCGCGATCCAGTGGGCGATGTGATGGCGCAATGGGACATGCCTTCGGGGCTGCATATCGAGCGCGTGCGCACGCCCCTTGGCGTGATCGGGGTGATCTATGAATCGCGCCCCAACGTAACGGCGGATGCGGGCGCGCTGTGCCTGAAATCGGGCAATGCGGTGATTTTGCGTGGCGGCTCGGAAAGCTATCATTCGAGCCGTGTAATCCATGCCTGTCTGCTGGATGGGCTGCGCGCTGCCGGTCTGCCCGAGGCCGCTATTCAGCTGGTACCGACGCGCGACCGTGCCGCCGTGACGCAGATGCTGCGCGCCACCGAATTCATCGACGTGATCGTGCCGCGCGGTGGCAAAGGGCTCGTCGGGTTGGTGCAGGCCGAGGCCCGCGTGCCCGTGTTCGCCCATCTCGAAGGCATTTGCCATGTTTATGCCGATGGCGCGGCCGATCTGGAAATGGCGCGCGCGATTGTGCTGAACGCCAAGACAAGGCGCACCGGGATTTGCGGCGCGATGGAGTGCTTGCTGATCGACCGGGCGTTTTACGACGCCCATGGTAGCGTGCTGATCGACGATCTGATCGCCGCCGGGGTCGAGGTGCGCGCAGAGGGCGCGCTGGCCGAGATCAAGGGCACGGTTGCCGCCACACCTGATGATTTCGGGCACGAATTCCTCGATATGATCTGCGCGGTGAAACTGGTCGATGGGGTTGAGGGTGCGATTGCGCATATTCGCCGCTATGGCAGCCAGCACACCGAATCGATCCTGACCGAAGATGACGCCACGGCTGCGCGGTTTTTCCAGCGTCTCGATAGCGCCATTCTGATGCGCAATGCCTCGACCCAATTTGCCGATGGCGGCGAGTTCGGGATGGGGGCCGAGATTGGCATTGCCACGGGCAAGCTGCACGCGCGCGGACCCGTCGGGGCCGAGCAGCTGACCTCATTCAAATATCAGGTCACGGGCAAGGGGGCAGTGCGCCCCTAAGCTTTGCTTATAGGCGGATCAGGCCTCCATCTTCGTAAATTTCCCATTTGGCCCGCCTTCCGAGGCGGGCCATTTCACGCGGCAAGAGGGCGAATTGCACCTGAGCCGGGGTGATCGACCCCGCGGCATCGCCCGCCTCATCCAGCGCGGCCCAAAGCGCAAGATCTGCACGACTTTTGGGGGAATGCGCGGTGATCTCCCAGCCCTCCGGGGTATCTTGGGCGACGATCTCTCCGCCAAAGGGGAGCAAGGTTTCCAGACATAGCACCGCGAGAAACGCCAGTTTTACGTCGACACGGGCTTGATCGCCCGCGATTTGCCAGTGATGGCTGATCCTCCCCAAACCCGACAGATCGCCCAGCAATTTGGCAATCTCAGACCGCCCTAGGCGCTGTTCGCTGCTGGCTTGTCCAAAGGCGACGCGGAAAAACTTGATCCGGGCATTCGCCGCGGTGACACTTTGCGCAATCAGATCAAGTTCGGGGCCGCGCTGCTGGCCCGACATCGCCAACAATTCCACCCCATTGCCAATTGCGCCCAAAGGGCTGATCAAATCATGGCAGAGGCGCGAGCCCAGAAGTGCGGATAAATCCATCTCATTCAGGCTTGTTTCGGCGGTCTCAAAAGGCATCTATATCTCCGAAAGAGAGGGCGACATGTATGAAATTCTTGAACCCGGGATGCTGGTGCGAAATCCGAAAATGCCCGATTGGGGGATCGGTCAGGTGCAATCGCGAATCGCGCAGATGGTGACGGTCAATTTCGAACATGCGGGCAAGAAGGTAATTGATGGGCGCAACGTGTCCCTTGAACTTGTTGTGCGCGATCAGAGTTGACAAAAGGTTAACAACAAAGCGTCTGTTCAGCATGAATGCAATCATAGGTTGTGTCGAGCCCGCGCTTTGCACAAGGCGATATTGCCAAGGGCGGCCAAGGTTTTTAAACCGAAGCACATGATCAAAGGACGAATCTGCGCGTGAACGACACGGCGTCATTCGAAATTCGGCTCGCGCAAAGCGAGGCCGATCTGCTTGCCTCGCAGAGGCTGCGCTACAGTGTCTTCGTTGAAGAGCTGGGCGGGGGCGGTGCAACGGTCGATCATGGCGCGCGCATCGAACAGGACGCGCTGGATGCGCTTTATGATCATCTGCTGTTGATTGATCGCAATCGCCCTGAGGGCACGCATGTCGTAGGGGCGTATCGCTTGCTGCGCTCAGATCAGGCCCGCGCGGCGGGACGGTTTTACTGCGATGGCGAGTATGATCTGGGGCCGCTGAGGCAATCAGGGCGTAAGCTATTGGAGTTGGGACGTTCTTGCGTGCATCCCGCGTATCGCGGCGGGGCGGCGATGCTGCTGCTGTGGAACGCTTTGGCCGATTACGTCTTGGCCCATGAGGTGGAGATTCTGTTCGGCGTGGCCTCGTTTCACGGGACGGATGCGGGCGCACTTGCCCAGCCTTTGTCATGGCTGCATCACCACCATCTCGCCCCCGAGGCCCTGCGCCCGCGCGCGCTGCCAGAGGCGTTTCAGCCGATGGATTTGGTGCCTTTGGACGCTTTGGATCGCCGCGCCGCGATGGCGGCAATGCCCAATCTGATTAAGGCCTATCTGCGTCTTGGCGGTTTTGTCGGAGAGGGGGCCTATATCGACGCGCCGTTCAACACGACCGATGTGCTTTTATTGATGGATACCAAGGCGATGAGCGACAAACATCGCGCGTTTTATACCCGACGTTTCGAGAGCCGCGCATGACCTGGATGGCGCAGGAACCATCGCCAAAGCGCCTTACGGTGGCAGGCTGGCTGCGCGCGCTGCTGCGCGGGGCGGTTTTGGTGGCGCTGCTTTATGGCGGGCTGGTGCTTATGCTCGTGCTGCGCTTGATTGAGCGCCCCTTGCACGGGCTGAATCGCCCTTGGACGCCCTATATCACGCAGGTGGTGTGCCGTTTGACCTTTCCGGTTCTGGGCCTCGGCTATCGCGTGCGCGGGCGCCCGATGGCGCATATCGGCGCGGTGGTGGCCAATCATGGCTCGTGGCTTGATATTTTCGCGCTCAACGCCTGCCAAACCCTGTATTTCGTCTCCAAGGCCGAGGTCGCGCGCTGGCCTATGATCGGTTGGTTGGCGCGCGCGACGGGGACCGTCTTCATCCGGCGTGACCCGCGCGAGGCAAAGCTTCATCAACAGCTCTTTGAGGATCGCCTGCGCGCCGGGCACCATTTGCTGTTTTTTCCCGAAGGAACCTCGACCGACACGCGCCGGGTTTTGTCTTTTAAACCAACGCTTTTTGCGGCGTTCTTCAGTCATGGACTGGAGCGAATTCTGCAAATCCAACCCGTCACCTTGATCTATCATCCGCCACCGGGCGAAGACGTGCGTTTTTATGGCTGGTGGGGAGAGATGGGTTTTGGGCCGCATCTGCTGAAAGTGCTAGCGCAGCGCCGCCAAGGTTCGGTTGAAATTGTGTTTCACGACCCGCTTGATGCGGCGCAGTTTACCTCGCGCAAAGCTCTGGCCCTGCGCTCAGAGGAAGCGGTGCGTGCAGGCTTGCCCTATGCGGATGAAACCGAGCGGTAATGGGCAAGGACGAACAATCGGATCGCCGTGGCAAGGCCTGTATCGACCCCGCGATCCACATCAATTTTAGCCGCTAATTCATTGATACTTTTCGATTTTGCCTCTGCAATTTCGCGAAATGCCTGCCAGAATTCATCCTCTAGGGTCACCGAGGTGCGATGCCCGCCCAAGGTAAGAGAGCGCTTTCTGGGGCGGCTCATTCATCGCCCTCGCGCGCATGCCCGTCCAAATCCCGCGCAGCCTTGCCCATTTCGCGCTCTTCGAGCGTTTTTTGCCCCTTGCTTCGGCCATGTTTTACCGCGTTCTCAGTGCCTTGCGCGCGTTTCTTTGCGCGCAATTGCTGTTTTCTGAACTGGTTGAGATTGGTGATATTGCTCATGTGCAAGAGCTTGCCACAGCTTGGCGGTCTGGAAAAGGAGCGATCTTGCTGCTTGGCACATGCTCGGGCGGTCTCGCGCCCCATTTAATCCGACACGGGCGGGAACCCGAGCACGTCCTAAGTGTTCCTTAGGCAATGGGAAATCAAAGTCTTGCGCCATTCTGCGCATCCCTGCACCCTAAATGGAGCCAGCAAATTGACCGTCTTCTTGCACAGTGTCGCGACCGCTCTTCCTCCGCATGAATTGCCCCAAGATCTTGTTCAGCGCCGCGCCCAGCGCATCCTCGGGCCAAAATATCCGCAATTCGAACGCTTGTTGTCGAGCTTCGTCAATTCCGGCGTCGAAAAGCGCCATTCCGTTGTGCCCATTGAGTGGTTCGAAGCCGAGCACGGCTGGCATGAGCGCAACAGCATCTTTCTTGAGGGCGCAACGCAACTGTTTGAAGAGGCCGCGCGCGCAGCCCTTACGCAGGCGGGTTGGCAAGCACACGAGGTCGATTGCATCGTCACCGTCTCCTCCACCGGCATCGCCACGCCTACTCTTGAGGCGCGCGCGAAGGCTCGGATGGGGTTTCGCGATGACGTGCGGCGTGTTCCGGTCTTTGGGCTCGGATGTGCTGGCGGCGTGGGCGGTTTGTCCTTGGCGCAATCACTTTGCGCCGCTCAGCCCGAGCAGAAGATCCTGCTTGTGGTGGTTGAGGCCTGTACCCTGTCCTTCCGTTCGGACCGGCTGCAAAAGGCCGACATCATCGCCACGGTTCTATTCGGCGACGGGGCGGCGGCGGTCTGCCTTTCGGGGCAGCGCCCGGCTGCGGGGCGCTGTGTCACGCTGGCGCCGGGCACGCAGATGACTTGGCCTGATACGCTGGGCATCATGGGTTGGGATGTTGATGACACCGGGCTTGGCGTTGTTTTTGACCGCTCGATCCCTGATTTCGTGCATAAAAACCTTGCAGCAGCGGTGACGGATGCGCTGGGGCGCTCGGGCCTGACGCAGGCGCAAATTGCGCGATTTGTCTGCCATCCCGGCGGGGCAAAGGTTGTCAGCGCGATCGAGAGCGCGTTGGCGCTCGACCCCGACAGCTTGCAGGCCGAGCGCGAGGTGCTGCGGGTTGCTGGCAATATGTCCGCACCCACGGTGCTGTTTGTTCTCAAGCAGGTGCTGGAGGAGGGGGCGTGCGGGCAGATGATGGCGACGGCGCTGGGGCCAGGATTTTCCGCCGCCTTTCAGCCCATCCATGTCGAGGCAGAAGCAGCATGATGTCGTTTGGTGCAGGTCTTTTTTTGGCGTTTCTGGTGGTGCAGCGCCTGTCAGAACTGGTGATTGCACGGCGCAACACGGCGCGTTTGATGGCTGCGGGCGCGCAAGAGGTTGCGCCCGGTCACTACCCGCTGATCGTGGCGCTGCATACGGCGTGGATCGCATCGCTGATCGTCTTTGGGTATGGGGCAGCGCTTCACCCGGTTTGGCTGGGACTGTTCGCGCTGCTTCAGGTTTTGCGCGTCTGGATTTTGGCAACGCTTGGGGCGCGCTGGACGACGCGCATCATCGTCACACAGACTCCGCTGGTTGTGGCGGGCCCCTATCGCTGGGTGCGCCATCCCAACTATCTGCTGGTGATTGCCGAGATTTTTGTCGCGCCGATGGTTTTGGGGCTTTGGCAGGTGGCGCTGATTTTCAGCGTGCTCAACGCGCTCGTGCTGAGCATTCGTATTCGCGCCGAAAACGCAGCCCTGCGCCCATTGGGGGGCGCTGCCCCCAACTGACAAACCCGGGGCTGTGTCAGTCTCCCCCGGATATTTGGGCAAATGCGAAGGGGGCAGAGTTGCGCAAGATCGGTCGTGTCGGACCGCCCTTGCGTGTTTCGCGATCAGTCTTTCGGGCCGATCATCTGTTCGGGGCGCACGACGGCGTCAAAGGTCGCTTCATCGACAAAGCCCAAAGCGATCGCTTCATGCTTGAGCGTGGTGCCGTTCTTATGCGCGGTTTTTGCGACCTTGGTGGCGTTGTCATAGCCAATGGTCGGGGCGAGCGCGGTGACCAGCATCAGCGATTCATGCAGCAGTTTTTCGATACGGGGTTCGTTGGCCTGAATGCCCTCGACCATGTTGTCGGTGAACGCACTCGCCGAGTCGCCCAAAAGCTGCATGGATTGCAACACGTTATAGCTCATCATCGGATT
Source organism: uncultured Thioclava sp. (assembly GCF_913064665.1). GTDB lineage: Bacteria > Pseudomonadota > Alphaproteobacteria > Rhodobacterales > Rhodobacteraceae > Thioclava > Thioclava arctica. The sequence goes on from NZ_CAJYBT010000037.1 coordinate 14,258, forward strand.
ATAGACGTTGAGTTCGAACGCGCCTTGCGAGCCGGCAAAGCCGACTGCCGCGTCATTGCCCATCACATGGGCGCACACCATCGTCAGCGCCTCGGCTTGGGTCGGGTTGACCTTGCCCGGCATGATCGAGCTGCCCGGCTCGTTTTCAGGCAAGATCAGCTCGCCCAGACCGCAACGCGGGCCCGAGCCGAGATAGCGGATGTCATTGGCGATTTTGAACAGCGAGGCCGCGACGGTTTTCAGCGCGCCCGAGAACATCACCATCGCATCATGCGCGGCCAAAGCCTCGAACTTGTTGGGAGCGGTGACGAAGGGCAGATCGGTGATCTCGGCCATATTCGCCGCGACCGTTTTCGCCCAACCTTTGGTGGTGTTCAGCCCGGTGCCCACGGCCGTGCCGCCTTGGGCGAGTTCATAGATGTCGCCTAGGCAGGATTCGACCCGCTCGATGCCCTTTTTGACCTGATGGGCATAGCCGGAAAACTCCTGCCCCAGCGTGAGCGGCGTGGCGTCTTGGGTGTGGGTGCGCCCGATCTTGATGATGTCTTTGAAGGCCTCGGATTTCGCCTCGAGGGCGGCGTGCAGTTTGCGCAGCCCCGGCAGCAACACATCACGCGCCTGCATCGCGATGGCGACATGCATGGCGGTGGGGAAGGTGTCGTTGCTTGATTGCCCCATATTACAGTGATCATTGGGGTGGACGGGCTTTTTGCTGCCCATCTCGCCGCCCAGCATTTCGATTGCGCGGTTCGAGATCACCTCGTTGGCGTTCATGTTCGACTGCGTGCCCGAACCGGTTTGCCACACGACCAGCGGGAAGTTGTCGTCAAACTTGCCCTCAATCACCTCAGAGGCGGCGGCGATGATCGCATCTGCGATTTTCGCATCCATCGCGCCTTGTGCCTTATTGGCCTGTGCGCAGGCCTTTTTGATCACGCCCAGCGCGCGGATGATCGGGACCGGCTGGCGCTCCCATCCGATCGGGAAGTTGATGATCGAGCGCTGCGTTTGTGCGCCCCAATATTTGTCAGCGGGGACTTCAAGCGGGCCGAAGCTGTCGGTTTCGGTGCGGGTCGCGGTCATCTGGGCCTCCATGAACTGCGCAAAAATCACTTGCGGGTTCTAGGCCGGGTGCGGAAAATTTGCAATTGGTATGCGGGTGTATACCGGCCTATTTGCGGAATTGATCGAGGCGGACGACTTCGGCATCGCCGCGCGGGGCGGGTGCTGCGTCTGCGTCATCCTCCTCGTCGTCCAGATCGTCCTCGTCATGGGCTTGCGTTTCAAAGCGCAGGCCGAATTCGACCGACGGGTCCACAAAGGTCGAGATCGCATCGAAAGGCACATAAAGCGGTTCGGGCGCATTGCCGAAATTGAGCGTGATCGAGAAGCCGTCATCGGTAACCTTAAGCCCGTCATACCAATGCTGGATCACCACCGTCATCTCTTCGGGATAGCGTTCGCGCAGCCAGTCGGCCAGCTCGGCATCCGGGTGGCGAGTGTCGAAGGTGATGAAGAAATGATGCTCGCCTGGCAAACCGTTCGCTGCAATATCCTCAAGCACGGTCTGGATCAGCCCGCGCATCGCATCATGCATCAGATTACCGTAATCGATCGAACGCGTCATGCCCGGTCCCTTCTTGAACTGTCCCCAGCATAGGGGATTCGTTGCCAGAGGGAAGGGGGTGTGCGGTGACATCGAGGTGAGAGAAACGCAATGTGCAGGCAGGGCTGCGCACGCGCGTCTCAGCTGCTCACTTTAGCCAAATTTTTCGCCGGACAAGCATAAGGCAACGGTTTCGGGCGGCAACATGCCGAGCTGTTCGAAAATCGAAATGGCGTCAAAGCTGTTATAGGCCTCGGCCACCTTGTCACCTTCAAAGCGCATCGCAAGCTGGCCGGTGGCGGCAACGGGCGTGCCCAAAGCCGTCGCAACCCCTTCGACCTTGAGCAGGGTCCAGACCCAATCCCCGGCCTCAAAGCTGCGCAGGATCGAGATTTTCATATCGCGCAGATGGGTGCGAAAGGCGGGCACAAATTCAAGAAACTCATCGGGGCCAAGATTGAGCCCATCCATGATTCCCATCGCTTCCGCCCGCTCGACGAATAACGGCTTGATCAGATCAAGGCGTCCTTCGCCCCAAACTGCGTTCAACCACAGATGTATGTCATCCAAGCGTGTCATTGGCCGTTCCCCAAAAGGTCATGTTCTCCGTCAAGATGTGCAGAAAACCTTTTCAAGAGGGTTAACGCTATCTGGGCCGGGCGCTGGATGGGAAAAAAGGGGGGGGAAGGTGCAGGATTCTGTTGCAAGGCTCCTGCGGGCCCCGCCTTACGCTGCTAGGCGCAAGGAGTTAGGTTTCGATCTCTCGAACTGCTTACGCAGCAAGAGCGACCGGAGCACGGTTGTCATTGGCAACTGTACAAATCGCACCGATAACGGTGGTAGCTCACCGAGACAAAGCATAACCCCTTTAGACGTTCGTCGATCCTATTTCGGCCCCATTCTCCCCCAATGAGGGTGGTTTGGTGGAGCCGCCGGGTACCGCCCCCGGGTCCGATCCGCTTATTACGAGCGCGTTTATGTCCATAGCCCCCCCGAAAGGGAACACGTCACATATAGGCCGGGCAGGGCGCGTGATCAAGGGGCGCGCGCGTGACAAACTTAGCTGCCCTCGGCTGGAATTCCCAACACCGTCATTGCCAGGCCAAGCAGTGCAAGCGCCCAGAAGGCTTTGCTTTTCAATCCCTTGCTTTGCAGCGCTGCCAGCACCGCCTGTAAGGTGTAATAGCCCGCAAAGGCGCGAGAAGCGTAAGAGATGATGGCAAAGATATCCGCGCTCCAAGTCAGCGCGATCCCGGCACCGATCAGCACGGGATAGGCGTGTTTTGGGTCCAGCCGACCGCGCGTGAATTCGGCCAGCAACCCGCCCGCGCCCCCGGTATCGGCGACAGCGGCGGAAAACTGTGCCGCCAAGGCCGCCGCCACCAACATTGCAGGCAAGATCGGGGCGACCACGCGCATCATCTCGATGATCGAGGTTTCGGTCAGAGTATTGGCGTCAGGGACGAACAGATAGGCAAGTAAAACGATATAAACCATGTAGATCGCGGTCGAGAGCATCTGTGCCCAACGCATCGCGTCAATGCGCGTCGGGGCATCATAGCTTTTGCCTAAATAGCGCGCTGTTTCAAATCCTTGCACCGTGACGATCAGGCCAAAGATCAAACGCAGCGAATCCCACGGCCCCAACTGACCGGGATCAAAAATCAGATCGCCCTGCGCTGCCGTCTTGCCAAAATACACAGCCAAACCCAGCAACAGCCCTCCGATGATCGCCAGCTTCAGCGCAACCGTGGCGTATTCCATCCGCTCAAGCGCGTGAAATCCGCCGCCAAAGCCCGCCACCGCGACCACGCCCAATGCGACTGTCGTTACGACATTTGCCGTGAAATGGCTGTGCCACGGCGTCAGCGACACGGCAAAAGCGCCAAACAGGTTGAGATAATAGGCGACCGAAATCACATAGGCGAAGGACAGCGCAAACTGGGCGATCTGCTCGATGCGCGAGATCAAGGCCGTATCAGGGCGCTCCTCGGCGGCGATATTGTTGCGCACCGCCGCGCCAAACAGCCAGCCCACAAGGCACAGCACAGCCATCGCCAAGGGGGCCCATGCCCCAAAGCGCACCTCAAGGATCGGACCCAGAACCAAGAACCCCGACCCGATGATCGAGGCCAACGGTGTCACCATCGCCCGCCAACGTGGCCGCGCGCGCAAAGCGGGCACGAACATTCCGCCCAGAATAACCAAAGCGAGTAGCAGGATCGAAATATTGAGACTCATAGGACCTCTGGCCTTGCGGCGACGATGGGGCGACAGGCACGCCGCAGATAAACGAAAGGATGCACCGCGCGTTTGGTTCCCGATATAACGGTCGAGCGCAAGCTGTGCCGCGCGTGTCGCGGCCAAAAGTGGCGCAAAATGAACCTTTTGCGCTGCTCTGCGTATCAAATGAGCGCCTATAAATGTGAGGGATTGATGAGCGCGGATGTGACACTGCTTTGGTTGCGGCGGGATTTCCGCTTTTACGATCATCCCGCGATGGTTGCGGCTTGCGCGAACGGGGCGGAGGTGATTCCGGTCTTCATTTACGATGATCAAATCGACACGCTGGGGGCGGCGCCAAAATGGCGGCTTGGTGAGGCCGTGGGCCATTTTGCCAAAGCGCTCGCGGAGAAAGGGTCGCGCTTGATCTTGCGCAAGGGCGACCCGCTTGGGGTGCTGCGCGATCTGGTGCGCGAGAGTGGCGCGCGCGCGGTCCATTGGTCGCGCGCCTATGATCCGGCCTCGATCACGCGTGATGCGGGCGTGAAAGCGGGGCTGAAAAGCGACGGGATTGACGCGATTAGCCACCCGGGACATCTGCTGTTTGAACCGTGGAGCGTGCAAACTGGCAAGGGCGACCCCTATAAGGTGTATTCACCCTATTGGCGCGCGGTGAAGGGGCGCGATATTGGCGATCCGCTTAGAGTCGTGTCTGAGCTTCGCGCTCCAAGCCATTGGCCCAATAGCGAAAACCTGTCTGATTGGCGTCTGGGAACTGCGATGAATCGCGGTGCGCAGGTCGTCGCCAAATACGCCCATATCGGCGAGGCACGCGCGCAGGGGCGGCTTGCTTCCTTCCTGCGCGATCACGTCGGGCATTACAAAGAGCAACGCGATTTTCCCGCCTCTGGCGCGACCTCGGGCCTGTCGGAAAACCTCACCTATGGTGAAATTTCCCCGCGCGCGATCTGGCATGCGGGCTGGCGTCATCTGCAAGAAGGCGCGGCTGGGGCCGAGCATTTCCTCAAGGAGTTGGTTTGGCGCGAATTTGCGTGGCATCTGCTCTATCATTTCCCCGATCTTGCCGAGGCGAACTGGCGCAAGGAGTGGAACGGGTTTCCGTGGCGATCCGATAACGCGGATGCCGAATCTTGGCGGCGGGGCATGACCGGCGAGCCGTTTGTCGATGCCGCGATGCGCGAGATGTATGTTACGGGAACAATGCACAATCGTGCGCGCATGATCGTAGCGTCGTATCTGAGCAAACACCTGATGACGGATTGGCGCGTCGGGCGGCGCTGGTTCGAAGAGTGTCTGATCGACTGGGACCCGGCCAGCAATGCGATGGGCTGGCAATGGGTGGCCGGATCCGGCCCCGATGCCGCACCGTATTTTCGTGTATTCAATCCAGAGACGCAGCTAGGAAAGTTTGATAAATCAAATTCCTATCGCGCAAAGTTCATCTTTGAGGGGCAATCCAGCCCACCACAATCCGCGCGCGATTTCTTTGCTGCTATCCCGCGCAGTTGGGGGCTCGCGCCCGAGCAACCCTATCCTGCGCCGATGATTGATCTCAAGGCCGGGCGCGAGCGCGCGCTGACCGCCTATCACAAACATCGCGACACCGACTAAAGGCGCTTTGCGATGAATACCGCCAAGCGCCGTATTCCGTTACTTAAGCTTTCGCAATTTTGCCGCAATTCTTTGCTAGATATTGAAGTTCTTGGAGAACCTGGATCAGTTTGTGTCGGGTAAGGAGTTGATTATGCAACGCTTGATCGTTCGAAATTCACAGATGCAGATCCCGACGATGGCAAAGCTTTTTGCCGCGCTTTCGCTTGCTGGGACAGGTTTTTTTACCACAAATGAGATTATTCCCTACTTGCCTCCGGGCGTTGAAGGGGCGGGGGTTTTGCCCCTTGTCGCAGCCTCTTTCGGGCTTTTGATGGGTTGGCGTGTTGTCGGTCTGCATCCGGGACGGCCTTGGATGGTCGCGCTTGGCGATGGGCTGCGCGGTGCACTTTACATGATGTTGTGGAGCTACGCCTTCCTTGGCGCGGCACAGATGCTGAAGCTGGCGATGCGGATGCGATATGATGACGTGGTCGAGGCGATGGTCGATATTATTGGTCAGGGCGCTGCGATCGCGCAAGCCACGTCCGGGCTTAATGTACTGATGGTTTTGGTGGTGGGTGCGGCTTTCGCGGGGCTTGCTTCGGAATGGGCCTTTCGCAAGTACGGCCGCTGAGGACTTGACATCACAGCCCGAGGGCGCAGGTTGCCTTGCGAAACCTCTTTTTTGGGCAGTCCCTTGAGCATACACCATTTTTTCTATGGAACGCTGTGTCATCCGCCGCTTTTGCATGCGGTCATCGGGCGTGTGCCAGACATGCAGCCTGCGTCGTTGTGCGGCTATCGCGTGCGCGAAGCTTGCCGTGACGACGTGCCTTTGGGTTTTCCCGTTCTTGAGGCCCAGTCAGGTGCCACTGCACAAGGTTTTGTCTGCATGTTAAGCCCGCGTGAGGCAGAGCGGATCGCTTGGTATGAGGCGGGCTACCACGCGCAAGATCTCGATGTCGTGCAAGAGGGCGCGTCACTGCGGGCGCGCGTTTGGCTGCCGGGCGCGGGCCATTGGCAGTTGGGGGAGGAGTGGTCCTTGGCGGAGTGGCGCCCACATTGGGGTGCGCTCAAGACCGAGGCCGCCGCGCAATTCATCCGTGAAGCCGAACAGATTGGGCCAGAGGCGGCCAATGCGCGCTATCACTCGATCCTTGTGCGGGCTTGGTCCAAACTTGCGGCGCAGGCCCAACCGATGCCTCAGGACTTGCGCCGTTCTGCGCAAGATAATGACATTGATGTCGACTCTCAAAGCATTGGATATCAAGGTTTTTTTCTTGTTGAAGATTACAAGTTGCGCCATCGTCTTTTTGCTGGTGGGTTCTCGGATACGTTGAACCGTGCCGCTTTTGTTTCCGGCGATGCGGCGGTTGTTTTGCCCTATGATGCGCGCCGCGACCGGGTCTTGCTGATCGAGCAATTTCGCACCGGGCCCTTTGCGCGCGGTGAGCCCAACCCTTGGATGATCGAAGCCATTGCCGGGCGGATCGACCCCGGCGAAAGCCCCAAGCAAACGGCCCATCGCGAGGCGATGGAAGAGGCCGGGATCACGCTGGACTCGCTGATCGAAGCGCCACGCTTTTACCCGACGCCGGGGGCAAAAACGGAATTTATTCATTGCTTTATTGGCCTCACTGATCTGCCTGATGATGCCGGGCGTCCCGGCGGTGTCGAGGATGAGGGCGAAGATATCCGCCCCCATCTGGTGTCGTTCGATCAGTTGATGGAGATGGTGCAAAGCGGCGAGGCGGGCAATGCGCCGCTGGTTGTGCTGGCGCTTTGGCTTGAGCGGATGCGCGATGGTTTACGCGCCAAGGCTTGAGGTGGCGCGCGCGGCAGCCTAAGTCTGGTGCGTTGCCCGAGGACGGGCGCGCGACACTGGAGGGTTTCATGCGAATTTGCGGCGATCTGGCAGCAGCGGTGGGCCACACCCCGCTTATCAAGTTGAGAAAAGCGTCCGAGATGACGGGCTGCACGATTCTGGGCAAGGCAGAGTTTCTCAACCCCGGCCAATCGGTAAAAGATCGCGCCGCGCTGTTCATGATCCGCGATGCGATCCAACGTGGCGCGCTGCAACCGGGCGGCACGATTGTCGAGGGCACGGCGGGCAATACCGGCATTGGTCTGGCGCTGGTGGGGGCCTCGATGGGGTTTCGCACGGTGATCGTGATCCCCGAAACGCAAAGTCAGGAAAAGAAAGACATGCTGCGTCTCGCGGGGGCGCAACTGGTCGAAGTGCCAGCGGCACCCTACAAGAACCCCAATAATTTTGTGCGTTACTCGGAACGGCTGGCGGCGGAGCTTGCGCAAACCGACCCCAATGGTGCGGTCTGGGCCAATCAGTTTGACAACGTGGCCAATCGTCAGGCCCATATCGAAACCACCGGCCCCGAGATTTGGGAGCAGACTGGCGGGCATGTGCATGGCTTTGTTTGCTCTGTGGGCTCGGGGGGCACGTTGGCGGGCATTGGCATGGCGCTTCAGCCCAAGGGTGTGAAGGTCGCGCTGGCCGATCCCGATGGCGCAGCGCTGCACAGTTTTTACACCACGGGCGTGTTGAAATCCGAAGGCTCTTCGATTGCTGAGGGGATCGGGCAGGGCCGCATCACCGCCAATCTTGAGGGGTTCACCCCGGATATGAGCTATAACATCCCCGATTCCGAGGCGCTGCCGATTGTCTTCGATTTGCTGAGCGAAGAGGGGCTGTGCCTTGGCGGCTCGTCGGGCATCAACGTGGCCGGTGCAATCCGCATGGCGCGTGAGATGGGGCCGGGCCACACGATTGTGACCATCCTGTGCGATTACGGCACGCGCTATCAATCCAAGCTGTTCAACCCCGTATTCCTGCGTGAAAAGGGTCTTCCGGTGCCTGCATGGCTCGATGGCCCCGGCCGCAAAATCCCCGAGGTTTACGCGCAATGATCTGGCGGCTGCTGCGGGTCTGGTTTGTGATGCTTGCGTTGGCCCTGCCGGGGCTGGCGCTGGCACAAAATAACGCGGCCCCTAGCCCGCCTGATTACGCAGCCTGGGACAAGGTCGCCGTCAACGCCGAAAATACCGTGCAAGAGGGCACTGCCGACAATCCGGCGCTTGATGCTTTACGCTCCAAGATCGACGGGTGGCGAAAGACTCTGACGGCGGCCGAAGACATTAATTCCAGCCAAATCACGACCGTCAAAGCCCAGATCGAGGCGCTTGGGCCGCCACCTACGGGGGACGCGACCGAGGATCAGGCAATTGCGAGCCGTCGCAAGACGCTGCAAGATCAGCTCTCGACACTGCAAGCGCCCGGTCTGCGCGCGACCGAAGCTGCCAGCCGCGCCGATGTCATTATCGCCAATATCGACAAGCTGTTGCGCGCGCGACAGACCGATAAATTGCTGCGCCTCACGCCGACGCCGTTGAACCCGGTCAACTGGCCCAACGCATTGACGATCACGACCGCGCTGACGGGGGCGTTGGTCGATGAGATGCGCAAGGAGCTGAACACCTCGAGCCCCTTTGCCACTACGCGCGACAATGCTCCGGTGATCGTGGGGCTGGTGTTTATCGCGCTGTTGTTGCTTTGGCGCGGGCGACGCTGGATCGAGAGTCTGGCCAATCTGGTCGAGCAGAAACTGGCATTGCGCGCGCGCCGCGTGATTGATGCGCTTGTCTCCTTGGGGCAGTTGTTCTTACCGCTGGTGGGGGTTGTCATTCTTATCCTCGCGCTGCGCCAGACAGCGTTGCTGGGTCCGCTATGGCTTGAATTTCTGGGCACGCTTGGGGCGTCAGCGACCGTGATTATTACGGCCGTCTGGCTCGCGGGTCGGGTCTTTCCAAAAAGCGATCAGCAAGAGGCGCCCTTTAATCTGTTGCCAGAGCGGCGCCGCGAAGGGCGTGTTCTGACGGTGATGCTGGGCATGCTGGTCGGGCTGCAAGGGCCTTTGGGCGACTGGATTGTCAGCCGGGGCGAGCAGGTGCTCAATGCTGCGGCCAAAACGAGCGAGCAGACCGATGCGCTGGCGCGAACGCTGGATGCGGGCTTTGGCGTGCTGGCCTTTCCGCTTCAGGTTCTGGCGGGGATTTTTCTGTTCCGGCTTGGGCAAATGCTGCGCAGCCATCTGCGCGATGACAGCTATGACAGCGAAGAAAAAGCGTTTCGCGACCGCATCGTCGGGGCGATTGGCAGTCTGGTAATCGCGATTGCGGTGCTCGGCCCGGTGCTGGGCGCGATTGGCTATGTGAACGCGGCCAATGCGATGATCTGGCCGTTGATCCTGACATTGGGTTTGATTGCGCTGGTGCTGGTGCTGCAGCAGTTCTTTGCCGATCTCTATGTCTTTGTGACGCGGCGCGATGATGATGCGCGCGAATCCCTGATCCCGGTGCTGATCGGCTTTTCGCTTGGGGTTCTGGCGCTGCCCGTGGCGGCGTTGATTTGGGGCGCGCGGATTGACGACCTGATCGGGCTTTGGTCGACCTTTCAAGCAGGCGCGACGATGGGTGGCGTGCGCGTTTCGCCCGGCGTCTTCCTGACCTTCTTGATCATTTTCCTGATCGGCCTGTCGGTCACGCGGCTGGTGCAGGGGGCACTGCGCACCTCGCTTTTGCCGAAAACCAAGATTGATAAGGGCGGGCAGAGTGCGATCATTTCGGGCATCGGTTATCTGGGGATTTTTCTGGCCTCGGTGATCGCGATTTCCTCGGCGGGGATCGATCTGAGTTCGCTGGCAATCGTTGCAGGTGCGCTCTCGGTCGGGGTCGGTTTTGGTCTGCAAACCATCGTTCAGAACTTTGTCTCGGGCATCATCTTGCTGATCGAACGCCCGATTTCGGAAGGGGACTGGATTGAGGTTGGCACCCAGCAAGGCGTCGTCAAGGCGATCACCGTGCGCTCGACCCGGATCGAGACCTTTGACCGCTCGGAAGTGATCGTGCCCAATGCCGATCTGATCTCGGGGCAGGTGACAAACTGGACGCGCGCCAATGTCACGGGGCGGCTGATCGTGCCGGTCGGGGTGGCCTATGGCTCCGATACGCGCAAGGTCGAGAAGATCCTTCTGGAAGTGGCCGAAAATCAGCCGCTCGTCATGATGAACCCAGAACCCTATGTGCTGTTTGTCGCGTTTGGCGCTTCGAGTCTGGACTTTGAAGTGCGCGCAATCCTGTCGGATGTGAATTTCAAACTGCGCGTGATGAGCGAAATGAACCACGAGATCAACGCCCGCTTTGCTGAGGCTGGTATCGAAGTGCCCTTTACTCAACACGATCTATGGCTGCGCAATCCCGAGGTTTTGCGCGATGCCGGGCGTGGCCAGCTTGACACGGCCCAGACTGCGCCCGCACCGCAGACGGACACCGGCGAAACGGACACGCCCGAAAAGCGGGTAAGCCGCACTGATCTCGGCCAGCCGCTGCCCGGCGAGGGGATCGAGGATATCAACAACGACGGTGATAGCGATGGCGATGGCGATGGAGGAGCCCGGTAATGCCCCAGAAGCAAAGCTACCGCATTCACCCCTATTTGCGCGATCTGGAAACGCAGGTCATCGGGCACACCTCCGAGGGCGGGATTTACTGCGCGGATTCGATCTTTTACCCCACCGGTGGCGGTCAGCCCGGCGATAGCGGGCGGTTGGTCTGGCCGGGCGGCGCGCTTGAGATTGCCACCACCGTCAAGGCCGAACCCGATGCGCCCGGCGCGGTGATCCTGGTCCCGTCCGAGCCCGCTCCTTTGCCCCCGATTGGCACGCGGGTGCGTCAGGACCTCGACTGGGAGCGGCGCCATCGCCACATGCGCGTGCACACCGCGCTGCACCTGTTATCGGTCGCCATTCCCTTTCCGGTGACGGGCGGGCAGATCGGGGTCGAGCGCGGACGGCTTGATTTCGACATGGCCGAAAAACCCGAAGATATCGACGCGCTTGATGCGCTGATGAATGGCTGGATCGCTCAGGATTTGCCCGTGACCGAAAGCTGGATCACCGATGCGCAACTCGCCGCGCAGCCCGAACTGGTCAAGACGATGTCCGTCGCGCCGCCCATAGGGCAAGGCTGGGTGCGGCTGATCGCGATCGGGCGCGAAAATGCACAGATTGACCTGCAGCCCTGTGGCGGCACCCATGTGGCCTCGCTGTCAGAAATCGGTGGCGTCAAAATTGGCAAGATCGAGAAGAAGGGTCGCCAGAACCGCCGGGTCTATCTGCATTTGACCTAAGCCATGCGCCGAAAAACCGGGTAGGGGGCCTGCGCCCCCCATCCGTTATTTTTCTGGCAAAAGCCCGCGTGGACTAAAGCGCAGTACGATCAGCAAAATGCCTCCCATGACCAGCATCCGCATATGGGCGGCGGAATCGATCATATGCTGTTTGAAGGCTCCATCGGGAACGGGGCTGGCCAGAAGCGCCATGATATTGGGCCCCCAATCGCCCGCCTTCACCCAAACATACCAGATCAGCAAACCGCCCAAGATCGAGCCCCAATTGCTGCCCGAACCGCCCACGATCACCATCACGAGGACAAGGAAGGTGTAGCGCAGTGGGTTATAGCTGGACGGGGTCATCTGGCCATCAAGCGAGATCATCATCGCGCCCGCCAGACCAATCACCGCCGAGCCGAGAACAAAGATCTGCAAATGGCGGCGGGTGACGTTTTTGCCCATTGCGGCGGCTGAAACTTCGTTATCGCGGATCGCGCGCATCATCCGCCCCCAAGGCGAGCGTCGCGCCATTTCGCTGAACCACAGCAGCACGCCGATCACCACGACAAAGAGCAAAAGGAAGGCCAGTTTGACCGTCAGCGTCGAGCCCTGCGTCGGGTCGATCCCCCAAGCCTGCATCTTGGACACGAAGGCGGGGCTGTTTTGCAGCGTGATCTCATAGGGCACCGGCCAGGGGCGCGGGATGCCGTTGACGTTGAGAACGCCACGATCCAACCACTGCTCGTTCTTGAGCACGGCGACAACGATTTCGGCGATGCCCAGCGTTGCGATTGCGAGATAGTCCGAGCGCAGCCCCAAGGCGATCTTGCCCACCAGCCAGGCTGCCCCAGCCGCAAGCAGTGCACCCACCGGCCATGAGACCAGTGTCGGCAGGCCGAGGCCGCCAAGGTTACCCGCAGCCGAAGGGTTGATCGCCTCAATCGCCGCGACCGCCGGATCAAACACCCAGCGGAAGACGAAAAAGCCGATGATCAGCACCAGCGCGACCGCAAGCCCACGCGCGCGTCCTTTCAGAGTCCGATACAGCCAAACCGCGCCAATCACCGCAATGGTGGCCACCGCAAACGCGATGAGAATGCCCACGCCGCCCGCTTTGAACGCACCCTGCGTGGGCGGCATCGAAATCAACACCGGGGCCAGCCCGCCCAGCGCCACGAACCCCATCGCGCCCGCGTTAAACAGCCCCGCATAGCCCCATTGCATGTTCACGCCCAGCGCCATGATCGCGCTTAGCAGGCCCATGTTGAGAATGCCCAGCGCTGAGTTCCAGCTTGAGGTGAGCCCCTCGAGCACAATCAACGCGGCCATGAGGGCAAAGAACAGGGGCGCGCGCAGACGGCCACCGGCCGCAGTTTCTGCCTGACGTGAGGTGCTCATACGATTTTCCCCTTAAAGAGGCCGGTCGGCTTGAAGATCAGAACGAGGATCAGAATGGTGAAGCTGACAGCGTATTTGTAATCGGTCGACAAAAGCTGAACCAGCCCGTCGGGTTCCCAGTTCGGGATCAGATAGGTGACGACCTTTTTCCACGCATAGGTCAGGCCCACTTCCGAAAAGGAAATCACGAAGCCCCCCGCGATTGCGCCCACCGGGTTGCCGATACCGCCCACGATGGCCGAGGCAAAGATTGGCAGCAGCAGTTGGAAATAGGTGAAGGCTTTGAACGACTTGTCCAAACCATAGAGCGTGCCCGCGATAGTGGCGAGCGCGCCGGTGATGATCCAGGTCACGGCGACCACGCGGTCTGGGTCGATGCCAGACAACAGCGCCAGATCTTCGTTGTCGGAAAAGGCGCGCATCGATTTTCCGGTGCGTGTTTTGCCCAGAAACCAGAACAGCGCCCAGACCACCAAAATCGCGGTGACGACGGTGATCACTTGGGTGGAGCGTAACGTTAGCGGCTCGGCCAGCCCTGTCATCTCGCGCCATTCCCGCGCATTGATGACGAACCGCGCGCCATCGGCGAAGTTGATCTGATCGACGCCGATCAAAAAGCGCGTCAGCGCGTTCATGATAAACATCACCCCGACCGAGACCATGACCATCACCACCGGCGCGGCCTTAACCTTGCGGTAATACTGATAGACCACCTTGTCGGTGCCCAGCATCAGCGCCGAGGTGATGATGATGCCAAAGGGTAGGGCCAGCAGCGCCGTGGGCAACGGGCCAAAGCTGATGCCCATCGCCTGAAATCCCCAGGTGATCAGAATGACCACCCCAGTTCCGAATGCCATCGTGTCGCCATGGGCGAAGTTGGAAAACCGCAGGATCGAATAGATCAGCGTCACCCCAAGCGCGCCAAGCGCAAGCTGTGCGCCATAGGCGGTGGCGGGAATGATAACGTAATTGGTGATCGCGACCAGCGCGTTAAGGAAATCCATCGCTCAGCCCCCCAAGAAAGTGCGCCGAACTTCCGGGTCGGCCAGTAGCGCCTTGCCCGTGTCGGTATATTTGTTTTCGCCTTGCACGAGGACATATCCTTTATCTGCAATCTCAAGGGCTTGGCGAGCGTTCTGTTCCACCATCAGGATCGAGATCCCGGTACGCGCAACTTCGATGATGCGATCAAACAGCTCATCCATCACGATCGGAGAGACGCCGGCGGTGGGCTCATCCAGCATTAACAGCTTAGGCTGCGTCATCAGCGCGCGCCCGACAGCGACCTGCTGGCGCTGCCCACCTGACAACTCGCCCGCGTTTTGGCGGCGCTTGTCCTTCAGGATCGGGAACAGGGTAAACACCTGCTCCATCGTGACCTTGAAATTATCGTCGCGAATAAACGCGCCCATTTCGAGGTTTTCTTCCACCGTCATCGTCGGGAAGACGTTATTGACCTGAGGCACAAACCCCATGCCCTTTTTCACCCGATCTTGCGGGCTCAACCCGGTGATATCAACGCCGTCCAGCGTGACGCGGCCCTCGCGCAGGTTCAGCATGCCGAAAACGGCCTTCATCGCGGTGGATTTGCCTGCGCCGTTCGGGCCCACGATCACCGCGATCTCGCCCTTTTCGACGCATAATGTGCAGCTGTGCAAAATGTCGGCTTTGCCATAGCCGCCGGTCATGTCGCGCGCTTCAAGATAGCTCATGCCTCGCCCCCTTTGCCCGCTTCATCGCCAAGGCCGGGTTGGGCGCCGTGATCTTCATGCAGGTTTTTTTCTTTGGTTTCCTCGGCCTTGACCTTGTTCTTCAGGCCCGTGCCCAGATAGGCCTCGATCACCGCCTCGTTTTCCATGATGTGATCGGCCGAGCCCTGCGCCAGAACGTGCCCCTCGGCCATTACGATCACCGGATCACACAGACGGCCAATGAAATCCATGTCGTGTTCGATCACGCAAAACGTATAGCCGCGCTCTTTGTTGAGGCGCACAATCGCATCGCCAATCGTGTTGAGCAGGGTGCGGTTCACGCCCGCGCCGACCTCATCGAGAAACACGATCTTGGCTTCGACCATCATCGTGCGGCCCAGCTCTAGCAGCTTTTTCTGACCGCCCGAGAGGTTGCCCGCCTTTTCATCGCGAAGATGAGAAATCGTCAGGAATTCAAGAACTTCATCGGCCTTCTTCAGAAGCTCCGCTTCGTTCTTGCGAATTGTTTTGCGCCCAAACCATGTGTTCCACAGCGTCTCGCCGGGCTGGTCTGCAGGCACCATCATTAAGTTCTCGCGCACTGTGAGCGAGGGAAATTCATGCGCGATCTGGAAGGTGCGCAGCAGCCCTTTGTGAAACAGCTCATGCGGTTTCAGTCCGGTGATATCCTCGCCATCCATCGTGACACGGCCTTCGGTAGGTTCATGAACCCCCGCTATCACATTGAAAAGGGTGGATTTTCCGGCGCCGTTCGGGCCGATAAGGCCGGTGATGGAACCGGTTTCGATGGTAAGGCTTGCACCGTCGACAGCCCGAAAGCCGCCAAAGGATTTGACGAGATTTTCAACCCGGATCATGGGGTCCCCTGGGATCCTGCGGTCACTTTAAGAGCGTGCCGCAATGTATTGTTTTAATTGAAAACAGCCCGGATCACTCCGGGCTGTTCTAGATCGCTTATCCGATCAACGGTATTTCACCGTTTCGATCTTGCCATCCTTGATCTCGATTTCGCGGAAGGTGCCCGCAGCCTCGCCATTGCCGATCAGGTTGACGGCGGTTGCGCCTTCATAATCGATCGGCTTGCCTTCCTTGAGCAGCTCAAGACCCTTGGCCAGCTCACCGGGATAGATCTTTTCGCCCGGACCGTTGGCGATCTCCATGATCTTGTCTTTGTAGACTTTAGGATCGGTGGAATTGGCCGCCTGCATTGCCAGAAGCATCAGCGCAGCCCCATCGTAGGACCCGCCCGAATAGGCCGAGGAGCCATCAAACCCGGCTGCTTTCGCCATGCCAAGATAGGTCTTCATGCCCTGACCCGCGGAATCGGGGAGCTGGCCGAAGGAGCCGTTGATCTCGGGGCCGAAATTGTCCTGCAGCGCTTGGCTGACCATGCCGTCGGGGAAGACGAAGGTCGAGAAAGCACCGGTATCAAGTGCGCCGCGCAGGATGCCCGAGCCGCCCTGATCGACATAGCCCGCGATCACCAGCGCATCGCCACCTGCCGAGGCCAGCGAGCCGACTTCGGCCGAATAATCGCCCTTGCCGTCTTCATGCGCTGCCGAGATCGTGACCTTGCCACCCTTGGCGGCATAGGCTTTCTCGAAACTGTCGGCGAGACCCTTGCCGTAGTCGTTATTGGTATAGGTCACAGCGACCGATTTGATGCCTTTTTCAAGGATTTCATCGGCCATCACATCGCCTTGGCGCGCATCAGAGGGCGCGGTGCGGAAGAACAGGCCGTCGTCGGGCAGGGTCGACAGCGCCGGCGAGGTTGCCGAGGGCGAGACCATTACCATGCCATTGGGCATCGCGACGTTTTGCAGCACAGCCGTGGTTGCGCCCGAACACATCGCACCCAAAATGCCATGCACTTTATCCGAGGTGACCAGCTTTTCGCCCGCTGCCGTTGCAGCCGCAGCGTCGATACAGGTCGAGTCGCCCTCGACCGGGGTCACGGTGTCTCCACCCAGCAGCTTGCCGGAATCCGAGACTTCCTTCATCGCCATTTCGGCGCCTTTTGCCATGCCCGGCGCGAGCGATTCCAGCGGGCCAGTGAAGCCCAGCAGAACACCCATTTTCACTTCATCGGCAAAAGCGCCGGTCGCGCCAAAAGCGATCGCGGCAGAGGCCAGAAGAATTTTTTTCATTTATTCACTCCCATGTTGAACTCGCGTTCTAGCGCGAGATTAGTGCGCGGCTTTGTAAAAGGAAACACCGCGGATGGGGCGAAGTCATGGAAATTCGGACCAAAAGGTCAAGCGCCAATCGTGCTTTCGTAACGCCAACTTGGGGTATTGTGCGTTTTTGTGAGGATCAGGCGCGGACTTAGCGCCGCGCTGTGCATCAATGATCGGCCTCTGGCGCGCCGACCGCTTCGCTTCCGCCCGAGGTGCCGCGTTCACGGTAGGGCGTGGTTTGGTAATGCGCGCGGTAGCATTTGGAGAAATGCGAGGGCGAGGCAAAGCCGCACGCCATCGCGACATTGATCACGCTCATCTCGGTTTGCATCAGTAGATTGCGCGCCTTTTGCAGCCGCAATTCCATGTAATAGCGCTTGGGCGAGCGGTTCAGGTAACGACGGAACAGCCGTTCCAACTGGCGAGCAGACATGCCCACTTCGGTGGCCAGCGCGGCCGGGCTGATCGGCTCTTCGATATTGCCCTCCATCTGGCCGATCACCTGTGCCAGTTTCGGGTGACGCACGCCGATACGGGTGGGAATCGACAGCCGCTGAGAATCGCGATCGGTGCGGATCGAGGAATGGATCATCTGATCGGCCACGGTATTGGCCAGTTGCTCGCCGTGATCTATCGCGATCAAGCGCAGCATCAGATCAATCGAGGCGGTGCCGCCCGCCGTGCTCAGCCGGTTACCGTCAATGACAAACACGCTGCGCGTCAATTCGACATCGGGGAAATCCTCGCTGAAGGCATCGGTGTTTTCCCAATGGATCGTGGCGCGCCGCCCATCAAGCAGCCCGGCCTCTGCCAGCGCCCAAGCGCCCGTGCACAAGCCCCCCATCGCCGCCCCGCGTCGCGCCTCACGGCGCAGCCAATTCAGCACCGGCTTGCTGATCGCCTCGGCCACATCAATCCCGCCGCACACCAAAACCGTGGAATCGCGCGACAATTCTTCCAACCCCAGATCGGTGCGAAACACCGCGCCATTGGAACAGGAGACGTCGCGCTTGCCCTCGCTGACCAGTTGCCATTCATACAGATCGCGGCCCGAAACCTGATTGGCCAGCCGCAGCGGCTCGATCGCGCTGGCGAAGGCCATCATCGTAAAGCGATCCAGCAGCAAGAAGGCAAAGCTGTGTTTGCGCGGGTTTTCCCCCAGCCGGATCGTGCCCTGCGACGGTGCGGGACGGCGATGCAGACGGGGCGGGCTTTGGGGCATGGGTGTGGTCTCGACATTGGGATGCGCACTACAGCGTGCACCGGAATTCCGTCGCCCCGCAAGAGCAACTCGCGCAGCGCCCGGGCGATTGTAGCTGCGCATTTTCGGGTTTGTCCTTGTGCGACGGCACGGCTATAACCGCCCTCGAACAAGAAAACCACGTTTTGGAGGATCAGATGGGCAAGGGTTGGAGCAAATCGGACTGGCGCGCAAAACCGCGGGTTCAGATGCCTGACTATCCCGATGCCGCAGCGCTGAGCGCGGTTGAGGGCACCCTGTCGCGCATGCCCCCGTTGGTTTTTGCCGGCGAGGTACGCCGTCTCAAGGCGGATCTGGCGAAAGCCGCGCGAGGCGAGGCGTTCTTGCTGCAAGGGGGCGATTGCGCCGAAAGCTTTGGCGAGTTCTCTGCTGACAATATCCGCGACACCTTCAAGGTCATGCTGCAAATGGCCGTCGTGCTGACGTGGGGCGCGAAGGTGCCGGTGATCAAGGTCGGCCGGATGGCGGGGCAGTTTGCCAAGCCGCGCTCGGCCTCGACCGAGATGATCGGCGGCGTGGAATATCCCAGCTATCGCGGCGATATCATCAACGGGTTCGAGGCCACGATGGACTCGCGCCAGCCCGACCCGAACCGAATGCTGCAGGCCTATACGCAGGCTGCGGCGTCGCTCAACCTGTTGCGGGCGTTCTCGACGGGGGGCTTTGCCGATATCCACCGCGTGCAAAGCTGGATCGCGGGCTTCACCGATGCCGATGAGGCCGAAAAATACCGTAAGGTCGCCGATCAGATCTCTGAGGCGATGGAATTCATGCGCGCCGCTGGCGTGACCTCGGAAACCGCCCATGAACTTGGCGCGGTCGAGTTCTACACCAGCCACGAGGCGCTATTGCTGGAATATGAAGAGGCCCTGTGCCGCATCGATTCCACCACCGGTCTGCCGGTTGCGGGCACCGGCCACATGCTGTGGATCGGCGATCGCACGCGCCAGCCTGACGGCGCGCATGTCGAATTCTGCCGTGGCGTGCAAAACCCGATCGGTCTGAAATGCGGCCCCACCACCACCGAGGACGACCTCAAGGTGCTGATGGCCAAGCTGAACCCCGAAAACGAGGCGGGCCGCCTGACCCTGATCGCGCGCTTTGGCGCGGGCAAGGTGGGCGATCATTTGCCGCGCCTCATTCGCACGGTCGAATCTGAGGGCGCCAATGTCGT
>NZ_CAJYBT010000038.1 GCF_913064665.1 uncultured Thioclava sp.
GGCAGAGGTGTCACTGCATCATCTCCTTGGTGGCTGACAATGTGACGCCCTCGTAATCACGCGCCACGCGGTCGATGTCCCATTGCAGACGAGTGAGGAACACCACGTCTCCATCGTGATCATAACTGATATGCTGCTTGTTGGCATTCACCAGTTTCTCAACTGCCGCCTTGTCGCCCTGCACCCAGCGTGCCGAGGTGAATTGGCTGGCTTCAAAGCGCACGGGGATGCCGTATTCCAACTCGATCCGGCTGGCCAGCACTTCGAATTGCAGCGCGCCGACGACGCCCACGATAAAGCCAGAACCAATCGCGGGTTTGAACACCTTGGCCGCGCCTTCCTCGGCGAATTGCATCAGCGCCTTTTCCAGATGCTTGCCCTTCATCGGGTCGGTTGCGCGTACCGATTGCAGCAATTCGGGCGCGAAGCTGGGAATGCCGGTGAAATGCAGCACCTCGCCCTCGGTCAGCGCGTCGCCAATGCGTAGCTGGCCGTGGTTGGGAATGCCCATGATGTCGCCGCCCCAAGCCTCTTCGGCCAGCTCGCGGTCGGCGGCCAGAAACAGAACCGGGTTTGATACGCTCATCGGTTTCTTGGTGCGCACATGGGTCAGCTTCATGCCCCGCGTGAAATGACCCGAAACGAGGCGCACGAAGGCCACGCGGTCGCGGTGCTTCGGGTCCATATTGGCCTGAACCTTGAAGACAAAACCGGTGACTTTGGGTTCTTCGGGGGCAACGTCGCGCTCGGTCGCTTTTTGCACCAGCGGTTCGGGGCCGTATTCGCCAATCCCGTCCATCAATTCCTTGACGCCGAAACTGTTGATCGCCGAGCCAAACCAGATCGGCGTCATGTGCCCTTCAAGGAAGGATTGACGATCAAACGCGGGCAGCAATTCGCGCGCCATCTCGACCTCTTCGCGCAGCTTGGCGAGCAGATCGGCGGGCACATGGGTTTCCAGTTTCGGATCATCCAGCCCCGAGATCGCGACACTTTCTGCCACCTTGTTGCGATCCGCCCGGTCCATGATTTCCAGCCGATCATGGATCAGATCATAGGCGCCGATAAATTCGCGACCGACCCCGATGGGCCAACTTGCCGGGGCCACGTCTATCGCGAGGTTTTCTTGAATTTCGTCAATAATCTCGAAGGTATCGCGGCTTTCGCGGTCCATTTTGTTGCAAAAGGTCAAGATCGGCAGGTCGCGCAACCGGCAGACCTCGAACAGTTTGCGGGTTTGGGATTCCACGCCTTTGGCCCCGTCGATCACCATGATCGCGGCGTCCACGGCCGTGAGCGTGCGATAGGTATCTTCGGAAAAGTCGCTGTGACCGGGTGTGTCCACCAGATTGTAGCGGAACTCGCGATATTCAAAGCTCATCGCCGAGGCCGACACCGAGATCCCGCGATCCTGTTCCATCTTCATGAAGTCAGAGCGCGTGCGCCGCGCCTCACCCTTGGCGCGCACTTGTCCGGCCATCTGAATCGCCCCGCCAAACAGCAGGAACTTTTCAGTCAACGTCGTCTTGCCGGCATCGGGGTGCGAGATGATCGCAAAAGTCCGGCGGCGGGCGATTTCGGGGGGCAGGGCGGGGCGATTTGTCATGCGCTCGCGTTTATCCTGCCCGCGCGCGCCTTGCAATCGGGCAATAGGGGGCGAGGGGGGCGATAGATTCTTATCTGATGCGTTGTGCTGTTCAGTGAGGCTAAGGTTCGAACCGGACGCAAAAAAATCTGATGCAGAAATTTGCATGAGCGCGACTTTAGGCGAAATTATGAACAATGAATGGTGGCTGTGCGGAGACTCCTGCCTATCGCCATAAGTGTGTGAAGCACCTCGTGTTTGAGAGACAATCTCGCAAAGAGCAGAGATGATGTCTGCTGAACACTGTCATTCTGTTCGCAGGATAGGCCGCGCCGGATTGCCGACAACCACTGCCCCAGGGGCCACGTCTTTTGTGACGACGCTACCTGCACCAATCACTGCCCCTTCGCCAATTGTAACACCAGCGAGGATGATCGCTCCTCCTCCGATCCACGCGCGCTTGCCGATGTAAACAGGATGGGCGATTTCCAGCCCTTCATCGTTCCGTTTAATTGGGTCCTGATGGTGCTCGGCGCAGTAGATCTGCACGTTGGGCCCAAGCTGACATTGATCACTGATCGTCACTGTCGCGCTATCCAGAATGATACAACCCGCGTTGAGATAAACTTGATCCCCAAGCTTGATGTTGACGCCGTAGGAGCAGTGAAATGGGGCTTCGATGATGGCATTCTTGGCTTGAATGATTTGCCTTAGCTTCGGTGCAATTGTCCCTCTATCTTCAGGTGGCAGTGTGTTGTGTTGATGCACGGCGGAACGCGCAGCAACCCGAAGCGCTTCAAGCTCTTCGTCTAGGCAAGTGTACCATTCACCAGCTGCCATCTTTTGTCGTTCTGTCTTCATCGTGCCATGCCTCTTGCACTTGCTTTGCCGCATCGTATTCCACCTGCAACGAGCATATCTTGCGGTCTCAGATGAAAGATATTGAGCGAATCTCTAGAAACTCAAAACAGACCTTTTTTGCTTCGTCCTATTCTGAGTTCGCTTTTCAATCTTGATGGGATTGATCTTCAGCTGCTGAGGTTACCACTGGAACCCGAAATCCGCTGAAATACATCCAATCGCAACCTGTCCGATTAGGCAAAACGGGGCGCCTATTCCCCGCGTTTGCGAAAAATCTTGTCGCGCCCCAGTTGATCCAGCAAATCGCGCGTGGCCTCGGTGCCAAAATGCGGGCGGTGTTTGAGATCGGGCAGGCGGGCCGAGATTTCGGCGCGCAATTCATCGGGCAGAACCGACAGGGTCGCCTCGCTGACCATCAGGCTTTCAGCCGGGATGCCCTCGGCATAGATGATTTCGTGGCGTTCAAAGACCAGCGCGTAATAATCGACATAGCCGCCCTCGCGCCGCCAGACATTTTCGTCATCCACCAGATACTTGGCCTGCACCAGCAGTTCCGAGGTCTCGCCCAGCTTTTGCGCGCCGCGCCGATACAGAAACAGCCGGTGATGGGGCGAGACGACCAGATCGCCCTCATTGCCCAAAATTCCGGCTGAAATCACGACCGGCGCGAACGACCCCAGCGCGCGCATCCGCGCCTTGGCGACGAGTGCGACGGGCTGGGGGCCGCTGTCGCGCGTGAGCACCCGATCCCCCGCCTTGAGCTGCTCGATGGGTTTTTGCGCTCCCCCGGCCAACGTGATCATCGTGCCCGTGGTGAAGGCCACGCAGACCAGATCCGCCAGCCGCGCCTCGCCCGGATCGGCCGAGGCCTCAAGCAGGGTATATTCCTGACGCGGCGCAATTGGTGAAAGCGGCAGCGCGAAATGCGTGTCGCTGGCATCGTGACGGATCAACAAAATATCGACGCTGTCGCCATCGGGGGCCATCATCACATGGCGGGCCAGCAGGCTGATCGCATCGCCCGGCGCGCCGATCTCAGATCCGGGGGCCACGATCTGTTCGCCCGCAGCGTCCCAGCCCACGACCAAAAGCCGCGGGGTCGCGTCGCGATCCAGCTGATAGATGTCTCCCGGCTCGCATAGCCCGGCAATGTCGAGCGCATCGCCCTGATTAGCGCCCGACGTCACCCAAAGATTATGGGCGTCAAAGACATGAACGCTTTGGCTGATGTGCGACAAGGGGGCCTCCGTTGGGCCGCTCGGGGTGCGGCCTCATGACCGATTACTCGCCTGCGCCCCGCCGGGTCAAGCAATTGACGCACCAGTGGCAATAAGATCAGCCCCTTGCAAGGCGCGCATAGCGCGTTAACTCTGCGCAAAAGCAGCGAGACTGCGATCATCTTGGGAGAACGCGATGGATTTGGGCATTCGGGGCAAGCGCGCAGTGGTCTGTGCGGGATCTAAAGGTTTGGGACGGGGCTGCGCCGAGGCGCTGGCCGAGGCAGGGGTCGATCTGGTGCTCAATGCGCGGGGGGCCGAGGCGTTAGAGGCCACCGCCGCCGAGATCGCCGCGAAATATGGCGTGAGCGTGACCCCCGTGGCCGCTGATATCACCACGCCCGAGGGGCGCGCCAAGGTTCTGGCGGCAGCGGGCGAGGTCGATATCCTCGTGACCAATGCGGGCGGGCCGCCTCCGGGGCTGTGGAGCGACTGGGATCGTGACGATTTCATCGCCGCGCTCGATGCCAATATGCTGGCGCCGATCGCGATGATGCAGGCCTTGATGCCGGGGATGATGGCGCGCGGCTGGGGCCGGGTGGTCAATATCACCTCGCAATCCGTGCGCGCACCCATTCCCGCGCTGGGTCTGTCCAATGCCGCGCGCTCGGGGCTGACGGGGTTTGTCGCGGGCACTGCGCGTCAGGTCGCACCAAAAGGTGTGATCATCAACAACATGCTGCCCGGTATCCACGATACCGACCGCGCGACGTCTTTGGATGGTGGTGTGTCCAAGGCCCAAGGGATTTCGCCCGAGGCCGCGCGCGCCAAGCGGATCACGACGATCCCGGCGGGGCGCTACGGCGATGCGGGGGATTTTGGGGCGATGTGCGCCTTCCTGTGTTCGCAAAAAGCGGGCTTCATCGTGGGGCAAAACATCATGCTGGATGGCGGTCAGAACAACATCTCGATCTAGGTGCGCTTGCGCAAGCGGGGCGGCGCTGCTATTTCGATAAATCCTTAGCGATTTTGTAGGATTAGCGATGCCGCCCCCCACGACTCCACCCCGCCTTGAAGTGCGTTCGCTGATGCGCCGCTTTGACGAGCAGGTGGTGGTGGATGACATTTCTTTTGCGATCCCTGAGGGGCAGGTGACCTGCCTGCTGGGCCCCTCGGGCTGCGGCAAATCCACGACTTTGCGCCTGATCGCCGGGGTGGATATGCAGGACAGCGGCGAGATCTTCGTCAATGGTGCGCTGATCAGCGACCCGGTCCGTCACGTCCCTCCCGAACGGCGCGAGATCGGCTTGATGTTTCAGGATTTCGCGCTGTTTCCGCATCTGACGGTGGCGCAGAATGTCGCCTTTGGGCTGTCTGGGCCAAAAGCCGAAACACGGGCGCGGGTCGATGAATTGCTTGCGCGGGTGCATATGGGACGCCATCGCGACAGCTACCCCCATGCGCTGTCCGGGGGCGAGCAACAGCGCGTCGCCTTGGCCCGCGCGCTGGCTCCGCGCCCGCGTATCCTGCTGATGGATGAGCCGTTTTCGGGACTGGATGAGCGTTTGCGTGACGATATCCGCGACGAGACCTTGGCGCTGCTGAAAGACGAGGGCACGGCGGTGTTGCTGGTCACCCATGAGCCCCATGAGGCGATGCGCATGGCCGATGAAATCCTGCTGATGCGGGGCGGCAAGATCGTGCAGCGCGGCGCGCCCTATAACCTGTATAACGCGCCGGTGGATCGTCAGGCGGCAGCGTTCTTTTCCGATATCAACGTCATCAAAAGCCGGGTGCAGAGCGCGCTGGCTTCCACGCCGTTTGGCGATTTCCTTGCGCCGGGGCATCCGGACGGCACGGGGATCGACATCGTGATCCGCCCGCAGCATCTCAAGATCGATTTCGACCGCGCCGGGCGTGGCCCCAACCCGACGGCGCAAGACGGCACCCCGGCGCGCGCCACGGTCGAGCGCGCGCGCTATCTGGGGCGCGAAAGCTTGGTCGAGTTTCGTATGGAGACCGGGCAGATCCTCAAAGCCTCGGTCCCCAATGTGTTTCTGCCCAAGCCCGGCACGGTGATGTGGCTGATGCTGCGCCGCGACCGCTGTTTCGTCTTTCCCGCCAAAGGCTAGGGGCGCGTTACTGCGCCCATTCGCCCTTGCGGAAGATCGCGACGCGGCTGCCATCGGCGCGGATGCCATCGACATCGGTTTCCGGCCCGCCGATCATCCAATCGACATGGATCAGGCTGGAATTGCCGCCCTTGGCCGCGATCTCGTCGGTGCTTAGATCGCCGCCATTGAGGAAGCATTTCGAATAGCATTGCCCCATCGCGATATGGCAGGCGGCGTTTTCATCATAAAGCGTGTTGTAAAACAGCAGCCCCGATTGCGAGATCGGCGAGCCATGCGGCACCAGCGCGACCTCACCCAGACGACAGGCGCCCTCATCGGTGGCGATCAGTTTTTGCAGCACTTCCTGGCCCCGGCTGGCCCGGGCCTCAACCGCGCGACCGCCCTCGAACCGCATCTCGATATTCTCGATCAGACTGCCTTGATGGGACAGCGGTTTGGAGGCGCGCACGACGCCGTCGACGCGCGCGGCATGGGGGGTGGTGAAGACCTCTTCCGTCGGGATGTTGGGGTTGCAGGTCACGCCGTTCTTGGCCTCAGACGCGCCGCCATGCCATTCGTGATCATCCGCCAGCCCGACCGTCAGATCGGTGCCCGGCCCGGTGAAATGCAGCGCCGAGAAGCGTTCGGAATTGAGCCAGCTTGAGCGTTTGCGCAACTCGCCGTTATGAGCTTCCCACGCGGCGACCGGATCGGCTTGATCGACGCGCGAGGCGGCAAAGATCGCCTCGGCCAGCTTGCCCACGGCCTCGTCTTGGGGCAGATCGGGGAACACCCGCGCGGCCCAAGCGGCGGTCGGAAAGCTGACAATCGACCAGTTGATCTCAAAATTCGAGATTTTCTCCAGCGCCGGTTTATAGGCAATCGAATTGGCCTTGCCTGCGCGGGCGGCTTTCTCGGGGTCTTGATCGGCCAGCATCATCGGGTCATCGCCCACAATCGCCATGCGCGCGGCGTTGCCCGCGTAAGCTTTGGCCATGCCCTCATACAGCCAGCCGGGGGCGGTGTCGAAGCTCGCATCATTGGCGTGACGATAGCGCGCCAGCGTGATTTCCTCATCGCTCAGGATCGGGGTCACAAGGCTTGCACCCGCGCGATAGGCTTCGGCGGCGATCATGCGCACCAAGGGCAGGGCGGCGGCGGGCGCGGTCAGCACCAGCTCCTGACCCGGTTGCAGGTTCAGCCCGACATGCACGGCGACCTGCGCCAGCTTTTCAAGGGATTTCGGGTCAAGGTCGCTGTGGCTCATTTTGGTCTCCTGATACTGAGTCTTGGCGCATAACCTGCACCGTGACGGGCCAAGGTCAAGCGCCTCAGAACGCCTCACGGTAAAGCGATAGCGCGTCGTCCTCGGTGACCTCGACGGGGTTGTTCACCAGCAGGCGGGTTTGCTTCATCGCATCGCGCGCCAGCATTGACAGGCTGTTATCGGTCACGCCCACATCGCGCAGGCGACGCGGTGCGCCGCTGGCATCCATCAGCGCCTCGATATGGCGCACGAAGGCTTCGGAGCGTGCCTGCGCATCGCCGCTGCCCGCAACCCCCATCACATCGGCCAATTCGCCATAAAGCGGCGCGGCAGCGGTGGCGTTATAGCGCAGGACCGGGCCCAGCATCAGCGCATTGGTCAGCCCGTGGGGGAGGTGGTAATGCCCGCCCAGCGGATAGGCTAGCGCATGCACGGCGGCCACGGGCGCGTTGGAAAACGCCTGTCCGGCCAGCGTGGCCCCCAGCAACATCGCCTCGCGCGCGGCGCGGTTGGTGCCGTCCTGACAGGCCGTGATGAGGTTGGTGCCGAGCAGCCGCAAGGCTTCGCGTGCCAGCGCATCCGACAGCGGATTTTTCTTGTGTTTCGAGGTATAGGCCTCAATCGCGTGGACCATCGCGTCGATGCCCGTGGCGGCAGTGTGGACCTGCGGCAGCCCGACCGTCAGACTGGCATCAAGCAGCACGAAATCGGCATAAAGCTGGCGCGAGACGACCCCCATTTTCGTGCTCTCCCCGGTGGTGATGATCGAGATGTTGGTGACCTCGGAGCCGGTGCCAGCAGTGGTTGGCACCAGCGCCAGCGGCACGCGCGCGCCCGCCACATTGCCAATGCCATACATCGTGGACAGGTCTTGATCCGAGCCGATCATCACCGCCACCAGCTTGGCAATATCAAGTGAAGATCCGCCGCCAAGCCCAAGAACAATATCAATTTTCTCAGATCGCGCCATCTCTGCGCAGGCGCGCACCACGGCCTCGGGCGGATCGGCCACGACGTCGTCAAACAGCGTCACGCCAAAGCCTGCTTGCGTCAACGCGGCCTGAACCGGCGCGATCAACCCGGCCTCGATCAAGCCGCGATCGGTGACCAGAAGCAGATTGCGCGCGTCAAAGCGCTCGGCCAGCAATTCGCCCAACCGCGCGCTGCCCTCCCATTGCACGTGAATTTCGGACACCGTGGTAAAGCTGAACGGGGTGATGGTCATGTGGTCCTCCCAAGAATTTGGCGCCAGCATGTCAGATTTCAGCGCGAGCGCCAGAGCCGCAGGCGGCGCGCCCTATAGCGGCAATTCAAGGCTGTGTTTCATGCGCTCCATCGACAGGCTGGAGGACACGTCGTGAATCGGAATGCGCGCCACTAGGTCTTTGTAGAACCGATCAAATTCCTCGGTTGAAGCCACCTGCACCTTGAGCAGATAGTCCAGCGTTCCCGCGAGGCGATGCGCCTCGGTGATCTCGGGCATATCCTCGATCACGCCCTTGAACCGTTCCAGCCAATCGCTCTCATGCTGACCGGTGCGGATCGAGACGAAAAACGTCTCGCGCAGCCCCACTTTACGCGGATCAAGGATCGCGGCCTGACGCAGGATCGTGCCGTTTTGCACCAGTTTCTGAATGCGGTTCCAGACGGTGGTTTTCGCAAGGTTTACGCGCTGCGCGATTCGTTCAAGCGACAGGGTCGCATCGCGTTGCAGCTCGATCAGGATGGCGCGGTCGTCATTGTCGATGTCTGACATTCTGTTCTTCCCTCAATAGGTGAACGAAACTCTGATTTGATCTGTGTAAACAAAACAAATTCCATTTAGGCAAGGGTCCATATTGTCAAATTTGGAACAATGTCCTGTTTGTTCCTTAAGCAAACAGGAGCCAGCCGATGCGCCATTTCCCAATTCCCGCCCCCTCGACGACTGGGGACAAGCGCGACTCCGGTTGCCCGCATGTGCATTTCGTGGGCGCGGGGCCGGGTGATCCCGAGCTGCTGACTCTGCGCGCGCTCAGGCTGATTGGCGCGGCAGATGTGGTGATCCATGACCGGCTGGTGACGCAGGAAATTCTCGATCTGACGCGCTCCGATGCACTGCTGATCGACGTGGGCAAGACCGGGTTTGGCCCCTCGTGGGATCAGGGTGATATCAACGATTTGCTGATCCGACATGGCGCTGAGGCGCGCGTGGTGCGGCTTAAATCGGGCGATCCGGCGGTGTTTGGGCGTTTGGATGAAGAGGTCGCGGCATTGGACGGCGCAGGTGTCGCCTATGACGTGACGCCGGGTATCACGGCGGCCTCTGCGGCGGTGGCGGGCTTGGGTCTGAGCCTGACGCAGCGCGGGCGCAATGCGGGGCTGCGCATCGTGACGGGCCATGACGCCAAGGGCTTTGCCGAGCAGGACTGGCGCGATCTGGCGCGCCCCGGCGCTGTGGCCGCGATCTATATGGGCAAGCGCGCGGCGCGGTTTTTGACCGGGCGTCTGATGATGCATGGCGCGGCGGCTGACACGCCGGTGAGCGTAGTGGAAAACGTCTCGCGCGCGGATGAACGCATCATTTCCAGCGATTTGATCGGGTTGGCCGATGCTTTGGCGGATGTGAATGGCCCGGCGGTGTTGCTGCTGGGGATTGCGCCGCGCACGGGGATTCCCGCAGCACTTCGGGAGGCGTTGTAATGGCGCGCGCGATCCCGGCGCAGGTCGTATGCGCAAACCATCTGATTGAGGGCGATGCGATTTGGTTCACCGGCACCGGTTGGTGTCGTTCCATCACCAAAGCGCAGGTGGCCGAGACGCCCGAGGCCGCGCAGGCGCTTCTGGCGCTGGCGCAAGCGGGGGCCGAAGATGCCCGCGCGGTCAGCCTCTATCTGGCGGAAGTCGCGATCACGCCCGCTGGCCCGTACCCCACCCATTTTCGTGAAATTTATCGGGTGCGCGGTCACAAGACCCACCCCCAGCTGCACGAGGTTTCGTAATGTATGCCTATTCCGAATTCGACCGCGATTTCCTGCGCGCCCGTGTGGCGGAATTCCGGGGTCAAGTGGCGCGCCGGCTGGACGGCTCGCTAAGCGAGGACGAGTTCAAGCCGCTGCGCCTGATGAACGGTCTTTATCTGCAACTGCACGCCTATATGCTGCGCGTGGCGATCCCCTATGGCACGCTGAGCGGGGCGCAGATGCGCGCGCTGGCCGACATTTCCGAGCGCTGGGATCGCGGCTATGGCCATTTCACCACCCGCCAGAACATCCAGTTCAACTGGCCGCGTCTCAGCGATGTGCCCGATATGCTTGAGGCGCTGGCCGAGGTGGGGATGCATGCGATCCAGACCTCGGGGAATTGCATTCGCAACGTCACGGCCGATCATTTTGCAGGCGCAGCGGCGGGCGAGGTCGAAGACCCGCGTCTGACTGCCGAGCTGATCCGGCAATGGTCCACCGATCATCCCGAATTCGCCTATCTGCCACGCAAGTTCAAGGTGGCGGTCACGGCATCTGAGCAGGACCGCGCCGTGATCGCCTTTCACGATATCGGGCTGCGGCTGCGTGAGCGTGATGGCGAGATCGGCTATCAGGTGGTGATTGGCGGGGGGCTGGGGCGCACGCCGTTTATCGGCAAGGAAGTGCGCGACTGGCTGCCCAAGCGCGACCTGCTGGCCTATCTTGAGGCGATCTTGCGCGTCTATAACCTCGGCGGGCGGCGCGACAATAAGTATAAGGCGCGCATCAAGATTTTGGTGCACGAAACCGGGCTTGAGGAGCTGCGCGCGATGATCGAGGCGGAGTTCGCTACGGGGCGTCGCCTGCTCGGCGATGTGTCTCCTGAAGTGATCGCGCAGATCGCCAAGGGCTTTGCCCCGCCCGCGTTTCGTGACGATCCGGTGGTGCCGTTTTCGCCCGGCCCGGCGTTCCGGTCGTTCCTTGATACGAACCTGCACCCGCATAAACGCGCCGATCATGTCAGCGTTACGGTCTCGACCAAGCCGATTGGCGGCACGCCGGGCGATGTCACGGCGGCACAGATGCGCGTGCTGGCCGATCTGGCCAAGCAGTTTGGCTATGATGAGCTGCGCATCAGCCATGAGCAGAACGTCATCCTGCCCCATATTCATTACAACGATCTGGGCGCGGTCTATGAGGCACTGGCGCAGGCAGGACTGGCGACGGCCAATGTCGGGCTGGTGTCCGATATCATCGCCTGCCCGGGGCTGGATTATTGCGCGCTTGCCACCGCGCGCTCAATCCCGATTGCGCAGCAGATTTCGACGCTGTTTGGCGATATCGACGCGCAGCATGACATTGGGCCGCTCAAGATCAAAATCTCGGGCTGCATCAACGCCTGCGGGCATCACCATGTTGGCCATATCGGCATTCTCGGGCTCGATCGGGCGGGGGTGGAGAACTACCAGTTGACCCTTGGCGGCGATGGTACCGAAGACGCTGCTTTGGGCGATCGCACCGGTCCGGGCTTTGCCTATGACGAGGTCGTACCCGCCGTCGAGCGCCTGATCCACGCCTATCTCGCGGCGCGTGAGACCACGGACGAGAGTTTCTTGCAGACCTATCGCCGGGTCGGCCTCGCGCCGTTCAAGGCCGCTTTATATGGAGAGCGTGATGCAGCCGCTGCGTGAAGTGAACGTCGCGCGCGCGCAAGCAGTCGTGCCAGAGGCGGCGCGTCTGAACGAGCGCTTTGCGCAGGCCCCGGCCGACGAGATTTTGCGCGCTGCATTGAGCGCGCTGCCGGGGCGCATAGCGCTGGTGTCGTCCTTTGGGGCGGATTCGGCGGTGCTGTTGCACCTGCTGGCGCAGA
Organism: uncultured Thioclava sp.; assembly: GCF_913064665.1. GTDB lineage: Bacteria > Pseudomonadota > Alphaproteobacteria > Rhodobacterales > Rhodobacteraceae > Thioclava > Thioclava arctica. The sequence goes on from NZ_CAJYBT010000038.1 coordinate 11,857, forward strand.
TCGACCGCGACGTGCCGGTCTTGATGCTGGAAACGCAGATGCTGTTTGCCGAGACTTTGCAATATCAGCGCGATCTTTCGGCCCATCTGGGGCTGCGCGATGTGCGCTTGCTGGTGCCTGATCCGGATGTGCCCGACGATCTGCACAGGCGCGACACGAAAGCCTGCTGTCAGTTGCGCAAGGTGGCGCCGCTGGAACGCGCGCTGGCAGAGTTCGACGGCTCGATCACCGGGCGCAAACGGTTTCAGACCGGGCAGCGCGCGCAGATGCCGCTGTTTGAGGCCGATCATGCGGGCCGCTTGCGGGTCAATCCCTTGGCAAGCTGGAGCGCGCAGGACCTGTCAGATCACCTGCGCGCCCATGATCTGCCCCGCCACCCGCTGGTGGCGCAGGGGTATCCCTCAATCGGGTGCGCGCCCTGCACCCAGCCCGCCCTTGGCGAAGATGCGCGCGCGGGGCGCTGGGCGGATGAGTCGCGCGAGGAATGCGGTATTCATTTTGCGCCAGACGGGCGCATCATCAGAAGGAAAGCGGGATGAGCCAGATCGTTTCAAAAGACGGCTTCGTGCCAGATCTGTTTGCCGGTGTTGCGCGGCGCACGCCGCAAGATCACCGCCCCGGAGCGGCGCTGCGTCTGGGACCAGAGGCGGATGTGACCGCGCTGGCCGCCCAGATCGAGACGGCCTCGATGATTGAAATCGGGTTTGACAGTTTCGCCGATGGGCGCGGGTTTTCGTTGGCGGCGTTGATCCGGCGGTCGGGGTTTGGCGGCCATTTGCGCGCCAGCGGGCCGCTTTTGGTGGACCAGCTCCGCGCCGCTTTGCGTGCGGGCTTTGACGATATCGAACTGCCCGATGCGATGGCAAAGCGCCAACCCGAGGCGCAGTGGCGCGCCGTTCCCATGGGGCGCGGCTATCGCGACCAGGTTTTTGACCTGTGAGGCCTGAATGACCTATCAATCCACCGCTTGTGCGCCCGCCGCCAGCGTCGCCCATCCCGACGCCCAGCCCGTGCTGGCGGTCACCCATTGGACGGACCGGCTGTTTTCCTTTCGGGTGAAGCGCCCGCGCAGTCTGCGGTTTCGCTCGGGCGAGTTCGTGATGATCGGGCTGATGGGTGAGACCGGAAAACCGCTCTTGCGGGCCTATTCGATTGCCTCGCCCAATTGGGATGATGCGCTGGAGTTCTACTCGATCAAGGTTCCCGATGGGCCGCTGACGAGCCGCCTGCAATATGTCCAGCCCGGCGATAGCGTGATCGTGCGGCCCAAGCCGGTGGGCACGCTGGTGCTGGATGCGTTGCGCCCGGCCAAGCGGCTGTATCTGGTGGCCACGGGCACTGGCATTGCGCCCTTTGCCAGCTTGCTGCGCGATCCCGAGACCTGGGCGCAGTATGAAACGGTGGTGTTGACCCATAGCTGTCGCGATGTCGCTGATTTAGCCTATGGCCAGCAGTTAACGCGCGATCTGTTGCACGACCCGCTGGTGGCAGAGCAGTCGGCGCGCGGCTTGCGCGTGCATCAGACCACCACGCGCGAGGCCAGCCGCCATCAGGGCCGCATCACCGACTGGATCAGGGAGGGGCGGTTGGCGAAAGCACTGGATCTACCCGAGCTTGCACCCGAAACGGACCGCGTGATGATTTGCGGCTCGGTCGGGTTGAATAAGGACATGGCCGAGATTTTACAGGCGCGCGGTTTTGTCGAGGGCGCAAATTCCGCCCCCGGTTCTTATGTAGTCGAAAAGGCCTTTGTGGGCTAGGCGGGGCGGTCAGCGCCCTGACCCGGATGCGCCCCGCGTGTCATGGCGCTCCAAAGCGCGCGATTAGCGCAGGCGAAGTCGACATAGGCCGGGGCCAGCGCCTGCATCGTGTCTTCGGGATCGCTGGCAGGGGCGGGCAGGGCGGCTTTCTGCGTCTCGCCTAGCCACGCGAGCGTGCGTGAATTGACATGCAAGATCAGCATGAGGAGATCGTCAAACGCGGTATAAAGAGCGCCAAGCGCGCAACCCGCCTGCGTGGTCACCGAGCGCCTTCAGCCCAGAGATAACGTGCTGGGCAAGTGATCTTCGGCAGCCTTGATCAGGCGGTCGCGCAGATCGGCGTGTTTCTCTTCGCGATTGTTTCCCATTCAGCATCAAACTTTTCCTGAACACTGTTCCTTTTATTCTCGAGTGACGTCATGCTTCCCGAATGCCTGCCAGATGAACAGCGTTCACAAACTAGGAGGTGACAATTTTCAAGATGATGACGACTTTGATCCGCGGCCGTAGCCATGATGTCACCGAAGCATTTAGAGATGCCAATACGCTGTCGATCCTGCGCCAACAGCTGCGCGATGCGGCTGAAGGGCTGGAAGGGGCCAAGCGCGCCGTTGCGGTGGTGGTGGCCTACGCCGAGCGCGAGCGTAAATCGGCCGCCAAGCTGGACGCGCAACTGGCCGATCTTGAGGCCCGCGCGCTGGATGCGATCCGCAAGGAGCGCGGCGATCTGGCGGTTGCGCGAACAGGCCAACAATAGGCCCGCAGCCCTTGCGAGTGTTGCGACAGGACGGGCCAATCTACATCACGGCCAAGTGCCATTCATTGCGAGAAATATCGTGACTGCCTACGTCCCCAAAAGGTCCAAAGCCTGAAAAACCTTCACGTATTTCATGTTCGGTATTGCCGTGCTGATGGTAGCCGGTGGCATCTGGTCGCTTGATGCCAGCTTCACTGCGAGGGGCTATTATTCGATGGTTCGTCGCACACGTTTTATCCGTTTCTTTTTCCATGCGCTGTTTGCGCTGCGCGTGATTGGCGGGGCGTCTAGTGATGTCTGGACGGTTGCGGGAATAACTGAATGATCTTGGCCGGTTGGGAGGCGCGGGCAGTGTCAATGATTGCCGCACAAGCGCGCTGATAATGATCCATGCGCAAGCGGCTCATCCCGGCCTGAGCTATTCGCATGCGATCCGGGCGCGTTAGGGGTCAGCCCGCTTTCATGCGCTGATGAGTGTCGATCAGGATCTGCCCCAAGCCTCGGAACAGATCTGCGCGCGCCGTGCTTGTGCGCCAGCCCAGAACCACCCGGCGCGGGCAGGCATCGGGCAGCGGCGCAATCGCCAGATCTTGGCCACGCGCCACGCCTGCATCCAGCGCCAGATCGGGCAGCAGCGTGATCCCCAGCCCTTCGCTGACCATCGAAATCAGGGTGGTCAGCGAGGTCGCGGAAAAGCTGTCATCCTGCGCGATATCGCGATCTGGAAAGGCCGAAAGCGCGTGGCGTTGCAGGCAATGGCCCTTGTCCAGCAGCATCAGCTTGGCCCCTTGCAACTGATCTCCGCCCACGGGTGCGGGGCCAAGGCTGCCCGGCGGCGCGGCAAGGTGATAGCCATCCTCGAATAGCTCCATCACCGCGATTCCTTGAGTGTCAAAGGGCAGGGCGAACAAGATCAGATCCAGTCGCCCCGCGCTGAGCCCCGCGATCAGGCTTTCGGTCATCTCCTCGCGTAAGAGAAGGCGAAGATCGGGGAAACGCGCGCGAATATCGGGTAGGGCGCGCGGGATCAGGAACGGCCCGATTGTGGGAATCGTGCCCAGCCGCAACTCTCCCCCCTCGGGCGCGGATTGCGCGGCGGCGAGTTCCTCGATCTCCTGCGTCGCCAGCAGAACGGCGCGGGCACGTTTTGCAATCTCAACCCCGACCGGCGTCAGGATGACCGAGCGTTTCGTGCGCTCGGCCAGTTGCACGCCAAGGCGTTCTTCCAGCTCACGCAAGCCCGTGCTGAGCGTGGGCTGCGTGACGAAACACATCTCTGCCGCACGCGAGAAATTCAGCGTGTCGGCCATCGCGGTCAGAAAGCGCATCTGGCGCAGGGTGATGACAGGATTCATATTCACTAACTCTATAACTGCGATATTTATAATCAATTTCATTTATCAATAGCCAGTCGATAAATCTCTCTCATCGTAACCAAGACCTTGATGGAGAGACAGATGACCGACACGATCCAAGCCCCGCAGATGCCTCAGCTCAACGCCCCGGCCCCCAGCTTTGACGCGCCCAGCACCCATGGCCAGCAAACGCTCGACGCCTATAAGGGCCAATGGCTGATCCTGTTTTCGCACCCGGCTGATTTCACGCCCGTTTGCACCACCGAATTCATCGCCTTCGCCAAGAAACAAGATGATTTCACGGCCCGCAACACCGCGCTGCTGGGGCTCTCGATTGACAGCCACTACTCGCACATCGCTTGGATGCTCAACATCAAGGAGAAATTCGGCACCGAGATCAAGTTCCCGATCATTGCTGATCTCTCGATGACCGTGGCGCGCGATTACGGGATGATCCAGCCCGGCGCGTCTGACACCTCGGCGGTACGTGCGACCTTTATCATCGACCCGCAAGGCGTGCTGCGTGCGATGATCTATTACCCGATGGTCGCGGGGCGCTCGATTGACGAAATTCACCGCCTGCTGGTGGCGCTGCAAACCGCCGATGAGAACAAATGCGCGATGCCGGAAAACTGGAAGCCCGGTGATGCGGTGATCGTGCCGACGCCTGCCACGCCCGAAGCGGCACTGGCGCGGGCCTGTGAAGGTTACAACACGGTGGATTGGTATTTCTCGACCCGTCAGCTGTGAAAGGCAGCCCCGGCGCGCGGTCGCCGGGGCCTTCACAACGTGAGTGAAATTCAAAGGAAAACTATGATGCCCAGGATCTAAAATATCGACAGTCTTCGCAATATTCTGGGCCAGTCGTTCGGACCCTAGGTCCGAACCCCGTGGTTATCACTGGAATGTGGAAGGGCCGCAATTTCGCCAGCTGCATATGCTGTTCGAAGAGCAGTACCAGAGCCTCTGGGCCGCGCTGGATGAGATCGCTGAACGCATCCGCTGCCTTGGTGCCTATGCGCCCGGATCGTTGAGCGAGCTGATGGCGCGGGCCGCTTTTGCCTTGGCGCTCAGATCGCGCTGCTCAGAGATTGCGAAATCAAACGGGCGCGCGTGGGTGCATTAAAGGGATGGACGAGCGCGTTCTCAAGCGCTGCCACTTTGACATAGCCAAGATCGCTCAGATCGGCTGTCTTCCCGGTGATCTGCTGCACGCGCGTCTGATCAAACAGACTCAGATGCGGATCAGCGGGCATGAAATAGGATGGATCCGCCCCGTTTTGCCCGGCACTGTTTGGGCTGGCCATCATTTCGCTAGGCTGGCCATTTTTGGCCAAAACCGGAGAGGCTGCGACGAGTGCCAAGGCGCTGGCTGCAAAAACCTGCGTTAATTTTGTCATGGGTCTTCCTTTCCGGTTTGGTTGCGTAAAGCCCGCAAACTATGCGTTGTCCTGCTGCTCTGATCGACGCCTCGCCCGCGCATCCCAGATCTTCGCTGGTTGCGACATTCTATCATCAATTCTGGACCTTGGGGCGCTATGACAAGGTCACGCCTGCGCAAGTTTCGGTGAAGCTCGCGCTGATCACCGCTGGATCACACAGCGCGCAGCGAGTGCGGTAGCTGCCCGCGTGAACAGGGGGCGTTGCGGGTCAGAGTGCAATTCTTGATTGAACCATAGCAAGGCGTAAGGAAAAGTATTTCGTTCGCGATTTCTATGTGTTAGCGTTTATTGAGCAGTAAATGAGGGCCGAAAAACAGGCCCCGGTGGACGAGACGAGGCAGATGAACAAGGCGCGCTATCAAGGCACGTTCGTCATTTCATGGGCGCAGACGGAAATCGACGGCACGCCGTCGCCGGCACCCGATATCGTGACGGTGGGGGCCAATTGGCGCTGGAGTGGCGAGGCGCTGCGCGTCGATGGCCCCAATGATTTACTGATCTTGCGCGATGCGTTGGGCGATGATCTGCGCCGGGAGAGGGCCGCCAAAGTGGTGCGTCGTTTGCTGGGCGATGCGCTGGGCGCACGCCGCTTGCCGATTGATCTGCCCGAAGATCAAGACAGCCCAAATCAAAGCTTTACCGTCACCGATGGCTATCACGCCTATGTCGTGACGCTGATTGAATTGTCCGATACTGGTGCGCGTTTGTTGATGTTTTCGGGGCGTATTCCGCCCGCTGACAGCGATCTTTGGGTCGTGGATCGCGCGCTGGATTTGCGGCCCAAAGCGGCGCGCAACGGGCCTGCCGGGGTGATCTGTTTCACGCCCGGCACGCTGATCAACACGCCTGATGGCCGTCGCCCCGTCGAGGCATTGCGCCCCGGCGATGCGGTGGCCACGCGCGATGACGGCGCCCAAGCGATCCGCTGGATTGGGCAGCGCCGGATTTCGGGCGCGCGCCTTCATGCGATGCCGCATCTGCGCCCGGTGCGGATCGCGGGCGGGGCGCTGGGGCTGGATCGTCCCGATGCCGACCTGCTGGTGTCGCCACAGCACCGGATGTTGCTGCGCGGCCCCTCAGCGCGCGCGCTTTTTGCCGAGGATGAGGTTCTGGTGCGGGCCTGCGATCTGGTCAATGGCCGCTCGATCCGATTTGAAGGCGGCATGCCTGAGTTGCACTATATTCACCTTCTGCTGGATCGCCACGAAGTGCTTTGGGCCAATGGCTTGGAGACCGAAAGTTTCCATCCTGCCTCGACCGCGCTGGAAATGATCGCGCCCGATCAGCGTGCGGGCCTGAGCGAAATTGTCCCCAAGGTCGCGGATAACCCGCTCAGTTATGGTGCCTATGCAAGGCGCGCGCTGAAATCCTCGGAAGCCGCGATTTTGCGTCACGATCTGGCCGCCTGAGCCGCGATCTGGCGCGGGTTGCGAGCCTGCGCACAGCCCCTTGCGCATTTTTCGTCTTTTCTCGACGCGCGCCTGCCCCTAGTTTTGGCTCAAAAGGGGGCGTTATGACCAGACCAGTCGTCGGCATCATCGGCAATCGCGGCCTTGTGGGCGATCGCTATCCCGTCCATGAGGGCGGGCAGCTGAACTCGCAAGCGATCAGCCAAGTCTCTGATTGCATTCCGCTATTGATCCCTGCTGACCCTGAATATTTCTCGATTGAAGAACTGTGCGAGGTCTGTGACGGCTTCTTGCTAACGGGCGGGCGGCCCAATGTGCATCCTTCTGAATATGGCGAGGAAGCGACCGAAAAGCACGGCACTTTCGATCAGGCCCGCGATGCGATCACGCTGCCACTGGTGCGCCACTGCGTGCAAACGGGTCAGCCGTTTTTCGGCATTTGCCGTGGTTTCCAAGAGGTGAACGTGGCGATGGGCGGCACGCTTTATCCCGAGATCCGCGAATTGCCGGGCCGGATGAACCACCGCATGCCACCTGAGGGCGACTTGGCGCATGGCTTTTCCAATCGTCATAAGGTGATACTGGAACCGGGCGGCAAATTTTCCCAGCTGTTCGGTGCTGATGAGGTCGTAACCAACACGCTGCACGGGCAGGGGATTTGCCAGCCCGGCGCGCGTATCGTTGTCGAGGGACGCGCCGAAGATGGCACGCCCGAGGCGATCTGGGTGCGCGGCGCGCCCGGTTTCACGATGTCGGTGCAATGGCATCCCGAATGGCAGGCGGCGGATGATCCCGTCTCGCGCCCGCTGTTTGAGGCGTTCGGTCATGCGGTGCGCGATTGGGCCGCTGGAAAACATCGCGCGGCCTGTGTCGCCTGACCCCTTGGGACGGGATATGAAACGCTCGCGCGTCAATGAGATCATGGTTCAGGCCGAAGAGATGATCCTCGAATTTGGTTTCTGCCTGCCGCCCTTTGCCTAGTGGAGCCCGGCCGAGTTTCGCGCCCGGCTACCCCAGACGCAACGTGTGCTCGAGGCCCAGATGGGGTGGGAATCACTGATTTCAGGCAGGGCGATTGAGCTGTGCGGTTCGAACGCGCAGGGGGCTACGAATGCCATGGCGGGCGGGATCGTGATGTGTGACGGGCAGCCGCGCCGCTATGGGCCGGGCGAGGTCTTGATCTTGCGTCCGGGCGCAAGCGTGATGCTGCGCCCGGGTGATTGGCACGCCTTTTGGGGCGAGGGCGATGATGTGCTGATCGGCGAGGTCTCGACGGTGAATGACGACCGCACCGACACTATCTTTCGCGACCCGATTGGCGCGGTTCTCCGACATCGAGGAAGACGAAGCGCCGCGCCATCTATTGGTCAACGATTACGACAGGTTTTTGTCGTAATTACAGATATTTGGCGGCCTCTTTTCGGGCAAAGCTCTTGAGCCGCTCGCCATGCGCGAGCAGCCATGCTTGCACCCGCTCGGGGTCTTTCTTGGACAGCTCGCGCAGCCACCACGCGATGGCTTTTTGAATGAACCAGTCGCGATCTTCTGCCAGCGCTTCGGCCCAGCCCAAGACGCGCTCGCGCACGGCCAGATCGTCGGGTTTGGGGTTGCGAAGCTTTGTCCAAGGGAGCGTGATCACAAAGGCGGCGCGCCGCGTCCACATCTGCTCGCTTTGGGTCCAGCTTTCGACCTGATCCAGTCGCGACGGATCGGCCACCACCCGTTTTTCACCCGCTTTGCACACGGTATCGGCAATCGCCCAAGCGTCCAATTGCGCCACCCAAGAGGCGATCAGATCCCACGCCGCCTCATCGGGGCGCAGCCGCGCTTGCACCAACAACTTCGCCGCTGCAATCCGCGCCTCGTGGATGTCGCTATCCCACAATCCGCGCGCCAGTTCGACCCGACCCGGCACATCCAGTTGCCCGCGCCACAGCGTGACCATATCGTCGATCGCAGGGGTCGAAACGCCAAGATAGCGCCGCTCGGCCTTGTGATAGGCCGCCATTTCCGCTGCCTTTTCCGCGTTTTGCCAGCTTTCGAGCGCAAAGAGTGCGTCCTCCAGGCTGGGCGGAGGGCCAAGCGGATCGCTCTCCTCCTCAGCCTCGGCAAAGCTTTCATAGTCGGCGTCCGAGGCGGCATAGGCCTGTGCCTCGGCATGCAGGCGGGCCTCTTCTTCGGGGGGGAGAGGGGCGAAATCCTGCGCGCTGGGGCGGGCGATGCCCCGCTTGCCACGTTTGCGGCTCATTCGACCGTCACCGACTTTGCCAGATTGCGGGGCTGATCCACATCCGTTCCTTTCGCGACTGCTGTGTGATAGGCCAGCAGTTGCGCTGGTATTGCATAAAGGATTGGCGCGAAAGGTTCTGCGATTTCAGGCAGTTGTAGCTGCGCCCATGTGCCGTCACCGGCCGCTGTCAAACCCTTGGCATCCGAGGCCAGCAACACCATCCCGTGACGCGCCATAACTTCTTGCATATTCGAGACGGTCTTGTCGAACAGCCGATCAAAGGGGGCCATGACAATCACCGGAACCATTCGGTCAATCAGTGCAATGGGGCCGTGTTTCAGCTCGCCACTCGCATAACCTTCGGCATGTATATAGCTGATTTCCTTGAGTTTCAGCGCGCCTTCCAGCGCCAGCGGATACATCGGCCCACGCCCCAGGAACAAGATATCCTGCGCTTCGGCCAAGCTTTCGGCGAGCTTGGCGATTGGCTCGGACAGCGCCAGCGCGGTGTTCATCAACCCGGGCAGGGCGCGCAGAGCATCGGCATGGCCGTCCAGCGTCGGCCCGTCCAGTTCGTCGCGGTCACGCCCGGCCTTGAGCGCCATCACCGCCAGCACCAGAAGCTGCGCGGTAAACGCTTTGGTCGAGGCCACGCCGACCTCAACCCCTGCCATGATCGGCAGCGCAATATCGCATTCGCGCGCGATCGAGGAGGTCGGCACGTTCACCACGGCGACGGTCTTGGCGACCTTTCCTTGGCAATAGCGCAGGGCGGCCAGCGTGTCGGCGGTCTCGCCCGACTGGCTGACGAAGATCGCAAGGCTGCGCTGCGACAGTGGCGGCTCGCGATAGCGAAATTCCGACGCGACATCGATTTCAACGGGGATGCGCGCGAACTCCTCGAACCAGTATTTCGCAACCGAGCAGGCGTAAAATGCGGTGCCACAGGCGACCAGCGTGATCCGGTCGATGTCGGAAAAGTCCAACTCTGCAGGCAGATTCAACCCGGTTTGCGGCAGATAATGTCGCAAAGCGTCAGCCAGCACGACGGGTTGTTCGGCGATCTCCTTGCCCATAAAATGCTTGAACCCGGCCTTTTCGACCTGCGTCTGGCCCAGATCAATGCGCTGTTCCCCGCGATTGGCGCGCCGCCCGGCGGCGTTGAAAATCTCGGCACCGGCGCGGGTGATGATCGCGTAGTCGCCCTCTTCGAGATAGGTGATCCGGTCGGTCATCGGCGCCAGCGCAATCGCGTCGGAGCCGACAAACATCTCGCCATCGCCATGTCCGATCGCCAGCGGGCTGCCTTTGCGCGCGGCGATCATCAAATTGTCCTCGCCGTCGAACAACCAAAGCAGGGCAAACGCCCCTTCCAGCTTGCTCAGCGTGGCAATCGCGGCTTCTTTCGCCCCCATCCCGCGATCCATGAACATCCGCGTCAGCAGCGCCACGGTTTCCGTATCGGTTTGTGTTTCGGGGGTAATTCCGGCCTCGGCCAGTTCTGCACGCAGCGCGCGATAATTCTCGATGATGCCGTTATGGACAACCGCGACAGGGCCAGAACGGTGCGGATGCGCGTTGGTGGCGGTCGGCGCGCCATGGGTGGCCCAGCGGGTGTGGCCGATGCCCGATTTGCCTGCAAGTGGCTCATGCACCAGCAGGTCGGACAGGTTCACCAGCTTGCCGACCGCGCGGCGGCGATCCAGATGACCATTGTTAACGGTCGCGATCCCGGCGCTGTCATAGCCGCGATATTCCAGCCGCTTGAGGCTTTCTACCAGCAGCGGCGCGACCTCGTGACTGCCCAGAACTCCTACGATTCCACACATTTACGAGCCTTTCTTCATGCGCGCTTTTTCCGCGCGCAGCTTGGCGAAAAGTTTCGCGGCAAGTCCGGGCCGGTTGACCTGTTTGGCGCGGCCCAAGGCGATGGCATCGGCGGGCACATCCTCGGTGATGACCGAACCAGACCCCGTCAGCGCGCCAGAGCCCACCGAGACCGGGGCGACCAGCATCGTGTCAGACCCAATGAAAGCATTGGCTCCGATCGTGGTGCGATGCTTCATCACGCCATCATAATTGCAGGTGATTGTGCCTGCGCCAATATTGGTCTGCGCGCCGATATCGGCATCGCCCAGATAGGTGAGGTGGCCGACCTTGACCCCTTCGGCGAGAACCGAGTTCTTCACCTCAACGAAATTGCCGATATGCACATCCTCGGCCAATTCGGCGCCGGGGCGCAGCCGCGCAAACGGCCCCACGCTGGCCCCGCGCGAGATATGGCAGCCTTCGAGATGACAGAAGGCCTCGATCTGCGCGCCGCTCTCCACAGTCACATCGGGGCCAAAGACGACATTCGGGCCGATCACCACATCGCTGCCCAGATAAGTGTCGAGCGCGAAATACACGGTCTGCGGATCGACCATCGTGACACCATTTTCCAGCGCCTCGGCGCGGGCGCGGGCCTGAAACTGCGCCTCGGCACGGGCGAGTTCGGCGCGGGTGTTGATGCCCAGCGTCTCGGCCTCGTCACAGGTCACGACTTGGGCCGACAGCCCTTGGGCGCGCGCGGCGGCCACGATATCGGTGAGGTAATATTCGCCCGAGGCATTGTCGTTGCTGAGGCCGCTTACCAGCGTGCCCAACAGCGCTGCGTCACAGGCAATAACGCCGGAATTGCAAAGTGTTATCGCGCGCTCTTCATCCGTCGCATCCTTGAATTCGACGATCCGCTCTAGCATCGCGCCTTGCGTTACAAGCCGGCCGTAACGCCCCGGATCAGCCGCTTCAAAGCCCAGCACGGTCACGGCCGCGTCGCTGGCGGCCATCTGCTCCAGCGTCTCGGGGGAGATGAAGGGCGTGTCGCCATAAAGGACAATCACGCGCCCCTCAAACCCGTCCAGCGCGGGCAGGGCTTGGGCCACCGCATGACCGGTGCCAAGCTGTTCCTCTTGCAGCACGATCTCGGCCTCGGGCGCGATTTTCGCCGCAGCCCGGCCCACCTGATCCGCACCATGCCCGGCCACCACGATCACGCGCGCCGGTTCCAAGCTGCGCGCCGAGGCCAGCGCATGGGCCAGCAGCGGCGCACGCCCGATCTGGTGGAGCACCTTGGGGAGGTCAGACATCATACGGGTGCCTTGCCCCGCCGCGAGGGTGATCAGCGCAATTGCCATGAAACGTGCCTTTTCTTCTGCTCGCCCCCGTTTTACCCATTGCGCACCTTGCCGCAAGGGCTGTGACTTCACGCTTCCTTTCGCGGTGTTACGAAGATTGGGGGCAAAATGCGCACGGTGGTGTTTGATCTGGATGGCACGCTGGCCGATACGTCGGGCGATTTGATCGCGGCGGCGAATGCGTGTTTTGTTGCGCGCGGGCATCGCGGCGTGCTGGATGCGGGTCAGGATGCGCTGATAGCCTTTCATGGCGGGCGCGCGATGCTGAAGGCCGGCTATGAGCGGCTGGGGCTGGAGCGGGCCGAGGTCGAAGCGCGCATTGAGGCCGATTATCAGCCGCTACTGGAGCATTACGGGGCCAATATCGACCGCCACACGCAGCTTTACCCCGGCGCGGTGGACGCGGTGAAAACCCTGCGAGGGCAGGGCTTTGCAACGGCGATCTGCACCAATAAACCCGAGGGGTTGGCGCGCGAATTGGTGGCGCGGCTCGACATCGCGCACCTGTTCGATGCGCTGATTGGCGCCGATACGTTACCTGTGCGCAAGCCCGCACCTGATCCTTATCTGGCGGCGGTCAGTCAGGCGGGCGGGGCAGTTGAGCGCTCGCTTTTGGTGGGTGATACCAATACTGATCGCGAAACCGCGCGCGCCGTGGGCGTGCCGTGCATCCTTGTGACCTTCGGCCCCGAGGGGCGCGCGATTGAGCGTCTTTCCCCCGAGGCGCTGCTTGATCATTTCGACACCCTGCCCGCACTGGTCGCCCGGATGTTGGGCGCCTGAATTAACCCGCGTCCCTGATAATCAGCGCGTCTTGACAGGGACGCGCGTGCGGCTCAGCTTGGCGCCCTGTCGAAAACTTGGAGATATCATGGCCCGCGAACCCCTTTCAGGCGGCACTGTTTCGGCTGGGCAGGGCCATGCCACGCTGTTCGTTCTGATCGTGGTGTTTCTGGATATGGTCGGCTTTGGGCTGATCATTCCGGTGTTGCCCTCGCTGATTGTGCAGGTGGGGCATGTCGATCTGGCGCAGGCGAGCAAGGTGGGCGGCGCGATGTTTGCCATCTTCAGCCTTGCGCAATTCGCCTTTGCGCCCCTGATGGGCAACCTGTCGGACCGGTTCGGGCGTCGCCCGCTGCTGTTGCTCGCGATTGCGGGGCTGGGGGTGGATTACCTGTTTCACGCCTTCGCGCCGACGCTGTTCTGGCTGTTTGTCGGGCGCGCGATTGCAGGGGTGTGCGGCGCGTCCTACGTGATCGCCAATGCCTATCTCGCCGATGTCAGCGCGCCCGAAGATCGCGCGCGCGCCTTTGGTTTGATGGGCGCGGCCTTTGGGTTGGGGTTCATCCTGGGCCCGGCGCTGGGGGGCTTGTTGGGAGAGTTGGGCCCGCGCGTGCCGTTCTTTGTCGCCGCCGCGATCTCGGGGCTGAACCTGATCTACGGGCTGTTCGTGCTGCCCGAAAGCCTGCCGCCGGAACGCCGCCGCCCGCTGAACTGGCGCGCCTGCAATCCGTTTGGCACGCTCAAGGTGTTCGCGCGCTATCCTGGCGTCTTGCCGATGGCCGGGGTGATGGGGGTGTATCTGTTCGCCTCGGCGATTTATCCCGCGATCTGGCCGTTCTGGGGGATGGCTAAGTTTGGTTGGACCGAGGGGATCGTCGGCTTGACGCTCGCCGCTTACGGGGGGGTCGCGGCGGCCTTTCAGGGTGGCTTGTCCGGCCCGCTGGCGCGCCGTTTTGGCGAGGCAAAGGTGGTCTTTGCGGGGCTGTTTCTGGGGGTGGTGCTGCTGATTGCGCTGGCGCTGTCTTCCAGCCTTGCGATGGTGTTGTTCGTGCTTTGCGTGACGGGCATCGAGGGGCTGGTGCAGCCGATGCTCACCTCGCTGATGTCGCGCGCCGTGCCCGAGGATGAACAGGGCGCGTTGCAGGGTGGGATTTCGGCGGTGATGAATCTCGCGATGTTGTTTGGCACGCTGTTCTTCACGCAGATTTTCGGGATATTTCAGGCCGAGGGCGCGATCATCCGCACGCCCGATATGGCCTTTTACATGGCCTCGGCTATTTTGTTGATCGCGTTGATCTGGTTCGCGCGGCTGCGCAAGGGGTAAGCAATGAGCGAGCGTTTCGAGGGCAATTTCACCCAGCAAGAACCGATCTCCGAGGATGCGATTGCAGCGGCTGTCGCGGTGCTGCGTTCGGGGCGGTTGCATCGCTACAATACCGCGTCGAATGAGCCGGGCGAGGTCGCGCTGCTGGAGCAGGAATTCGCCGCCTTCACGGGCGCGAAATATTGCCTTGCGGTGGCCTCGGGCGGCTATGCCTTGGGCTGTGCCTTGCGTGCATTGGATGTGGCCCCGAATGAGCCGGTGTTGACCAACGCTTTCACGCTGGCCCCGGTGCCCGGCGCGATTGCCGCGCTTGGCGCGCGCCCGGTCTTCGTCGAGGGCACCGAAAACCTGACCATCGATCTTGACGATCTGACTGCGAAGGCCAAAGCATCCGGGGCGCGCGTGCTGATGCTCAGCCATATGCGTGGCCATCTTTGCGACATGGACGCCTTAATGGAGATCGCGCGCGCCCATGATCTGCGCGTAATCGAGGATTGCGCCCATACGATGGGGGCTTCGTGGGCGGGCGTGCCCTCGGGGCGCCATGGCGTGATCGGATGCTATTCGACCCAGACCTATAAGCATATCAACTCGGGCGAGGGCGGGCTGATCGTCACCGATGATCCCGAACTGGCGGCGCGGATGATCCTGCTCTCGGGCAGCTACATGATGTATCCCCGCCATCTGGCCGCCCCCGCGCCCGAGGTGTTCGAGGCGCTGAAATATGACACGCCCAATGTGTCGGGGCGGATGGACAGCCTGCGCGCCGCGATCCTGCGCCCGCAATTGGCCGAACTGCCCGAACGGGTGGCGCGATGGAACCGGCTGTATGGCGCGATGGAGGCGGGGCTGACGGGCGCGCCCGGTGTCGCGCTGAGTGAACGCTCGCAGGCGGAGCATTATGTCGGCTCGTCGTTCCAGTTCCGCTTGCCCGGTCGCGATGGGGAGCGAATGGCGGATTTCGTCGCGCGGTGCGCTGCGCGCGGGGTCGAGCTGAAATGGTTCGGTGCGGATGAGCCTGCGGGGTTCACCTCGCGCCATGACTCTTGGCGCTACGCAGAGGCGCAGGCGATGCCCAAGACCGATGCGGTGCTTGCCACGCTGCTGGATCTGCGCCTGCCGCTGACCTTCAGCGAAAGCGACGCGGCCCAAATCGCGCGCATCATTCGCGATGAACTGAGCGGTTAACCCGCGCGCGCCACGATATAGCGCGCCATCATCAGATCAAGATGCGCGCCCCCGCCATTCTTGAACAGCGTGATCTCGTCGGCGCTTTGCCGCCCGGGCGCGCCGCTTACCAGATCATACAGATCGCCGCGCACCGACTCGGGCGTGATCACCCCCGCCGCGATCGGGATCATCAGCTCGCCAATATGGCCCAGCGTGGTTTCGCGGCTGTCCACGAACAGGCGCGCACGCGCCATCAGCGCGTCATCACCTTCGCGCATATCGGCCTTATAGGCGCCGATCAGATCGACATGGGTACCCGGTTTGACCCACGCGCCATGCAGGATCGGCTCGCGCGCCATCGTCGCTGAGGTGATGATATCGGCGCGCGCTACGGCGCGTTCCAGATCGGGGGCAGCGTGCAGGGTGACGCCCTTGGGGGCTGGCTCGGCGGCGAGCGCTTGCGCCTGCTCGGGACGGCGCGTCCAGATCGCGATCTCGTTGAGCCCCGGAAACAGTGCGGCATAGGCGGCGATCAGGCTGCGCGCGACCGTGCCCCCGCCGATGATCAGCAAGCGCGCGCTGTCCGGGCGCGCCAGCAGTTTCGCGCCGAGCACGGAATCAGCCGCCGTCTTGAACTCGGTCACAAGGCGGCTTTCGATGATCGCCGACAGCTCTCCGGTTTGGGGGCGAAAGACCAGCATCGCGCCTTGCACCGTTGGCAGGCCTTGGGCGGCATTGCCATCGCATACGGTAAAGGATTTCACACCATAGCCGAGCCCCTCGATATAGGCGCCCCGGCTAAGCAGTGTCGCCTGTGCTGGCCCCAGAAACATATCACCGACCTGCGCGCGCGGCAGGGTATGGCCAAAGCGCAGCGCCTCGACCGCGCCGGGCCAGTCCAGATGCGCAGCGGCCTCATAGGGGATCATCTTGGTCATATCGTCTCCTAAATTGGGTCCAGCCAGCGTGCGCGTGCCGAGACATTGCGCAGTTCGGGCGTGTCCCCTGTCATCGCCTGTGCGATCAGCGCGCCACAGCCCGCCGAGGTCGTCCAGCCCAGCGTGCCATGACCTGCATTGATCCACAGATTGTCATAGCGGCGCACCCGGCCCAGATAGGGCGGGCCTGCGGGGGTGGTGGGGCGCAGCCCGGTCCAGAAGGTTACGCGATCCAGATCGACGGCCAAACCGAAATTGCGCGTGACGTAATCCTTCAGAACGGCGATGCGGTGGCTGGGCAAAGAGCGATCCCGCCCGGCAAATTCCGCAAATGCCGTAACGCGCAACTGTCCGCCATAAACCGCCACTGCGAGATGCGCAGCCTCGTCGATATAGGGCAGGGCGGGCAGGCGCGCGGGATCGCGCAGCGCCCATGTGCCCGAATAGCCTTTGACCGGGTAGATCAGCGGCGCAAACCCCAAGGGGCGGGTCAGATCGGGGGTCTCGACGCCGGTGGCCAGCAAGACATGCTGCGCAGTGATCACCTCATCACCAAGGCGCACGCCGCGGATATGCCCGTCAACGGTGTCAAACCCGCTGACCTCGCTGTCATAGCGAAACGTGACCGATCCGCGCGTGGCCAGATCTTGCGCGGCGCCTTTGGTGAAGACATGGCAGTCGCCCACACTGTCGCGTTTGGAAAACAGCGCGCCTGCAAAGCGGTCTTGCGCCAGCGCCAGCGCGCCTTCGCGATCAAACAGGGCGGCGCGATCCAGCGCGTCCATCGGTTGCGCGCTATTGGCGCCATGTGCGCCCGCCGCACGGGCCAGATCTTCGGCATCGCTATACAGATAAAGCCCGCCATCATGGCGTAGCAGGTCCTCCAGCCCCAGATCCTGCGCAACCGCGCGCAGGGTCTCGCGGCTGAAGGCGCTTAGCCGCGCCAGACGGTCGGTGTTGGCGTCATGGCGCGCGCGGGTGCAATTGCGCAAAAATGCCAGCCCCCAACGCCACAGCGCGGGATCGCCGAGCCGCGTGACCCGCACCCCCGGTTCGCGCCCCGCCATTGCGCGCATCAGCGTCAAGATCGCTTCGGGTGCGGCCCAGGATTGCGCATCGCCCACCGCGATGATCCCGGCATTGGCGCGTGAGCAAAGCTGCGCCGGCCCCGGTTCGCGATCAAGCACGATCACACGGTGACCAAGCGCGGCCAGCGCCTGCGCGCTCATCACGCCAATCACACCCGCACCGATGATAACAATAGGCTGTTGCGTCATGTCGCGCGCCTTCTTGCAGGGATCTCACCGCCCCTTTGTGGACCAAGGCGCGCGCGCTTTCCACCATTGCATTTGGATTATTTCACCGCACGCTCCCTCTTGACGCGACTCGCCTTGCGAGCTTAAATGAACGAGCGTTCAATAAATGGGAGGAAAGCCGATGTTCGCAGGTTCCATGGAATTTGATCTGGGCGAGGATATCGGCGCGTTGCGCGAGATGGTGCGGCGCTGGGCGACAGAGCGGGTGGCCCCGATCGCGGCCAAGACCGATCTCGACAACGCCTTTCCCAATGAGCTGTGGTCCGAGATGGGCGAGCTGGGCCTATTGGGCATTACGGTGTCTGAGGAATATGGCGGCGCGGGAATGGGCTATCTGGCCCATGTCGTCGCGACTGAGGAAATCGCGCGCGCCTCGGCCAGTATCGCGCTCAGCTACGGGGCGCATTCCAACCTTTGCGTCAACCAGCTCAAGATCAACGGATCGGACGAGCAAAAGCAGAAATACCTGCCCGATCTGATCTCGGGGGCCAAGATCGGCGCGCTCGCGATGAGCGAGTCTGGCGCTGGCTCGGATGTGGTGGGCATGAAGCTGCGCGCGGAAAAGCGCAACGGCTACTATGTTTTGAACGGCCATAAATACTGGATCACCAACGGCCCCGACGCTGATACGCTGGTGGTCTATGCCAAGACCGACCCCGAGGCGGGTTCCAAAGGCATCACCGCCTTTATCGTTGAGAAAACCTTCAAAGGGTTTTCCACCTCGCCCCATTTCGACAAGCTCGGGATGCGTGGCTCAAACACCGCGCAGCTATTCTTTGACGATTGCGAAGTGCCCTTCGAGAATGTTCTGGGCGCCGAGGGGCGAGGCACCAAGGTGCTGATGTCGGGACTTGATTACGAACGCGTCGTGCTGTCGGGCATCGGCACGGGCATCATGATGGCCTGCCTCGATGAGGTCGTGCCCTATGCCAAAGAGCGCCACCAATTCGGCCAGCCGATTGGGAATTTCCAGCTTATGCAGGCCAAGATCGCCGATATGTATGTCGCGATGAACACCGCGCGCGCCTACACTTACGAGGTCGCCAAGGCCTGCGATCGTGGTCAGGTCACGCGTCACGATGCGGCCGCGACCGTGCTTTATGCCAGCGAACAGGCGATGGTGCAGGCCCATCAGGCCGTGCAGGCGCTGGGCGGGGCCGGGTTCTTAAGCGACTCCAACGTCTCGCGGCTGTTCCGCGATGCCAAGCTGATGGAAATCGGCGCGGGCACCTCGGAAATCCGCCGGATGCTGATTGGCCGTGAGATCATGGAGAAGCTGTGATGCGCGCACCTTTGGCCGCGCTGTCGATGTGCCCCGCAGATTGCGGCGGCGGTATGTCGGACGGCGAAAAAGGGGCGGTGCCAAAGCTCCGCCCCGCAATGCCGAAGGGTGGTGTAGCGCAGGGTGTGACCCCTGCGCCGAAATCAGAACTTGTAGATATAGGCGACGCCCACAACCACCGGGTCGATCTCAACTGTGCCGATCTTGGTGCCGTTCAGCTTGACGTCGCTGTTGATGTCGATCCAGCGGATATCGGTACGCAACGCGCCATGCTCCGAGATCTTGTAGTCAAAGCCCGCATGCAGCGCCAAACC
The DNA here is from genome assembly GCF_913064665.1 of uncultured Thioclava sp. Lineage (GTDB taxonomy): Bacteria > Pseudomonadota > Alphaproteobacteria > Rhodobacterales > Rhodobacteraceae > Thioclava > Thioclava arctica. Next base: position 31,113 of record NZ_CAJYBT010000038.1, read on the forward strand.
CCAGCTATCCCCCAGCTTCAGATTGTCGCCAGCCAGCGCGCCGGTCGTCTTTTCGCTGAAAAATCCGGTGTAGTTCACGCCTGCGCCCACAAAGGGCGTAAGGGCGGTGCCGGTCGCAAAGTGATACTGCAGCGAGAGCACGGGCGGCAGATGCTTGACGGTGCCGACTTTGCCCAGACCGTCGATATTCACGGAATGCTTGAAGGGCAGCGCGGCCAGCAGTTCAATCCCGATATTGTCACGCACGAAGTATTCGGCGGTAAAGGTCGGGCGGGCGGAATTGCCAACATCCACGTTCAACCCGCCAGTCAGCGTGCCATTGTCGGATTTCGGCATGACCTCATGCAGGCCAAAGCCCAAGGTGATGTCGCCAGCCTGTTGCGCCAACGCGGGGGCGGCGATCATTGCCGTGGCCACCAGCAGCGGCAAACTCAGAATACTGTGTTTCATGGGAGGGTCCTTTACTCTCTTACGCGCCAAAGCCTGCACCGCTGCAGCGCCCAAGACTTTGACTTGGATCAACTATATGTGATCGCGTCTGCGGCAAGGCGCCGCAGGGCGAGAACGATTGCGGCGCGCCTGCACTTGCGGCGTGAATATGCGTTGCGCCCAATGCTATGCGCGGCCAATATTCAGGGAGAGCCACAATGAAACAGATGATGATCGCAGCGCTTTTGGCTGCGTTGGGCAGTCCCGCGCTGGCCGATCCAAGTGTTGATCCCAATACGGTGCACGCCTGTTTTGATGGGGCGAAAGACACCCATCCCGCCTGTATCGGGGATGCCGCCAACGCCTGCCAAGCCCAGCCGGGTGGCGCAACCACGCTGGGCATCTCGGCCTGCCTGCAAGGCGAGGCGCAGGTCTGGGACGATATCTTGAACGCGCAATACAAGGGCGCGCGCGCGCAGTTGCTTGAACAGGGCGGCACGCCGCTTGCCGATCAACTGCTGGATGCGCAACGCACCTGGATTGCTTTTCGTGATGCCGATTGCGGGCTGGTCTATAGCATCTGGGCCGATGGCTCGATCCGCACTGTGATAGCCAGCTCGTGCTATCTGAACAAAACGGCGCAGCGTGCGCTGGAACTGCATAATCTGGGGAATATGGAATGAAGCTTGCATCGCAGGCACTGCCCGCCTCTGAAGGGTTCAAAACCAATCGCGCCGCCCATCTGGACGCGCTCGCCACAATCCGCGAGGCCGCCGATTGGGCCGCCGCGGGGGGCGGGGCAGCTGCGCTCGAACGTCACCTGTCGCGTGGCAAGATGGCGCCGCGCGAACGGGTCGCTGGGCTGCTTGATCCGGGCGCACCGTTTCTGGAAATCGGCGCGACGGCGGCGCATGGGCTTTATAATGATGCCGCGCCCTGCGCCGGGGTGATTGCCGGGATCGGGCAGGTCCATGGCCATGAAGTGATGGTCGTGGCTAATGATGCGACCGTCAAAGGCGGCACCTATTACCCGATGACCGTCAAGAAACACCTGCGCGCCCAAGAGATCGCCGAGGAAAACCATCTGCCCTGCATCTATCTCGTCGATAGCGGCGGCGCGAACCTGCCCAATCAGGACGAGGTTTTCCCCGATCGCGACCATTTCGGGCGCATCTTCTACAATCAGGCCCGCATGTCAGCCAAGGGGATCGCGCAGATCGCGGTGGTGATGGGGTCGTGCACGGCGGGCGGGGCCTATGTGCCTGCGATGTCAGACGTGACGATCATCGTCAAAGATCAGGGCACGATCTTTCTGGCAGGCCCGCCGCTGGTCAAGGCCGCGACCGGCGAGGTCGTGACCGCCGAAGACTTGGGCGGCGGCGATGTGCATACGCGCCTCTCTGGCGTGGCCGATTACCTCGCCGAAGATGACGCCCATGCGCTGGCGCTGGCCCGGCGCGCCGTCAGTCATCTCAACCGCGCCAAGCCCAGCACCGTGCAATGGCAAAGCCCCGAAGAGCCCGCCTATGACCCCGAGGAAATCCTCGGTGTCGTGCCCGCCGATCTGCGCACGCCCTACGATATCCGCGAGGTGATCGCGCGGCTCGTGGATGGCTCGCGCTTTGACGAATTCAAGCCGCGTTTTGGCGAAACCATCGTCACCGGTTTCGCCCATGTCAAAGGCTGCCCCGTCGGGATCATCGCCAATAACGGCGTGCTGTTTTCCGAAGCCGCGCAAAAGGCTGCGCATTTCATTGAACTTTGCTCCAGCCGCAATATCCCGCTGGTGTTCTTGCAAAACATCACCGGCTTCATGGTCGGGCGCAAATATGAAAACGAGGGGATCGCACGCCACGGCGCCAAAATGGTCACCGCTGTCGCCTCAACCAACGTGCCCAAAATCACCATGCTGGTGGGTGGTTCGTTTGGCGCG
>NZ_CAJYBT010000039.1 GCF_913064665.1 uncultured Thioclava sp.
GATGCATCGCGTTGAGATAAAGATGGGGCGCATCGCCCTGCCAGTTCAGCAATTCGGGGCTGATGAACGGGTAGTGCAGCTTGTAGCCGGTCGCGGCGAGGATCATGTCGTAATCGCTATGCGTGCCATCCTTGAAATGCACCGTCTGCCCGTCGATGCGAGCAATGTCGGGGCGCACTTTCAGATCGCCATGCCCGGCGTGAAACAGCACCAGCGAATTCACCACCGGGTGACTTTGATACAGTTTGTAATCGGGCTTGGGGAAACCGTATTTCGTGGGATCGCCGACGAACCATTTCAGGATCGCGCCATCAATCCGCCGCTTGAGCCACATCGGCAAGCGGATCGCCCCGCCCATCGTATCGGCAGGTTTGCCAAAGACGTATTTGGGCACGAAATAGTAGCCCCGACGCACCGACAGATCGCAGCTGATCCCGTGATGGATCGCATCGACCGCTATGTCACAGCCCGAATTGCCAGCGCCCACCACCAGCACGCGCTTGCCCTTGAATTGCTCGGGGTCGCGATAGGCTGAGGAATGGATCAACTCGCCCGCGAACGCACCGGGAAACTCGGGTATATTCGGCTCGCTCAGCGTGCCATTGGCGATCAAGAGCCCGGCAAAAACCTCGTCATGCTCGCCCGACGCATCGCGCCAGTGAATGCGCCAGCCTTCACCATCGCCGCCCACAGGCTCGGCCCGCGTCACCTGCGCGCCGAAATGGTAAAACCGGCGCAAATCGAAATGATCGGCAAAGTCGCGGAAATAGCGCGCCATCTCGCGGTGGCTGGGATATTCCGCCACCTCCTCGCGCATCGGGAAATCGGTAAATTCCGTCATCCGCTTGGACGAAATCAGATGCGCGCTTTGATACATCGTCGAAAGCGGCCCCTCGATATCCCAAAGCCCGCCCACATCACTGTGCATCTCAAAGCCCTGAAAGGCGATATCTTGTTCGCGCAATACCTTGGCTGCGGCCAGACCCATGGGGCCCGCGCCGATAAGGGCGAATTTGCCCCGCGTGTCTGTCATGCTATGTCTCCTCCCAGAGAGCCATTAAGTTGAACGAATGTTCAAAATAAGCAAGCCCCAGAGTGATGACAGTTAAAAAAGAGAAAAAGCAAAGACTTAGGGCGCCATCCAAGCGTTCTCTCGCGAGTCGTTCACGAATTCTCGATGCCGCAGAGCTGGTTTTTGCGCGGGATGGATTCGAAGGCGCGAAGGTGCGTGATATCGCTGCCGCAGCCGAGGTGCCGCTGGGCTTGGTGCATCATCACGGAGGCGGTAAAGAGGCGCTGTTTCGCGAAGTGGTTGAGCGGCGCGCCGAGGCCCTGTCGCGGCTGCGACTGGCCGCGCTTGCGCAGGCCAAAGCCGATGGGGCGCTGAGTCTAAGTGACATTCTGCGCTGCTTTTTCCAGCCCTATCTGGAGAAGGCTGAGGGTGGCGATGCGCAATGGCTGGCCTATGCGCGCCTAGTTGCGATCGTCTCTGCCGATCCCGCCTGGGCCAAGATTTCGGCCGAGTTGTTTGACCCGACCGCGCAGCGTTTCATTGACGAAATCGCGGGGTTATATCCGCAAGTGAGGCGCGCGGTGGCGGCCGAGGCCTTTGTCTATTCGGTGGCTGCCCTTTTGGCGTTTCTGACCTCGCAATGGCGCGTGGCCGCCCTGTCAGAGGCGGCAGGGGCTCAGGTCACGATTGACGGTCTGGTGGCGTTTTGCGCCGCGGGCTGTGGGGCGCGTCTGACCCAAGGGTAGCCCCTGCGATTGCCCCGCAAAAAACGAACCCACTCAGGGCGCTGGTCGGTAGGATATTGTGCTAAATGGCGCGCTTATTGCAAGGCGCGCGCTCGAAATCCACGGTTTTCTTAGCCTGAGACACCGCTGTCTCAAGATCGCCAAAGACCTGATCGCCGTTGTTCACATTCATCTTAAACCAGTTGTAAACCGGTTTGGTCGCCGCTTCGAATTCGGCCTTTTGCGCGGGGGTAGCATAGATCTGGTCACCCTCGCTTTTGAAGTCTTGATAGGCCTTGATCGATTTGCGCTTGGGCGAGGCAAAGGTTGCCTGTTGCAGCGCATAGAACCCATCGACCACCACGGTGCGGATTTTCATCCCCTTGAGATCGGCGGGCGTCTCTACCGTTTTCTTGGTGTTGGCGAAGTTGCGCCAGCCCACAGGTATTGCAGACTTTCCGCCCCGTTTGAGCAACGCTGGGTGTCGATATACGGCTCGACCTTGATCTTCCCGTTCGAGGCGTTCTCGACATAATCCTTGAGGACGCACAGTGTAAGGTGCGGTTGCTCTTGGGACATCCCGTTTGTTGACGATAGCTTTCCACTGAGGGCTTCGTAAGGCGTCTTGCCCCCGACCGCGCGATGGCGGCGCAGTGGGGCATTTCCGTGGGCCCCTTGCGCCGCGCGCTTGGTTTCTGGATTCGCAACGCCAAGGACCGGGTGAGCTTTGCGCCGATGCCCGCTTGGGCGCGCTTCGCGCTAAGCTGCCGCCCCGGTGACACGGCTGGATATATTGAGCGCTTCAACTGGGCCGACAGCCCCGCGCCGGTTGAATTTTCGTGCACTTGGTTTGACACAAGCCGCGCACATTACGCTAAACGCAGGAGATAGGACAGGCAGCGAGAACGGACACGATCCGCTATGCGATGGATCGGCTGTGGAATGATGGGCCACGAGCCTTTGCGCAATATCGCGCTGCTGCAAGGCACGCAGGTCGCCGCGATTTTTGAACCCGATCCTGAGATGGCCCGCACGGCCTGTGCACTGACGCCCGGGGCGCATCTTGTGGGCTCGATCGCCGAGTTGCTGGCGGTGGAGGCGCTGGATAGCCTTGTCATCACCAGCCCGAACTTTCGCCATCTTGAACAACTCGAAGAAATCGCCGCGACCCGGCCTTTGCCATGGATGCGCGGGGTGTCGTCCGCCTCCGAGATGTCGCTGGGCGATAACGGGGCTGCGGTGGCAATCGGGCAGGCGGTTCAGCGCTCGATTGCGACGGGGCAAGCGGTGGAAATTGCCGCGCATCCATGGCTAGGGGCGGGGGCGAGAGCCTCAGGAACGCTATAAAACGCCTTGATTATTGGGTGTCATTCGTCAATACGAGATTCCGGTTCAGGAGGCGCGGTCTTTTTTGAGACGGGCTTGGATTCTGTGGTTTTTGAGACCGGAAGTATGACATAAATATCCCGCGACAAGGTGTTGAAATGTATGTTTAAATCTCTTCAACTTGCGGGTTTGATGTGACCCCGGGCGCGCGGATTTCAGCCGCGATTTCGCTATTGGATCGCATCGCCACTGGCGAACCGGCAGAACGTGCGCTGACCAATTGGGCGCGCGCGAACCGTTATGCTGGCTCCAAGGATCGCGCCGCAATTCGCGATCACGTCTTTGATGCGCTGCGCTGTCGGGGTTCGTTCGCAGCCCTTGGTGGGGGCGATCAGGGACGGGCCTTGATGCTGGGGATGTTGCGCGCGCAAGGCCTTGATCCCGATGCGCTTTTCACGGGTGAAGGTTATGCGCCAGAGCCTCTGAGCGCAGCGGAACGCGCAGCGCTGACGCTGCCTGCGCCCGATGATCTTGCCGCGCGCGATTGGCCCGCGTGGTTGCGCCCGATCCTGCAGACCGAATTGGGAGATGATTTCGCTGCGATCAGCGAGGCGATGCGCGCCCGCGCCCCTGTTTTCCTACGCGTCAACCTTGCGCGGGGAACGCGCAATCAGGCGCAGGCCGCGCTGGAGGCTGAGGCGATTGCGACCCGCCCCCACCCACTGGCCGCGACCGCATTGGAGGTCACGCAGGGCGCGCGCGCCGTGCAGCGCTCGCAGGCCTATCTGACGGGGCTGGTCGAGGTTCAGGATGCCGCATCACAGGCCGCAGCGGCGCTTTTGCCCTTGGCGCCGGGCGATCGCGTGTTGGATTATTGTGCGGGCGGGGGCGGCAAGGCCTTGGCGATGGCGGCGGCCTGCCAGCAGGCGCAGATCACCGCACATGACGCAGATCCGGGCCGGATGCGAGACCTGCCCGCGCGCGCCAAACGCGCCGGGGCCCAGATATCGCAATCTCCGACAGGGGCGCCAGGCGCGGGCTATGATCTGGTTTTGGTCGACGCGCCTTGTTCCGGTTCCGGCACGTGGCGACGCACGCCAGAGGCGAAATGGCGCCTTGATCGCGCTCGATTGGAGGCGCTGTGTGAATTGCAGTCGCAGATCCTGTCGCAAGCGTGCGATCTCGTCGCGCAGGGCGGGGCGCTGGCCTATATGACATGCTCTATTTTGCGCGCTGAGAACGAAGATCAGTTGGCGAAAATGGCCGCAAAGGGCTGGTCAATTCAGCAAGCGCAGCGGTTTTCGCCGCTTTCAGGAGGCGATGGATTCTTTGCCGCTGTGCTGCGCCGAACGCAGTATTTCCCTTAGTTTTCGCGCAGATTGACTCAATCCTAGGTTGCGTTTCTATGGCCGTTAACGCGGCTTTAATCCTTTATGCGCGCATATAGGAGAAACGATTCTGGGAGGGTTCGCTGCGTGCCGGACCGTGACGCCACATTGCAACCGATGACCCGCACGATGGCGCTGCTGGCACCGGGGGGGATATATCTGGCTTTCGCTGCTGTGATTGCGGCGGGGGTCGGGGTGTTGGTGCCCGATCGCGTGACAATGTGGGCGCTGTTCTCGGCGTCTGGCACCTTGTTGGGGCTCGCGTTGGCAACACGGGTGGCCAGCATCTATCAGCGCGGGCGGCGCACGCAGTTGCACAGCCTGATTTCAGAATTTATTGCCCATGATGCCTCGCCGTCCTTCACGACGGATCGCGACGGCGAAGTCGGGTTTCAAAACCGGGCTGCGGTGGAACGGTTTGGCTCTCGCGGCGGGCAGGTCTTGGCGCGTTCTCTTGGCGAGTTGTTTGCCAATCCCTCCGCAGTTTTGCGTCGCTTGCAAAGCAAGGCGAACGCGTTGGGGGCGGCGCGCGAAGATTTGGTCACCCGGCGCGGCCACGTGCGTCTGTCGGTTCATCAGATCGGGGGCGATGGCTATCTCTGGCGGCTCGAAGATATGGCAGAGCGCCCGGTGGGCGGGCGCGGAGCCGAAACGATCAGCCTGCCGATGCTGACGGTGACGGAAAACGGCACGATCTTGTTTATGAATGAGGCGATGCGCCGTCTTGTCGGAGAGCGGATGCGCACGCTTGAGCGGATTTTTACGGATTTGCCGCTGCGCTCGGGGGAGACCCATGAAATCACGACTCCGGATGGAAAAGTGCGCGCAACCGTAGCGCAGATAGATGGCGGGGGCGGGCGCGCGGAAATCTATCTTTTGCCGATCTCGACCGAACACGCGCAACCAAACGCCGGGGGCTTTGAAAACCTGCCCGTGGCTTTGATGAAATTGGGATCGCATGGCGAGGTGGTCGCCATCAACCGTGCGGCACGTGGATTGTTGGGCAAGGCGGCGCTGGATGTGCATTTGTCTGACCTGCTTGAGGGTTTAGGCCGCCCGGTGAGTGACTGGGTTGCGGATGCACTCGCCGGGCGTGCTGATCGCCGCCCCGAAGTCTTGCGCGCACGCCGCGGGGACAAAGAGGTGTTTTTGCAGGTCACGCTGGCGCGGATCGTCGAAGAGGGACGCGCGGGCTTGATGGCCGTGCTCTCGGATGCCACCCAACTCAAGACGCTCGAGGCGCAATTTGTCCAAAGTCAGAAGATGCAGGCGATTGGTCAGCTCGCCGGGGGCGTGGCGCATGATTTCAACAATCTGCTCACTGCGATTTCGGGCCATTGCGATCTGTTGATGTTGCGCCATGATAAAGGTGATCCCGATTTCGCCGATCTCGATCAGATCAGCCAAAATGCCAATCGCGCCGCTTCTTTGGTCGGTCAGTTACTGGCGTTTTCCCGCAAGCAAACGCTCAAGCCTCAGGTCATCGATTTGCGTGAGACCCTGTCTGACATGACGCATCTGCTCAATCGTCTGGTGGGCGAAAAGGTCTTTCTGGCGCTCACACATGACGCGGAATTGCATTCGATCCGGGCCGATAAGCGCCAGCTCGAACAAGTGTTGATGAACCTTGTTGTGAACGCCCGCGACGCCATGCCGGGCGGTGGCGAAATCAAGATCGAAACCGAAAACCTGCATCTCGTACAGGATATGCCGCGCGATCGGGTCACAGTCCCCAAGGGCGATTATGTCGCCGTCAAAGTGTCAGATGAGGGTACGGGGATTGCGCCCGACAAACTGGGCAAGATTTTCGAACCTTTCTTTACGACCAAACGCACCGGAGAAGGAACCGGTCTCGGGCTATCGACGGCCTATGGCATCGTCAAGCAGACGGGTGGGTATATTTTCTGCGATTCCGTTGTCGGATCTGGGACCTGTTTCACAATCTACCTTCCTGTGCATGAGCACCTCGCGCAGGGCGACGCTGATCAACCGGAGCCTGCTGGCGTGCGTGTGCATTCGGACATGGCTGTGCAGGGCAATGCGACCGTGCTTTTGGTCGAGGACGAAGCCCCCGTGCGCGCCTTTGCCTCGCGTGCTCTCAAACTGCGCGGATATACTGTGATCGAGGCGGAAAATGCTGAAGAGGCGCTGGAAATGCTTGCCGCGCCCGATCTGGATGTCGACATCTTCGTCACAGACGTGATCATGCCGGGAATGGACGGGCCAACTTGGGTCGCCAAGGCGCTCAAAATGCGTCCTGGAACAAAGACCGTCTTCATGTCTGGGTATGCCGAAGACGTCTTTCAGAATGGCGACTGCCCGGTGGAGAATGCCGTCTTTTTGCCCAAGCCCTTCTCACTCAGTGAATTGACCGCAACGGTGCAAAACCAATTGGGCTGATCATCCCAAAGAGTTATACAGAGCGATATCCCGCGCCATGGCTTGGGTCAAATCGGCCTGTGTTTGTTCGGATAGCGCCACATCCACCGCGGGTGGCACGTTGACACGCGGTAAGGTGATCGCAAAATCAAGCTGTTCTTCAAGGAAATGAACAAAGCTGTCGATCTGATCGTAGCGAAATATGGTATCCACATTTGGTTTTCCGGCGGCGTCGCAAAGGAACTCCGATTGCGTGCCAAAATTTGCATGCGCTGGTGTCGGATCGGACATGTAATCTTGGGCGAACTGCTCAAATGAGCGTCCGATCATCGGATGATTGGGGTCCTCATCATCGTCGCGCAGTCGAAACCGGTACCACGACCGCAACCAGTCGATCGGTTGGCGCATCAGCGCGACAGTGGTGAAGGATTCGCCGCTGCGCGCCGCCAAAAAGGGGGCAAAATGTCGATTAAAGTCTTGCGCTGAAATGTGTTTCAATTCCGCAGGCCGTTTTATGGCCACCTCAGCGAGTGGCTCAAGCGCGGCTTCGATTGCCGATGAACCCGCCTTTGGGGTTGCAAGAAAAACTAACTTTTGTTTCCAGAAAATCAGCAAGTTGCCCCCCTTAATCTTAGAATGTTCTCTGCATACCGACTGCTCGCAGCACGGTAAACCTTTCATTAAGCTTCCTGTAGCAGACTGGCCTGGTAAAAATTCGCTTGAAATGTTCTCATTTTGTCCACATAACAGGATGAGAACATCGGGTGAACAGGTCGCGTCGGAACGCATTGCCGCCGCATCATGTCTGTGGAATAAGGATTGGGACAATGGCAGTAGCGAAAATTCTCGAGATGGAAAAACACAATAAAGCAGACAAGCAAAAGGCGCTCGATTCCGCGCTTGCGCAGATTGAGCGGCAATTTGGCAAAGGCTCGATCATGAAGCTTGGGGGCGAGACCCCCGTGCGCGAAATCGAGGCGACGTCAACGGGTTCACTTGGGCTTGATATTGCGCTTGGGATCGGTGGCCTTCCGAAAGGGCGCATCGTTGAAATCTATGGGCCGGAAAGCTCGGGGAAAACCACGCTGACGCTGCATGCAATCGCAGAAGAGCAGAAAAAAGGCGGCGTTTGCGCGTTTGTGGATGCCGAACATGCGCTTGATCCTCATTACGCGCGTAAGCTGGGGGTCGAGCTGGAAGATTTGCTGATCTCGCAGCCCGATACGGGCGAGCAAGCGCTTGAGATTGTCGATACTTTGGTGCGCTCGGGCGCGGTGAGCATGGTCGTTATAGATTCGGTCGCTGCATTGACGCCAAAGTCTGAGATCGAAGGCGATATGGGGGATCATACGGTTGGCGCGCAGGCCCGTTTGATGAGCCAAGCAATGCGCAAATTGACCGCCTCGATCGGGCGCTCAAACTGTATGGTCATCTTTATCAACCAGATCCGTATGAAGATCGGCGTGATGTTTGGCTCACCTGAAACGACGTCGGGTGGCAATGCGTTGAAATTTTATGCATCAGTGCGCCTGGATATCCGCCGCATCGGTGCGATCAAGGATCGTGATGAAGTCGTGGGCAACCAGACCCGTGTGAAAGTGGTTAAAAATAAGGTCGCGCCGCCCTTCAAGCAGGTCGAGTTTGACATCATGTATGGTGAGGGCATTTCCAAGATGGGCGAGCTTGTCGATCTGGGCGTGAAGGCTGGGATCGTTGATAAATCGGGTGCTTGGTATTCCTACGGCGATGAGCGGATCGGGCAAGGGCGCGAAAATGCCAAAACCTTCCTGCGCGAGCACCCTGATCTTGCCTATGAGATTGAAGATAAGATCCGCGCCAGTCACGGGCTTGAGTTTGGTGTGACGGGTGAGGATGACTCGTTAACGGAAGAAGAATAAACGCGCAAAACGCGATTTAGACTGGCCGGGCTACATGCCCGGCCTTTTCACTTGCTGGACAGCACGCGGGGGCGGCGTTAAACGGGAGCGAACCAGCTCGATCAGGCGAGATAAACATGCCCAGCCTTAACGAAATCCGCTCCACGTTTTTGAACTTCTTTGAGCGCAACGGCCATCGTGTCGTTGACAGCTCATCCATTGTTCCGCGCAATGACCCTACCTTGATGTTCACCAATTCCGGGATGGTGCAGTTCAAGAACTGCTTCACCGGAGTGGAAAAACGCGATTATGTGCGCGCGACATCAGCGCAGAAATGTGTCCGCGCAGGGGGCAAGCACAACGACCTCGATAATGTCGGCTACACGGCGCGCCACCATACTTTCTTTGAAATGCTGGGGAATTTTTCCTTTGGCGACTATTTCAAAGAGGGTGCGATCCCTTTCGCTTGGGAATTGCTCACCAAGGATTTCGACATTCCGAAGGATCGCCTTCTGGTCACCGTCTACCACACAGATGATGAGGCGGCCCAGATGTGGAAGAAGGTCGCGGGCCTGCCAGACGAGCGCATTATTCGCATCCCCACGAATGACAATTTCTGGCAGATGGGCCCGACTGGCCCTTGTGGCCCTTGCACCGAGATTTTCTTTGATCACGGCGACAAGATTTGGGGTGGCCCGCCGGGCAGCGCAGATGAAGATGGCGACCGCTTCATCGAGATCTGGAACCTTGTTTTCATGCAGAACGAGCAGTTCGAAGATGGCTCGATGCGCGCGCTCGATATGCAATCGATCGACACCGGCATGGGCCTGGAGCGGATCGGTGCGCTGCTTCAGGGCAAGCATGACAATTACGACACTGATCTGATGCGCCACCTGATCGAGGCCTCGGCGAATGCGACTTCGAGCGATCCGGACGGGCCGGGCAATGTGCATCACCGTGTGATCGCCGATCACCTGCGCTCGACTTCGTTCCTGATTGCGGATGGGGTGATGCCGGCGTCGGACGGGCGCGGCTATGTGCTGCGTCGCATTATGCGCCGCGCGATGCGCCATGCGCATCTTCTGGGTGCGAAAGACCCGGTGATGTATCGTCTTGTGCCTGCTTTGGTGCGCGAAATGGGGGCGGCTTATCCCGAATTGGGCCGTGCGCAGGCGCTGATTGAAGAGACGCTTTTGTCTGAGGAGACGCGGTTCAAAACTACGCTGGATCGCGGTCTGAAGCTGCTGGATGAGGCGCTGGTTGACCTGCCTGACGGCGATAAACTGCCCGGTGAAACCGCGTTCAAATTGTACGACACCTACGGCTTCCCGCTGGATTTGACTCAGGATGCGCTGCGCGAAAAGGCGCGTGAGGTTGACACCGAGGGATTTGATTCTGCGATGGCCGAGCAAAAGGCCAAAGCGCGCGCAAGCTGGTCGGGTTCGGGCGAGGCTGCGGATGCAGCGATCTGGTTTGATATTGCCGAGAAAACCGGCACGACCGAATTCCTGGGCTATGATACCGAGAGCGCCGAGGGTCAGATTGTGGCGCTTGTCTCTGAGGGCGCGCGTGTGGATACGTCTCAGGGCAAGGTGCAGATTGTCACCAACCAGACACCGTTTTATGCCGAAAGTGGCGGGCAGGTCGGCGATCAAGGCGTGATCGTGACCGGCACGGGCAAGGCGCGAGTGAGCGACACGAGAAAGGTTGCCGGTGTGTTCATCCATTTCGCCGATGTGACCGAAGGCGAGATCGCGGTCGGGCAGGGCGCACGCCTTGAGGTCGATCATGCGCGCCGCTCGGCGATCCGGGCCAATCACTCGGCGACGCACCTGCTACACGAAGCATTGCGCCGCGCTTTGGGCGATCATGTCGCGCAGCGCGGCTCGCTGAATGCCGCCGACCGTTTGCGCTTTGATTTTTCGCATAACAAGGCGATGAGCGCGGATGAAATCATCAAGATTGAGCGCGAAGTCAATGAATTCATTCGCCAAAATACGCCGGTTGAAACCCGAATTATGACGCCCGACGACGCGCGCGGGCTTGGGGCTCAGGCGTTATTTGGTGAGAAATATGGCGACGAGGTGCGTGTTGTCTCGATGGGCACCCTACCGGGATCGCACAAGGGCGCGCGCGGCGATGTCTATTCGCTGGAACTTTGCGGGGGCACCCATGTGGCACGCACCGGCGATATTGGCAGCTTCGTTTTGACCGGCGAAACGGCCTCTTCGGCCGGGGTGCGCCGGATTGAAGCGCTGACAGGGGACGCCGCGATGAGCGAATTGCGCCGTCGTGATCTGTTGTTGTCGGATATGGAAGCGCTGCTGAAAGTAAGCGAGCAAGATGTGCTTGCGCGTCTGCAAGCGATCCTGGATGAGCGCAAGGCGTTGAGCAACGAGGTCGCGCAATTGCGTCGCGAGCTGGCGATGGGGGGCGGTGCCTCTGGTGGTGCAGAGACGCAGGAAATCAATGGCTTGAAGTTCCTTCCTCAGGTGGTTTCCGGTGTCACTGGCAAGGATTTGCCCGGCATTGTCGACGCCCTCAAAGAGCAAATCGGCAGCGGTGTGATCTTGGTTGTGGCCGATACGGGTGGCAAGGCTGCTGTAGCGGCGGGCGTCACCTCCGATCTGACAGATCGTGCGAGCGCCGTGGATATGGTCAAGGCGGCAGCGGTTGCGCTTGGGGGTAAGGGCGGCGGTGGTCGTCCTGACATGGCGCAGGCGGGCGGGGCCGATCCGTCGAAATCTGAAGATGCGGTTGCGGCCGTAAAATCTTATCTGGAGGGGCTATAATGGCAGGCGCATATTGGATCGCACATGTGAAGGTCACCGACCCTGAAGCCTATGGCAAATATGCTGCGGGCGCCGGTCCTGCAATTGCCAAGCATGGTGGCAAGTTTCTGGCGCGCAACACGCGCTATGTGCAGCTTGAAGGCAATGATCGTTCGCGCAATGTCTTGGCGTGGTTTCCCAGCCTTGAGGCGGCCGAGCAATGCTATCACTCGGACGACTATCAAGCCGCACTGGCCCATGCCAAAGGCGCATCCGAGCGTGATCTGATGATCCTTGAGGCCAGCGACGAACTTTAAGGTCGTCTTGCAACGTTTTGATAGGAAATAACGAATGTGTCGCTGGGCTGCCTATGTCGGAGAGCCGATCTTTATTGAAGACATTGTCAGCCGCCCAGGCCATTCCCTGATCCATCAAAGCCAATGTGCCACGATGTGTCACACCGCGATCAATGCTGATGGGTTCGGTGTGGCGTGGTATGGCGAGCGCCCCGAACCGGGGCTGTATCGCGACGTGATGCCCGCTTGGTCGGACCCTAATCTGCGCTCGTTAACTGAAACGGTGAAGTCGGGGCTGTTTCTCGCGCATGTGCGCGCCTCGACCGGCTCGGCCACCTCGCGCAACAATTGCCACCCGTTTCGCCATGGCCGTTGGTCATTCATGCATAACGGGCAGGTTGGCGGTTATGACGGGTTTCGTCGCGCCGGCGAGATGATGATCCCCGACAGCCTGTATCCTGAACGGCGCGGTGCCACCGATAGCGAGGCGCTGTTCTTGGTCGCGATGGCTGAGGGGATGGAGGCCGATCCCAAATGTGCGCTTGAACGCGCTACCGCCCGGTTTGAAACGCTGGCGCGCGAGCGTGGGGTCGCGCCTTATATGCGGCTGACGGCGGCATTTTCCGATGGTGTGCGCCTGTATGCGGTGCGCTATGCGAGCGATGATCACGCGCCCTCGCTGTATCATCGTTGGTCAGATACGCGCCGGGGCCGGGCGGTGGTGTCAGAGCCGCTGGAAGTCGGTGAATGCGATTGGCACGAGGTGCCGCCGGGCTCATTTTGCACCTTTGAGGGCAAACGCGTGAGCATCGAACCGTTCGAGCCCTTACGGATGCCGCTTGCGTCGTGAAGGACATGCGGGATCGCGCGTCCAAAAGGGCTGGACGGCGGCGCGCGCCGGGTCTAGGTTTGCGCGCATGAACACCGTGAGCACCATCATCTGCTGCATTATCCGCTGACATCTGTCACGCGGGCCGGTCGTCTCTTTCCAAAATTGCCATGACCTTGTAAGCCCGCTGGCAGGTTCAGCTTTGCCTATTGCGAGGACACATGACCCAGATCCGTTTGCGCAACTCCCTGACCCGCAAGGTCGAGGATTTTACGCCCATCGACGCGCAAAACGTGCGGATGTATCTGTGCGGCCCAACGGTCTATGACCGCGCTCACTTAGGCAATGCGCGCCCGGTGGTGGTGTTTGACGTCCTCTATCGGCTGTTGCGCCATGTATATGGCGAAGATCATGTCACCTATGTGCGCAATTTCACCGATGTGGATGACAAGATCAACGCGACCGCCTTGGCGCGCCAGAAGGCCGGGGCCGAGGGGTCGTTGGAGGATCTGATCCGCGCGCGCACGGAAGAAACCATCGGCTGGTATCACGATGATATGGAAGCGCTTGGCGCGCTGTCCCCGACCCATGAGCCGCGCGCGACCGATTATATCGGGGCGATGATTGCGATGATCGAAAAGCTGGTCGCCGAGGATCACGCCTATGCCGCTGAGGGCCATGTGCTGTTTCGCGTGCGCAGCTACAAGGACTACGGCGCGCTTTCGGGGCGCACGGTTGATGACATGATCGCAGGCGCGCGGGTCGAGGTCGCGCCCTATAAAGAAGACCCGATGGATTTCGTGCTCTGGAAGCCCTCGGATGCGAACGAACCCGGCTGGGACAGCCCTTGGGGGCGCGGGCGTCCGGGCTGGCATATCGAATGCTCGGCGATGAGTTATGAGCTGCTGGGCGCGAGTTTCGACATCCATGGCGGTGGCATTGATCTGCAATTCCCCCATCATGAGAACGAGATCGCGCAAAGCTGCTGCGCCCATCCCGAGGGCAGCTTTGCGCGCTATTGGGTGCACAATGAGATGCTGCAGGTCGAGGGCAAGAAGATGTCCAAGAGCTTGGGCAATTTCTTTACCGTGCGCGATTTGTTGGACGCGGGACTTCCGGGGCCAGAGCCCGTTCCGGGCGCAGTCATTCGCTACGTCTTCCTGCAGACTCACTACACAAAACCGATGAATTGGCGGCAAGCTTACGCAGTTTCCGCCAAGCGTCGTCTCGACATATGGTCATCAGAAGTTGACACAGATGAGACGGTGAAAGCGGAGTTTGGGGTTAGTCCGAAGACTAAGGACCTATTTGCAAAAAAATATGTCGGCCAAGCCGTGCTTGATGCTCTTTGCGATGACCTCAATACTTCACTTGCCCTCACGAAACTCATTGCCACGGGCAAAGAAGTTGAAGGCCTGGCTGGAGCCCAAATTAGCGGTGATGAGAAACTCGCGATCCGTAGGCGGCTAGTTGCGGGGTGTTGGCTCCTTGGGATTGATCTTGTCCAATACGCAAAGGAGACGACTGCGAAGTCGGTTGATCTCACGGCTTTCGAAAGCAAACTTTCCGATCTGCGCGTGCGGGCGATGGAAGCCGGCAAAGCTGCTATTTCAAAGGAGGAGAAGGCGGCAGCTTTCGCTCCAGTCGATGCGATGAAAGCGTCCCTTGTTGCGGCGGGCGTCGAGGTGCGGATGTCGAAAGTGGGCGTGGAACTGCTGCCCGGTCCCGATTTCGACCCCGCCAAACTGGAGGACCTGTAATGACGTGCTCACCGCAGGTTTGCCACCGGCCCGAGGGCGGGCGCGCTTTCGGGCGCGACCCGGCGTGCCGCCGAGCGGGGCATATGATTGATGAAGGCGCAAAATTATGACCCGTGAACGCCTCTATCTCTACGACACCACTCTGCGCGACGGTCAGCAGACGGCGGGGGTGCAGTTCTCGGTGCCTGAAAAGGTCGAGATCGCGCGCGCGCTCGACGCCATCGGGATCGACTATATTGAGGGCGGCTGGCCCGGCGCGAACCCGACCGACAGCGAGTTTTTCGACGCGCGCCCCCAGACCCGTGCGACCTTCACGGCCTTTGGGATGACCAAGCGGGCAGGGCGCTCGGCGGCCAATGACGATGTGCTGGCAGGGGTGATGAACGCCAATACGCCTGCCGTTTGTCTGGTCGGCAAGACCCATGATTTTCACGTCACCGCGGCGCTTGGGATCACGCTGGACGAGAACCTCGAAAATATCCACGCGAGCGTGGCCCATATGGTGGCCCAAGGCCGCGAGGCGCTATTTGACGCCGAGCATTTCTTTGACGGGTACAAGGCTAATCCCACCTATGCGCTGGATTGCTGCTTGGCTGCGTATCAGGCGGGCGCGCGCTGGGTTGTGCTCTGTGACACCAATGGCGGCACGCTACCCGGCGAGATCACGCAAATCGTGGGCGCGGTGATCGCGGCGGGCATTCCGGGGGATCACTTGGGCATCCATTGCCATGACGATACCGGCAATGCGGTGGCCGGTAGCTTGGCCGCGATCGAGGCCGGGGTGCGTCAGGTGCAGGGCACGCTCAACGGGCTGGGCGAGCGCTGCGGCAATGCCAACTTGATCTCGCTGATCCCGACGCTGCTGCTTAAGGAGCCCTTCGCCTCCACGCTGGAAACCGCGATCTCGGACGAGGCGCTGGCCGGGATCACCAAGCTCTCGCGCAAGCTCGATGACATCCTCAACCGCGTGCCGTTGCGCTCTGCGCCTTATGTCGGGGCCTCGGCCTTCACGCACAAGGCCGGGCTGCATGCCAGCGCGATCCTGAAAGATCCCTCGACCTACGAACATATCGAACCGGCTTTGGTCGGGAATACGCGCTTGATCCCGATGTCCAATCAGGCGGGCCAGTCCAACCTGCGCGCGCGGCTGAAATCTATGGGGATCGAGGTGGCGCGCGACCATCCCGCGCTGCCGAGCATCCTTGATCTGATCAAGGAGCGCGAGGATCAGGGCTATGCCTATGACGGCGCGCAGGCCAGTTTCGAGCTGCTTGCACGGGCCGAACTGGGCCTGCTGCCGCAATTCTTCGAGGTCAAGCGCTACAAGGTCACGGTCGAACGGCGCAAGAATCGCTATGATCAGATGGTCTCGATCTCCGAGGCCGTGGTGGTGGTGAAAGTGGCCGGGCAAAAGATGCTGTCGGTGAGCGAAAGCATGGACGATCAGGGCCATGATCGCGGCCCCGTCAACGCGCTGTCTAAGGCGCTGAGCAAGGATTTAGGCCCCTATCAGGCCTATATCGACGACATGAAACTGGTCGATTTTCGCGTCCGCATCACCCAAGGCGGGACCGAGGCCGTGACCCGCGTGATTATTGATTCCGAAGACGGGGCCGGACGGCGCTGGTCCACCGTGGGCGTGTCGCCCAACATAGTGGACGCCAGTTTCGAAGCCCTTCTGGATGCGATGATCTGGAAGCTGCTGCGCGATGGCGCGCAACCGGCATGAGCGATCTTGCTACCAGCTTGCACGCCTGCGCCGAGGCCGTGCGCAAGGGCGATCCGGACCGGTTTGCCGCGACCATGGCCACACCCGCGCCGCTGCGCGACCGGCTTTGGCCGCTTTACGCCGCCAATCTTGAAATCGCGCGCGCGCCTTGGGCGTCTAGCGAGCCGATGGTGGCAGAAATGCGTCTGCAATGGTGGATTGATGCGCTTGAAGGGGTGGGCGAGGGGCGCGAACCGCCCCATGAAATCGGTCCCGCTTTGGTGCAGGTCGCCGCGCCCGCGCGTCATCTGATTGCTGTAGCCGAGGCGCGGCGTGCCGATTGCTGGCCCGAGCCGATGAGCGATGCGTCTGCGCTTTGGGCCTATCTCGATCAGACCGCGGGAAGTGTCTATTGGGCGGGCGCCGAGGCACTTGGGGCGGATCTGCAGGCCGAGGTTGCGGTGCGCGCCTTTGGTTCTGCTGCGGGCTTGGCGGCACTTTTGCAGGCGGTGCCCGAACTGGTAGCCCGCGCGCGCGCGCCCGTCGCCGATCTGTCGCACGAGGCGCTGGCCGCCTATGCGCGTGAGGGACTTGCGCGGCTTGACTTTGCGCGCCAATCCCGCGCGCTCAAGGGGTCCGCGCGCGTGGCGTTGATACCCGGTTGGCAGGCGCGGGCGCAGCTCAAACGGGTGTGTGCCGCGCCGGAAACCGTCGCGGCGGGCGGGCTTGAACGTTCTGAATTTTCCCGCCGTGTTGGCCTGTTGCGCGCTGCTTTCGGGGCATTTTAGGCGCGCAGGCCCGCATTAGATTGCATTTTAACAAACGCATCCCGCTAAAATCGCATCGGTATTTAGCAAATCTTCAGGTCTTGGCCCGATGGTCGCATCAAGGCCGTCCCGGTTTTGGGCGGCCCCGATTGTCTGCCAACGTCCCGCCGGAGAATTTGCATGCGTTTTTTGAACAATCTGAAGCTGTCGATCAAGCTTCCTCTGATGCTGGTTGCCATCGCGATGGTGGCACTGACGATTATGGGGGCTCTGGCTTATCGCGAAGCCTATGGTTTGCTCAAGACCGAAGGCTCGGCGCGGTTGCAACGCACGTTGAACACGCGCGTTGCAGGCATTGCCATCTGGGAAGAGCGGGTGCTAAGCGATCTGCGGTCGTTAGCGGGCAACGCCGTCACCGCGCGTGCTCTGTATGATTTCAATCGTGGTTGGAAACAGTTGGGCGAGGAGGCCGCCCAAACCGTGTCGCGTGCCTATCGCGATGAAAATCCCAACAGTCCCGAAGAACGCTCCAAGCTTGAATATGCCGGCGACGCGACGGATTACTCGATCCAGCATCGCCGCTATCATACAGGGTTCCTGACCGAGGCGACGCAAAAGGGCTATAGCGACCTCTATCTGATCGATCGCACCGGACGGGTGGTCTATTCGATCAATAAAGACGCAGAGTTCGCCGCTGATCTGACGCAAGGCGCAGGGCCGCTGGAAACCTTGGCAACCGAGGGCGCAGAGGCGCCGGTCGGGAAAATCTTCACCAGTGACATTCTAATCAATGGCAATACGAGCGAGATCTATGCCGCAATGCCCGTGTTCAGTGCCAATGGGATGCGCCTTGGCGTACTTGCCGTGCGCATTCCTGCAACGGCCCTTGGTGTTCAGATTGGGGTCGCACGTGGCTTGGGCGAGACGGGCGAGGGCTTTGTCGTCGATAGCGCCGGGCAGTTGCTTAATGTGTTGCGCCACCCTGTCGAGGGAGTCGTGCCGGGCTCGGTGATTGAGACACTGGCCGTCAAAGACGCGCTTGCGGGGGGCAATGGTCTGGTTGTGGAAATCGGCCTTGAAGGCCGATCTGTCACAGCCGCCTATATGCCGTTTTCCCTCTTTGATCGCAGCTATGCGGCCGTGGTGGAGCAGGATACGAGCGAACTTTTTGCTTCCGCGACGACGCTCGCGCGCTCTATGCTGTTTCATGCCAGCTGGCTTGTCCTACTTCTTGGGGCACTTTCCACGCTGATGGCGCGCTCGGTATCTTCGCCCCTGCGCAAACTTGGCGCCACGATCCGCGCCATCGCGATGGGCGAGCGCACGCAAAAAGTGCATGGCACTGCGCGGCGCGATGAGGTGGGCGTTATCGCCTCCGCGCTCGACGAGTTGCGTGCTGATTTGCTGCATGCCGATGCGGTTGCGCAAGATGCCCACATACAAGGCACTGCATTTCAAAATGCGTCCGCAGCCCTGATGATGGTCAACCCTGATTTCCACATCATCCATGTTAATAAGGCTTTGGTTAATCTGGTAAACAGCCGGATTGACGCATTCCGCGAAGTCACCCCTGATCTTGAAGCGGATAAACTGGTTGGGAGATCGTTGAATGATATTCATGTTCTGCCCGAAGCTGCGCGCGCCCAGATTAGTGATCGTTCGCATATGCCTCTGCATGTTGACATCAAGGTGGGTGAGGGTCGATTTGGCGTGGGAGTCACTGAAATCACGGATGAAACCGACTCGGTGATTGGTCTGGTGGTCGAGCTGCGCGACGTGACGCAAATGCGGGCTCAGCGTGCTTTGATCGACGCGATTGATGCCCATCAACTGGTCTGTGATATCAATCCGAATTTTGTGATTACGCGCTTGAACGATAAAATCCGCGCAATGCTGGGGCAGGGCTGTGATGCGCTGCTGGGTAAGGATATGCGCGTCATTTTGTCCGCGCCTGATGGGCGCGACATCTGGAGCGCACCTTCGGCCCTCAAGGCGGTTCAAGGCCGCTTCACACTGACGGGACCGGATGGGCGCACTCACCTTGTTGAGGGCACGATCAATCCTGTCGCCGATCGCAGCGCGCGGTTGATGAAAATCGTCCTTATCGCGGCTGATGTAACCGCAGACACTGCAGCTTTGGAGCAGGCGCAAGCGCGCAATTCCGCAATGGTGGCCGCGCAGGAAACAGTGGTAGAGGCGTTGCGTCTTGGTCTGGGGGCCTTGTCGCAAGGGGATCTGACGGCGGATATTTCCGAGGAATTTGAACCACAATACGAACCATTGCGGGCTGATTTCAATGCTGCGGTCAGCAACCTGTGCATGGCAATGCAGATCGTCAATGATAACGCTACGACGATTGATGGCGAGGCGCGTGAGATTTCGAATGCCTCCGAAGACCTGTCCAAACGTACCGAACAACAAGCCGCAACGCTTGAAGAAACCGCTGCCGCTTTGGGTGAGTTGAGCGCCTCAGTCAGTGCCTCGGCACAAGGTGTGGCGGAAGCAGATCGTGTCGTTTCGGATGCGCGCAAAAGTGCAGAGGATTCGGGTGAAATTGTGAAACAGGCGGTATCCGCAATGAGCGAGATCGAGACCAGTTCACAGAAGATTTCCAAGATCATTGGTGTCATTGACGAAATCGCGTTCCAAACCAACCTTCTCGCGCTCAACGCAGGGGTTGAGGCCGCGCGCGCGGGCGAGGCCGGGCGTGGCTTTGCGGTCGTCGCCTCTGAGGTGCGCGCTCTGGCGCAACGCTCCTCGGATGCGGCGCGTGAAATCGATACGTTGATCACTGCCTCATCTGATCATGTCACCCGTGGCGTTGATCTTGTGGGGGAGACTGGGCGCGCGCTCGAAGGAATTTTGGGCTCTGTGCTTGATGTGGCTGATCGCGTCTCACAAATCGCGCAGAACGCGCGCGAGCAAGCACTTGGCCTCACTGAAATCAACACCGCGATGACGCAACTTGACCAGGTGACCCAACAAAACGCGGCAATGTTTGAACAGACCACGGCAGCCAGTCATTCGCTCAATCAAGGTGCGCGCGAGCTCAGTGAGACGATGCAACAATTTAAGGTGCCGGCAACCGCTACTTTGTCGACTCCGCCAGCTTCAGCGATCTCTAAAACTCGCACTTCGGCCGCGCCTCCGCCTAAACCTGCCGAGCCACCTCGAATGGCACCCCAGGCCTTGCCGGCTAAGCCTGCTGCGGCGCGCACAGCGCAGGTCACGCAGCAAAGCGCTGCGCTCAAGTTTGAGGCGAGCGAGGATGATTGGGAAGATTTTTGAGACGCCCCAGGCCCATGCGCGTCACATTTGATCGCATAAAGGAGAAAACATGCCGGTCAAAAAGGTTCTAATCGTCGATGATTCTGCGACGATCCGTCAGTTGATCCGCTCAATCATAGCGGATGACACACGTCTTCTTGTGGTTGGAGAGGCCGCAGACCCATATGAAGCGCGCGAAAAAATCAAGACGCTGAACCCGGATGTTTTGACCCTCGATGTTGAAATGCCCCGGATGAACGGGCTGGAGTTTCTCGAAAAACTGATGCGGTTGCGGCCGATGCCGGTGGTGATGGTCTCGACCGAGACCCATAAAGGATCAGCGGCAGCGCTCGAGGCGCTTTCACTCGGTGCTGTCGAATGTATCGGTAAGCCACGGCTGAAAGCGACCGCTGAGGCATTTTGGAATTTAGCTGACTTGCTGGTGGCAGCGTCCACAGCACGGCTTCGCGCAGCCGGGCCACGCCCGAAACTGACGCCGGCCGCGGGGTTCGATTGGAATGGCAAGATCGCGTTGGTCGGCTCATCAACCGGCGGTGTAGATGCATTGGAAACGCTCCTATCGGAATTTCCAGAAAACTGCCCTCCAACTGTAATCACCCAACATATGCCCGAGACATTTCTGGCCAGTTTTGCTGCGCGATTGCAGCGCCAGATTGAACCTCAGTTAGCACTCGCAACTCCTGATGCTCCGCTGGAGCAGGGGCGTATCTATCTTGCGCCGGGCGGTGCATATCACCTGGCGCTCGCACGGGGGGAGCCAGCGCGCTGCACGCTGGTGGGAGAAGAAAAACGAAGTGGCCATCGACCCTCGGTCGATGTTTTGTTCGAGTCTGCGCAGTTTCTTGGCGATCGTGCGGTCGGAGTTCTGCTGACAGGTATGGGCCGAGATGGAGCGGAAGGGATGCTAAAACTCCGTCAGGCAGGCGCGCGTTGCTTGGCGCAAGACGAGGCTAGCTCGGTTGTTTTCGGGATGCCGCGTGCAGCGTTGGAAACCGGCGGCGCGGAACGCGCGGTGCCACTTGACGCAATGGCGAGAGAGGTTTTGGCCTTGTGCACGCGTCAGCCCCCAGTTGCACAACGGTTTGTCACACGCGGGAGGGTGGTATGAATAGCCCGATCCGCCCACAACATATTTCTCAGGGCGAGTATGCCTCATCGGGATCCGGTGGGCGTTCCATCACCACAATCTTGGGATCATGTGTCGCATCGTGTCTGTATGACGAAAGCGCGAAAGTCGGTGGGATGAATCATTTTCTTCTTCCTGAAAGCAACAATGTCACTGTCCAGGCTGCAAGTTTTGGCGTGAACGCGATGGAACTGCTGATCAACGATTTGATCAAACTTGGCGCGCGACGCGACCGGTTGAAATGCAAGGTGTTTGGCGGTGCGCGTATGATCGCTGGGCTTTCGGATGTCGGGCAAAAGAACGCGTATTTTGTGCTTGATTTTCTTCGGCGCGAAGGGATCGAGTGTTCAGGCCAAAGTCTTGGTGGCACCCAGGCGAGACGGATTGAATTTTGGCCAGACAGTGGTCGCGCACGACAAAAGATGTTGGGAGAGGCGCAGATATTCGAACCAATCAAACCGCCAGAACCGGTTAGCGATGTTGAGTTGTTTTAGGATCCACCCCAGCTTTGTCGCACAAATCGGCTGATGGAGGGGGGCTTTCCCCGGAAACCTGAGAACGGCAGTGGCTCTGTTGCACAAATCTTGTGAGGGGATTCATCTTGTGAATCCAGCATGCTAGCTGGGCGGCACTGCTCTGCCCCTGAAAACTGGACCGTTTGGAACTGGAGTTTTTGGCTAAGCTTTCCTGGCTGGGAGAGGAGTTGAGAACGATGAAGGCATCGAAGTTCACGGAGGCGCAGAAGGCGTTCATCTTGAAGCAGGGCGGGGAAGGCACATCGGTCGCAAAGATCTGCGGCAAGGCCGGGATCAGTCAGGCGACCTACTTCAACTGGAGTGCGGCGGGGCTGCAAACAATCCGGGGGACTGTTTGCCCATCAAACGCGATATGGCGGCTTGCTGCCGGACGAGATGCGGCGGCTGAAGCCGCTCGAGGACGAGAATGCCCGGCTGAAGAAGATCGTGGCCGACCTGACGCTCGACCGCGATATGTTGTGAGGCACGTCATCCGCCGAAAGCTTTAAGGCCTGCCTGGAAGCGCAAGCTGGTTGACGGGATGCTGGTGGACTGGGGCGTATCGATCCGGCGGGCATGTGATGCCCTGCGGTTCTATGCCTCGACTTACCACTACAAGTCCCGCCGCCCCGGGCAGGCCGCGCTGGAACGAAGGATCAAGGAGATCTGCGAAAGGCGCGTGCGGTATGGCTACCGGCGCGTCCACGTCGTGTTGTGGCGAGAGGGCTGAGAGATCAATATGAAAAAGACACGTCGGATTTACAAAGAGTTGGGCCTTCAGTTGCGCAACAAGAATCCCAAGCGACGGGTTAAGGCGAAGCTTCGCGAAGACCGCCAGGAAGCCGTCGGCCCAAACGATATCTGGGCGATGGATTTCGTTCACGACCAACTCGCTATGGGTAAGAAGCTCCGCATTCTGACCATTGTTTACACCCATTCGAGGTTCAGACCGGCGACTGATCCTCGCTTCGTCTACCGCGGCGAGGACGTCGTCCAGACCTTAGAACGCATCTATGCCCGCATCGGCTACCCCAAGACGATCCGGGTCGACAACGGCAGCGAATTCAAATCTCGCGACCTCGATCTCTGGGCCTACGCCAACAACGTCACCCTCGACTTCTTACGGCCTGGGAAGCCCACCGAGAACGGGAATATCGAAGCATTCAATAGCAAGCTGAGGTCGGAATCTCTGAACGCGCACTGGTTTATGAGCCTTGCGGATGCCCACGAAAAGCTGGAGGATTGGCGTAGGCACTACAACGAGGACCGACCCCACAGTGCGATCGGCTACAACGTCCCGATTGTCATGCATTACCCTGATGGCGTCACCAGCCCGTTATCGTGAAGAAGCTGGAAAAATCTAGCTTCCGGCGGCCCAAGCTTGGGGAGCGGAGCATAACCCCAAGGACTCCGCGCAAAGCTGGAGGGGAATTGGGGCTCAGGTCACGACCATTCGATACGTCGCGCAGAAATTTTGATGTCCGGAGGGCGGCAATGCGGGACTTTTCCGCCCTACTGGGCGTGACCCAAGATTAGACAAGGTCACTTTCGTGTTATCGTTTCGTGATCATCATCTCCGCACCATCGCAGGCAGGGTGGCGCGTCGGGCAGGTCATGGGCGCGCCGGGCCTGACTGACAGCGTATGGCTCTCTGTTCACGCGCATGAACACGCGCGCCCACCGGCGGAAATTCGATCATTGACAGCAGCTTTCTGCCCAGTATCCGGCGATGGCCGTTTTGTGGGTGGCAAGCGCGCACGCTCTACCCAATAAGGGCAAAAACGAAGCGCAAATCGTTGCGCCAATCACAGAGCACAGCGAGGCCACTCGTGCAGACCCCCAGCAGCGACCCCCGGAGCGACACCGATCCGGTCACAGTCCGACCCTTTCATTTCCGCGGTCTATTCCTGACCGCCGTCGCGCTACGGCTTGAAACATCCGAAATGGACGAGACGTTTTACGAACGGCTCGACGCAGCACTGGCTCAGGCGCCGCAGATACTGGACGATGCACCAATCGTGCTCGATTTCGCGCTGGTCCCGGATATGAACGTGCCCGGCAAGATCCGCGATCTGATCGACAGGCTCTTTGAGCGCGGTCTTCTGGTCTTCGGGGCGCAAAACGCGACCGATGTGCAGCTTTCCACGGTCCGGGGCTACGGCATCATCCCAATCAAGGTGGGCCGCGAGACTGCGCTGCCTTCGGCCAAAACCAAAGCGAAGCCTGCCAAGAAAACGCCCGAGGCACCGCCCAAGTCCAATATGATCGTCACCGCGCCGGTGCGCTCGGGGCAGATGGTCGTGGCCGAGCATGGCGACCTGACGATCGTGGGGTCTGTCGCCTCGGGGGCCGAGATCGTGGCCGCGGGCAATATCCACGTCTATGGCACGCTGCGGGGCCGCGCTATTGCGGGTGCGCATGGCGACGAAAGTGCGCGCATCTTTTGTCAAAGCCAGCAGGCAGAATTGCTGGCGATTGCAGGACTTTACAAGACCAGCGAGACGATCGAACCGGAGCTGCGCAAGCGCAGCGTTCAGGTCTTTCTCGAGGGTGACAACTTATGTGTGGAGGCGTTCCAATGACCCAACTCAAGGAAGACGGACCGCGCGGCCGGGTGATCGTCATCACCTCGGGCAAGGGCGGTGTTGGCAAAACAACCTCGGCCGCTGCCATCTCGGCGGCCATCGCGAAACGCGGCCACAAGGTCGTGGTCATCGATTTCGATGTGGGCCTACGCAACCTCGATATGATCATGGGCTGCGAACGGCGCGTGGTTTTTGATTTCATCAACGTGGTGCAAGGCGATGCCCGCCTGAGCCAAGCGCTGATCAAGGACAAGCGCGTCGATACGTTGTCGATCCTGCCGACCTCGCAGACCCGCGACAAGGACGCGCTGACCTCGGAGGGCGTCGAGAAGGTGCTCGACGAACTGCGTAAGGATTTCGACTACATCATCTGCGACAGCCCCGCCGGGATTGAGCGTGGCGCCCAGATGGCGATGTATTACGCGGATGAGGCAGTCGTGGTGACCAACCCCGAAGTCTCGTCCGTGCGCGACAGCGACCGCGTTCTCGGCCTGCTGGCCTCCAAGACGCAGCGCGCCGAGAAAGGCCTAGAGCCGGTCAAGTCGCAGGTTCTTCTGACCCGGCACGATCAGGGCCGCATCGACCGCGGCGAGATGATGGCGGTAGAAGACGTGCTTGAGCTTCTGGCTGTGCCGCTGCTGGGGATCGTGCCCGAAAGCACCGCGGTGCTGCGCGCCTCGAATGTTGGCATGCCGGTCGTGCTGGATGCTCCTTCAAGTGCGGCCTCTGCCTATGAAGACGCCGTGGCGCGCTTGCTGGGCGAAGATGTCCCGATGCGTATCGGCAGCGACAAGCGCCCCGGTCTGCTCGGTCGGTTCTTCGGACGGTCCGCATGAGCTTGTTTGGTTTCTCTCTCAAGCCCCGCCGCCCGAAATCGGCGCAAACGGCAAAGGACCGTCTGCAGATCTTGCTGGCGCATGAGCGTGGCAGTGGCTCGCAAGAGCCCGATTACCTGCCCGCGATGCAAAACGACATCCTCGCCGTGATCCGTAAATATATGAAGATCGAGGATGACGAGGTCGACATCCGAATGGAGCGCAGGGACGACATTTCGAGCCTTGAGATCAATATCGAAATGCCGACGCAGCAAAAAGACGCGACCGCAGCTAAGGCCCGGTCGCGCTGATCTGACGACTGGATGAAAGCCCCCGGGCCTGCGTGCAAAGCGCCGCCGGTCGGGGCGCTGATCAGTCCGTGCGCCCCTCGGGCGCGGGCAGGTCATGGGCCTGGAAACGGGCCGTGATCGTATTGGCCACCCGGCAGGCGATGGTCATCGGTCGATCCTCGGACAATGAAATGCATGCGTAAAATTCCGCAAAGCGCATCTGTATAGGGCAGGGGCTCCTCAAGGGCACCGCGACCGGCGCTAAGTAACCCAATCGTGCCATTCGCTTCTGACGGGACGGGCCGACACAGCCACGATGAGCCGCTGGATCAGTTCTGTAGCAACGCGTGACTGTGACCATGTCGCCCATCGAGGGTTTCAGGTTCGAGTTTCCGCCCGAGACGTAGACTATGTATTCGCGTCCCTTGCGGTTTGCGCGCTGTCCTGCGCGGCGACACTGCGCCAATCAACGCCAGCACGAGCAAGAGGGAAATCGCCTTGCGGCTCACGCGTAGGCTCCGGTCTGGCTAGGGGGGCGGTTTGAGGCGATGTCGTAGAATGGGCCGATTTCGATAGCGAGCATGATCGCGATCAGCCACCATTCGTGCAGGAAGAAACTAGTACCAAGCTCTCTGCTCAGCGTTGCGAGCGCAGCTTGCGATCATTGTATTGCAGCTCTGACGGCGTGCACCCCTCTCGGTGAATGCGCGCATTCACCTGCCGGTCAACGGGATCGTGGCGCTTGCATTTCTCAGAAAGGATCGCACCACCAAACCGTGGGATCAAACAGCTAGGATTATCCAATCAAGATACCTCAACTACATGATTGAGGCAGGTCATCGCTTCATTAAGCGTCTCACGCACCCTATGCTGGGTTTCAAGGCGTTTCATTCTGGTGCCGCTCAACTGGGCAAAGCCAAAATCGCGCATATGATCCGCAAGGGTCAATTCGATCAAACAGGCGTCTCGCCAGGTGCAGAGATCGCGGCCCTCACAGCATAATTGTGTCCAACAAATGCTGACAGCTTGCCCGGCGAAAATTTACGACAGAAACCCCGTTCGACCCCATCATGCAGGGAGATATGACAAAAAATGTCGCCGTAGTCAGACAAGATCTGGCGGCGTGTCTCCACGGAAAAAAGCGTCTAGGTTGTCGAGTGCTTTGGCCCCCATCGCATCGCGTGTCTTGACTGTGGCGCTACCGACATGTGGCATCATCACAATATTCTCATGATCTGAAAATTCTGCATTTCCGCCCGGTTCGTCGCGAAAGCAATCCAGACCGGCTGCGGCGATCTGGCCAGATTGAATTGCGGCCAGTAGTGCTGCTTCATCGATCAGACTGCCTCGGGCCGTGTTCACCAGAATAGCCCCGGCTGGTAGCTGGGCGATCCGTGATGCGTTCATCATGCCCACCGTTTTCGGGGTGGAGGGACAATGGAGCGACAGAAAATCAGACACTGCCAGAAGACCGTCGAGGGTGTCATGAAAGATCGCGCCATGTTCGACATCGGGCGCAAGCCGGCTACGGTTATGATAGTGGATCTGCATATCAAAGCCGCGGGCCTTGCGCGCCATCGCACAGCCAACCCCACCCATCCCGATTATACCCAGTCGCGCGCCGGTCACCTGTTTGCCGACAAGAAATGCAGGCGACCAGAAATTCCACGCCCCTGACCGCACGATCCGGTCGCCAGAGATGGCCTTACGCGCGGCACAAAGCATCAGCATCATTGCCAGTTCGGCAGTCGCATCCGATAGAACGCCGGGCGTGTTCGTGACCATGATCCCACGAGACCGCAGCGCCGAAAGATCGCAATGATCGACGCCGACTGAATGGTTGGCGATGATCTTGAGTCGTGGATCAAGCTGTTCCACGACTGCAGCGCTAAAATGTTCAGAATGGCATGGGATGATACCGTCCACCTGAGCGCTCATGGCGATGATGTCATCGGCGCTGCCAGGCGTGTCAGTGGCATCCCAGATCACCTCATAGTCGCGTCGTGCGCGTTCCAGCGTCGCCTCTGACAGCGTCCGGGTGATCCAGATGACCGGTTTCGGCATCGAAATTCAGTCCTTTTTGTCGCTGCACGACGTAATGAAGTCATATGCGACCAGAATCACAGTCAATGTGATGACGATGACAAGATCCGGGCTGGGCACCTTGACTGCGAGGATTCCAAGGAACACCGCAAAAACGACAAACGCGAATAGTGCAAGAATTCGGTTCATGATTTATTCCCTGTCGTGTTGTCATCATCGGATGTCAGATTGCTCGCCCAATCAAACAGCCATTGCCCCGTTCGCAATAATCGCGCGTCATTGCCGCGCATCCCAACAATTTGCACGCCCATTGGCAGATTGTTTTCGGCAATCAGTAGGGGAAGGCCGAGGCATGGGGTCCCGCACAATGTCCAGAGTCCGTTGAAGATCGGATCGCCGGTGCTGCCTAAGCCCTTGGGTGCCGATCCTGTTGCGGAAGGGCACAGGATCGCGTCACATCGCTCGAAGATCTCTTCCAACGCCGCATTCAGAACTTGCGGGATGTCGCAGGCCGAAAGATAGTCGCGGGCGACTGCCGCATTGCCTTTCTCGATGGCCTGCCGAGTTTCTTCCCCCAACTGGTCTGCACCGTCGCGCCAGTAGCGGTAGTAGTGGTACGCCATTTCAGAGAAATTGATCAGCTGGCGCTGAGAGGCAGCCCCCGTGAAGACTCCAGGCAGTTCGACCTCAAACGCCTGATCGCCGAGAGCCGCAATCAGCTCGTCGAATGCTGCATGCAGATCCGGATCTGCGTCCTCCCAACCGGGCGGCTTGACGAACGCGAAAACCGGTGCGAGCGGAGGTTTCGATTGCGTCGCTTTCACCAGCGCGGGCACGGGTTCGTAGTGGGTCGCCGGATCAGCCTCGTCTTGGCCAAACAGCACTTCAGCCAACAGTGCGGCTCCTCCTGGGTCGCTGGCAAAAACCCCGACGGTATCCAGTGTTGGGGATTGCGACAGAATACCGCTGCGCGGGATCGCTCCGAAAGTGGGCTTATATCCGGTGATGCCGCAAAACGAAGCTGGACGGATGATCGAACCACCGGTTTGAGTGCCGATGGCCAGTGGAACCATACCATCGGCGACCGCCGCCGCAGACCCTTGTGACGACCCGCCCGGCGAGTGCGCAAGATTGTGCGGGTTCGCTGTTTTGCCGGGGTGCATGAAGGCAAGCTCTGTCGTCACGGTCTTGCCCATGATGATCGCGCCCTCTTTCTTGAGCTGCGAAACAACATAGGCGTCGCGTATGGGGATGCGCCCGGCGTCAAGCACGCAGCCGTTTTCCGTGGGAATCCGGGCGGTGTCGATGATGTCTTTGATCCCGACGGGCAGCCCATGAAGGCGCCCCAGTGGCCGCCCGGCACGGCGATGCGCATCCAGCGTCCGAGCCTGCGCACGCGCGAAGTCGGGATCGAACCAAGCCCATGCCCCGACCTCAGGTTCACGGGCTTCAATCCGGGCGATGTAGCTTTCGACCAGCGTAAGAGCGTCAATCGCACCCGAAGCCAACCTGTCACGCAACAGTAATGCGCCCGGCGCGCGCGCGAGCCTCTCAGCTTTATTGAAGTTAGCGGCCATAGAACATATCCGGCAGGGTGAACACGATCTGTGGGAACGCATACATCAGGACCATACTAATGATGACGCAAAGCAGGAACGGCATAACCCCCTTGAAAATCTGCGTCAAACGTAGCTCGGGCGGGGCGATGCCTTTCAGGTAGTAGGCCGACATCGCCATAGGTGGTGTTAGGAAACTTGTTTGCAGATTGAGTGCGACCAGAATGCCGAAGAACAGCGGATCAATGCCGAAGACATCCAGTAGCGGCAGGAAGATCGGCACGAAGATGATGATGATCTCGGACCATTCCAGCGGCCAACCCAGCAAGAAGATGATCAATTGCGCGATGATCAGGAACTGGATCGGCGTCAGGTCTAGACCAGCCACGAAATCGCCGATGACCTGCTCTCCGCCAAGATAGGAAAATACCGCCGAAAAGGTGTAGGAGCCAACAAACAGCCAACAGACCATCGCGGTGGTGCGGATGGTCAGATATACGCTTTCGCGCAGCCGCTGCCATGTCATCGCCCGGTAGAGGAAAGCCAGTAGAATACCGCCCAACGCGCCGATAGAGGCGGCTTCGGTTGGTGTTGCCAAACCGAACAAGATTGAACCCAGCACAGCGAAGATCAGGAAAGCCAGCGGCACGAAAGAAGTGACAATAAGCCAGAGAAGCTTCAACATTGGCATGTCGGGCACTTCGTCTTTTGTCGGACGCGGTGCCGATGACGGCTGCAGGATCGATCGGCCAACGATATAGATCAGATAGAGTCCGACAAGCGTCAAACCTGGTAGGAGCGCTGCCGCATAGAGCCGAACGATAGACACATTCGTCGCAGCCGCATAGACGATCAGCATGATCGACGGTGGGATCAAGATGCCAAGGGTTCCGCCAGCACAGATTATCCCTGCCGCGAAGGATGGCTCATAGCGCGCTTTCAACATCGCTGGCAGTGCCAACAGGCCCATAAGGGTCACCACAGCGCCAACGATACCCGTGGCGGTCGCGAACAACGCACAGGTGATCAATGCGGCAACACCCATCGAACCCGGCAAGTTCTTTGATGCGATATTCAGGGTCGTGAAAAGACGATCGACGATATTCGAGCGTTCCACGATGTAGCCCATGAACAGGAACAATGGCACGGCTGTGAGAACCTCGTTCGACATCACGGTAAATGTCTGGTTCACGAATAGGTCGAAGATGCGGTTATTTAGAAACCCCTCGATCCAGGTCGACCAACTATCCCAAGTGCTGGCGGTTTCGTCCAAGCGGTCGAAGGCGCGCCACATCCGGCTGGAATCGAAGTAGGCAAAGTAGCCAAAACCGATCCCCATAGCCATCAACGTAAAGGCGATCGGAAATCCCAGAAAAACAAAAACAATGAAGAGCCCGAGCATCATTAGGGCGACTTGAGGGTCAGTCATGATAGATGATCTTTCTCGGCCTTGTTGGCTTCGCGCATTAAGAGGTCTTCGGTCTCGAAGACATCCTCGGAGGCTTCGATCCATTCATTCGTGCGCATTGCGATGATGCAGCGCATTAATTGCGCAATCCCTTGCACAAACAAAAGCAATCCGGCAGCGACGATGACCGCCTTGAATTGATAGATTGGAACGCCGGCTGGACTGGCCGCCGACACCTCGCCGTAACGCCATGATCTGGCAGCATATTTCCAACCCGCAAAAATAAGTGCGGTGACGCCGGGGAAAAAGAAGATGAGATAGAGCACAAAGTCGATCTTCGCCTGTGTGCGCGGTTGCAAGAGCCGATACAGAAAGTCACCCCGAACATGGCCGCCCCGCGACAGAGTGTAGGCTCCGCCCATCATGAACAAAGCGCCATACATGATGAAGGACACATCCAGCGCCCAAGCCGTCGGACTGTTCAGGACGTAGCGTACGAAAACCTCGTAGCCCGTCCCGACGGCCATTACGATGATAAGCCACGCGAAGGCCTTGCCGAACCATGCCGAAAGACCATCGGCAAACCGAATGAAAGAAATCATGATATCCCCGTAGATTTCCAATGAAACCTCGACGCAGTGGGCGCCGAGGTTTCAATGGGTCGTCAAGTCCGAGTTAGAGCTTCACCTTACCCGGAAAGTAGTGGTCGTAGGCCAAACCATAATCGGGGGAGTTCATCAGTTCATAGTAGGACACCCGCTCGACCCAAGCCCGCTGGCTATCGAGGGTTTTTTTCATGAAAGGATCTGTTTCCAGTTCCGGGATCAGTTCGTCCCAAGCCTTCAGTTCCGCATCCAGAATTTCCTTCGACGTGCGGTGAATGGTTACGCCGGCATCATTCTGCAACCACTGGAGATCTGCGGAATAGCGGTCCATTGCCTTAGCTGTGTTCGCGGTCGAGGCCGCCTCGACACCATATTTCAGGATCGCCTGAAAATCGGGATCCAGATCTTCCAAGAACGTGCGTGAGAACAAAAACTCAAAGCTCTCGGAAGCCTGATGGTAGGACGAAAGATAGTAATTCTTTGCCACGTCCTGCGCGCCAAAGTCCTTATCCGATGACGGATTGTTGAATTCGAAGGCGTCGATGACGCCACGCTCCATCGCGGGCACGATTTCGCCACCCGGCAACTGCGCTACAGACATGCCCATTTTGGACATCAGGTCAGCGGCCAGACCGACCGTCCGGTATTTCAGGCCCTGTAGATCGGCAACCGTGTTGACCTCGCCCTTAAACCAACCAAAGGGTTGCGCGAACATCGGGAAGCCCAAACGGCCGACCACATCGAGTCCCATGATCTCCTGAGTCAGCTCGTCGTAAAGCTCCTGTCCGCCTCCAGCGTAGAACCATGACAGCATCGTTGTCGCAGACCCGCCAAACACCGGGCCGGTGCCGAACAGGGACGCCGCCTTGTTCTTGCCGTACCAGTAAACCGGAACAGAATGAGCGGCGTCGATCAGGCCGTCGTTGACAGCATCAAGCACTTGAAACGCGCCAACAACCGCGCCGGCGGGCAGCACGTCGATCTTCATGCGGCCACCCGACATTTCTTCGACGCGCGTCGCATAGTCGCGAGCAAATTCCTGCCAGATATTGGCATCGTTCCAAGATGTCTGCATTTTCACAACAAGCGGCGCTTGTGCCAATACCGCAGGTGCCGCAAGGACACTACCGGTTGCGACACCACCGGCGAGCGCCGATTTCGTCAAGAACGAGCGGCGGTTGAACTTTTGGTTTTTAGTCATGATTCCCCTCCCAGAGCGATCGTGAACGTGTTGATTTCGTTCGATTCGAGCAAAATCACACATATTCACGAAACGGTAACGATATGGTGTAGGATAGCAAGTATTTTAGCGTCGGGGGCATGGATGCACAGATTTTGTGCAGAAATTGTTGATTTTCATCCAGAAGCGACCCGGATTTTCCATCGAGAACTGACCCACCTTTAAGTTCGGGGGGGGGCCGCAAAGCGTGTTGGTTCGCTCTATGGGCGAACTATAGCGCTGTTGCGTTTAGATCCGTTGATAGACGACCGAAATCTCACATTCCGAAGTAGCTTCGATTTTTCTGACCACTTCGACCGAAATTTTGTCATGGAATGAATATTTCAATGTATTGAGTGAAACGGCCGATGAACAGCAAGATAGTTTGTGTTCGATAAGCTGAAGTCCTGTAATTTTATCAAAGTCTGCGGACATTGTCTGGCTCCACCAATCCAGATCGATATTGGTATGGCATTCAGGACATGAGACTTTTTCGAAATTCACGCCACAGTCAAAAAAATGGATATGCTCCTTGTTGATCACTTCGATCTCGTCAGCATCTGGCGCTACCTTTCCAGAATTTTGACGGCAGCTTTGGCGTTGTTCGATGATGATATGGGCATTGTTGCAGAACTCGACGCCGAAAGGTTTCACCTTGCGAATCCGGTAGGTTAACAGGCTCGGCATGAGCAAGCCCGAAGCAGGCCGCTACCGCACGACGAACTGGAAGTCCTATAGCGAACCCCTGAAGCGGCGTGGCTCGCTGTTGATCCGTTGACTGGCAACACATGTTTGCATGTGTGAGAGGTTGGCTCGACAAGGACATGAAGTGGCTCGGCCCCAAGTCCGGGCGTCCAGGCCGACCACCTGTATTCTCCGATGCCGCGATCCAGTTCTGCCTGATGGTGAAAGTGCTGTT
>NZ_CAJYBT010000040.1 GCF_913064665.1 uncultured Thioclava sp.
CTGCCCTTGCCGAAACTGGCGGAGTTCATCGACATCGCCCGCACACAGCTATCTGCGATGGCCGATATCCGGATCAATTGCTTTGGTCATGTTGGCGATGGCAACCTGCATTTCAACGCCTTTCCAGCCGACGGGCGCGATCGCGCGAGCTATGAAAACCTGCGCGCGGACATTGCGCAGGTGGTCTATGATCTGGTCGACGGGTTTGGGGGCTCGATCTCAGCCGAACACGGTATCGGGCGGTTGAAACTGCGCGATCTGGAACACTACGGCGACCCCGGCAAACTGGCGGCGATGCGCGCGATCAAAGCCGCGCTTGACCCAAGAGGGATTTTGAACCCCGGCGCGGTGCTGGCCCAAAATTGAATGCACCCCGTCAGATCACTCCGACGAGGTGCAGCGCTTTGGTTCACGTGTTTGCAAGCAGCAGAACCATCAGGCCTGCACAGAATTGCGTGATTCCTCTTTAAATATGGTTAAGCACCTTCGAATTCGCACAGAACATGCACGTTCATGCCCAGATCTTCCAGCAGCTTGCGCCCGCCCAGTTCCGGCAAATCGACGACAAAGGAACAGCCCACGATCTCACCTCCGACGCGCTCGATCAGCTTGATACCGGCCCCGCAGGTGCCCCCAGTGGCCAGAAGATCATCCACGATCAACACCTTCTCGCCGGGTTGGATCGCGTCTTCATGCATCTCCATCACCGCCTCGCCATATTCCAGCGTATAGGACTGCGAGATCGTCTGGCCGGGCAGCTTGCCCTTTTTGCGGATCGGCACGAAGCCCTTTGAAAGCTGATGCGCAATCGCGCCGCCAATGATGAACCCGCGCGCTTCAAGCCCGACGATCTTGTCAATCTGCTGCCCCGCCCACGGGTGCAGCATCTGATCAATCGCCATGCGAAACCCGCGCGGATCGGCGAATAGCGTGGTGACATCGCGAAACAAGATTCCCTCATGGGGAAAATCGGCGATGGTGCGAATGTAATCTTTCACGGTTTTGGTCTGGGCGTTCATCAAGACAGGCTCCGAATTGCAGTTAGGTCAGCATTAGCCAGAAAACGCCGCAGAGGCCACGCAAAGCTGGCGCGCACGGCGCGACAAACCCACGCGCGGCCGGGCCACGCGCCGCGTTCAAAAAACGCGCCCTGCCACGGTTTTCAGTTTCACCATCATGGTCGGATCGCGCTTGGCCGGGGCGGTCATGATCGCACTATCCAGCGCATGGCTGCAGCCCTCGCTGCAATCGCTCGCAGGCCCGGCCAAAAGCGCGGGCAGCGCGGCCACAAGGTCACGCGCCTTCGCGGCGTTCTTTTGCGCCACCGCGACCACTTGGGCCACATCCACCGCATCGTGATCGGGATGCCAGCAATCGTAATCGGTGATCATCGCGATGCAGGCATAGCAAATCTCGGCCTCGCGAGCGAGCTTGGCTTCGGGCATGCCGGTCATGCCGATCACATCCGCCCCCCAACTGCGATACAGCTCGCTTTCCGCCTTGGTGGAAAATTGCGGTCCTTCCATCGCGATATAGGTGCCGCCCTGATGCACGCGCACGCCAGTCGTTTGCGCCGCGCTGGTGCAATGCCCCGCAAGACGTGCGCAGATCGGATGGGCCACCGAGACATGCCCCACCAGACCGGCGCCGAAAAACGATTTCTCACGCGCGAAGGTGCGGTCGATATACTGACCCACGATCAGGAAATCACCCGGCGCGTAGGCTTCTTTCAGCGAGCCCACGGCCGAAACCGCAACCAGATCGGTGACGCCAAGCTGTTTCATCGCGTCGATATTGGCGCGGTAGGGCACGGTGGAGGGCGTGTGGACATGCCCACGCCCGTGACGCGGTAGGAAGGCCATTTTCACGCCCCCCAGCGCCCCAGTCAAAATCTGATCCGAGGGGGCGCCCCAAGGCGTTTGCAGACTGACCCAAGCGGCCCCTTCAAGCCCGTCAATCTCATAAAGGCCAGAGCCGCCGATCACCCCGATCATCCTGTCCATCGCACCTATCCTCTGGCTGTCATTTTCTATCGCCCAAAGCCTAAGCCTACAGCCCCCCCGAGAAAAGAGGGATTGCAGAGCCGTGATCGGCGGTCTATCGGCGCTTAGGGCGCGCAGTTATTGCGCGAAGGGGGCGCTAGTGGAAAATATACGCGGATCAATCCTGATGGTCGCCGCAATGGCAGCTTTCGCGATGGAGGATATGTTCGTCAAATCCGCCTCGACCCATGTCGCCGTGGGCATTGTTTTGATGCTGTTTGGCCTTGGCGGGATGGCGGTCTTTGCCACACTCATCACCGCGCGTGGTCAGTCCCTTGGGCATCGCGCCGTGCTGTCCCCTCCGATGCTGATCAAGCTATGTTTAGAAGTGGTGGGCCGTCTGGGCTACACTTTGGGCATCGCGCTCACGCCTTTGACGAACGCCTCGACGATCTTGCAAGCCACGCCGCTGGTGGTCGTCGCGGGTGCCGCGATTGTGTTTTCCGAGCGTGTCGGGACACGGCGCTGGATCGCCGTCGGGATCGGGTTTATCGGCGTGTTGATCGTGCTGCGTCCCGGTCTTGAGGGGTTCGTGCCCGCAGCCCTTTGGACGGTGCTGGGGATGTTTGGTTTTGCGGGCCGCGATCTGGCGACACGCGCCTGTCCCCCCACGCTGTCAAATTTCCAGCTTAGCTTTTACGGCTTTGCCATGCTGATCCCCACCGGAGCCTTGATCTTGATGATCACCGGCGGCTCTGGCGCGCCCGATTGGGCTGTGCTGCGCGATGTTGCAGGTGCTGTGTGTTTCGGCACCTTCGCCTATTGGTCGCTGACAAAAGCGATGCGGATGGGTGAGGTCTCGGTGATCACGCCGTTCCGCTATACGCGGCTGATCTTTGCGCTGATCTTGGGCGCGCTGGTCTTTGGCGAGCGCCCCGATGGCGCTATGATCATCGGCTCGGTGTTGATCGTGGCGAGCGGGCTGTATACGCTGCTGGAACAGCGCCGCGTGCGCCGACTGGCTTAATCAGGGCGCTTCATTTCGAACAGATCGCGCACGGCGGCATAATCGTGATAGCCCAACCGCGCCAGCCGGTCTTGGGGCAGATAGCGGCCGTCTTTTACACAAGCATCGTCGATGTGAATGCCCGTCACCTCGCCATGCACAAGGAAATTGGCGTCCCCGAGCAAGTCGATCACCTGCACCACGCGACATTCCAGCGCCGCAGGGGCCAGCGCCACGCGCGGGCAATCAATCGTCTCGCATTCGGCCTTTTCGATTCCGCATTGCGCGAACTCATCCGTGCCCGCAGGGAAGTTCGCACAGCTTGCGTTCATCTGATCCTTCAGCGCCGAGGTCACGAGATTGACGCAAAACACCCCTGAGTCGCGCAGTTGCGCCACGCTGTCCTTGGTGCCCTCGCGATCGGGCTTAACCCCGGTCGAGGCAAAGATCACCTGTGGCGGCGTATAGGCCACCGCGTTGAAAAACGAATAGGGCGCAAGGTTGTCGCCCAGCGCGCTGCGTGTGGAAATCCACCCGATCGGACGCGGCGCGACAATGGCGTTGAAGGGGTTATGCGGTAGGCCGTGGCCATCTTGCGGTTTGTAAAA
This sequence comes from uncultured Thioclava sp., assembly GCF_913064665.1. Lineage (GTDB taxonomy): Bacteria > Pseudomonadota > Alphaproteobacteria > Rhodobacterales > Rhodobacteraceae > Thioclava > Thioclava arctica. Next base: position 3,597 of record NZ_CAJYBT010000040.1, read on the forward strand.
CATCGTTTCTCCTGTTTGATCCTGAACTTAGCGCGTGCTACCGCGTCTGACAGGGTAAAAGGGCGGGCGCGATGTATCAGCTCGAGGAAGAGACCGAAGACGATTGGTGGGAAGTGGAGGCGCTGTATGACCTCTGCTTTGCCCCCGGACGCACCGCGTTGTCATCTTACCGGCTGCGCGATGGCGTAGAACCGGTGCGCGCGCTTTGCCTGACGTTGCGCCAAGACGGCATTCTAGCCGCCGTGATCCGCTACTGGCCGGTGCAGGTTGCGGGCGCGCGGGTGTTGCTGCTAGGGCCGATTGCAGTGCACCCGACACGCCAAGGCGAGGGGCTTGGCGGGCTGTTGATGCATGAAAGCCTGACCGAGGCCCATCGGCTGGGCTGGGAGCGCGTGTTGCTGGTCGGCGATGCACCCTATTACGCGCGATTCGGCTTTGAGCGCCTTGAGGGTGTCGAGATGCCCCCGCCAACCAACCCCGACCGCGTCTTGGGGCTGGAACTGGTTGCCGGGGCCTGGCAAGGCGTGCACGGTCCCGTTGAAAAGGCGATTTGATTGGCGAAGCGTCCCTGCGACCCCATATGATAGGGGTAGTACAGGAGGCTTTGATGGCTGAGATTCTTCCCCCCGTGACCGATCCCGTCATTTTGAAGCAACTCGACGCGCTGGCGATACGCCACCGTGCGGCAAGTGGCGTCGTCATGAACCTAATTGGCTATATCGGCGGCTCTGCCGAAAGCCTTTTGGGCAAGCTACCCGCCCCGGTGCGTGCGGGGCTGGATGGCGCGACCGAGCGCGCGCTGTCAGGCGCGATGGTAGCGGCGGAACGCTCTCGCGGGATCGTGGCGGACCGGCCCGATTGGGTGAACCGCACGCTTACGGCAGCGATGGGTGCTGCTGGCGGCGCGGGTGGATTGGGCAGTTCGCTGGCGGAATTGCCCTTTACCGTGACAATGCTGCTGCGCGCCATTCAGGGGATCGCCGCAGAACACGGGTTTGACCCGGCCTCTGAGGAGGTGCGGATGGAATGCCTGCGCGTCTTTGCGTCAGCCGGGCCACTGGCGGATGATGACGGGATGGATCTCAGCTTTCTCGCCGCGCGCACCACCATCACCGGGCCGAGCCTGAAATCGCTGGTGGCCAAGGTCGCGCCGCGCCTGTCTGCGGTGCTGGGCCAGAAGCTTGCCGCGCAAGCCGCCCCGATTTTGGGCGCGGTGGCGGGGGCTGCGGTGAATTATTCCTTCACCAGCTATTATCAGGAAATTGCGCGGGTGCATTTCGGGCTCAAACGCTTGGCCCGTGACAGCGGCGCGGATGAGGGCGTGCTGCGCGAAGAACTCGTCGCGCGGCTGGCCAAGACCTAGCGCGCCCTGCCCCGATCTGTCGCGGTTACAGATGCGCCAGATAGCTGGTCACGACAGGCCGCACCGAAGTATGGCCCTCATTGCGCGCGCGCTGAATGATCTGGCGCAACTCGCCCAGATCGGAGCGCCGGATCAGGTGCTTGACCGGCCCGATTGAGGCCGGGCGCATCGAAAGCGCGCGGATGCCAAGGGCGGCAAAGGTCAACGCCTCAATCGGGCGTCCAGCATCCTCGCCACAAAAGCTGAGCGGCGTGTTTGCGACCGCGCAACGCGCGATGATGCGTTCAAGGAAGGTCAGGAACGACGTATCCAACGTGTCATAGCGCTTGCGCACCCGTTCGTTTTCGCGATCGGCCGCAAAGAAGAACTGCTTGAGATCATTGCCCCCGATCGAAATGAAATCGCAGGCATTATAGAAACTGTCAGGCGCAAACCCCAAAGACGGGGTCTCCAGCATCGCCCCGATGCTCAGCTCTTCGGGCACGACGCGCCCCATCTCCGCCTCGCGGTCGCGCACCCGAAACAGCATGTCACGCGCGGCGTAGAATTCCTCGGGGAGCGCGATGAAGGGGAACATGATCGACATTGGCCGACCATTGCCCGCGCGCAGCAGTGCCTGCAACTGCATCCGCAGCACGCCCGGCTTGTCCAATCCCACCCGCAGCGCGCGCCAGCCCATCGCGGGGTTGGGCTCGTCTTGCGGCTTCATATAGGGAACGACCTTGTCCGAGCCGATGTCGAGCGTGCGGAAATAGACCCGCTTGCCATCCGCCGCATCCATCACGCGCGCATAAAGCTGCGCCAACTCGCCCCGGCGCGGAACGCGGGTGCGGGTGAGAAATTGCAACTCGGTGCGAAACAGGCCCACGCCTTCAGCACCCGAGCCCTTGAGCGAGGGCAAATCCGCCATCAGCCCGGCATTCATCAGCAAGGCAACCGTCTGGCCTGAGATATCGGTAGCGGGCAGATCACGCAGATCGGCATAGCGTTTTTGCGCCTCTGCCTGCATCGCGATCTTGTCGCGAAAGGCATGCGCAACACTTTCTTCGGGGCGCAGATGTACCACGCCCTGATCGCCATCGACCAAGATCGGATCCCCGTTCAGCGCCTCTGCCGTGATCCGCCCGGCATGGATGACTAGCGGAATCGACAGTGCGCGCGCCACAATCGCCGCATGGCTGCCAACCGAGCCCTCTTCTAACACCACGCCCTTGAGCTTGCGGCCGTAATCCAGCAACTCCGCAGGCCCGATATTGCGCGCCAGAAGCACCGGATTTTCAGGCATTTCCGCCCCGGTATCGCGGCCTTGCCCGGTCAGGATGCGCAGCAAGCGGTTGGACAGATCGTCTAGATCGTTAAGCCGCTCGCGCAGATAGGGATCGGGGGCAAGCTGCATGCGCGCGCGCGCCGCGTTCTGCTCTTTTTCGACGGCGGCTTCGGCGGACAGACCGGCGGCGATATCTTCGCTCATCCGGCGTTTCCAACCCTTCGAGGCCGCCAGCATCTTGAAGGTCTCAAGCACCTGACGCTGATCCTTGTCGATCACCGTGATGTTGGACAGCATCTCATCAATGCGTTTGCGCAGTTCTTTGATTCCGTCCTCAAGACGGGCCTGCTCTGTCTCGGGGTCTTCGCCAACGGGATTAGTCACAACCACGCGCGGCTCGTGCAGCCAGACGCGCCCTTCGGCGGCACCTTCCTGCCCGGTGGCCCCACGAAACATGACCGTGAACCGGTGGGTCGCGCCGATATCGGCATTCTCGCCGCCCACAAACGCACCCAGTTCGGTCATCTCGGCAAGCACCATCGCCACGACATCAAGACCGTAAAGCTCATCATCGGTGAACGAGCGTTTTTCCTTGGACTGCACGACCAGCACGCCGAGCTTTTCGCCCACGCGCTGAATTGGCACGCCAACAAAGCTGGAATAAATCTCTTCGCCAGTCTCGGCCATGTAGCGAAACCCGGGCTCTGAGGGCGCATCGGCCGAATTGATCGGCTGGCCCGAGCGCGCCACGCGCCCCACCAGACCTTCGCCCAGACGCATCCGCGTGCGGTGAACCGCCTCGGGGTTGAGGCCCTCGGTCGCGCAAAGTTCCAGCGTTTCGGGATCGCGGAACAGATAGATTGAGCAAACCTGCGTATCCAGCGAATCCGCAATCAAATGCGTGATCCTGTTCAACCGATCCTGACCATCGCCATCAGTGGCCAGCGTGTCGCGCAACCGCTTGAGCAGCGTGCGACTATCGCTATCGCTATAGTCCACCATGGATGAGTTCGCGCCCCCGTTCTGAAGGCCTGTGAAATAAGATCAGGCTTTATCCAGTCCGAACACATCATGCAGGGCCTGAACCGCAAGTTCCAGATATTTGCGGTCCACCAACACCGAAATCTTGATTTCTGACGTCGCAATGACCTTGATGTTGACGTTTTCAGCAGCCAGCGCCTTGAACATTTCTGCGGCAACGCCCGCATGGCTGCGCATGCCAATGCCCACGACCGAAATCTTGGCGACATCTTCATCTGCAATCAGATCGTCGAAATTGATCAACCCGGCGGCGCGGGCATCTTCCATCGCCTTGCGGGCACGCGGCACTTGGTTGATCGGGCAGGAAAAGGTCATATCGGTGACTTTCACCGCGTGTTTGGCCTGATGCTCCGAGATGTTCTGAACGATCATATCGACATTCACACCCGCATCCGCGAGCGGGCCAAAAATCGCGCCCGCGATGCCGGGGCGATCCTCGACCGTGACAAGCGTCATTTTCGCTTCATCGCGCGAAAAGGCCACGCCGGAGACAACTTTCGATTCCATGATTTTATCCTCGTCGCAGACCAAAGTGCCCGAAGTCTCGTCGGTTTCTTCAAATGAGCTTAGCACACGTAGCGGCACCTTGTAGCGCATCGCCAACTCGACCGAGCGGGTTTGCAGCACCTTGGCACCCAGGCTAGCCAGTTCGAGCATTTCCTCAAACGCGATCCGGTCCAGCTTGCGTGCTTTGCTCGAAACGCGCGGGTCAGTCGTGTAGATGCCATCGACATCGGTATAGATATCGCAGCGCTCGGCGCCGAACGCTGCGGCAAAGGCCACGGCGGTCGTATCAGACCCGCCCCGGCCCAGCGTGGTGATCCGGCCCTCATGGCTCAGCCCTTGGAAGCCCGCGATCACCGCAACCTTGAAGCCTTCGGCGAATTTCGCATCCAGATTGTCACGCGGGATCGACATGAAGCGCGCCGCGCTATGTGCCGAGGTTGTGTTGATCGGCACCTGCCAGCCCTGCCAACTGCGCGCCGAAATCCCCATTTCCTGCAAGCGCAGCGCCATCAGACCGGCGGTCACGTTCTCGCCCGAGGAGACCACGGCGTCATATTCGCGCGCGTCATAGAAGGGCGAGGTTGTCTCAACCCAGTTCACCAATTCATTGGTGCGCCCCGACATGGCCGAGACAATAACGATCACGTCATAACCGCGCTCGACCTCGCGCTGCACCTTTGCGGCAGCATTCGCGATCCGGTCGAGGTCGGCAACCGACGTTCCGCCGAATTTCATCACCAGAATTGGCATCGAAACCCCCTTGGGCATAATCGCGCCCCTGCTAGCGTGAAGCGCGCGCACACGCAAGAGATTTGGCGCGTGCGCTCAGCCGACATCCGTGCGCCCGCGCCGGTCAGATCGCAGGTTGGAATAGAGCACATGATTGCGCCACCGCCCGTTGATTTGCAGATAGCTTTGCGCCACGCCCTCATATTTGAAGCCAGATTTCTCCAGCACGCCGCGCGAGGCTGCGTTTTCGGGCAGGCAGGCGGCCTCGATCCGGCTCAGATCCAGCGTGATAAAGGCGTAATGCACCACGGCCTCAATCGCCTCGCGCATATAGCCTCGGCGGGTATAACGCTGTCCGACCCAATAGCCCAAAGTGCCCGCCTGCGCAGGCCCCCGCCGGATATTGTCCAGCGTCAGCGCGCCCAGCAATTGCTGATCCTTGCGCCGGATCAGAAACACTGGCAGCGCGGTATCGGCCGCCACCGCGCGCGCAGCCCAATAGACCCGATTGGAAAACGCCTTGCGGCTAAGGTGATCGGGCGACCAGCTTGGCTCCCAGGGCACCAGAAAATCCCGCCCCTCGGCGCGCAAACTTGACCAGGCAGTGTAGTCGCCGTGCTCGGGTGGGCGCAGCGTCATCCGCTCCGTCTCGATGCGCACCTGCCGACGACGCTGGAACATTACGCGGCAAGCCTTTCGCGCACAGATTGCAGCGATGGCGCGTCATCGACCGGCCCATAGAGCGCCAGCGCCGTGCGCCCGCTATCGGCGAGCCGTTCGGCAAAGGCGCGCACGGCGTCGCGGGTGACCGCATCAATGCGTGCCGAGGCCTCTTCGATGCTGGGCACATGGCCCCAGACATGCAGGCTGCGCGCCATGCGTTCAGCGCGCGCCGAAGCGCCTTCGAGACCCATCAAGAGCCCGGCCTTGATCTGCACACGGGCGCGCGCAATCTCGGCCTCGGACATATCGTCTGCGGCGCGCTTCATCTCGTCAATGGTCAGGTCGGACAGACCCTTGATCTCCTCACCCGAGGTGCCGGCATAGATCGTGAACATGCCGGTATCTTCATAGGCCCCAGCCTGCGAGAAGATCGTGTAGCACAGACCACGTTCCTCACGGATCTTCTGAAACAGCCGCGAGGACATGCCCCCACCCATCGCGGTGGAATAGACCTGCACGGTATAAAGATCGGCATCGCGATAGCTTGGTGCCTCAAAGCCCAGCGCGAAATGCGCCTGCTCCAGCTTCTTGATCTCACGGCGCTCGCTGCCCGACCAAGCGGCGCGTTCGGGCGCGGGGTTGAGCGAGGGCGCGATGTCACCGAAAATCGCCTCGGCACGTTTCACGATATCGCCGTGATCAACCGCACCTGCCGCCGACAGGATCATCTGATCGGGGCCGTAATGTTCGCGCACAAATCCCGACAGATCGTCTCGCGCAAAGGCGCGCACGCGCTCGGCCGGGCCAAGAATGGTGCGCCCCATCGGTTGATCGGGATAGGCCGCCTCTTGCAGCCAATCAAAAATCACATCGTCGGGCGTATCCTGCGATTGCCCGATCTCCTGCAAGATCACGCCACGCTCGACCTCGATCTCGCGCTGATCAAAGATCGGGTTGAGCAGAATGTCGGAAATCACATCCAGCGCGAGGGGCACATCGGCCTGCAAAACACGCGCGTAATAGGCGGTCATCTCGCGCGAGGTATAGGCGTTGATATAGCCGCCCACATCCTCGATCGCCTCGGCAATTTGCAGCGCAGTGCGCGTTTTCGTACCCTTGAACGCCATATGCTCAAGGAAATGCGCGATGCCGTTTTGCTCGGGGCGCTCGTGGCGGCCCCCTGCCGTGACCCAGATCCCGATTGAGGCCGAGGCCAGCCCCGGCATCCTTTCCGTCACAATGCGCAGGCCGTTTTTCAGCGTGGTCATCTCAATCATTTACGGCGTCTTTCACGGATCAGCGCCTCAAGGGCGGCAAGGTCATTGGGCACGCGCGTCACGCGTTCGTCCCGTTCAAACAGGTCGGCCATGCGCGGGGGCAGCGGCGGGCGGATGCCTGTGGCTTCTTCGACCGCATCGGGGAACTTGGCCGGATGCGCGGTGGCGAGCGTCACCATCGGGGTGGCTGGGTCACGCTGCAGCGCCTGCTTGGCGACATTCACCCCAACGGCGGAATGCGGACACAGCAGTTCGCCGGTTTCGCGCAAGCTGTCGCCGATCTCTTCCATCGTGCGCCCCTCGCCCACCGCGCCGCTGTCATAGACCGCGCGCAGGGCTCCGATGGCGTTGGGCGAGACGGTGAAAGAACCGTTGGTTTTCAGCTCGTCCATCAGCGCCGCAATCGCCGCCCCGTCCTTGCCATAGGCCCAGAATAGCGCGCGCTCGAAATTCGAACTGACCTCGATATCCATAGAAGGGCTGATCGAGGGCGTCACGCCGCGCTTGGTGTAATCGCCCGCCTCAAGGCAGCGATGCAAAATGTCGTTCTGGTTTGTCGCGATCACCAGGCGCTCAATCGGCAGACCCATTTCCTTGGCAAGGAACCCTGCGAAAATATCACCGAAATTACCGGTCGGCACGGTGAAGCTGATCTTGCGATGGGGCGCGCCCAGCGCCACGGCGGCGGTGAAGAAATACACGATCTGCGCCAGCACGCGGGCGAAGTTGATCGAGTTCACACCCGCCAGCCCCACCTCGTCACGGAAGGTGAAATCGTTGAACATGTCCTTCAGCTTGCCTTGGCAATCGTCGAAATCGCCATCCATCGCAAGGGCATGGACATTGCCCTCAATCGGCGTGGTCATCTGGCGGCGCTGCACCTCGGAAACCCGGCCATGCGGGAACAGGATAAACAGATCGACATTGTCGAGCCCGCGAAATGCCTCAATCGCGGCAGAGCCGGTATCGCCCGAGGTCGCGCCGACAATGGTGATCTTCTGGTCGCGTTTCTCCAGCTCGATCTGGAACAGCTGGCCAATCACCTGCATCGCGAAATCCTTGAACGCGAGGGTGGGGCCGTGGAACAGTTCCAGCAGGAAGTGGTTGGGCGCAAGTTGCACCATCGGCGCGCGCGCCGCATGGCCAAAGCCCGCATAGGCGCGCGAGATCGCCCCGCGCAGTTCGTCCTCAGAGAAGGTCTCGGAGACGAAAGGCTTCATCACCCGATAGGCGACCTCTTCATAGGGCTGCCCGGCCAGCGCCGCGATCTCATCGCCGCTAAACTGAGGAACGCTCTCGGGCACATACAAACCGCCATCGCGGGCAAGGCCCGTCAGCATCGCATCGCCAAAATTCAGAACCGGGGCCTGCCCCCGTGTGGAAACATAACGCATGCTCAATCCTTAGATCGGTTGCCGCCTGATACGCCACAGAAGAAAGATTGTCATCCCGGCCCAGACGATTGCGAGCAAAAACCAAGTGATCGCGTATTGCAGGTGATCATTTGGGATGCCGGAGATGGTGATCGGCTCGGGGGTGATACCCTGCGCGTCGCCCTGAACCTGCGCTGCGACAACCAAGATCGGCTCGGTCCTAAGCGCTTTCGCCATCGCGGGCACGTCGCGCGCGAACCACAGCCCGGTCTTGGCATCGGGGGGCGGGGTGTAGCTGTCGGTCTCATTGGGCCAATGCAGGTTTCCGGTCACGATCAGCGCGGTCGGCGGGCGGGCAGTATCGCGTCCTTTCTCAGGCAGAAAGCCGCGATCAAGCAAGATGCGACGGCCCTCGCCAGTCTCAAACGCAGAGATCACACGATAGCCCGCGCCCACGCCCTTCTGCCCCGACAGCACAAGTATCTCCTGCCCCGTCGTGCCGCCTGCAAATTCGACGGGCTGGTATTTCATCGCCTGCGTATCGCTGCCCTCGGGCGGCAAATCTTGCGGATCGCCGCCAATCTTGGCGGAAATTTCGGACAGCATCGCGCGCTTCCATTCCAGCCGGTTGAGCTGCCACACGCCCAATGAAATCAGGATCGCGCAGCCCACCACGCCCAGCAGCAACGGAAATACAAAACGGGTCATTGCCCCTCCAGAAATACGGCGTGCCACGCAAACGGCGCGAAGGTCACCCCCCGCGCCGTCTCAAGGCCAGCCAAAAGGGGGCGCTTACGCGCTGCCCCAGATATAGATCGAAGCGAACAGGAACAGCCAGACCACATCGACAAAGTGCCAATACCAAGCCGCCGCCTCAAAGCCGACATGACGGTCGGGCGTCATCTGGCCCTTGGTGATGCGGATCAGACAGACCAGCAGGAACAGCGTGCCGATGATCACATGCGCGCCGTGAAAGCCCGTCGCCATGAAGAAGTTCGCACCGTAGATATTGCCCGACAAGCCAAAGGCCGCATGGCTGTATTCATAGGCCTGCAGCACGGTAAAGCTGAAGCCCAAGATCACCGTCAGGATCAACCCCTGCTTAACCGCCTTGCGATCATTCTCATGCACCAGCGCGTGGTGTGCCCAAGTCAGCGTCACCCCCGAAAGCAGCAAGATCACCGTGTTGATCAGCGGCAGATGCCACGGGTCAAAGGTCTGGATACCAGCCGGAGGCCAAACACCGTCCACCGCCGGGCTTTGCGGGCCCATCGGATACATCGCATGCTTGAAAAAGCTCCAGAACCAGGCGGCGAAGAACATTACCTCGGACATGATGAACAAGATAAAGCCATAGCGCAGCCCGATCGCGACGACGGGCGTATGATCCCCGACCTCGCCTTCATGCACGACATCGGACCACCAGCCATACATGGTATAAAGCACAACCAAGAGCCCGGCGAAGAACATGTAATGCGTGATGCCAGCCATCCACATGACGGCCCCGAACAGCATGATAAAACCGCCCAGTGCGCCCAGTAACGGCCAGATTGAGGGCGGCAGGATGTGATAGTCGTGGTTCTTTGCGTGGGCCATGCGTCTCCCTCCGATGGCTTAATTGACCGTTCCCGCAGCATCTGCTTGCGAAGTCGCAGCATGCTGCTCGGGCAATTCTGTTTCGTAGAATGTGTAGCTCAGTGTCAGCGAGTTGATCCGTTTCGCGTCTGCATCATTGACGATCTCTGGATCGACAAAGAAGCTGACCGGCATTTGCACCCGCTCCCCCGGTTGCAAAACCTGCTCAGTAAAGCAGAAACACTGGATCTTGTCGAAGTAGTAGCCCGCCACATCGGGCGAGACATTGTAGCTGGCCGTGCCCGCGACCACGCGGTCGGTGGGGTTGTAAGCCTCGTAAAAGGCCAGCCCGTTCTGCCCGATCTTGAGCTTCATCTCGGTCTTGACCGGTTTGAACTCCCACGGCATGTCGCGCGCCACATTGGCATCAAAGCGCACCGTTATCTCACGATCCAGCACGTGGTCGGGCAGTTTTTCCGCGACATTCGTGGTCCCGCCATAGCCCGTCGTCTTGCAAAACCAGTTGTAAAACGGCACCGCAGCCCAAGCCCCTGCCCCCATCACAACGACGAGCGCAAGCAGCGACAGAACCACCCGCGTGTTCGACTGTTGTTGGGGGGATTGGCTCACTTTGCGACCTCGGTTTTGGCAGGGGCGGCGCTGGTTGGCTCGGCAGGCAACGCCGAGACGCGCGGCTGATGATCAAAGCCCTCAAGCTTGTTGCCACGCTCTACCTTGACCACGGTCAGGCCGAAAACGATGGCGACAAAGCCCAATAGGACCACGCCCAGCCCCGCATTGCGCGAGAACCGGCGGGTGTGAATCTCACTGTCACGCGTAATTGCCATGTCTTACCAGACTCCCAAACCGAGATAGCTCAGCCCGGCCTCAGCCAGCAAAGCGAGAAAATGTGCGAAGAGATAGATCAGCGAGAAGTAAAAGAACCGCTTTTCAACAGCGTATTTATCGGCCTCTGCCTGCACCTCGGAGCGGCCGTGAATCTCGATTGCGCCCTTGATGAACAAAGCATTCATCACGATCGCCGTCGCAAAATACAGCGGCCCACCGATCGAAGTGAACCCAATCCCGACCGCAAGAGGCGCAAGGACCAACGCATAGGCTAGGATATTCTTGCGCGTCACCCTGCGGCCATGCGTCGAGGTGAGCATCGGCACCTTGGCCTCGTCATAATCGGCCTTCATGAACAACGCGAGCGACCAGAAATGCGGCGGCGTCCACAGGAACACCAGCAGGAACATCGCCACCGATTCGATGGAAATCCCGCCCGTTGCCACTGCCCAGCCGATCATCGGAGGAAACGCCCCCGCTGCGCCGCCGATCACGATGTTCTGCGGCGTCGCGCGTTTGAGCCACATCGTATAAACGACAACGTAGAAGAAGATCGTAAAGGCGAGGAAAAGCCCGGCGAAAATATTGGTGGCCAAAGCCAGCATGACGCAGGAAATGCCTGACAGCGCGAGGCCAAAGCCCAGTGCTTCGCGTTCGCTGACGCGGCCTGCCGGGATCGGGCGGTTGCGCGTGCGCCGCATGATCCGGTCGATATCAGCATCATACCACATGTTCAGCGCGCCCGACGCACCGCCGCCCAGCGCGATGAACAAGATCGCAACAAAGCCGACGAACGGATGCACCGGATTGGGGGCAACGACCAGCCCGACAAAGGCCGTGAACACGACAAGCGACATCACGCGCGGTTTCAGCAAAGCGATGTAATCGCCGAACCGGGCCTCATTGTCTTGCTGGATATAGCCGATGTCACTCATTTACGCTGCCTTTCAGGTGCCAATGTCACGCGTGCTCAGTTCTGCGCGACCTGGATCGCCTGCTCCGTCTTGACCGAAGCGAAATCGTTTTTCGCGCGTGCAAGCCAGTTAGCGTAAACTTCGGGTGAGACAACCTTCACCACGATCGGCATATAGGCGTGATTGGTGCCACACAGTTCCGAGCACTGGCCGAAATACACACCTTCTTGATCGGACTTAAACCACAATTGCGCGATCCGGCCCGGCACAGCGTCTTGCTTTACCGCGAAAGCAGGCACCGTCCAGCTGTGAATCACGTCAGATCCGGTGAGTTGCACCACGATTGATTTGCCCACCGGCACGACCATCGCATTGTCCGCCGCCAGCAAATATTCGTCAGGCGCATAGCCATGATCGGCAAGCTCGTCCTTGCCAAGCATGATCGAATCAAAGCTGACGCCCTCATCGGGGTATTCATAGCCCCAATACCACTGATAGCCGGTCACCTTGATGGTGATGTCACCCTCGGGGATCTCTTGCGAGTTCCACAGCGCGGGCAGCGAAAACGCCCCGATCACCACCAGAATGGCCACCGGCACCAGCGTCCATGTGATTTCCAACGGCGCATTATGGGTGAACTTGCGCGGCGTCGGGTTGGCGCGGCTGTTAAAGCGGATCAAGGCGTAAAAGATCAGCGCAAAGACGAAGACGCAGGTCGCGGCAACAATCACCAGCAACATATGATCCAGCCATTGCTGATCTTCTGCGATATTAGACGAGGCCGGCTGAAACCCGGTTCCGCCCAGATGCGGCTTACCGATCACCGGCAGCCCCTTGATCATATCCTGAGCCGAGGCTTGCCCGGCAATGACGCTCGACATGGCAGCCGACACGACAGCGGCCGCGAAAGCGCGGCAGTTGCTTGCAAAACGCATTATTCCCATTTCTCCCTTATGACGACCTTCCCAGCCGCCGAACGGAAAACCGACACTCCCATATCGGTCCCCCGTTGTATGATCTTAGTTTAAAATCATATTAGAGGGGGATCGCAAGCAAAAGCTGCGACATTCTGTCAGAATTGATCATATACGTTTGGAGAGCCAATGCCCCAGCAAGACCGTTTTGCCCCGTTCGAGACCGCTCTCGATCAGTCCGCGGCCTTGCATCTGCTGCGTGAGGCCACTGCAGGCGCCGAGGATGGCGAACTATTTTTGGAGCAGCGCCGGTCCGAGGCGCTGGTCTTTGATGATGGTCGCGTCAAGACCGCGTCTTACGATGCTTCCGAGGGATTCGGCCTGCGCGCGGTCAAGGGCGAGGTGGCCGGATACGCCCATTCCACCGAGATTTCCGAATCTGCGCTGCGCCGCGCCAGTGAAACCGCGCGTCTCGCCGTGGGCGAGGGTGGTGGCGTGATGGCGCCGCCCCCCCAAGGCACCAACCTGCATCTCTATAGTGACGCCGATCCGGTCTCGGACACGCCCTTTGCCACCAAGATCGACATCCTGCGCGAGATTGACGCCTATGCCCGCGATCTCGACAAACGCGTGGTGCAGGTCTCGGTCAGCATGGCGGCCAGCCTGCAAGAGGTCTTTATCCTGCGTCCCGAAGGCGGGCTGGTCAGCGACATTCGCCCGATGGCGCGGCTGAATGTGTCCGTGATCGTTGAGGAAAACGGCAAACGCGAATCCGGCGGCCATGGCGGCGGCGGGCGCTTTGGGCTGACGGGCTTGATTGAGCCCGCGCACTGGAAACCTGTCGTCAGTGAAGCCCTGCGCATCGCCCTTGTGAACCTGCGCGCCGAGCCTGCGCCTGCGGGCCAGATGGATGTGGTGCTTGGCCCCGGCTGGCCCGGCGTGCTGCTGCATGAGGCGGTGGGTCACGGGCTTGAAGGCGATTTCAACCGCAAGAAATCCTCGGCCTTTGCGGGGTTGATGGGCCAACAGGTGGCGGCCAAAGGCGTGACGGTGCTGGATGACGGCACGATCCCGGACCGGCGCGGCTCGATCTCGATCGATGATGAGGGCACGCCCTCGGGCAAGAACGTGCTGATCGAAGATGGCGTGCTGGTCGGCTTCATGCAGGATCGCCAGAACGCGCGGCTGATGGGGGTCACCCCGACGGGCAACGGGCGGCGCGAAAGCTATGCCCATGCGCCGATGCCGCGGATGACCAATACTTACATGCTCAATGGCGATGCCGAACCGGGCGCGATTCTCGCGGATCTGAAAGACGGCATCTATGCCGTGGGTTTCGGCGGCGGCCAGGTCGACATCACCAATGGCAAGTTCGTGTTCAACTGCACCGAGGCTTATCGCGTGAGGAACGGCGTGGTTGGCGCTCCGGTCAAGGGGGCCACGCTGATTGGCGACGGCCCCACCGCGATGCGCCAGATCCGCGCGATCGGCAATGACATGGCCCTTGATCCGGGCATCGGCAATTGCGGCAAAGCGGGCCAATGGGTGCCCGTTGGCGTGGGCCAACCGACGCTGATGATCGGCGGGCTGACCGTGGGCGGGTCCGCCGCAGCCTAAGAATCACCTGTAGCTCCTTGCCTTTGAGCGGACTTCGGGCCGTTGCGGCCGGATATTTGCATAATTTTTCAACTTAAACGCGAATAATTTTTACAAAAATCGCCTCAACTCTGGGTTTGGTAACGACTTGTTAACACTAACGAGTCACAAAGGAGATGCGATTGAGGCGGAGGATTGGATGAAAGCAGATTTGTTTTCTTACCCCACCCCCTTCACCCCACCCACCACGGAAGAAGATGAACTGTCTGTCCTCCGCCTCATTCGTTCTCGTCGGGTTGGGCCGGCGACCTTTCACCGCATGATCCGCGAACATGGCACGGCGCAGGCCGCGCTGGCCGCCTTGCCCGAAGTGGCGCGCGCCGCTGGTGTGGCCGATTATCAGACTTGCCCCGAAGGTGTGGCGCTTGCCGAGATCAAGGCTGGGCGTCGCGCCGGAGCACAGCTGATCTGTTACGGCACGCAAGCCTATCCGCATGATCTTGCAGGGATCGACGATGCGCCGCCCGTCCTCTGGGCGCTGGGGCGCATCGAGTTGCTGCACAGTCCGATGGTTGCGATGGTCGGTGCGCGCAACGCCTCGTCGCTGGGGCTGCGCATGGCGCGTCGCCTTGCTGAGGGGCTGGGCGAGGCGGGCATCACCGTGGTGTCGGGCCTTGCGCGCGGCATTGATACTGCTGCGCATCAGGCCGCACTCCCCACCGGCACGATCGCGGTGCAGGCAGGCGGTATCGAGGTGATCTACCCCCAAGAGAACGCGAAACTGGCGGCACAGATTGGCGAACAGGGCCTGCGCCTGTCAGAAAACCCGCCCGGCACGCAGCCGCAGGCGCGCCACTTTCCACAGCGCAACCGGATCATTTCAGGGCTGGCAGCGGGCGTTGTCGTCGTCGAGGCGGCGACAAAATCCGGCAGTCTGATCACGGCACGCGATGCGCTCGATCAGGGGCGCGAGGTGATGGCCGTGCCCGGTCACCCGATGGATGGCCGCGCGGGCGGGTGCAACCTGTTGATCCGCGATGGCGCGATTTTGGTGCGCGGGTCCGAAGATGTGCTGGCCGCGTTACAAGCGGTGACAGAGCCCCCGGCCCCCGTCGCAATCCCCTCGCCCGCCACAAGCCCCGAACGCGACGCCTTAAATGCGCCGCCAAGCCCGCACAGACTGGAAGATCGCATCACAGGATGTCTCACGCCCTCGCCCGTCGCCGAAGATCAGGTGATCCGCGATCTGGGTATTGATGCCGCGCAATTCTCTCGCGCGATTGTCGTTTTAGAGATCGAAGGCCATGTCACCCGCCACCCCGGCGGATTGATCAGCTTGCCGATGTAGACCGCTCACATCCCTTGGCAGACATCCGCAATCACCGGACGATACACCTTGCAAATCGGCCCATAGGACCACCAGACATCCGTCGCGCCAAAGGTATAGTCTTTCACCACCCAGCGCCCGCCTTCTTTGCGATACAGCGCCTGACCCGAGGTGTGATCCGCGTCATACATGAATTCGTTGCGCGCCCATCCGGGAGTTGTTTCAATCTGGATCGGAACGCCGCCGGGGCGTTGCGCGCGCACCATCGCGAAGGCGAGATTGCCCGACACCCGCAACTCACCCACGACAAATTCCACCGGCGCCCCAAACAGCGACTGCGCAGGGCCACGCAGCGCATCCATCAGCGCCTTTCGCTCTGCCGTGCCACGTTTGGGTTCATGCCAGCCCTGCGCGCTCGCGAGCGTCGCCAAAAGCACCCAAAGACCAACCGTCAAAGCTATCCGTCGCATCGCACCCCCCCGTGCCAACCGAGCGCTCTCATTGAACAAGCCAGCAGCGATTCCTGCAAGGTTCAAGAAAACCGCCGCATTGACAATCGCCCCCAAACCCCCACATGTTCCGCGCCCAGAGCATTTAGCCCAAGAATTGTGAGGACCATTATGGCCGTTGTCGTCGTCGAATCCCCTGCCAAGGCCAAGACGATCAACAAATACTTGGGGTCTGACTATACTGTGCTTGCCTCTTTCGGACACGTTCGCGACCTGCCCCCCAAGGATGGTTCGGTCGATACGGACAACGGTTTCGAGATGAAATGGGAAGTCGCGAGCGACTCCAAAAAGCACATGAAGGCGATCACCGACGCGCTGGCGCATGACGACACGCTGATCCTCGCAACTGACCCTGATCGCGAGGGCGAGGCGATTTCGTGGCACCTGCAAGAGGCGCTGGAGAAAAAGCTCAAAGGGAAGAATGTCAGCCGCGTGACCTTTAACGCGATCACCAAAACCGCGATTCTCGAGGCAATGAAGCACCCCCGTCAGGTCGATGCGCCGCTGGTCGAGGCCTATCTGGCCCGCCGCGCGCTGGACTACCTCGTTGGGTTCAACCTGTCGCCCGTTTTGTGGCGCAAACTGCCCGGCGCGAAATCGGCGGGGCGCGTGCAATCGGTCTGCCTACGTCTGATCGTGGATCGCGAGATGGAGATCGAGGCGTTCAGGGCGCGCGAATACTGGAGCGTGGCGGCGAAACTGCTGACCCCGCGCGGTCAGGAATTCGAGGCACGGCTGTCGATTTTGGGCGGCAAGAAGCTGGAAAAATACGACCTAGCCAATGAAACCTCCGCCGAAATGGCGGTGCAGGCGGTCAGTTCGCGCGATCTGGCGGTGACCTCGGTGGAGGCCAAGCCCGCTTCGCGCAACCCCTACCCGCCGTTCATGACTTCGACGCTGCAACAAGAAGCCAGCCGTAAATTCGGCATGGGCGCCAAGGCCGCGATGTCGGCGGCGCAGCGGCTCTATGAGGCCGGGCACATCACCTATATGCGGACCGACGGGATCGACATGGCCCCCGAGGCCGTGACAGCCGCGCGCGAGGCGATCAAGGACAAGTTCGGCGCGAAATACGTCCCCGACAGCCCGCGCATCTACAAGAACAAGGCCAAGAACGCGCAAGAGGCGCATGAATGTATTCGCCCCACCGAGATGGCCAAAAGCCCCGATCAGCTCAAGCTCGCTGATGATCAGTTCAAACTTTACGACCTGATCTGGAAGCGCACGATTGCCAGCCAGATGGAGGCTGCGCGGTTCGAGCGCACCACCGTGTTGATCGGGTCTGCCGACAATCAGGTCGAGCTGCGCGCCACTGGGTCTGTCGTGACGTTTGACGGCTTCCTCAAGGTCTATGATCAGGGCCGCGACGATGATGAGGGCGAGGACGCCAACCGCCTGCCGCAAATCGCACAGGGCGAGGCGCTGAGCCCGGCGAAAGCCTCGTTCGAGGAGGCGTTTACCAAAGCCAAGGGCGACGCGGATGCCGTGATCGAAACCGAAGCGGGTGATGCTCTGCGCCGCTGTCCGGCGGCTATCATCGACGCCAAGGGCGCGGTGCTGGGTGCGCAGCATTTCACCCAGCCCCCGCCGCGCTATACCGAGGCCACGCTGGTCAAGCGGATGGAAGAGCTCGGGATCGGGCGGCCCTCGACCTATGCCTCGATCGTGACGACGATTCAGGATCGCGGCTATGTGCGCAAGGACAAGAACCGGCTGATCCCCGAAGATACCGGGCGGCTGGTGACGGCTTTCCTGAGCAACTATTTCAAACGCTATGTCGAATATGATTTCACCGCCGATCTGGAAGATCAGCTGGATGATATTTCGGCGGGCGATCGCGACTATAAGGACGTGCTGGAACGGTTTTGGCGCGATTTCTCGGCCGCCTTGGCCGAAACGTCCGAGCTGCGCATTACCGAGGTTCTCGATAAGATCGACGAGGTTCTCGGCCCGCATCTCTATCCGCCGCGCGCCGACGGGTCTGACCCGCGCGTCTGCCCGCTGTGTGGCAAGGGCCAGCTGCACTTGAAAACCGCGCGCTCGGGCGGTGCTTTTATCGGCTGTGGCAATTATCCCGAATGCCGCTTTACCCGGCCTCTGTCGGCACCCGATGGCGCTGACGAGTTGCAGGCGCTGGACGGCAAGGTTCTGGGCTATGATGACGACCAGCCCATCACCCTGCGCGTGGGCCGCTTTGGCCCCTATGTGCAAAAGGGCGAACCCACCGAAGAAGCCCCCAAACCGCCGCGCGCCTCGCTGCCCAAAGGCTGGAAGCCCGAAGAAATCGACCTTGAAAAGGCGCTGATGCTGCTCAGCCTGCCGCGCGAAATCGGTCCGCATCCCGAAGATGGTGAGATGGTCGAGAGCTCGATCGGGCGCTACGGGCCTTATGTGAAACACGGGCGGGTCTACGCCAATATCGCCGATGTCGACGAGGTCTTTACCATCGGCATGAACCGCGCGGTCGAGGTGCTTGCGCAAAAGGCCGCTAAGGGCGGACGTGGCGCTGCGGCCACGCCGATCAAGGAATTGGGCGAGCATCCCGATGGCGGTCCGGTGCAGGTCATGCCGGGGCGCTACGGGCCTTATGTGAAATGGGGCAAGATCAACGCGACCCTGCCCAATGACATCGAACCCGAGGCGGTCACGCTGGAAGACGCGCTGCCCCTGATCGAGGCGAAAGCTGCCAAAAAAGGTGGTGCGAAGAAAAAAGCCGCCCCGAAGAAGGCTGCAACCAAGAAACCGGCGGCGAAAAAGCCTGCAGCCAAAAAACCAGCCGCCAAGAAAGCGCCTGCGAAAAAGGCAGCGCCCAAGGACGAATGAGACCGCCGCCACGCCCCTGCGTCTTGCGCCCGGCCCAAAGCGTCGGGCGCACGCCCTGCCCTTGCCACGCAAGAAATTTATCGCAAACGCCATGACTTGCTGCATTGCGGCAATTGACTCACCCCCGCCCCCTTGCGAAAGTCGCGCGCAAATGAGCGGAGGAAATCGATGAACAAAGTTTACGGTTCTGCGAAGGAAGCCCTTGATGGGGTGCTCTTCGACGGAATGCTGATCGCGGCCGGGGGCTTTGGCCTGTGCGGCATTCCTGAACTGCTGATCGACGCACTGGTCGAGAGCAAGGTCAAAGACATCACCATCGCGTCCAACAATTGCGGTGTGGACGGGTTTGGTCTGGGCAAACTGCTTGATACCAAACAGATCAAGAAAATGATGTCCTCTTACGTCGGCGAGAACGCGGAATTCATGCGTCAGTATCTGTCAGGCGAGCTGGAGCTGGAATTCAACCCGCAGGGCACTTTGGCCGAACGCATGCGCGCCGCCGGTCACGGCATTCCGGGTTTTTACACCAAAACTGGCGTGGGCACGGTGATTGCCGCGGGCAAAGAGCACAAGGATTTCAACGGCGAAACCTATATCCTTGAAGAGGGCATCTTCGCCGATGTCTCGATCGTCAAGGCGTGGAAAGCCGATGAAACCGGTAACGCAATTTTCCGCAAGACCGCGCGCAACTTCAACCCGCCGGCTGCGATGTGTGGCAAGACCTGCGTGATGGAGGTCGAAGAGATCGTGCCCGTGGGCTCGCTTGATCCCGACTGCATCCACCTGCCGGGCATCTATGTGCATCGCCTCATTCAGGGCGAGCAGGAAAAGCGCATCGAACAGCGCACCACGCGCAAGCGGGAGGCCTAAACCATGTGGGATCGCAATCAAATGGCGGCGCGCGCTGCCAAGGAACTGCAAGACGGCACCTATGTGAACCTCGGGATCGGTATCCCGACGCTGGTGCCCAATTTTATCCCCGAGGGCGTGAACGTCACGCTGCAATCGGAAAACGGCATGCTGGGAATGGGTCCGTTTCCCTATGAGGGCGACGAAGACCCCGACCTGATCAATGCCGGCAAGCAGACGATCACCGAACTGCCCAACACCGCCTATTTCGACAGCGCGACCAGTTTCGGCATGATCCGGGGCGGCAAAATCGCGATGGCGATTTTGGGCGCAATGGAAGTGGCCGAAAACGGCGATCTGGCGAACTGGATGATTCCCGGCAAGCTGGTCAAGGGCATGGGCGGCGCGATGGATCTGGTCGCGGGCGTCGGTCGGGTTGTCGTGGTCATGGATCACACCAACAAGCACGGCGAGAGCAAGGTCCTCAAGGCCTGCACCCTGCCGCTGACCGGTACCGGCGTGGTCAACCGCATCATCACCAATATGGGCGTTCTCGATGTGGTTGAGGGTGGGCTGAAACTGCTCGAGCTGGCCGATGGCGTCACCGAGCAAGAGCTGCGCGCCGCGACCGAGGCGACCATCGTCAACTGATCGCGTGATCGAAACATTGTGCAAAGGGCGGCTTGCAGGCCGCCCTTTTTGCTGCGCTCAAAAGCAAGGGCTGTTGCCCTCCATCGTGATTTCGCGCGGTGGCCCGGGCTGGCGCTCCGTCGCGATCCATTGTTGCGAACTGATCGCGCTGCGGGCCCCGCAATTGGCCTGACAGCCCGGATCCTCTGTCACCACCTCCATCATCACATTGCCATTCATACCCGTGACCGTGACCGGACAGCCCGAAGGCTTGCCCGACCAACTCGCACCGCGTGCGCGCAACGGCCCCATGATCGAACAGCTATGCCCGTTCGCCCCAAAGGAGATGTAAGACAGCGACAAACCGCTCCCCGCTGGCAAAAGCGACAACCCCGCCTCACCATTGCGCGCACACCAAGTGCCCACAGGTTTCAGCCCCGCATCGCGCATCGGCGCCCTGAGCGCGGCAATGCGATCGGCCATCAACGGGCGCAGGCAATCGGGGTTGCCGTAACAGGCCTTACGCACCTGAACCCACGCGCGCTGTTCCGCCTTCAGCGCCCCCTGATCTGCCTTTGAAAGCGATTTCAGACGGCTGGCATAGGCCGCACTCAGCGCCACATCCAGTTTTCCCAAGCGCGGATTGGCGCAAATCGCCTTTTCCGCCGGGCTGCTCGCTTTGGCGCAATTGAAGCTTTGTGCGGGTGCCACGCTGGGCAAAGCCAGCAGGAAAATGGCCCAAACCAAAGCATTCATGATCCCATCCCCCAAAATGATTCAGGGCAAAACGATAGCGCAAATAGCCGATTCGAAGGGTCATCACTTCGGAGGATGGACAGCCCCGAAAAGCGGTGTAGGGTCAGCCACATGATTAAGCTCGACCATCGCGATATCGAAATTCTGCGTATTTTGGCGCGCGAGGGGCGCGTCTCCAAGGCGGTTCTCGCCGAGAAGATCAACCTCTCGGCCACCCCGGCTTGGGAGCGGCTGAAGAAGCTGGAAAAGCATGGGCTGATCACCCACTATTCCGCCGAATTCAACCTGCGTAAACTTGGCCCGCATGTGACGCTGTTCGTGGCCGCCGAACTGAGCGATCACACCGCGGCCAGCTTCCAGCGCTTCGAGCGCGCGCTTGATCACCATGATGAGGTCGTAGGCTGCTGGGCGCTGGGGGGCGGTTTCGACTATCTACTGCAGATCATCACCCGCGATATCGAATCCTACCAAACCCTGATCGACACGATGCTGGATGGCCGGATCGGGATCGGGCGCTATTTCACCTATATCGTGACCAAGCAGGTCAAAGGCCCCGCCGCGCCGCCGTTCGCCCTGCTTGCAGGCCAATCGGACTAGCGCGGGCGACAATTTCAGTCCGCATCCAGCGCCGAAGCAGTCCTTTTGGACTGCCATCCCTCCGGAATTCCGTCAGTCTCGAGAGGACTCGAATCCCCCCAACTCGCGTGAGTTGGGCGGAACCGATATGTGCCGCGACCCGGCCCGACCGCCAAAGGAGACAGAATGCTGACCAATGACCAACTCGACAAATGGGACCGCGAGAGCTTTTTCCACCCCTCGACCCATCTCGCCCAGCATGCGCGCGGCGAATCCCCAACCCGGATCATCACTGGCGGCAATGGTGTGTTCATCGAGGATCGCGACGGCAACAAGCTGCTGGATGCATTCGCGGGGCTGTATTGCGTGAATGTCGGCTATGGCCGCACCGAGATTGCCGAGGCGATTGCCGAGCAAGCCAAGGAACTCGCCTATTATCACGCCTATGTCGGGCATGGCACCGAGGCCTCGATCACGCTGGCCCATATGGTGCTGGAGCGCGCGCCCGCCCACATGTCCAAGGTCTATTTTGGCCTGTCGGGGTCGGATGCGAACGAAACCAACGTCAAGCTGATCTGGTATTACAACAACATCCTTGGCCGCCCCAAGAAGAAGAAAATCATCTCGCGTTGGCGGGGCTATCACGGGTCCGGCTTGATGACCGGCTCGCTGACCGGGCTGGAGCTGTTTCACAAGAAATTCGATCTGCCGCTGGCGCAGGTGATCCATACCGAGGCGCCCTATTACTTCCGCCGCCCTAAGGCCGAGATGTCCGAAGCCGAATTCACCGCCCATTGCGTGGCCGAGCTTGAGGCGCTGATCGCGCGCGAGGGCGCAGACACCATCGCCGCTTTTATCGGTGAACCGGTTCTGGGCACAGGCGGCATCGTGCCCCCGCCCGCAGGCTATTGGCCCGCGATTCAGGCCGTGTTGGACAAGCACGACATCTTGCTGGTCGCCGATGAGGTGGTCACGGGGTTCGGCCGGCTCGGCACGATGTTTGGCTCGGATCACTACGGCATGAAGCCCGATCTGATCACCATCGCCAAGGGGCTGACCTCGGCCTACGCGCCGCTCTCGGGTTCCATCGTGGGCGAGAAGATGTGGAAAGTGCTGGAACAAGGCACCGATGAAAACGGCCCGATCGGCCATGGCTGGACCTATTCGGCGCACCCGATCGGGGCGGCGGCGGGCGTGGCCAACCTGCGCCTGATCGACAAGCTGGGGCTGGTCGCCAATGCTGGATCGGTGGGCAAATACCTAAACGATGCGATGCGCGACGCGATTGGCGATCATGCCCATGTCGGCGATGTGCGCGGCGAGGGGATGCTCTGCGCGATTGAGTTCGTGAAAGATCGCAATGCCCGGACCTTCTTTGATCCCGCCGACAAGATCGGCGCGAAACTGGCGGGTGCAATGGTCGAGCGCGGCGTGATCGCGCGGGCGATGCCGCAAGGCGACATCTTGGGCTTTGCGCCGCCGCTTTGTCTCACCGAAGCCGAGGCCGATCAGATCGTTGCGACCACCGCAGAGGCTGTGAAATCCGTGTTGGGCTAAGCCCTGCGCGCCAAACATCTGAAAGGGGCGGCTTATCACGAGCCGCCCCTTAAATTTTGTCGCCCTTTGCAAAACAACGCCATATTCCTGCCCCGATCTGTCGCTAAATTCGGGGCAAATGAGCAGCACCAGTTCTGATATTCCGGCCCCAAGCCCACCCCTGCCCCGCAAATGGCGCGACCGCGCATTGCTGGGTGGACTTTTGGCGTTGCTGGGGGCCGGGCTGATCGGCTTGGTTTCGGCCACCGGATGGCGCGAAACGCTGGCCCAGAT
Organism: uncultured Thioclava sp.; assembly: GCF_913064665.1. GTDB lineage: Bacteria > Pseudomonadota > Alphaproteobacteria > Rhodobacterales > Rhodobacteraceae > Thioclava > Thioclava arctica. Next base: position 26,965 of record NZ_CAJYBT010000040.1, read on the forward strand.
TTCGCGCCTTCATCTGTGGCAAATTGCGGGGCTTTTGGGCCTGTCGCTGGCCAATTACCTGTTGCGCAGCCTGCGCTGGCATGTGCTGGCGCGCCGTCTTGGCCTGCCCACCACTCTGATCCAGAATACGCGCCACTTCCTGGGTGGGTTCGCGATGTCCGTCACCCCGGGACGCGTTGGGGAACTCGTGCGGATGCGCTGGCTCAAACGCGAAACCGGTTGGGCGGTGGAACGCACCGCGCCGCTGGTGCTGATGGATCGTGCCGGAGATTTGGCCGTGATGGCGCTCATCTTGGGGCTGTCGGTTTCGCTTGCCGCAGGCGGGATCGCGGGCGCATTGCCTGTCACGCTGCTGGCCTTTGGCGCGGCGATCATTGTCACGCGCCCGCGCCTTCTGGCCGCGCTGATCACCTATTCGTACCGCGCCAGCGGCCGGGCTGCGCGCATCTTTGCCCGCGCGCGCGGGGCGGCACGCTCGCTCAAGCGCTTTACCCATGGACCCACGCTCATCATCGCGCTCGGCTTTGGCCTGATCGGCTGGCTGGCCGAGGGCTATGCCTTTCATCTGCTGCTCGGCTGGATGGGGGCCGATATCGGGCTGTGGAAAGCGGTCGCGATCTTTGTCTTTTCGACTTTGGCAGGCGGGCTAACGGGCGCGCCCGGCGGGCTAGGCGGGGCAGAGGCCGCAATGGTCGCGCTGCTCTCGCTCGATGGTGTGCCGCTTGAAGTCTCGGTGCCCGCCACCGCCATTATTCGGCTGACCACCTTGTGGTTTGCCATCGCAATCGGTCTGGCGGTGTTTCCGCTGGCCGAGCGCGCCTCTCAAAAGGGCCGCATATAAGGCCCCATGACACGAGCAGTATGATGGACTGGAAAGACAGCGAATATGCCGGTTGGGGCCGCGCACTGCGTGCCAAAGGCGCGATTGCGCGCCCCGATACACGCGCGGCCCTAAACCGGCTCGAAGCCGCGCCGGCTTTTGGCATGCGTCGCTCTTACGGCGATGCCGCGCTCAATTCCGATGGCCGCGCCGTGGATATGAGCAGCCTCGACCGCTTCATCGCCTTTGATCCCGACACCGGCCAATTGCAGGTCGAGGCGGGCGCACGGATCGGCGAAATCGCGAGCGCCTTCGCGCCGCGCGGATGGCTGCCCGCCGTAATGCCCGGCACCGGGTTCGCCACGATCGGCGGATGTATTGCGCAAGATGTGCATGGCAAAAACCACCATCATATGGGCAGCTTTGGCCAACATGTCAGCGAACTCGTCTTGCTGCAAAAGGGCCGCGAACGGGTCGTGAAACCGGGCACTGCGCTGTTCAAGGCAACGCTGGGCGGCCTTGGCCAAACTGGCGTGATCTTGCGCGCGACGATCCAGATGCAGCGCTGCGCAGGCGATGTGATGCTGGTGACCGAACGCCGCGCACCCGATTGGGAGACCCATCTGGCGCTGCTGGATGCCTCCACCGCCAGCTACACCGTGGGCTGGATCGACGCCACCGCAACGGGCGATGCACTTGGGCGCGGGATTGTCGAAGAAGGCGAAAGCGCCGCGGGCCTTGTAAAGCCGCGAAAGGGCGCGCGCAAAGTGCCGCTGGACGCCCCGCATTTCGCATTGGCAGCCCCCGTCGTGCGCGCCTTCAACTGGGCGTATTTTCACCGCGTGCCCGCGCGGGGCCGCTCGGTCGTGCGCCCATTGCAAGATTTCTTCTTCCCGCTCGACAAAATCCACGACTGGAACCGGCTTTATGGCAAGCGCGGCTTTCACCAGTTTCAATGCGTCGTGCCGCTTGAGGCCGCAGACAGCCTGCGCGCGATGCTGGCTGAAATCGCGGGATCTGGGCTGGCCTCGCCGCTGGCCGTTCTCAAACGGATGGGACCGGGTCGCGCGGGGTATCTCAGCTTCCCGATGGAGGGCTATACACTCGCCATCGATTTCCCCAATCGCCCCGCCGCGCGCGACCTGATCAAACGGCTCGAGGCGCGCGCCGCCGAGGCGGGGGGCAGACTATATTTCGCCAAGGACAGTCTGGCTCAAGGCGAACAGATCGCCGCGATGTATCCAGACTTGCCGAAATGGCAGACAGAAGTGGCCAAGGCCGACCCGGCGGGGGCATTGGAAACCGACATGACCCGCCGATTGAAACTTAGGAGTGCGACATGAACAGCAGTTGGATTATCTTGGGCGCAACCTCGGGAATTGCCCGCGCTGTGATCCGCAAACTCGCCGCCCAAGGCCACGCAATGTTTCTGGCGGGTCGCAATATAAGCGAGCTCGAGGCAATCGCCGCCGATTGCCGCCTGCGCGGAGCTCGCATGGCCGAGGTGATGAGCTTTGATGCGCGCGACGCCAGCAATTACGGCCAGCTTATTGCGCGGCTGCGCGATGAAGAGGGCGAACTGAACTGCGCCGTTTTCACCGGCTCAATGCCCGACCAAGAGGTGATCGACGCGAATCCGAACATGATCGAAGGCGTTCTGGCCGACAACCTGACGGGCCCTGCGACCTTCTTGACGATGTTTGCCCCCTTGATGGAGGAACGCGGCTGCGGCGCGATTGCGGGCGTGGGCTCGGTCGCGGGGGATCGCGGACGGCTGGGCAACTATGTCTATGGCGCCGCCAAAGCGGGTTTTGCGACCTATCTCTCGGGGCTGCGCAACCGGCTGGGCCGCTCGGGCGTGCATGTGATGACGATCAAACCCGGCCCGGTGGACACACCCATGACCTACGGCATGAAACTGCCGCTCATGACCACGCCGGACGCGGTGGCCGAGGACATCCTCAACGGCCTGAAGCGTAAAACCAACGTTCTTTATACACGCAAAATCTGGCGGCTCGTGATGGGGATTATCCGCGTCATTCCCGAACCGATTTTCAAGAAAATGTCGATCTGAGGCTTTTCCTCAGCGTAGGATGCCTCCGGCGGGAGTATTTTGAGCTAGATGAAATGAGGATTTCTTTCATCTAGCGCGAAATACTCCACGGGGGTCTGGGGGTGTGAAACCCCCAGCGCGCCGCCATACTTAGCCGCCGAACCAGATCGCCCAAAGGCCAGCCGCCCAAAACATCAGCGACAGCATGATCATGATCAGCCCCAGCCCGAATTTGTCACGCATGGCAAAGACGATCGGGTCGTAATCCTGTTTGCCAAACCAGCCCAGCGCAACCATTCGGATCAACCACCAGCCCAGCGGGATCATCGCGATCCACATCAGCCAGGTGTCGGGATATAACATCTCGCCTTGAACCGAGACGCTGTAGAGAAAAAACACCAACAGCGCAGCAAACACGCCCAGCCCCGCGACGTTCAACAAATCGCCCCGATCTTGTCGACCATAGCCGCGCCCGGGCAAGCGCTCGTCCGAGGTGGCAAGCGTCAATTCGGTCAGCCGTTTGACACATCCCAGCGCGATAAATACCGGGAAGATGAAGATCAGCATATAGACGGACACATCGACCTGCCCCGCCGCCGCCCCTGCCACGACGCGAATCGTATAAAGTGAGGCGAGCGTGGCGATATCGACCCAGCGCATCCGTTTAAGTTTCAACGAATAGGCCAGCGACGTGAGCATATACAACACCACGATGCCGAAGAAGGCCGTGTTGAGTGCCCCGGCAATAGCGAGCGCCCCGAGAGCGAACACCACGAACGCCATCATGCCAATTTTAATCGGCACGGCCCCGCTCGCGAAGGGACGACGGCATTTCGTCGGATGCAGCCGGTCCGCTTCGAGATCGAGCAGATCGTTGATGATATAGATTGAGGAGGCCGCGAAAGAGAACGCAATGATGCCCAGCAAGATCGGCCCCAGCGTGATCATGTCAAAGCGGTGTGACGCGATCAGCGGCAGCAGGAGCAGCACGTTCTTGACCCATTGATGGGGCCGAATCGCCTTGATGAGCGCGCGCCACGACCAACCGCCCTCAAGTTCGCTGACCTTGGGCAAAGATTTGGCCGCTGCAACATCACCCACGACCAGCGCACGCTCGGCATGGGTCCAGATCGCCATATCAGTGGCTTCGTTCCCCGCGTAGTCGAATCCTTTCTCACCATAGGCATTGACCAAAGCCTGCGCCTTGGCCCCGCCTTTGAGATTGGTTTCCCCATCGGAGGCAAAGACATGTTCGGACAAACCATGCGCCGCAGCCAGCGCCTTGACTTGTGTCTCATCGGAAGCCGAGGCCAGCACAATCTCGCGCCCCTCTTCCTGCGCCTGCCTGACCTCGGCGGCCACCGAAGGCGTCACCGGCATCAGATCAAGGCGCAAGGTTACGATACGCGCCAATTCGGCCTTGAGCTTGGCGGGCTGCGAAAAGAATCGGGCTGCCGCGCGCAATGTCGGGAACGGCGCACGACCCAACCCAGCCCAGAACGCTTCGAACAAAAGATCGGTTTTCAAGAATGTGCCGTCGACATCAAGCACAAGCGGTCTTTTCTGATCCATTCCTAGCCTTTCACTCGAAACACACAGCCATCGCTGACCAGCTGCGGCGGCGTCATGCACAAGCCCCGCGCGACCGCCCAGGCCGCCAGCACCTTGGGCACGTAGTCGCGCGTCTCCGCAAAGGGCGGAACGCCGTCATTCTTCTTCACGTTGTTCTCGCCCGAGTTATAGGCCGCGATGACCATCAGCGGATCGCGGTCAAACTCTTTCATCAGCCAGTCCAGATAGGTGACGCCACCCGAAATGTTCTGCGCTGGGTCCTTGCTATCTGCGACATCAAAGCGATCGGCAGTGGCCGGGATCAATTGCATCAGCCCAACCGCCCCCGCATGGCTGACCGCCGCATGGTTGCCTCCCGATTCCACCGAGATCATGGCCAGAACAAGCGCGGGCGAAACTTCGGTGCCGATCGTGGCCTTTAGAATATCTCTGCCGTGGGCGCGCGCGATCTGGGCGAGATCCGCCAAACGCGGCGCGTTCACCCCCACGCCTTTGGGTCCTTGCGACAAAGCGGCCACCGCAGAGTCAAAGCGCCCCGCGCGGTCTTCGATCTTGGGCGAGATCATTTTCCAATACCAAGAATATTTCGCGCGACCTTTGGGTGCACTTGGCCCGGTGCTCGACTTTGGATCGGTATCTGTGGACGGCTTGGTCAAGGGCTGCCAGGGGGCATTCGCCATCGCGGCCAGTTCGCGCTTTTGCTCAACGGGGTCGATTTGAATCGTGATGAACCGTTTAGTGCCCGGTTTGGGCGGCACCAAACGCTTTGCCTGCCAATGGCTCCCCGTCGGCGCGGACATATCGGCCCGGGCCGGCAATGCGGCCATCGCCGCAAAGACCGCAATCGTCACTGCTTGTATCGCGCGCATTGCGCCACCCGCTCGTTGCCCCGCGCAGCTCTATCGGCCACGTCTGAAGCGTTTATAGGCAAAACCGGGCAAAAAAATCTAGAGAATCAAGCACTCAGCGGGACGATTCGCGGCAAAGAGGCGACCGGGCAACAGCAATGCGCATCACGGACAAAAATTAGTAAAATTGGTTTTTTGTTTAATTACAAAAGCTTAACCATATCACCCCATAAAAGTTAAGCATTCGTAAAAACGCCCGAACCTTGCCCCAATCCCGCCACCTTCTGGGTTCCTTATGTCCCCATGCCGCAAGACGGGGACCAAGGTCAGGACTGGTCGAGAACTCGAACCGCGGATGTGCAAAGCAACCTTAGGAGAGAGACCCATGATGAAATTTTTCAAACTCAAGAAGTTCCACAACGAAGAAGACGGCGCAGTGACCGTTGACTGGGTTGTTCTGACCGCAGCTGTTGTCGGCCTGGGCGCCGCAGCGATGACGCTGGTGAGCAAAAAGACCGGCGTTCTGACTTCGAGCATCGGCGACTATCTCGGTTCGGCTTCGATCTCGACCGACTTCGCGAAATAATCAGCGCTTTCAGGGCGACGCCTTGCAGCGCAACAAAGCCGCTCCTCCGGGGCGGCTTTTT
>NZ_CAJYBT010000041.1 GCF_913064665.1 uncultured Thioclava sp.
GGTAGATCCCGATTTCGGCTGGCGGCCCGTCGATGGTCTTTTGCGATGCCGCAAAGGCGCGAATACCAATCGTCCAGTCCGCCGCCTGTTCTGTCGGCTCGACAAGGGTCATGTCTCTGTATCCGCAGGCTGGCGCGTGCCTTTATGGACGGGTTCGGCAGAGACATGCGCATCCCCCGAATTGCGCTGCGGTCGCATCATGAGCACCGGAATATCGGCGTGATCCAGGATGAAACTCGCAACATGGCCCGACGGAAGAGTCGGGTCCATACCCTGACCATGCGACGCCATGATCAGCAGATCGCCGCCCCGTTCCCGGATCGTCTTGAGCAGGGACTTACGCGCATCCCCTTCGACGATCATCGTCGTCGTCGCTGGCGTTCCGTAGCCCTTCAGCATGTCGTTGATCCGGTCAAGATAGGTCCGCGCGGCTGTCTTCGCGCGCTTCACAAGGCGCATCTGCAGGTCCTGCAACTCGCGGTCTTGCAGACCGATATTGATGCTGCCCGGATCGGGAACGACATGGCAGACGATAAGCTTTGCGTTCTGCTGCTTGGCGATGGCGGCGGCGCTGGGGATCACGCTCTCTGAGACGCTCGACCCGTCCAGCGCGACAAAGACACAGGCGTAGCGCGTGGGCGCGGTGGTGAAGGCGGCGCTTGGCACCATGAGGATCGATCCGATATCGGCATCCACCAAACAACGCGCAGCGCGCCACGCATGAAGCCCCTCGGCGCCCTCGATGCGACCAAAGGCTGTGATGCCACCGGGATGACGCGCCGCATAGCCACAAAGCTGATCGATGCGGCGCCCTTCAAGAACCGCGACCTGAATCGCGTGGTCCGCCGTCTGATACTTCTGAGCCAAGTTGGTCAGCACATCATTGGCCACGCGTCGGCGGATCTCCCAATCAACAGGATCAAGCGGAGCGCCGCCCTTTTCCGCCGCCTCAAGGAAATGCAGCAAGACCACGTCGCCGCCCAGCGCCTGCGCAATGGTTTGCACATGTGAGATGGCTCCAGCGGACCTCTGATCATCCTCGATGCACACCAGAAGCTGCATCCGTTCAGCCTGACTATGGGTGGCCGAGGTTGAACTGGTAGACGGCACGTGTTTTGCTTGCGTTGGCGTTTTGCCCATCATGTGTCACCTTTCCAAAATCCAAGACATGCGGACCGGCCATCTTTTGGCCTGCGATTGGCTGCGAATGGGCCAAGACGGCCTCTCTTTTGCACTCGCGTCGCTTCCGGATTCGCGGCCAAGATATGGCACCGCTGCCAGCTTCGCGCTGATTCAAATCAAGTCGCCACATCGGGAAATATGCTTCCGTCAGCGCAAAGACATGCGATGCCGTCCGACATGCCGCAAACCGCAGGCATCACACGGAGCTTCAACCTCTGCGTCTTGAAGAGCAAATCGACAGGCGGAGTGCGGAACACCTTGCCCTATGGTGCCCCCGCGCCCAGACTGTTGGCAGATGAAATGACAGGACGCAGGCGCGCGAGAGTTGCGATCGCCGGGCCTCTGGATCAGGAGATGATATGCGTTGGTCCTATTCGATCGGGAAAATCCGGGGCACGGAACTCAGGGTGCATGTCACCTTCTTTCTGCTGCTGATCTGGATTGCGGCGGGCGCCTGGGCCACGCAGGGCCCGCAAGCCGCAACGACAAGCGTGCTGTTCATTCTGGCTGTCTTTGCCTGTGTGGTCTTGCATGAGTTCGGCCATGCCACGATGGCGGCGCGCTTCGGGGTGAAGACGCCCGATATCACGCTTTTGCCAATTGGTGGGCTGGCGCGGCTAGAGCGGATCCCCGAAAACCCGCGGCAGGAAATCCTGATCGCGCTTGCGGGACCGGCCGTGAATGTCGTGATCTGGCTGTTGCTGACGGGGCTTCTGGGCGCCGCCACCCGGCTGGGCGATCTGCAATCGCTGGAGAATGCGTCGCAGGATTTCTGGGGGCGGCTGGCGCTGGTCAATTTCCTGCTGGTTGCCTTTAACATGATCCCGGCCTTCCCGATGGATGGCGGCCGGGTGTTCCGTGCCGTCCTCTCGATCTTCATGGACCGGATCAAGGCCACAGAACTTGCCGCGCGCACCGGGCAAATCATCGCCTTTCTGTTCGCGTTCTGGGGGCTAACCGGGGGCAACCCCATTCTGGTGCTGATCGCGGTGTTCATTTTCTTCGCGGCCGGGGCGGAAAGCTCGGATGCGGTGATGCGCGGTCTGGCCCATCGCGCAAAGGCGCGCGATGCGGCCATCACTACATTTCAGACCCTTGCGCCAGACGCGACGCTTGAAATGGCCGCGCAAGCGATCTTGCACAGCTCTCAATCCGAATTTCCCGTGCTGGCCGCCGACGGGCGGCTGGTCGGGGTGCTGACGCGGGCCAGAGTGTTGTCCCACCCAGAGGCCGAGCATCGCGCCGAACTTGTTTCAACGGTTATGATCGAAGACGTTCCAACAGTGACGCTTGAGACCGGGATGGACGCGGTACTGAACGCTTTGGCGGCAGGGTCCGCCCCCATCGTCGCGGTGCTGGACCGGGCGGGACGTCTCGTGGGCTTCATCAATCGCGAAAATATTGGTGAGTGGATCATCCTCACAAGACGCTGAAAGCGTGGGACGGTGCATCAACCCCATTCGCCAAGAAATTTGGAGTGTGTGAATATCTCGCGCCCTGAATTGATGATACGGACGCTCTCGTCCGCGCCATCCCAAATCGGGCACGATGATTTTCTCTCCTTCGCTCAGCGTTCTATCGGCCTCCGGTGACACGGGTGCGTTTGCCATTTCAAGGATGATGCAGGCATTGATCTTGGCGCAATTGTCGAGTGCGATCTGTTACTCCAATGCTGCGGGCACCAACACGTCACGCTCAAGCTCTAACAGTTCGGCATTTGAAATCTCGTTCGTTTCACCTTGACCCTTCGCACTTTTCACGCCCCCTGCCTCTCGCTTGTGCTGCATGACTGCCAGCGCACCTCTTACGGACAGGTGGGATTTGCGAAGTTTAATAAAACGTTTGGGCCGAACGCGAGCACCTCCATAGACTGCTCGTGGCCCCTTTGACCTCACACTCGATCGGCCCACAACATACGTAATTGATCGAGCGTTCCGTTGCCGCGTCGCAGCTTCCCGAGGGTGGAGATTTATAACTTTTTGCAGCAATTCGAAGAAACAAGCGTCATCGGATTTACTCTCCGTGTGAAGATCTTGTTCGCATTGTCGTTCTTCATGATGTTGACGAGCCCCTTTTTGGCGGTTTTCTAGCGTTCTGCGAATTCATCGAACGCCACCACTTCCCAGCAAGCCACCAACTCAACGCGCCCCTTCGAGTAGTTCAGGAAGCGCTTCGGGAGGGGTCAACTCATCTCCAGAGATCAACTGCTCATGCGGCGAGAACTCGGAGGAGCTAGACGATCTGCGGAATCTTTCGGTCCCGGCTCGATATCGCTGTCGTTTTGCAGGTGTGCGCTGACAGGCCGTGGGATGACTATACATGTCGACGCTGGCAAACGGCCTCTTCGCTATCCGGCGATGCGCAGCGCTCGCGGCATATCTATGTCCGCGCGATGCTGAATTCATACGGCAAAAAGCCTTGTAACAAGCTGCTGGCCTTTTCAGCTTAGCCGCGTGACGAAAATTTGTGAGAGAGCAAAAAATCAGGAACCTTCCAGCGCTGGAGGGTCGTTGTCCTATCGAGCGCAGCAAGGCGTCGAATGAGAAGGAATAAGCAAAACGGATGACGACGATCATTTCCATCGCTGGAATTCTTGCTTTGGCTGTCCTGTTCGTCGGCGTTCTTCGGGCAGCGGGTTGGTCGGATTTCGCCGGCTCCGCGACAGCGCCCCAGCAACGCCCTGTGTTGGGCGGCGGCGACCCGCAGACCCACGCCTGGCAGCGGTTTCACGTGCGCTACTATACGATGACCCTGCTATTTGTCGCCTTCGAGATGGAGATGATGTTCATGTATCCTTGGGCCGTCGTCTATGTCGCCGAGGGCGGCAAGGCGCTGGCCGAAATGGGCATGTTCCTGGCAATCCTGTCGGTGGGAATTCTCTACGGCTGGCGCGAGGGGATCTTCCGGTGGGAATGAGTTGGATCAGCCGCCTCGCCGCCCGTGCGCCGGTACCTGTGTTCATCGCGCAGGGCGAAAGTGCGCCCGATGCGCTGGCGCGGCTGGCGCTGAATCCTGCGATCCACGTTGTGGACAGCCCGCGCGCGGCATGTATCTTGCTGATCTCCGGGCGTATACCAAGCGCGCTGGCCGATTGCCTCAACCGCCTCCACGACCAGTTACCACATCCGCGGGCCACCGTGCTGTGGCAGTCGCATGCGATGGAGCCTTTTTCAAATGCTGTGGAGGTGGACGCTAGCGACGACATCGCCAACGCTCTGAGCGCCACCTTCGCCGACCTCCTCGCAGGTGATCGCCCGAGCGAGGCCGATATCTTGCCCGACGCACCACCGAACGAATGGCGCGGCATCGGGCCGCATGGGCAGGGCGGCAAGGGCATGATGGGCGGCACGCCATATGGGCGCCCGATGGCGAAGACCGACGACGACATTCGGGACGGATTATCTCTGGACGCCTATACCGCCGATTTTGGTCCGTTCCTGCCGATGTTCCCCGCTGGACTGGCGTTAACGCTGACTTTGCAGGGGGACATGATCCAAGCGGTCACCGTGGCGCATCCTCCCTTCGAGGGCGATACGGCCGCGCGGGAGCGTTTGCTTCGGCTTCTGGGGTTGTCGGCGCTCGCCTTGCGCTCACTCCACGGACAAAAGGGTGACGGCACATTTCGCAGGCTCGTTCGACTGTCAAGGGCGCGCGCAGCGATCCCTGCGGATCTGGGCCGGTTGCCCGACGGATCCGACGTGCGGTCACGGTTCGATGCGATGGTGACGGGGCTCCAAACCGCCCCTGCGTCCGACACCGACATGACACTCGGCGATCTTCTGGTCGGGCTGGAATGGCACGAGGCGCTGCTGGTCATCAACAGTCTGGACAACGCGACGCTGCGAGGCGTCTGCGCCAGAATGGACGCACCGCCGGACAGCACAAATGACGCCACCCATGCCGACCACGACATGCATGCGGAGCACATGGGATGATTGTTGTGCTCGCCATCCTTGGCCTGTTTGCCTTCCTGATCGCCAGTATCTGGGCCGCTGCGACTCTCGACGCGGTCTGCCGTGGATGGATCGCTGGCGGCGGCACGGTGTCGCCCGCCTTTACCCCGCTGCGCACGGCCGCATTGTGGCTGAGCCAACAGCGCCTGACGACCGAGGCCCCGGACCGGCTGAATGCGCTGCTGTCCATCGCCGGATATTTTGCGCTTGGGCTGGTCGGGCTGGCGCTTGTGCCGATCGGACCGGACACGACGCTGATCGCCCTGCCCACCAGCGTCGTGGCATGGGGTGCCTGCGAGTCGCTTGTTGTCGTCGTTGTCTTCCTGCACGGCTGGTCGCCGAATGCACCGCTGGCGTTGATCGGGGCTTATCGCTATGTCGCGATCGGGCTGCCAATCATGTTGCTCAGCATGTTCGTTCTGATTGCCGCCGCACTACCGGCGCAATCGCTGGACCTGCGTGACATCGTGACATCGCAGTCAAGCGTGTGGAACGTGATCCGCCAACCGCTGGGTCTACCGCTGTTCATCCTCTTGGGTCTGTCGCTAACGCTGCGCGGCCCGTTTGATTATGCCGATAGCGCCGATCTGGCGGGCGGCACCTCGGTCGAGGCATCGGGGCCGGATCGCTTGGGCTGGCAGATCGCACGGCTGGTAATGCTGACAGGATTTTCAGCCGTTGCCGCAAGCGTATTTCTGGGCGGCTATCTGGGGCCAGTGCTACCAGGCCCGCTGTGGCTGGCAATCAAGACACTGGCCATCATGACAGTCGTGATCGGCCTGTCGCATCTGCTGGCTCGGATGCCTGTCGCACGCATGATGGGGCTGATCTGGATCGGCCTGTTGCCGCTGTCATTCCTTGATCTGATCCTAGCGGGGGTTTTGGCACTATGATGACAAGTATTCTGTTCTACGCCCTGTCGGCGCTTGCGATCTGGAGCGGATGGCGTGTGTTCCGCGTCGACTCCATGATCCGCGCGACATTTGCGCTGATGGTTTCCTTCATCGCCGTGGGTGCCATCGCATTGCTTTTGTCGGCGGATTACATCGGTGTGGCCACCGTTTTCATGATGGCGGTCGAGATGATGGTCATGGGCCTGTTCATGATCATGTTCATGATGAATCCTGCGGGGCTGAACCCGATGCAGATGGTTCACCAGTATCGCTTTTCGATCGGCGCGGGAGTCGCGAGTTTTGTCGGGCTAAGCGTGGCCGTGCTGACGACCGCACTGCCTGTCAGCCCGCTGCCGCCCGGCGGTGAGACGCTGCGCGATCTGGGAACCGAACTGTTGGGAAATTCCATGCTGATCTTCGAGACAGCGGGCGTGACCCTTTTGGCGACGATGGTTGGCGCAGTCGTGCTGTCAAGCGCCAGCGGGCGTTTCGGATCAGGCAGTCAGGGCGCGCAGCCACCGGGTCTGACCGAGGGTGGAGCCCCCGCCGGTCGCAAGGTCGACGCAGGTTCCGGGCATAGCCATCACGGCGGAGGGCACTGATATGACCCTGACGGCCATCCTCATCGTGTCTGCGGCCCTGTTCGGCATCGGTCTGTTCGGCGCGCTCTCGCAAAAATCCTTCGTCATGCTGATGATGGGGCTCGAACTGATGTTGAACGGCACGCTGCTTGCCACGGTTGGTTTCTGGGCCTTCACCCTAGCGGGTCTGCCAAAGGGGCAGTTGCTGGCGATCCTGATCATGGCGGTGATGGCGGTCGAATTGGCCATCGGCTTTGCCTTGGTCGTGGCCGTTTACCGCAAACGACAGGCGGACGTGACGGAATCCCTCACGACGATGAAAAACTGATGCTGTGGCTGGTTTCCCTTGTGCCCATCGTGGCTGGTGCGCTGATCGCGACGCTGGGCGCGCGATCGCGCACCAGCCTCGGCGTTCTCGCAGGTGGCGTCGTGAGTGTGACATTGATTCTGACGGTTTTGGCTGTGGTGCAGGGCTGGAGCGCGACGCTGACCTGGTCCGACGCGATCCGCTTGACCGCCGCCCTGACGCCCCTGTCGGCGGCGCTCGCCGTGACGGTGCCGGTCATTGCGCTGGCCGTTATTTCCCACGCAACCCAGCATGAGGCGCGACAAGGACTTGCCCGTCTCACCGGCCTCATGATCGTGTTTGCCGGTGGGATGCAGCTTGTTGTTATTGCCAACGATCTGTTGACCCTGCTGATCGGATGGGAGTTGATTGGCGCCTGTTCATGGGCCCTGATCTCTCACAAGTGGACCGACAAAGAAAATCCGCAGTCGGGGCTCTACGCCTTTGTCATGACACGGTTCGGCGATCTGGGCCTGTTTGTTGCCGCGATGGCGCTGTTCGCGGGCACGGGGTCGTTCGATTACGCCAGCATCGCCACGCTGTCGGGGCCGTGGCAAGGCCTTGTCGCATACGGCATCCTGCTGTCTGCGGCGTCCAAAGCGGGTCAGGTGCCGTTTGCGCCGTGGCTGTTTCGCGCCATGGCGGGCCCGACGTCGGTATCTGCGTTGCTGCACGCAGCGACGCTCGTCGCAGCGGGGGCCTACATCATCGCGCGCCTTGAACCGTTCCTGTCGGTCGTTCCGGGTTGGCAGGCTGTGACTATCGCTATCGGTTTGACGACTGCCTTGGCGGGCGGATTGACGGCGGTGTTGCAGAACCACTCAAAGCGGTTGCTGGCCGCCTCCACCTCGGCGCAGCTCGGTTTCATGTTCATCGCCGTCGGCGCGGGCTATCCCGGCGTCGCGATTTTGCACCTGATGCTCCACGCGACCTTCAAGGCACCGCTGTTTCTAATCGCCGGTGCAGCACACGACGCCACGGGCAGCTACCGACTTGATCGAATGCGCCTTGGCCGCGTGATGCCGTTGATCGCTGGTTTGGCCGTTATCGCTGCAGCCAGTCTGGCGGGCCTGCCCCTGACGGGCGGAGGATGGAGCAAGGAAGAGATCGTCCGCGCCGCAGAGCACACCAGTTTCTGGCTGGCCTTCAGCGTGATGATCGGCGGCGGGCTCAGCGCCGTCTATGCGACCCGTTTCGCCCTGCTGGCTTTTGGGCGTAGCCACAAGGAGGGGCGTGACATTCCGGCACCCGGCTGGAAAGAAACCGTCGGCATCGCGAGCCTTGTGACGCTGACACTGGCTGCCAGCCTGCTTTGGGTGTCGCCCGCCGCCACGGTGTTGGCGAATGCCTTGGGCGCAACCCTACCCGAGGGGACAATGGCGGGGCTTGTGATCTCGATGATCTGGCTGGCGGCCGGACTGGTTACCGGGTTTTATCTGGCGCATCAGTCCCCTGCACTGGGACGCACCGGCGCGAGCGCAGCGGCCTCGGATTGGCTGGGCCTTCCGACGTTGATTGATCGTGGCGTTGTGCAGCCGGTCGATGCGCTGGCCCGGGCCGCAGCCCAGGCCGACGACCGTTTGCTGGATGCGGGCCTGAACGCCACGGCGGCTTTCGCCGATGCACTGTCACAGCTGGCCGACCGTTTCGGCGAGGCCGCATCCGATGGTTTGCCGGAAGGGACCGCAAACATTTTCGGCCTGCTGGGCCGCGACTCGCGTCGACTGCAAACCGGCCTCTCCCACCACTACTACGCCTATATCATCGGCGGCATCTTCGTCGTCGCAGCCATCCTCGCCGCAGGAGCATAACATGCTGACACTTGCCATCCTCATCCCGATGCTGGGCGCATTGGCGCTGCTCGTCTCACCGCGTCTGGGCCACCAAGCAGCGAGAGCCGTGGCGGTCGGCGCATCTGTCGTGTCATTCGCACTGTTGCTGATCGTCTGGATCGGTTTTGACACCGCCCCGTCAGCACCCGATTTTCAATTTCTTGCCGAGGTGCCTTGGATTCCGTCGCTTGGCATCGCGTGGCGCGTCGGGGTCGACGGCATGTCGCTTGCCCTGTCCTTGATGAGCGGCGTTTTGTTTATCGCAAGCATTTCCTGGCCGATGGAAAATCCCGAACGCCCCGTGTCCTATTATGCCTGGTTCCTGTTTCTGGAATCCGTGTCGCTGGGCTTGTTTCTGGTTCTGGACCTGCTGTTATTCTACGCCTTTTTCGATCTCAGCCTCGTCGGCATGTTTTTTCTGATCGGACGCTGGGGACATGACGGCGCGCAACGCGCTGCGCTGAAGTTCTTTATCTACACGCTGGCCGGATCGCTCGCGATTTTGCTGGCGATCATCGGACTGGTGCTGTCGATGGCCCCCATCACGTTCGACATGCGCAGTCTGATTGCGGCGCAGCCGCTGGCGGGCTACGATTTTCAGGGTGGATTGATCCTGCTTGGATTCATGGTGGGTTTTGCCATCAAGACGCCGCTGTTTCCGGTCCACACCTGGCTGCCCCCCGCGCATGTCAAAGCCCCCGGTCCGGTCTCCGCTATCCTTGCAGGTGTGCTGCTCAAAATGGGCACCTACGGCATGATCCGCATTCCCCTGCAAATGATGCGTGAAAGTTTCGCGGCCTATGCCCTGCCGATCGCGCTGTTTGCGCTTGCCTCGATACTATGGGGCGCCATCGTCGCGTTGGGGCAGACCAATCTGAAACGCCGCATCGCCTATACCTCTGTCAACCACATGGGATATACCGTGCTGGGCATCGCGACTGCTGGTGCGTCGCTGGCGGGGGTGGAAAAAGCGCAGTCGCTGGCCTTGACCGGCGCTGTGGTCGAGATGGTCGCCCATGGCCTGATCACCGGGGCGCTATTCCTCATCGCGGGCGGGATCTGGGCGCGCAGCCAGACCTACGAGCTTGACGCTTTCGGCGGGCTGGCGAAGGTCGCGCCAAAGCTGACGGTCGCCGCCGTCATCGCGGCTTTCGCCAGTCTCGGCCTGCCAGGGCTTGCCGGCTTCGTGGCTGAGGTGCAGATTTTTGTCGGAACCTTCGCAGTGTTCCCGGTCATCGCCGCCATCGGCCTGCTGGGCATCCTGATAACTGCCGCCTTGTTCCTGCGCCTGTTGCAACAGGTCTTCTTTGGTGATCTGCCGTCGGCGCGCGCGGGGTTCCCGGACCTCAGCCGTCGCGAAAGTGTCGTGTTGTCGGTTCTGCTGGCCCTGGTCGTGGTGATCGGCATCTATCCACGTTGGCTGCTCGATCTGATCGGCAGCGCCACACGCGCCATCGTTGGAGGCTGACGTATGCCGATCGGTGACCTGACCCCGGAGATCGCGATCATCGTCGCAGCGGTGCTGGCGCTATTGTTTGCCACCTTCGCGCCGCGCCGCTGGCAGGCCAGAGCGGCACTGATCGCCCTAGCGGGCATCGCGGTGGCCGCCGTCCTGCTTGTCAACCAGATTGGCACAACCCGCTTCACCTTCTCGGGCACTTGGGCGCTGGACGGGGCGAGCATCTGGGCACGGCTGATGATCCTGATCGCCACGGCATTCTGCATCCTGCTGGCCCCGGGATGGTTTCGCACCGACCCCCGCCACGGCGAATATTATACGATCCTCTTACTGTCGGCCTTGGGCGCTATGGCGATGGCCGGCGCGGGCGATCTGCTGGAACTGGTGATCGCGGTGCTGTTATCCTCAGTGACAGGCTACACGCTGGCCGCATGGCACCGTGACTGGGCATTGTCGGTCGAGGCGGGCATGAAATATTTTCTGATGGGCGCGCTGGCAAACGCGCTGTTGGTAACGGGCGTGACGCTGGTCTTGGGACTTCTGGGCACCAGCAGTTATGGCGACCTCTCACGCCTCTTCGCGGGCGGCGTTGATGCGTCGCCGCTGCTGTTTGCGGGATTCGCGCTCATTGTTATCGGTGTGGCGTTCAAGCTGGGCGCAGTGCCTGTGCACGCTTGGCTGCCTGACATCACAGAAGGGGCACCGGCCCCCGCGGCCGCCTTTCTGACCGTGGTTCCCAAGATCGGCGCGGCGATCGCCCTAGCGCGGCTGGTGCATCTGATCCCGCCAGAGGCATTGGGTCTGCGCCCTCTGATCGCGGTGCTGGCTGCAGCGACGATGACACTCGGGAACCTCGCCGCCCTTTGGCAGGACGATGTCCGTCGGCTGATCGGCTGGTCGTCGGTCGCACAGGCGGGCTATCTGCTAATGGCAATCACGGTGCTTGGGGTCAGTCCCGATGCGTTGACGGCACTGCTGACTTTCGGGGCAAGCTACGCTATCGGCAATCTGGCGGCCTTTGCTGTGGTCACACATTTGCGCGGGCGCACCGCGCTTGCAGATTATGCCGGACTGGCGCGACGGCAACCGATTGCGGCGGCGGCGCTGGTGCTGGCGTTCTTATCGCTGGTTGGAATCCCCCCAACGGTCGGGTTTCTGGGCAAGCTGATGCTATTCCTGACGACGATCCAAGGTGGTTATCTCTGGTTGGCCGCGCTGGCAGCGGCGAACACGGCGGCCTCGCTGTTCTATTACGCCAAGGTGATGGGGATCATGTATTTTGCCGCCCCGCCAGAGGAGGTGCAGCTGTTGGACAGACCCAGCGGCGTCGCAGTGTGGATCGGGATGATCGCCGTCATCGGCGGCGCGATCATGGCGGGGACCGCACTGGACGTTTTCCAACTTAGCACCCTGTTGCCGCTGTGATGGCGCAACAAGAGTTGCTGCATAACGCTTTTCCTAGGCCCTCAAACCGGCGGGAGCATTCCCGATGCCGTGCCACCTGAACTGTAAAGCTGGATTACACATGGGGTGGATGGCTCCTGCTCTTACCGACGTTGCAATGCGCCATACTGCAGTTGTCTAAATCCGCAATTGAGAGGAGCCAGCCCATGCAAGTTACCACGATTGGTCTCGGCTTAGCCAGCTTGACCATGAGCTGCGTCTGATACCGCCGATGTATGCAAAACCCTATGTGAAAAGCGCAAAGTCTGATGCAATTGACGCCGAAGCGATCTGTGCGGCCGTCACACGGCCTACGATGCGCTTTGTCGAGATCAAGTCTGTTGATCAACAGGCCTAGTTATCGCTGCACCATGCGCGTGGCCTCACGCCGACCAACAAATCCAACGGTAGGAAGGAGCGAATAGGCCGGACGAAAGGCTGCTTCTGACCAGTGTGCAGATCATCTCAAAACTGTCTTGCTATGCAGGAGCATCCACACAAGACATTCGCCGCGATCTGCACCGAGGGCAGCAATGCTTAGGAAGCTAGCTCGGTAAAGCAAAGCGCAAAATTGCAGGATCGATAAATCTCGCTATCGGTTGTTTTCAGCAGTGCTGGAAAAGCACTGCTGTCGGGTAGACATACGCCGAACTTTCTCCACACGAGTTCGCGAGCAATCACTTTTCATGGAACCGGAGTGAGGGCCGATGGTTGGCTTTTTATGTCTAACCGCAAAAAGGGTAAGACGATGGTAGATCCCAATCGAGTAGCGCGGCCGCGCACTATCCTGATGGTCTTGGGCGGCTTGGCCGGTGCGGCCGTGGCGGTATGGAATTTCGTCACCCCCCTGACCGGAGTCACCGGCACATTCGGAGCCGGTCTTGTGATTGCCTCGAGCGTCTTGATCGTGCTGGCGGCCATTCTCATTCAGCTGAGCGAGCCGGGCGGCTGGCGCACCACCTTGCGCGTTTTAGTAGCGCTCGGCGTGATCGGGACCGCCGCCGCTGGCTATTTCCTGCATGAATGGTGGCTGATCGCGGCAATGGCGGTCACGGCAATCGGCCTGATTTACGACATCGCCTCCAGCCGCGCCTCCAACCAGACCGGAGCCTACGCATGATCCGCAAGACGATTTCCCTCTCGCTCGTGCTGGCGCTGATGGGCGCAGGTGTCGCCGCGCAAGACAGCGCGCAAACCGCACCTGCCCAGCCCAGCCAGTCCACCATCTCGGATGGCAGCACCCCCGCCACCGCCGACACGCCCGTCCCCGCGAACGGTACGACCACCCCACAAACCCCGCAGAGCGTTGCCGACGCGATCGCACCGCCGCAATATGCAAGCAGCCCCCGCCCGCGCAACGGCACGCCGCTTGTGCCCGATCAACCGGTCTGGGACAGCTTTCACGGCCAGCTTTCGGCGCAGAAATATTCGCCCCTCACGCAGATCACACCGCAAAATGTCGGAAAGCTTCAAAAAGTCTGGCAGATCCATACCGGCGATGTCTCGGACGGCACGGGCGACAAGCCTGCCACGGTCTGGTCCGCCACGCCGATCTTTGCCAATGACACGCTGTATATCGGCACGCCCTTTTACCGGGTGCTCGCGCTGGACCCCGCCAGCGGTAAGCAGAAATGGGCTTTTGACACCAAATCGACCCTCAAAGCACTGACCCAGCCCGCGCTGAAGAACCGGGGCGTTGCCTATTGGCAGGCGAAAAACCCCATTGCAGGCAAGGTCTGCCAAAAGATCGTCTACATCGGCACGATGGATGCGCAGCTGTTCGCGCTTGATGCCGATACCGGCAAGCCTTGCCCCGATTTTGGCAAGGATGGCGTGCTGGACGTGAACCAGTGGAATAAGGTGAACGACCGCTTTCCGCTGTCGGTGCTGCAACCGCCGACCGTGGCAGGCAATCACCTGATCCTCGGCTGGGCCGGGCAGGACTGGGAATGGGCCGAAGCCCCTCCCGGTGCGGTGTTCTCGCTCGACCCGCAGACCGGCAAGCTGCAATGGTCCTTCGAGACCCTACCCGAAAGCATACGCCGCAAAACCGGCACCGCCAATGTCTGGACCGCGATGTCGGTCGATCTGGGGCTGAACATGGTCTACCTGCCGGTGGCCTCGCCCTCGCCGAATTACTGGGGCGGCAACCGGACCGAAGCGATCCCCTATGCCACCTCGACCACTGCGCTTGATCTAGATACCGGCAAGGTGGTCTGGTCGCGCCAATGGGTGCATCACGACATCTGGGATTACGACATCAACTCGGCCCCGACGCTGATGGACATATCCGTTGATGGCAAGCAAATCCCGGCGCTGATGCAGGGCACCAAGATGGGGTTCCTCTTCGTGGTGAACCGCGAGACCGGGAAAGACGTCTGGCCGATCGAGGAGCGTCCCGTTCCCCAGGGCGACGGCTCGGTCAACGGGGAGGTCTACGCACCGACCCAGCCCTTCCCGACGAAGCCCGCGCCGCTTCTCGATCAGTCGAAGAAACCCCAGGTCTGGAAGCTTGCCGATATCATCTCGGGCGGGCAATGTTCCAAGCTGTTCAAGAACCTGACCTATCACGGCATGTATACCCCTCCGACGACCAAGGGCGAAGGGACGCTCGCCTATCCAGACAGCGCCGGGGGCGTGCAATGGGGCGGCGTGGCGTTCGATCCGCAGACTCAGATCGCGGTCGTGAACACCAGCCATATCGTGCAATATATCAAGCTTTGGGATCGCAAGGATTACGAGAAGAACGCGGGCGGGTCGGGCAATGAAAACGGTTTCTACCCGCAGACCGGCGCACCTTACGGGATGAGTCTTGGAAACGCGCTGATCTGGCTCGGCATGCCCTGCTGGAAGCCGCCCTTCGGGGAACTGGTCGCCATCGACATGCATACCGGTGATGTCAAATGGCGCAAGCCCTTGGGAAGCTCGCAGAAATATGGGTTCTTCATGCCCGAAAGCATGGGCTCGCCTACGATCGGAGGCCCGGCGGTGACGAAATCGGGGCTGATCTTCATTGGTGCGAGCATGGATGCCAAGGCCCGCGCGTATGACATCCAGACGGGCAAGGAGCTTTGGTCTTCGCAACTTCAGGCGCCGGTCGTCGCAAACCCCGCGATCTACGATTACAAAGGACGCGAATACGTGGCCTTCGTCTCGGGCGGCAACTCAATCCTGAAACCCGCGGTGGGCGATATGGTTGCAGTCTATGCGCTGCCGCAGAACTGACGGGATCCGGTGGCTCTTCGTTGCGGGTTTGCCCGCCCCGGAACGTTTTGGGTCGGGTCGGCACGGCTGGGTAAGTGCGGCATAGTCAGTTTAACTTTCCCGTGTCCCGTCAGAAGCGAGTGGTAGGGTTGCATTGCTTTAGGCCGTCGGTCTCGCTCGATACTGTGGTGGATGGCTCCTGCTCCGACCGAGGTCGCAATGCGCCATAATGCAGGTGTCGATGCCCGCCTTCATCGAGTTGGATGACGAGCTGCACAGTCAGCAGCGCGAGCAACTTTTCCATGACGCAAGCGTTTTCGGCAACTCGATCAAGAGCGGCCATAAGCGCCTGATCGCGCACAATCAGCAAATTCAGGCTGAAAACTGTTGAACGTCACTCAGAACTGCCCCGGTAGAGGTCAGAATTGTCACTGAAAATGACCCATGTGCAAATTTGCCCCAGACGAGATGTGTCTAGGGTTAATGGAGTGGTAGACATGGGATTTTTGAACGTTATTCGACGATGGGCCTTGAGAAACAAGATGCCTATTCGTGAGATTTCACGGCGGACAGGGCCGTCTCGCAACTCCGTCAGGAATTATCTGCGGGCTGACATAGTTGAACCCAGTTTTCGGACGCCGACACGGCCAAGTAAGTTGGATTCATTTGCGGTGAAGCTGTATGGTTGGTTGGTGACGGAGCGGCGTAAGTCTCGCAAAGACCGTCGCACGGCCAAGCAGATGCACGCAGATCTGGTGAAGCATGGCTTTGACGGATCGTATGAGCGGGTTGCGGTCTTTGGGCGCGGTTGGAAGGCGGACCGACAGCGCGCCCAGCAAACAACAGGCCGAGAAACCTTTGTGCCACTGGTGTCCCAACCGGGTGAAGCGTACCAATTTGATTGGAGCGAGGACTGGGCCATTATTGGTGGCGAGCGCGTGAAGCTTCAGGTCGCCCACATCGAGCTGTCACTCAGCCGCGCGTTTCTGGTGCGGGCCTATTTGTTTGCAGACCCACGTCCCTCTCGTGACATTTCTTGAGGAAACGCACTGCCGGTCAATGGATGCTGTTTGACGCCCATTGGCTTGCTTTCCGCGTGTTTGAGGGTATCCCAGATCGCGGCATCTACGATAACATGAAGACAGCCGTGGACAGGGTTGGCTGAGGCAAGCAGCGCGATATAAATGCGCGCTTTTAGGCGATGACCAGCCACTAAGTCTTTGAGCCTGAGTTTTGCAATCCAGCTGCTGCGTGGGAGAAAAGTCAGGTTGAGAAGTACGTCCGCTATGCGCGCCATCGCCCGTGGCAGGTGGCGACCGCCTTTTTCAGACATTCAAGCACTGAATGGATGGCTGGAAGTTCGCTGTCAGGCGCTTTGAGTCGAGTCTGTGCATGCTAAGTTTGCCGGGCAGGATTGCTGATGCCTGGGGGGTCGAGAGGGCCGCATTGATGCCACTACCAACGGCCTTTGACGGCTTAGTTGAGTTGAGCAAGCGCGTATCTCCGACTTGCCTGACTACCTTTGATCGCAACCGCTACTCTGTGCCTGCCAGCTTTGCGCCCCGCCCTGTCAGCCTGCACATCTATCCTGAATGACTGGTGATTGTGGCTGAGGGGGTCGTGAAATGCGTGCATGAATGCATCATCGAGAGATCACCCCGCCAGCCTGACCGCGTTAGCTATGACTGGCGCCATTCCCTGACCGTTGTGCAGCGTAAGCCGAGGCCGTTGCGCAACGGAGCACCGTTTGTATCGATGCCCAATCCTTTCCGTCAATTGCAGGATATTATTCTGCGAAAGCCTGGCGGAGACCGCGCCCCTCTCGGGACATTGCTGCGCAATGCCCTGCCGGGCAGGGGATGGTCGATATCCTGTCGCTTGTTCTGCACCTAGATGAACAGGCTGTGCTCTGTGCTGTGGGGATGGCACTGGAGGCGGGCGTGCCGATAAAGACCCATGTGCTCAACGTTCTTCACAGGCTGGTGGATGGAAAGCCAACCGACCAACCCGATGTGACACCACCTTCGGCGCTACCGTTGAGCAAGGAGGCATGGGTCATACGTCATGATCCTGCCGGTGCCGCTATCATCATCTGCGTAGCCTGAAGATGCCAAGGATGGCGCAGGCGCACCATCTCCCATATCACCGTGAACTTGCGGCAGCGAAGCGGGAAATTGGCCTCTGTGAGCGCGAACCCGGGAGCGTTGAGCAATGCCATCAAGCTCCCCTGACCGTCGTGACCGTCGATCTCGATGAATTCGGACGCCGAGATTGCGACCTCGCCCTCTAGTGCCTCTTTCTGCCCCCAAGCATCGGCTGCGCCAGCTTCAGGGCGAGTGCTGCGGCAGTGAGCGATCCGTCTTGGTCCGTCACGCGGAGACATGGGCCCGGTCCCAGTCGAAGGTGACGCTGCGCCAATCCATGCATTTATGCATATCAGATCGACTTAGCCGGTCAATTCCCGGCTCAAACGAATGGATATATGAGGAGAGCGATCCCGTCACATTGACCGCAAGGAGTTCCGCCGATGACCGCTTTTGAAGATCCCTCCTCACGAGCCTATGCCCGACTGACAGGGGCGCTCTACCTGATCATCGCTTTCGCCGGTGGCTTCTCGATCCTTTACGTCCCCGGTGAGTTGAACGTGGCCGGCGACCCGGCCGCGACCTTCGCAAATATCGCGCTCCACCGCGGGCTCTTTTACGCCGGACTTGTTGGCGATGTCGTGATGATGGTGACCGAGGTTCTGGTGTCGGTGATGCTTTATTTCATGTTCCGGCCGGTAAACGCGACGCTGTCACTGGCGGCCTCGTATGCGCGCCTGATGATGGTCGCTGTGATGGCGGCAATGCTGTTTTTCCACGCCGGTTCTCTGGCTCTCGCCGACGGAACGGTGCCATTGGGCAGCTTCTCGAAGGCCCAACGGATCGAGCTGGCGGGTCTGTTGCGCCATGTCCATGATGCGGGCGTCTGGATCTGGCAGATTTTCTTTTGTCTCCACCTGCTGTTGCTCGGCACGCTGGTTGCGCGCTCCGGTCTCTATCCCCGCTTAATCGGTGCCGGCCTGATCGTGGGTGGCACTGGATATCTTGTCGATAGCGTGCAGATGTTCGTCTTTCCCGACGCGGGCCTGCTGGCGGCGATGAAGGTCGCCCTGCTGCTTATCGTCACCCTAGCCGAGATCGGCTTTGCCTTTTGGTTGCTGACCCGTGGCCCGCGCCGTGTCGCCCAGCACAGTTTGGCGGCTTGACCTCTGACCTCAAGGAGAGACGTCATGACACGCATGTGCATCGTCGGCATCTCGGGCAAGCCTGTGCATGCGTGGAGCCTCGCGTTGAGGCCCCATACTGCACCCGAATGACAGGCTTGCAACATGCGCAGGCTAAGCGGCGTTTCACCGCGCAAGGCCGCGCTCTTGTAAGTTGCGCACTGTTGCGGGCAAACGCGCGATCCGGTTGCGCACCTCAAGAATGAGGCGCGGCAGTTCAGGGAGAGTCGCAAGCTGGGCAAAGACTGCGGGCCAGAGAATACGCCCCTCGCCCGGATGCCAGTGGCGGTCGGCATAGCCATCTGCGTCTTGCAGATGAACATGGCCAAGCCGCGCCCCGGCCTGCGCGATGAAATCGACCACGGGCGGCGCGCCATAGCGGCCATGCGCAAGCTCGGCGTGGCCCGTATCAAGGGAAACGCGCAAAGCCGGATGATCAATCGCAGCCACCGCCGCAACGCGAGCCGCAGGATCGGTGTCGTCGATATTTTCCAACATCAGCGTGCAGCCGATCTCGCCTGCGCGTGCCAGAACGGGGGCGAGACACGCGTGCATCGCTTCGATCATCTGACCATGGATTTGCGAATAGTTGTCGCGGTTGAGCACATGCCAATAGGTAAAGGGCGAATGCACGACCATATGCGTGCCCCCCAGCGCCTCGGCGATCTCGAGCCCGGTAAGCAGGCGCTGTTGGATCACGGCGCGAATTTCCACATCGGGATTAGCAAGGTCGAGCCCGAAGAACGGGCCGTGAATGCCACGTGGTCCGTGATGGCCGGCAAGCGCGACCTTGTAGGACTCGATCAGATCGCGCGGATCACCTGCGATCACATCGGGCATAACAAAGTCCTGGATCTCGATCGCCCGTTTTTCCTCGAACAGCCAATCGCGCAGGATGTCGAGATCGGGACGGCGGATGGCGGCGCCAAGCAGTGGCAAGGTCATGTTGGTCTCTTTCTTATTTGATGCCCGCGCGCATAAAGCTTTGGACGAATTGACGCTGAAACAGCAGAAATGCGATGAGCAACGGCGCCGATGTCATCAAGGTGGCAGCATTGATCACGGACCATTCAACGCCTGAATCTGTGGTTGCAAAGACCGACAGCCCCACGGTGACGGGGCGCGTCTCGGTCGAGTTCGTCACGATCAGGGGCCAGAGAAAATTGTTCCAGTGATAGCTGACCGAAACGAGCCCGTAGGCGAGATAGGTGGGCTTGGCGAGCGGCACATAAACCCGCCAGAGGATCGACAACGGCCCTGCCCCTTCAATCCGCGCGGCGTCATCAAGTTCGCGCGGCACCGTCATGAAAGTCTGGCGGATCAGGAACACGCCGAAGCCTGAGGCGATATAGGGCAGCGCGATGCCTTGCAGCGTATCGACCGCATCAAAAGCGCGGATGATCTTGTAGTTCTCGACGATCAGAATGTCGGGCATGACCAGCAATTGCAAAAGCACCAGCGAGAACAAGATACCGCGTCCCGGAAACCGGAACCGCGCAAACCCGTAGGCCGCAAGCGAGCACAGGACGAATTGCGCCCCCGTGATCCCCGTCACCAACAGGAACGTATTGAGGAAATAGCGCGCAAACGGCGCCGCATTCCACGCCTTCACGAAGTTTTCCAGCGTGATGGGCGCGCTCAGGGTGAAATTCGCCTCATAGGCCGAGGGGTGGAAGGCGGTCCAAACCGCAAATAGCAGCGGCAACACCCACAGCAAGGCCAGCAGCCCCGCGCCGCCATTCCAGAGGTAGCGATCAAAGCGGCTCATTTGTAATGCACCTTCCGGTCGAACAGGAAGAATTGGCCAACCGCCAGCAGACAGAGCAGGCTCAGCAGCACCACCGTCAGCGTCGCGCCATAGGCCGTGTCCCAAAAGCGAAAGGACGTCTCGTAGATGTAGTAAAGCAGCAAAGACGAGGCATTCCCCGGCCCCCCACCCGTCAGGATGAAGATGTGATCAACAAGGCGAAAGGCGTTGATCACCGCATTGATCGACACGAACAGCGTTGTCGGCATCAAGAGTGGGAAGGTAATACGGCGAAAGATCGTCCAGCGCCCTGCCCCTTCGATCCTAGCGGCTTCGGCAAGTTGCAACGGGATCGACTGAAGCGCGGCGAGGTAGAAAATCATGAAGAACCCCGCCTCTTTCCAGATCGCGACGACCATGATCGCGGGCAACGCGCTTGAGGGCGTGCCCAAAAGGTTCGTCTGCCCGAACCCAAAAAACCCAAGGATCTGATCGATCAACCCGAAACCGGGTGTGTAGAAAAACAGCCAGATATTCGCGACCGCGATCAGCGGCAGGATGGTCGGCGTGAAAAAAGCCATCCGGGCCAGCGCACGCCCCTTGAAGGGGCGGTTGACCAGCAGCGCCATCAGCAACGCCAAAGCGATCGACACGGGAATTGTGCCCAGTGCATACCAGAGATTGTTGACGAGCACCTTCCAGAACACCGGATCATGGATCAACCGCTCGTAATTGGCCAAGCCTACGAAATGCGCGTCCTTGCCTCCGCGTGGCGTGGAGAAGACCGAGTTGATCAAGGTCATCGCTGCGGGAAAATGAGTAAACAGGAAAATCAGCGAAAGCGCAGGCAGTATCAGCAACCAGCCATATATCCATTCGCGCTTTAACATTGCGTTCGTCCTTGTCGGGAGAGAATGGGGCAGATCCAGCATGACCTGCCCCCAAAGTGCCTCAGCACGGATGTTTAGCGATAGGCGGCCAACACCTGATCGGCCTTGGCCTGCGCTTGTGTCAGCGCCTCTTGCGGCGTTTTCTGGCCGGTAATCGCAGCCTCCAGTGCATCGTTGAGGATCTGGGTCACACGCTGGTTTTCATGCGTTGACAGCTCTGCCTTGGCATATTGCAGCTGGTCACGCGCAACGAGCACCTGCGGGAACCCCTTGGCGTAATCCTGCATCGCGGACGTCTCCCACGTGGCAGGACGCGGCGCGACATAGCCGGTCGCCTTAGTCCAGACGGCAGATTGCGCCGGTGCTGTGATCCATTTGATGAAATCGACCGCCGCTGCAAGCTGGGCATCCGATGAGCCCTTGAGCAGGTAGAAGTTACCCCCACCCGTGGGCGCGCCGCGCTGCTTGTTCTGGGGCAACATCGCCACACCAAAATCGAACGGTGCGTTGTCATGCATGTTGGTCAGGTTGCCCGTTGTGGTCCAGACCATCGCCGAGCGGCGCTCGAAGAAATCCTTGGGCGTCGTACCCCAATCCAGAATTCCCGGCTCCATCACCTTGTCCTTGGTGGACAGATCGACGAGATATTGCAGCGCCGAGACCACCTCGGGACTGTCAAAATAGGTCTCGGTCCCCTCAGCATTGGCGAGCTTGCCCCCGTTCTCGATCACGAGCCCCTGAAACAGCCAGTAGGGAAAGCCCGAGGACGGGATGCGCACGCCCCATTGCGTGACATTGCCATTGGCATCCGTCTTGGTGAGCTTCTTGCCCATCGCGACCATCTCATCCCAGCTTGCAGGCGGGGTGTTAGGATCAAGACCGGCCTCCTTGAAGGCCTCTTTGTTCCAATACAGCACGGGCGTCGAACGCTGGAACGGGATGCCCCAGGTTTTGCCATCTACCTGGCTGTTTTCCATGAAGGCCGGGTAGAACCCCTCAAGCCATGCCTTGTCGGCATCCGTCTTGACGTAGTTGTCAAACGGCAGGATCAGGCCGTCATCAAGAAGGGTGAACATGTCCGTCGACAAGGCGACCGCGATCTGGGGCGCGTTGCCTCCTCGTGACGCGGTGATCACCTTGGTGATCGTATCCTGATAAGACCCCGCATAGATCGGATCGATTTTCACATCGGGATGATCTTTCATGTAATCTTGGGTCAGCGTCTCGATCGTGTTGGCTGCCCCGCCGCCAACGGCTACGGGGAAGTAGAATTGCAGATCGACCGCATGCGCCGGAATCGCGGTCAGAAGGCCAAGCGTCACCGCGGCTGCGGTGCCCTTGAAGAGCTTGTCGAACATGGTCAAAGGTCCTTCCAGTTGGAGAGTGGCGTTGTTACGCCGGGTCGACCCGCCGGGGTGTCCAGCCGGGTTGTCAGCGAGGCGAGTTGGGGCAGTTCGAACCGCTTGCCCGTATCCGCGTCGAAGAGGTGAAGATCATGCGCCCCAAGCCCGAGGCGCAGCACGGAGCCTGTCGGCGCGAGCGCTTGGCCGGGCACACGCATCAACGCCTCCGCCCCACCAAGCGTGCCCTGCACCAGCGCATCCGCACCAAGGTATTCGCCACCGGTCAGGCGCATCTCAAGCGCCCCTTGCGGATCGGGGTAAAGCGCCTCGGGGCGGATGCCAAAGCGCAAGCGACGCCCGGCCGCAGCCTCGATCCGTGCACCGATTTCGCCAAGCGCGCTGGCTGGCAGAATGTTCATGGGCGGTGTGCCGATGAAGCGCGCAGCGAAAACCGTTGCCGGGCGCTCATACAGATCATGCGGGCTGGCCACCTGTTCAATCCTGCCGGCATTCATCAGCACGACCTGATCGGCCATGGTGATCGCTTCGACCTGATCATGGGTGACGTAAAGCATGGTGAACCCAAGCTTACGTTGAAGCGCGCGCAGTTCGGTGCGCATCGCGTGGCGCAGCTTTGCGTCGAGATTGGACAGCGGCTCGTCCATCAGACAGACCGGGCGCTGCGAAATCACCGCGCGACCCAATGCGACCCGTTGCTGCTGCCCTCCTGACAGCTGACTCGGCTTGCGATCAAGATAAGGCGTCAGGCCCAGCAACTCTGCCACCTGCGCAAGACGCGCGTGGCGTTCATCGCGCCCGACCCGCCTTGTTTTCAGGCCGAACACGATATTTTCGGCCACGCTGAGATGGGGAAACAGCGCATAGGATTGAAACACCATCGAGAGATCGCGCTTGTCCGCCGAACGCGCGGTGACATCTTCATCACCGATCAACACCCGTCCCTCGCTCGCCTCTTCAAGACCAGCGACGATCCGCAACAGGGTCGACTTACCACACCCCGAGGGCCCCAGAAGTGCGGTGAATTTGCCCGCGATCGCCTCGACCGAGATTTGCTCCAGCGCGGTGGTTTCCCCCCAGCGCCGAGTCACCCCCTCAAGCCGGATCGCACGCCCTGTTTGCTGCGCCCCGCTCATGGCTGAGCCTCTGCGATGACGACATCGACGCTGTTATTTTCCAGCGCGGCGCGATGCTGTTCCGGCAATGCAGCGTCGCAAATGACAAGATCCAGCTCGCTCAGATGTCCGCCACGCACATGCGCGGAACGACCGAATTTCGTGCTGTCCAGCAGCAAGACGGACCGGCGGCAATTGCGCGAGATCGCAATCCGCGCCGCCACCTCATCTTCGCTGAAATCAAGTAGCGTGCCATCCTCGGCCACGCCCCCCACCCCGAAGACACCGAAATCCACTTGGTAGCGACCAAAGAAATCCTCGACCTGAGGCCCTAGAATGTCGCGATCGCCCGCCCGAACCGCGCCACCGGGCACCCGCACCGACCAGCCTTCTTGATCGCAGGCGAAGAGCGCGATGTTGAGATTATTGGTCAGCACCATGAGGTCGCTTTGATGCCGGAGCTTCTGAATCGCATATTCGGGTGTCGTGCCGATCGAGACCGCAAGCGAAGATCCCGAGGGCACATGGGCTGCGAAGGCATGGCCGATGGCACGCTTTGCCGCGCCGTTCAGCATGCGGCGTGATGTGTATTGAAGATTCTCGTTTTGCGGCAACTCGACGCCGCCATGCACCCTGCGCAAAGCGCCCGCCGCGCACAGCTCGTTGACATCGCGTCGGATGGTCTGAGGCGAGACTCCGTAAATCTGTGCGCAGCTTTCGATCGTCAGATGACCGAGGCCTGACACCCGCTCAAGAATTTCACGCTGTCGTTCGGAAAATGAATCCATTCCGATAATGTCCCGGCCAGTTTCGTCGGGGCTGGGGTCCCACATTCACATGAAAGGCAAATTGCATTCATGTGAAAGATTGGTGACGCCGGACCCGAACAAATGACCCAAGCGAGACGCTAGGCCAAGGTCAGTCCCCGGCCCGCAAGCGACGCTTTGATGTTTCGCAAACCGCCCGAAACGCACCGCAAGCCTGTGGCTTCGGCCAGCGGATCAAGTCCGGCCCCACTGTCACCCGCCTGTTTCATCGCCTATGGGCCGCCAGCCTGGTGTCGTCGCTGATCAATTGCCCTCTCTACGATGCCCAACTCGCCTAGAGGGCCCAGCGGTTATGTAAAACCGGATGGCGCAGTTTCGATCGACAAGACGAGATGGAGTGCCCCCACTGAAGTGGTCCACCTTTTGGGATAGTATTATCCCATTTCAGGAGGACCAGAGATGGCTGGAAAGAGAGACAAACCCGAAGGGATTGTGCTGAAGCTGCGGCAGGTAGAAGTTTTGCAGGGGCAAGGCAACTCGATTGCCGATGCCGTGCGTCAGATTGGCGTGACGCAGCCGACCTACTTTCGGTGGAGCAAGGAGTATGGTGGCATGAGCCGCGATCAACTTAAGCGTTTGAAGGAGTTGGAGGCCGAGAATACCCGGCTTAGGTGTGCCGTGTCGGATCTGACGCTGGATAAGATGATCCTGGCCGAGGCTGCGCGGGGAAACTTCTAAACCCTTCCCGCCGCAGGCAGTGCATCGAGCATGTGCGGCAAACCCTCAGCGTGTCCGAGCGCAGGGTTTGCCGCACATGGGGTCAGCATCGATCGACGCAGCGCAGGGTGCCCATGGGACTGCCGCACGAAGCACGGTTGACCGAGGACATCATCGCGTTGGCCGAAGAGTTCGGACGCTATGCATTGCCCGGCAGGCGATGCCTGTATCGCTGAGAGGGGGTATCGCATGATCACCGGGCTGCTGAACAACAGCGGTTGGCAGGTAAATCACAAGCGCCCCTCTCGTGGTTTGCGAACAAACCACTGTCGCGCAGTGGTCGAACGGATCTGGCGACGGGAGGGGCTGAAGGTCCCGCAAAAAACAACCCAAGAAGGGCCGGCTCTGGCTCAATGAAGGGTCGTGCGTGAGGCTTCGGCCGGAGCGTCCGAACCACGTCTGGTCCTATGACTTCGTGCAGGACCGGACGCATGACGGGCGGATCTTCCGCACGCTGAATATCATCGATGAGTTCACGAAGGAGGCGCTGGTGATCCGCGTCAAACGCGGGCTCAATTCAACGGATGTGGTCGACGCCTTGACTGATCTGTTCATCCTGCGAGGGCCGCCGGAATACATAAGGTCCGACAATGGCGCCGAATTTATCGCCAAGAAAGTGCGGGCATGGATCGGAGCTGTGGGCGCGAAAACCGCCTTCATCGCGCCTGGTTCTCCGTGGGAAAACGGCTATTGCGAGAGCTTCCACGCACGGTTCCGGGATGAATTTTTGAATGGCGAGCTCTTCTACAGCCTGCGCGAGGCTCAGATCGCGTCGGCATTACAACACCGTCAGGCCGCACAGCGCCTTGGGCTTCTGGCCGCCAGCGCCCAAAAGCACCATCCCGATGGACCAGAGGCCAACGATGCACTAACATTCAAACCGGACCACCCGATGGGGGCAGACCAAGTGCTGCCCCAAAACACGGCAAACCCGCCGTTCCGACACCCTGATGTGACTGCGGATGTGGTCGATGCTGGCGCGACGACGCGAGGGGCTCAGTCGTTTCCCCGTGCAGCTTCCGTCCGGATCAGCTTGTCCAATGTCAGGTCAGATACCGCTCGGCGCAATCGGTCATTCTTCTTTTGAAGGCGTTTTACGTCCTTCAGTTGGTCAGCTCCCATACCGCCATATTGCTTGCGCCAGCGATAGAAGGTCTGTTCTGTAATCTGCACCTGTCGAATGGCATCAACGCGCGGCATTCCCTTCCGCACAGCACCTCAACCTGCCGTAACTTCGTGACAATTTCTTCCGGTTTGTGTCGTTTGATGCCCATCTCCGATCCTCCGTTTCCTAACTATAGTGGCGGACCAGTTCAGTGGGGGAGGATCAGCCCTGCACATGACTGCTTCTGACAAATGCACAAAACAGATCACAAATGTCTTGCTATGCAGGAGCCATTCACACAGGACATTTGCGGCACCGGGCATGAAGGACCGCTGTGGGCCCTTCAATCACAGGTTACGTCGGCAGCGCGCTCACTAGAACCCCGCCTGGCTTGACACCAGACGGAGCCATCTCAACTCGGCGGCGAGGTGTTTCCCATTGCGCTTGCATCAGACGCATGACGCTTCAGGCCTGCAGGATTGGGCGCCCACGATGGCGCCCATGAGAAACTGCTGCGCGCGGGCTCCGTGGTTGAATTCCTCGTTAGCGGAACCGCTGGTTTGCACTATCAGCCCAACACGCGTGGTCTTGCCCGTAGCAAATCAAGCGGATTGTAAAGTGTCATAATGTAGAAGAACGCCATCATGTAAATCGTCGCTGTGCCAAACATCTGAGCCGCCTCGGCCGACACACCCAGGCTATAGGGACCGCCCCAGGTTTCGGCAGTGCTCCAGATCGCGAATGATAGCAGAAACCCGATCGGTGCCATAATCCTCAACCCGCGGCCACTGATCAGGGACGCCGCCACCAGTGCCTCGGTAAGCGCCACCAGAACTGCGACCAGATGTGGCCCCATGGCGTTGGTTATGACCAGAAACAGCTGGTCATAACTTGCAGTCCAGGTTCCTTGCATGTCCGTCTGTGCAGAGGTGAGAAAATCCGTGAAGTGGTTCAAGAAATAGGGCTGAAATTTCAACAAAGCGTCATACCCCCAAAGCAACCCGAAGCCATTTCGCGCGAGTGTCAGCAACTCGTTATTCGACACATCCGGAACGGTCCGCAAACGCTCAACACCGATGAGGAACAGAAACATCACGATGTAAGGAAGCGCGACACCGGGATCCGTTCCGTCTTGCCCAAAATCCCCCCCATGTTGGAACACGATCCAGACGAAAGCGGCATAGCCGATTCCGACCCAACTCATTGGGATGACACCGCGGTTTGAAAGGATCGACAGCGCGACGGCCAACTCCACGAAGGCCAGAATAATCACCAGCAGATGAAGAACCGGGCTTGAGGTCGGCAGCCCCAGCGCCTGAGCCGACGCGACTTTGTGCTGCCAACTCAGCGAGGTCCAAGAGTCATAGATCAGCACGATACCGAAAACGATCCGTATCCAGTTGAAACTAGCGTATCTGACAGAAGATGTCCGTGTGCGGTCCTCGCCCGCCATACCAAGCGCGGCAAGCGTCCGACGAAAATACCCCTTTGCTCCAGGGGCGTCGTTTAAGGATTTCTGTGTTGCAGATTTCATAGCACTTTACTCCTCTATGACGCCGCGCGACGAAATTTCATCGCAGGCATTCTAGCGTCTATGTATCTGCGTAGGTCTGCGTAGCGGCTGACAACCTTGACTTGCATCAACACGCAGCTTCACAAAGCGGATACGTCGACGTGAAAGTGCAACAGCCGAGAACTGGCCGCGCGGGTTTTGTCCCGCTTTGCCCCGCAAAAGGCAGCCTCTCTCATTGGGCGTTCAGGTCAGGCGCGCCTTCCTTTTTTCTCGTGGGTCACTGTCACTTATCCGGGTCACACTTCTCTTCGCAGACCAGTGGAAATCCCGGTCTCAGTCTCTGCATATGGACTGCCTGTCGAGCATACGGGCGCTGAACAGCGCGCGTCATTTGGCTGCGACATAGTGTGGAGTGATCGGGAACGGCCCAGTCCAGACCGGCCAAGCGCAGCAGACTGGCGACCATCCCGGTGGTGTGTCTGAGCGGAAGAATGAACAACTCGGCGCGCCGCCCGTTCGGGGCAAAAACATGCCAATGGCAGGTTTCCGTGACGCCCTTTCCCCTTGATCGACAGGCAAAACGGGATCGCCACGTGCAACAAGACCGACAGTCGCCCCTCATGCGGTGCGAGCCAGCCCATCTTCTTGGTCCCCCATCCTCTTAGACATGCAAGCATGTATTGGAGGGCAACGGATTAGCAATGTCACAAATTTGCACTGTCTAGGTTCAGGACCCATTAATCTGGTTGATGCTGTCATTTCGGCATGCTTCAAACCCGCAAACTGCGGGGGTGTAATATGAGCAATCTTTATTGGCTGAGCGAAGAACAGATGGCGCGACTTCGACC
>NZ_CAJYBT010000042.1 GCF_913064665.1 uncultured Thioclava sp.
CAAGAGAGCGAGTCAAGAGCACTGGCGAAGCAAGGGAGCAAGCGGCGTACTGGACGATTGGTAGTCGCCTCTTGGACGGATCGGAAACGAGCTACGACGGGCCGCCCGCCGACATCGAGCTCTGTCGGGGTTTGACGGCACTGTAGGGCTGGGGTGAGGCTGCCCGTGCCCTTTGCAAAGACCCCGCGCCCGCGCATATGCGCTCGGCCGACTGGTTGCTCGATAACGCGTATCAGGTAACCCGCGCCATCCGAACACTTGACGAAGACTTTCCTCCAGCCTTCTATCGCCGGCTGTCTGCGCTCTCAGATCCTGTGGCGGAGCGTACTCCACGGGTGGTCGATTTGGCGCAGGATCTTATGGATCGCCTGCAGCATCAGGTCTCGATGCATGCGCTGGTGGAATATCTCGTCGCCTATCAAGACGTGTCCGCGCTAAGCAATGCAGAGCTGTGGGCGCTGCCATCGGTGCTGCGACTGGTTGCGCTGGACCGGCTCGTGGCAGCTTTCAGCCTGCTCGAGCCGTCCTTGGCGCCAAGGTTCGAACCGACGCCCTGGTCCAAGCAGGCCGCTATGCGCGATCCGCCCACGGCTGTATCGGATGCCTTGACGACGCTGATCGGCATTCAAGCCATCAAGTGGACCGATGTGGTCGAGCGGACCAGCCGCATCGAGGCGGCGCTGTGCGATGATCCGGCCGATGTCTACCGATTGATGACGCTCGAGACGCGCAGCCGCTACAGATCCGTGGTCGAGACCTTGGCAGAGCAGGCCCGCTGTTCCGAACTGAGCGTTGCAGATCAGGCGCTGGCGCTGGCGCGACGCATCCCGACCGATCCGCTGCGCAGTCATGTGGGCTACTGGCTGATCGATGACGGCCGACCCGAATTAGAGGCCGCACTTGGATGTCGACTGCCCTTGGCAATGGCGGTGCGTCGCTTTCTTTCGGCGCGGCGCCACGCGTTCTATTGGGGCGCCTTGGCGCTGGGGTGGCTTGTCGGGCTTTTGGTGCCTTCGTGGCACCTGCTGATGACCGATGCCAATATCTGGCACTGGATCGGGGTCCTGCTTTTGTCGGCGCTGCCTGCGACGGTTCTCAGCGTGACCGTGATACATTGGCTCATCACGCGGTTCACGCGCCCCAGCGGTCTTCCCGAGCTTGATTTCAGCAAAAAGATCCCCGCCCGGTTCACCACGGCTGTTGTCGTTCCGGTGATCGTCAGCCGCGAGGAGGAAATCGCGCATATTGCCGAGAAGATGGAAATCCGCTGGTTGTCCAACCGCGATGCTGCCCTGCGCTTTATCCTGCTGACGGATCTGCCTGATGCGCCGGAACAAAACCAGCCCGGCGATGCAAGGATCGAACGCTGTCTGCAAGCCACCGTAAGGGCGATGAATGCGCGCTATGATACGGGCGCGGGGGGGCCTTTTGTGCTGCTGCACCGCGGCCGGAGTTTCAATCCGTCCGAAGGGTGCTGGATGGGGTGGGAGCGCAAGCGTGGCAAGCTTGAGAGCTTCAACAAGCTCGTGACGGGTGGGCTGGCGGCGCCCGAGGTCTTTTCACATGTCGAGGGCGATGTCGCACGCCTTCAAGAGATCGTATTCGCCATCGTTCTGGATGCCGACACAGAGCTGCCCCCTGGGTCGGCGGCCCATCTGGTCGGGACGCTCGCACACCCGCTGAACCGCGTTCAGTTTGACCCGGTTTCGGGGCGTGTCGCGCGCGGATACACCATTTTGCAACCCCGGCTCGAGGTCATGCCGGACGACAAGCCCGTGACGCATTTTTCCTATCTCTATACCGGCGATACGGCGATCGACATCTATTCGCGGGCGGTGTCTGACGTGTATCAAGACGTGTTCGGCGTCGGCATCTTTGCTGGCAAGGGCATCTATGATGTCGCCGCCTTCCTCAGCACCGTTGCCGATCGCGTCCCCGAAAACAGTATTCTCAGCCATGATCTTTTCGAGGGGCTGCACGGGCGCGTCGCGCTGGCAAGCAACATCGTTCTGTATGAAGATTTCCCCACGACCTATCTGGACTATGCTGCCCGCGCGCATCGCTGGATGCGCGGGGATTGGCAGCTGTTGCCGTGGCTTTGGCGGCGGGTGCCCGCAGCGCATGGCACTCAGGTTGCCACAGTCTTTTCCAATCTGGACCGGTGGAAGATCGTCGACAATCTGCGCCGCAGTCTGGTGCCGCCAGCGCTGCTTTTGTTCTTCATCGCGGGGTGGATGGTGCTGCCCGGCAGCGCCGTTTTATGGACCATTCTCGCGCTTGCGGCACCGGGAAGCTATATTTTCGCCGAGGTTTACGGGGTCTTGTCGGGCGGCTTTCGGCGCGGCGCGCTGGGCTATGCGCTCCATCGCTTTACCGAGAAGGGCGGGCGCTGGTTCCTCGCGATCACCTTCCTGGTGACAGACACGATGATCGGCATTGATGCCGTCTTTCGCACGCTGTGGCGTCTGTATGTCAAGCCGCAGTACTTGCTGGAATGGACCTCGGCGGCGCATTCCGCGGCGAAGCTGCGCGATCAGCCGATCCGATCGACCCTTTGGAAAATGATGT
This sequence comes from uncultured Thioclava sp., assembly GCF_913064665.1. GTDB lineage: Bacteria > Pseudomonadota > Alphaproteobacteria > Rhodobacterales > Rhodobacteraceae > Thioclava > Thioclava arctica. The sequence goes on from NZ_CAJYBT010000042.1 coordinate 2,569, forward strand.
GGCCGTCCTCGGCGCTCGCGCTCACGATCGCTGCGCAGTTGATGCTGTACGATCTCCAGTCGTTCTGGCCAGCCGCCCCGGTTTTGCTGCTCTGGCTCATCGCCCCCGAGATCGCGGTCTGGACAGCCCGGCCGCGGCTTTTGCGCCGCGAGCATCTGGGCGCGGATCAGGTTCAGTTCCTGCGCGGGGTCGCCCTGCGCACATGGCACTATTTCGAGACCTTCACCGGGCCCGAGGACAACTGGCTGCCGCCGGACAATTTCCAGCAGCATGAAACCGGGCAGGTCGCGCATCGCACCTCGCCTACGAATATCGGCATGTTTCTTGCATCGGCGCTGTCGGCCCGCGATATGGGCTTTGTGACGACCAGCGATCTTATGGTGCGCTGTCGGAACACGGTCGAGACGCTGGAGCGACTGGAAACCTATCGGGGCCATGTCTTCAACTGGTACGATACCCGCTCGCTCGCACCGCTCGAGCCCAAATATGTCTCGATGGTGGATAGCGGCAACCTTGCCGTTTCGCTGATTGCGCTGAAGCAGGGCTGCCTTGAGGCGGCCAAGGCGCCAGCCTTTGACAGCGCCTGTTGGGATGCCTTGCGTACGACAACGCAGCTTTTGACGCAGGCGCTGCGCCGCATCCGCGGGACGCAGCAATCGGCGCTTGAGGGCTGTGTTCGCCAGATCGAGGCGAAGATCGCAGATGCCGACAATGATCCGACATGCTGGAAAGAGGTGGCAGACGCGCTGGCCGGGCCGCTCTGGCATCAGATTGAGACCGCCGTACACGAAGCCATTGCGGCTGCTCCCGCCATCGCGACCGAGTTGCTGAGCGAAATTCAGGTTTGGCTGGACGCGTTCCATCGCCAAGTCCATGCGCTGGCGCGCGATGTCGGGTCGTTTTTTCCATGGGCGGCACTTCTGGCCGATCCGCCGGGTCCGCTGGAGAAGCTTGCCCAGGATGTTGCCCGGCGTCTGGCCCCGCTACGACCGATTCCGGATTTGATCGAAGATGCTCCGCGCGTTCTAGACGAACTTGGCGCGGCCCTGCGCGCTGCGGCGCAGGATCCAGCCAGCCGGGCTTGGCTGGATGATCTGACGCGGGCCATCGAAGAGGGAGTTTCCCGGCAAAAAGACCTCGCGCGGGATTTGGATATCTTGGCGCAACGCTGTGGCGCGCTTGCCTATAGCATGGATTTTGCTTTTCTCTACGATGAGGAGGCTCGGCTTTTTGTGATTGGCTACAATCACAGCGTTGGGCGCATGGACCACAACCACTATGACTTGTTGGCGACCGAAGCGCGCCTAGCCAGCTATTTCGCGATTGCCAAGCATGATGCCCCGGTCGAGCACTGGTTCGCGCTTGGTCGGCCGATCACCCGCATCCGGGGCAAGCCGTCGATCCTGTCGTGGAGTGGGTCGATGTTCGAATATCTGATGCCCGCGCTGTTCTTGCCAAGCCGCCGCGACACCCTGCTGGGCGAGAGTGAGGCGACCGCGGTCTACTATCAACGCCGCTACGCGACCGAGCGGGGAATTCCGTGGGGCATCTCGGAATCGGCCTATGGGCTGACCGATGCGGGTGGGGACTATCAGTATCGCGCTTTTGGCGTTCCGGGTTTGGGCATCAAGCGTGGTCTGTCGGACGATCTGGTGGTGGCGCCCTATGCCTCGGCGCTCGCGCTATGCGCCTTGCCGCGGGCGGCGGTGCTGAACCTCAAGGCGCTTGAAAAGCTCGAGGCGCTTGGCACGTTCGGCTTTTACGATGCGCTGGATTTCACTCCAAGCCGCCGGTTCGGGCCGCATCGCTTCGTCGCCGTGCGCACCTATATGGCGCATCATCAGGGTATGACGCTGGTTGCGATCGCCAATGTTCTGATGGGCGATATTCATGTGAGGCGCGTGATGCGCGAAGAAACCTTTCAGGCGATGGATCTGCTTTTGCACGAGCGCGTGCCGTGGGATGCCCCGATCGAGACGGGACAGATCAGGGAAGCCCAGGACGCTTACGCCGATGCCGACGTGCTTGCGCCTGCCGCTTTGCCAGCCTGGGTGCCCTCGACCGCAGCAGCCGTGCCGCAGCTTCACATGCTGGGCAATGCCCATTTGTCCGCGCGCGTCTCGGAAGCCGGGGGCGGTGGGTTATTCTGGCAGGGCGATGCCCTGACCCGCTGGCGGCCAGATGCGACCCGCGATTGTCACGGCACCTGGGTCTATGTTCGTGAGGGTGCGCAGCGGTCGGTCTGGTCCATCGGTCGCCAGCCGACCCAGGCGCGTGGCCCCGAGGGCAAGACCGTTTTTCATCAACATATGGTCGAAACCTTCCGCCGCCATGACGATATCTCTACGCGCATGGAGGTGGCGATTGCACCCTATGACGATGTGGAAATCCGCAAGATCACCGTCATCAATGAAAGCAATGTCGCGCGTGAGGTCGATATCGTCAGCTATGCCGAGGTCGTGCTGGCAGCCCCGCAACAAGACGAACGACACCCGGCCTTCAGCAAATTGTTCGTGGGCAGCACCTATCTGCCCGATCAAGGGGCGCTGCTGTTCGAGCGCCGCCCGCGCCGCCCTGAAACCCGCCCGCCGGTCTTGTTGCACAGGCTGGTGACGACAGGCCCTGATCTGACGGTCCACGGGTTCGAAACTGATCGCGCGCGCTTCATCGGACGCAACGGGTCGGCCAAAGATCCGCAAGGTCTGCGTGAGGGTCTGAGCGGCACGACCGGCTGGACGCTGGATCCCGTGATGGCGCTGCAGGTCCGTTTGCGCCTGAAACCGATGGAAACGCGGAGCTTCGCCTTCTTGACGGTCGTCGGACCCTCGCGCGGGGATGTTCTCGACACGGCCGCGCGTTACCCATTTCAGGCCCTTGACCGCGCCTTCCGCGATGCCGCCCTCGAGGCCGCCCGCGAGGTGCAGCGCCTTCAACTCGACCCTGCGAAACTGCCTCAGTTGCAGGCGATGTCGTCGTTATTGCTACAACCCTCAGCAACGCTGCGCGCGGTGCCCGCATCGGTTAGCGGCGTCCGGCTCGGGCAGCCGGGCCTGTGGCGGTTGGGGATATCGGGCGATCTGCCAATCTTGCTTGTTTCGGTGAACCAGACGCAGGATCTGACCCTTCTGGAAACGCTCGTGCGGGCCCAGAAGCTTTGGCGGCACAGGGGCTTACAGTTCGATCTGGTGATCTTGCACATGGGCGCGAGCGGCTATGAGGGGCCGCTGCGCGAGTATATCCTATCGGTGCTGCGCGACACCCATTCGGAGAGTTCGCTGGGGCGGAACGGCGGTTTACGACTGCTGTCAGCGGATCAGACGGACCCCGAAACCTTGGCCTGCCTGACGGCTGCGGCCCATGTCGTCCTTGAGCGGGATGCGGAGGATCTGTCCGAATTGCTCGACCGGATGCTTGAAACCCGGTTTCCCGCGCCGCCCTTCCAACCGCTTGGCAGCATTGGGTTTGAGACCCGCCAGCCGCTTGCGCGCCCGGCATCGCTCCAGTTCGACAATGGATTGGGCGGGTTCGATCCGCAGACCCAGGATTACGTGATCCATCTGGCACCGGGCACACATACCCCTGCGCCTTGGTGCAATGTGCTGACCAATGAAGACTTTGGCACGATCGTCAGCGAGAGCGGCCTTGGCATGACCTGGGCGCTCAACAGTGGCGAAAATCGGCTGACGCCGTGGTCCAATGACCCGGTTGCCGATGAACCGGGCGAGGTGCTGTATCTGCGCGATGAGGCGACAGCAGAAGTCTGGACGCCGACACCGGCACCGCTTGGCCATGCGGCCGAGTGTCAGATTCGCCATGGCAAGGGCTACACGCGCTGGACCCAGTTCAGCCACGAGATTGAGCAAGATCTGATCGCGCTGGTGCCAACCGATGCGCCGGTCAAGCTGATCCGGCTGCGTCTGAAGAACCGCTCGGCGCTGACCCGCAGGGTGACGGCAACCTATTATGCCGAATGGGTGCTGGGCGCGATGGAGAGTGCGGCGAAACCCCATGTCGTTACTATCTATGATGCCGAGCTCAAGGCCATTCTGGCGCGCAACGGCTGGACCCCGGAATTTGGCGCGCGGATCGCGTTTCTCAGCGCCTCGCAAGAGCCCCACAGCCTGACCGGAGATCGGCATGATTTCCTTGGCAAGGAGGGCAGTGTGTCCGATCCGGCGGGTCTGAAACGCTGGGATCTGGGGGGGCGCTTCGTGCCCGGTGCCGATGCCTGTGGCGGCTATCAGGTCCATCTCAATCTTGAGCCCAATGAGACGACCGAGGTCGTCTTTGTCCTCGGGCAGGGCAGTGATCTGGCTGCAGCAGGCGCATTGCTTGCGACATGGCGCAGCCCCGAGGCCTTCGCGCAGGCCTTTGATCAGGTGGCGTCCTCTTGGGAGGCGCGGCTTGGCGCGGTACAGGTCACCACGCCAGATCCGGCGTTCGATCTGATGGTGAACCGCTGGCTGCCTTATCAGAACACGGCCTGCCGCCTGATGGCACGCGCTGGCTTCTATCAGGCGGGCGGGGCTTACGGGTTTCGCGATCAGCTTCAGGATGTCCTGGCTGTGCTGTTTTCAGACCCGGCCCGTGCGCGCAGCCAGATCCTGCGCGCGGCGGCCTGTCAGTTTGAAACCGGCGACGCGCTGCATTGGTGGCACCCGCCGTCAGGGCGCGGCGTGCGCACGCGTTGCTCGGACGATTATCTGTGGCTGGCCTATGTGACGGCGCGGTATGTGGCCGCGACCGGCGATACGGCGATCCTTGATGTCGAAATCCCCTTCCTTACGGGCGCCGAGCTGGATCCGGACGAGGGGGATCGCTACGCCCGGTTCGAGACCGGCGCCTCGGCGTCGGTGTTCGAGCATTGCGCGCGCGCGCTGGACCGGATGATTGCCGTTGGCGCGCATGGGCTACCGCTGATCGGCACCGGCGATTGGAACGACGGGATGGACCGGGTGGGCGATGCGGGCCGGGGCGAAAGCGTCTGGCTGGCTTGGTTCGAGATTGCAACGACGGGGCTCTTTGCGCCGCTGGCCGAGCCCTACGCAGAGCACGCGCGCGCAGAGCGCTGGCGGCACCATGCTCAGGCTCTGCGGGGAGCCATTCACGACGAAGCGTGGGATGGCGCGTGGTTCTTGCGCGCGTTCGACGATGAGGGGGCGCCTTGGGGCTCAGATTCCAATGACGAATGCCGGATCGACCTTATTGCGCAGGCCTGGAGCATCTTGTCGGGCGATCCGCCCGATGCGCGGGCGTATCAGGCGATGGAGTCTGCGCGCGCCCAGCTTGTCGACCCGAAGGCGCGGCTGATCCGTCTTTTGACACCGCCGTTTCACCTGACCGGGCGCGATCCCGGCTATATTCAGGCCTATCCCGCGGGGATCCGCGAAAATGGTGGGCAATATACCCATGCTGCGGCCTGGCTGGGGCTTGCTTTCGCCCAGATGGGCGCGGGTGACGATGCGTGGCAGGTGTTTGACATCATCAATCCGATCCGGCGCACATCTTCGCCCGAGGCGGCTGCGGTTTACTTGCGCGAACCCTATGTGCTGCCGGGCGACGTGTCGGGCAAAGCTCATGCGGGGCAGGGCGGTTGGTCGTGGTATACCGGCGCAGCTGGCTGGACATGGCAACTCGCCATCCACGGCATCTTCGGTGTCACGGTCTTGTCCGGTGCGATCCGTGTGGCCCCATGTCTGCCCCGGGATTGGGGTCAGGCAAAAATCTTGCTTCGCGGGCCGCAGGGCACGCTGGCGCTCTCGATTGAGGATCCCGACCATCTTGGCACGGGGCGGGCCGAGATCACCGTCGATGGCGTGTCCACAAAGGGTGATACTGTGCGTTTCCCCGGCGCGGGACAGACCCGCACGGTCCGCGTGCGGATCTTCCCTCGCCCCCAGAGTGCGACGCCGCCCGATCCGCCTGTGCCGCACACAGAGGCCTGACGGTCTTGGCCGTCATAGTGTCGAGATGGCTCTGATGCACAAATCCTGTGAGGGATTTGTCGTGTGAAACCAGCCTAGTAGCTAGGATGCATGAGCAGGCCGTCACCCCCAACCTACAAGACCAGGAACTGGCCAGCCTATAACCGCGCGCTCAAACGCCGGGGTTCGCTGACGATCTGGTTCGATCCCGCGATGAGCTGGGATGCTGCGCACACGAAGGTATTGGGTCGGTTCCCGGTGGTATTGGGATTGGAGCTTTGAAATCGACCGTAAGCCACACCGCCTCTAATCAATTGATTTCATTGTCTGGCTCATCAAGCAGGATGACGTCCAGCATCTGGCCAAAGACCGTCCAGATTGCTTCCGGCTGCCAAAATCGGCGTATTAAGAGCCTGCCTCAAGACGCGAAACCTTACCCGACGCTGGAGAAAGCAGCCCAAATCGTGGAGGCTATGCCTTTAAGAAATCACCTGCAGAAGCGGCAGCGTGCGATATTCGCAATTGCGTTTCTGGGCGCGTTGCGGGCGGATACTTTGATCAGCCTGCGCATCAACCGAGATCCCATTGCCCCTATGGCGTCCAAACACTCGGTTTCCGAAGCATTTGCTCTGGCCTGCTGCAATCAAGCAGTCACTTACACGCCGCATTCTGCAAAACACACCATCGCCGCAGAACGCAACAATCGGCCCTTACGTCTGGGCAACGAACGGCGTGGTCTAAAAATATGGCCCCTGAAAGCGACCTGACCACCAATCGTCAGTATGGCAAAATGACCGACGACAGACGGATAGAGGTTCTGGACACTGCTCCAGACAAGCATGATCCGATGGGGGCGCTTACTGGTCCGATGAAGACAAGATCGCTTTGGTGGATGCAATATTGAGTAGAACGCGACAGGCTCGGCGATGTCTCCAGACCTGAAGGGCGGAGAGCCGGCGTTCGCCGCATGTGGCGCGGAGGACGTTCGACACCACGCGATAGCGGCGTTGGCGACGCGCGGCCGCGTAGCAGATACGCTTGCTGCAGAGTCTCCGGCAGCATCTTGGGCAGCCGGAGACCAGAAACTGCAGGTCTCAAGCCGCGCGGGCAGTCTTGATCGCATCGCGCAAAGTGGCGGCGTCAACCGCGCCCGGATAGACATCGCGCCCGATGATATAGGCAGGTGTGCCGCGCAACCCGATGGCCACCGCTTGCGCGTCATTGCGTATCAGCAGCGCGTCGATCTGTTTGCGATTGGCTTTGTAACCGGCCTCGGCTTGTTTCGGATCCACGCCCACCGCGCTGAGCACAGAGTCGATCTGCGCGTTTGAGAGCTTGCCTTTCGTCGCCATCAGCGCCTCGAGCGCGGTTTGATACTTGCCCATGCTCTGCGCACCCAGCACCAGTTGCGAGGCATAAACCGACGGCGCGCCAAAGATCGGCCAATCCTTCATGACGACACGCAGATTGCCGTCTTCTTTCATCACCTGCTCGATGACCGGGTGGTTCGATTTGCAATAGGGGCATTGGTAATCAAAGAACTCGACAAGGGTCACGTCGCCCTTGGGATTGCCCATCGCGGGGGCATCAGGGTCGTTAAAGACGGCTTCAGGGGTGATATCGGCGGCAAGGCTTGCGCGGGGCAGGATCAGCGCGGTGCCGGTAAGGGCAAGAAAGGTTCTACGGTCGATCATGTCTGGTCTCCTACGGAAGTTTCGGGATTGGGGAAATCATCGGCGCTATAGGGCACCGGCGGCAGCGGCTGGCCCGGTGGCACCGTGCCCTGACCGCTTTGCGCGCGCGTCAGCACGACAACATCCGTGCCCGAGCGCACCCGGTCAGCCAAGTCGATGATGTCTTGGTTGAACAGTCGGATACAGCCTGCCGAGGTTGCCTTGCCGATGCTGGAATCGTCCATCGTGCCATGGATGCGGTAGAACGTGTCGCGATTGCCGCGATGCAGGTAAAGTGCACGCGCGCCCAGCGGATTGTCGAGCCCGCCCTTGAGCCCATCTTTGACGGGGCCGTAAAGCGCGGGATCGTCCTTGATCATGTTCTGCGTCGGCGTCCAGCTTGGCCAGTCGCGCTGATAGGGAATGTGACCCTTGCCAGCAAATCCGCGCCCGTCTTCGCCCACCGCAACGGTGTAGCGCAGCGCGCGGTTGCCTTTTTGCACGAGATAAAGCTTGCGCGCCCAAGGATCGACGACAATCGTGCCGGGCGGCTCATCCGTCCAGTAATCGACCTCCTGACGGGCTTTCTCCTCGCTGAGATATTTCGGATTGACCGCCGGGATCGTGCGGCCGTCATCCTCGGTTGGGCCATAGATCGCACGCAGATGTGCGCTAAGCTGCGGTGGGGCCGGGGCGGGGGCCGTCTTGGGCGGCTCGGGCGCACAAGCGGCAAGCACCACGAGGGCGAGCATGGCGATTTTTGCATGCGTCATTGTGCGATCTCCTTGAGCGATGCGGTGAGGGCGGGCGCGGTCACATCGCCAATCAGGCGGGTGCCTTGGGCTTCGCGATGCTCGGGGGTCAGGAAAATCAGCGTCGGCGGGCCGATCACGCCCAGAGATTTCAGAAGGGCTTGCTGCGGCGCGCCGGTCTTGGTGACATCGACCGCGATCCGGGTGACCTGCCGCAAAGCCGCTTGAACCTGAGGGTCGGGGATGACCTCACGCGCGATGGTGGCGCATTCGGTGCACCACTTGGCTGTGACATTCAACAGCACTGGCTTGCCCTGCGCGCTTGCAAGTGCGCTCTTCAGGTCTTCGGGTGTCTCGACATGCAGGAAATCCGCCTCGGTCAGGTTGCCCGTCTGTGTATCGCGCGCAGAGCCAGTAGCGAGCCGCCCCAGTGGACGCAGCGGATCGGTGGCGCCCGATGCTGCGCCAATGGCCTCAATGGCACCTGTGAGAAGCGCTGCGACGCCTAGCGCTCCGCCAAAGCGGCGCAGCGCTGAGGTTTGCGCGTCGAAGCGATCACGACCGCCAAGCCAGACACCGAGGCCGATCAACAACAGCGCCCAAAGCGCCAGCACCGCCGGCCCCGATATCACGCGATCAAGCAGCCAGACAGCTACGCCCAAAAAGATGAACCCGAAGGCGCGGTTGATCCCGGTCATCCACACGCCCATGCGCGGCAGGATGGCCGCACCGAACACCCCGACGCCCAAGAGCGGCACGCCCTGACCCAATCCCAGCGCAAACAGTGCCGCGGCGCCCAACCCGGTATCGCCGGTCTGGGCAATGTAGAGAAAAGCTCCTGCGAGCGGTGCCGTCACGCAGGGCCCCACGATCAGCGTCGAGGTAAAGCCCAGAAGGGCCGCCCCCACAAGCGAGCCGCTCGACCCTTTCAACGCGCTGATCCGCGTGGTCAGCCCCTGCGGCAGGTGCAGCGCGAACAGACCGAAAGAGGAGAGCGCTAGCAGCCCAAACAGCACCGCCAAGGCAATGACCGTCGCAGGCGCCTGCATCACAAATTGCAGGTTCTGCCCCGACCAGGCCGCAACCACCCCCAGCAACCCGAAGGCCAGCGCCATCGCCAAGACGTAAGTGCCCGTCAGCGCCAGCCCGCGAAGCGGCGTCAGGCCCTTGCCCTGCGCCCCCAGCATCCCCGCCACGATAGGCACCATAGGCAGGACGCAGGGGGTGAAAGCCAATAACAGGCCGAAGCCGAAAAAGCTTGCCACAACCAGCAGCCAGCCGCCCTGCGCCGCAATACCCGCGACCAGCCCGTTCCCTGAAAATATTCTGAGCGGGGTGTCCGCAGACGAAGCCGTCTTGGTCAAAGCTGTTGCGGCGACCTTGTTTGTCGTGGCGTAGTCAGGCGTCTCAAAAGCTTGGCTTGTCTTGCCCAATGCGGACCCTGCAGTGGCCAACTGTGCCGGTGGCTTGATCTCACGGCTTTGCGGCGGATAGCAAAGACCTTTTTCCTCGCAGCCCTGCCAGTGCAGCGTGAACGGCCCCGTGATCTTGCTCACGGTGGCTTGTGTGTGACTGTGCCAGACCTCTACCGTTCCGAAGTTCGGATCATCTTTTGTCTCACCCGGTTCTGTCTCGATCTGCGGTTCGGTCCCACTATCGGTGCTGACAGTCAGGTGATCTCGATAGAGGTAATAGCCCTTCGCGATTGCGATCGAAACTGCGAGCGTTCCGTCGTCTTGCCACTCGGTCGAGACCTGAAAGGCCTCATCGGGCGGTAACGGGCCTGCGCCCGAGGGTTTAAGCAATTCGAACCCTTGTGCCACGGCGAGGCCGGGCAACAGAGCGAAAGCCAGAAAGAGCACCCAGAGGGCACGGCATGGCGGGAGGGGTGAAGGTCGTGCAATCATGCTGGCCGAATTGCCGGCGAATCTTAAGTCAGCCTTAAGGTTGGCGCGCTCCAAGGGCGGTGAAGGAGAAAACATGCGCATACTCGTCGTTGAAGATGACAGCATTCTGGCCGATGGCCTTCGGGTCGGGCTGGGCATGGCTGGGTTCACGGCGGACGTGGTGGGATGCCTTGAAGATGCGCGCGCGGCTCTGGCTGGAAACGACTACACAGCCTTGGTGCTTGATCTGATGCTTCCCGATGGCTCTGGGCTGGAGTTGTTGCGCGAGCTGCGTTCACGCCGTGCGGGCCTGCCGGTCCTGCTGCTGACCGCGCGCGATCAGGTGCAAGACCGGGTCGCTGGGCTTGATGCCGGGGCGGATGACTATCTTGGCAAGCCTTTCGATTTCGACGAACTCGCCGCGCGGCTGCGCGCCCTGGCCCGACGCGCAGAAGGGCGGGCCAGCGGACACATCACCCATGACGGTCTTGAACTGGATCCCGGCGCGCATACGGCTGCGATCAATGGCCGCCCGCTGAAGCTTTCGCGCCGCGAATTCTCGGTTTTGCAGGCCTTAGCCGAACGGCCCGGACGGGTGCTTGCGAAATCCGATCTCGAGGATCGGCTTTATGGCTGGGACGAAGAGGTCGAGAGCAACGCCGTCGAGGTTCATATCCACCACCTGCGCGCCAAGCTTGGGCGTGACTTCATCGAAACCCTGCGCGGCATCGGCTACCGGCTGCGCCCAGAGGAGAAAACGCCATCTCGCTCCGTCTCCGCCTCTTCCTGATCCTTACGGGTGCTACACTGGCGGTCTGGCTGTCAGCGGTTCTGTGGATCGAACAGTCGACCCGCGCCGAGTTGACGCGGGTGCTCGACGCGCGGCTGGTGGAAGCCGCGCAGATGGTCGCTTCACTGGTGTCTAAGAACCAGATTGCACTCAATCGCGATGACCCGGCTCAGATCTCACTGCCGGCAAGCGCGGATTATGAACATCAGCAGTTCTGCCAGATATGGTCCTTCTCGAGCGGGCTCGTTGGGCGCTCGACCGGGGCGCCGCGCGAGCAGATGGTGCCAGCAGACGCCACCGGCTTTCGCACGATCACGCGCGACGACAAGGCGCTGCGTGTCTATACCATCGTTGACCCCGATCTTGGCGGGCAGGTCACGGTGGGGGATAGTCTGGCCATTCGCGATCGGTTGGTGCGTGATGTCATCGCAGGGTTTCTTTGGCCCGCCGTGGTGATCTTGCCGGTGATGTGGGGGCTGATCTGGCTGTCCATCACCACCGGGCTCGCTCCGCTGGCCCGGTTCGCGCGCGATCTTGAGGCGCGGCGCACGGACGATCTCGGTGCGCTGCCCGAGTCAAAGCAGCGCCCGCGCGAAATCCGGCCACTCGCGGGCGCGCTTGACGATCTACTCGCGCGGCTTGCACGGGCGCGCGAACGTGAGCGCGATTTCATCGCCTATGCGGCCCATGAGATGAAAACGCCGCTCGCCGGGCTCAAGACGCAGGCCCATATTGCACGTCGGGCGCCCGATCAGGCGACGCGCGCCCGCGCGCTGGAGGCGATTTCCACATCGGTGGACCGCACCGATCGCATGGTGCATCAACTGTTGGATCTCGCGCAGGTCGAAAGCCGCGAGACTCGATCGGCACCGCTCGAACTGCATGCCCTGCTACGGCAGGTGCTTGCCGATCTGACCGAGGTCGCAGATCGTAGAACCATCAGCCTCGCACTGGAGCCCCCCCTGCGGTCACTGACCCTTTCAAGTGATCCATTTCTGCTCACGATTGCCCTGCGCAACCTGATCGAGAATGCCATTCAGGCGAGCCCGACGGGCTCTGATGTGCTCGTGAAAGTCAGCGATACCGAGGCGCGTGTTCTCATCGACATTCGCGATGGCGGCCCGGGCTTGCCGCCCGCCATCGCAGGGCAGGCGCAGGAGAAGTTCGTTAAGGGTAACAATGTCGATCCGTCCGGCTCCGGTCTGGGTCTGGCAATCGCCACCGACGCGATTACGGCGGCGAGCGGCGATATTCGCTTTGAGAGGCGCGCCGACGGCCACCACACTATCGTGGCGTTGTCCCGAACCAGATGTCACGCGGTTGATCGGAAAACCGCGCGAGACGGTTGACCCTGCTAGAATTCGCGCCTGAATTAACGGGTCGAGAGCGATAAAACCCCCTGTCGTATGCAGCCAAAGTCGTTCACTGATTTTGCGTCAGCAATGCCATTCGGCGTGGTGGTCTGCCCAGTTTGCCCATGACTACACGCTGCAGCGGCCTAAACGTGGGACCGTCGATAGTGACCGCGATTGTGCCGGGAAGGCTACGCCGAGCCGCCGGATGTCTGCTTTGAGCCCATACTGCTGGACGCTGCGCCCGCCACCAACAGCAGCTATGTGCTTATTTCGTTGAAAAGCTCTGTTTGCTCGAAGCCCTGAGCGCTGTTTCAATTCCCCTGTAACAGGTGGAGGTGGGCGGAGATGATGGCATCCTGACAGCAAGCGCAGAGCGCTCTGGTCTATGAAATCTCAATCGAGGCACATGCCCCGCCCGATCACATGCTCCGGACGGTGGACCGGGGCAAGAGGCGGGCCAGCCTATTTTGCCTATTCCATCATCGACTTGATCGACACCGACAACGGCGTGATCCTCGACGTGGAGGCCACGCGCTCGATCCGCCAGGCCGAGGTTGGATTGGTGCGAACGATGATTGACAGGGTGAGCGATAGCTTCGGATAAGAAACCAGACGAGGATGGCATGCTCCGCTACTGGGCGAGCAAGGCCGATTGCGATATCTGCGAGCTGAAATCGCGCGGCGGCCCGAAGGAACCTGCACGCAAGGTGCTCCGGTCGTTTTACAAACCATCCCGCGCTCGGGCCCGTGCGATCGCTCAGACCACGGAATACGTAATCGCCAGAACCTCCGGAAGAAGGTCGAGATGCTGTTCGCCCAGGCTCTGATGATGTAACCGCCACCCTGCCGTTGATCCCTTAATTGCGATCAACCTCTCAAGCTGAACAGGATATCCGAAGGCCGTGAACACTCTTGTGGTCTGCGCTGACACGCGTGTCGTGACTGGGGAGGATGAGACATAGACGTCATTCCCAACCATTTGGCTGCGCGACAATTTCCCGTCGGGCTTGCATCCGCAGACCCATGAACGCCTGCTGGATTTGCTGGCCTCACCCGTGCTGATCTCTGCGCAGCGTCAGGGGGACGAAGTGATGCTCCACTATGACGATGGCCATGTGAGTCATATGCTGGTGGAGTTGCTCAGCGCGCATCGCCCCGGTCAACGCGCGCAGGACCCGGCCGCCATCGTGCCCCGGCTTTGGCGGAGAGATCAGATTGAAACGGCGCTTCCCCGTCACGCCGCGGCCCGGATCGTGACTGATGGTCACGCTTTGAATGCGGGGATGCAGGACACAGCTACCTATGGGATCGCAATTGTCGATCACCTTAAGGACCGCACCAGCGCGGGCGCTTGTTGGCGTGCAATCTCAGCGGCGAGACCGCAGCGTAGCGGATCGCCACGACCGAACGCGCTGGGCGAGATTGCGCTATCTACAATTGACCTGCCGATCGGGCCTTTTAGGACGGTGTGGGCTCGGCCTCCGCGGTCAGATGCTGCATCCAGCGCGCCGCCGCCCATGTCGCGGGGAGAGGTTTGCGCAGGTTCATCTGATCGTCTCTTTTTGCTGGTCGATTTGGCGCAGGGTGCCTTGTGCGATCAGCTTTGGCACCTCGTTCCATTCGATGAAAGGCGGGAGGACGGGGCCGTCAAAGCCCGCCGCGCGGAACGCTTCGGGCAGGTCGCCTTCGACATGGCCCGAGCGCAGGGCGAAGAACGCAAGGCACAGCGCCTGATCCAGATCGCGGGCGGCGTCGGTGAGGTAGGGGGGCTGCTCGACAAAGCCGGTCGTCACGCTGCGAAACGCGATTGCCTGCGCCAGTTTCTTGGCGAAAGCGCGCGGCGCGTCGGCGCTGGTTTTTGAGCGCGCGCTGCCATGGGCGGCGAGCAGAAGGGCGGTGTCGCGGCTGGCCCATCCCTGCGACTGCAATGTGGCCATGAGGCGTGCCGCCGCGCAGGCCGGTAACGCGGGATCGACGCCGAAAGGGGCAAGCTGTTCAAGGCCCAGCCCTGATGTTTTCCCGGCAAGGAACCGGCCCGTGAACCAGCCCTCGGACATGAAGAATGGATAGACCAACGGCCGCCCCAGCCGCGCAACGGCGGCCTCAAAACAGCCCTCGGCCGCCAATGTCGTGCCCTCGACGCGCCAGCCCGGCAGGTGTTCGCCCACGGCGCGGCCCAAAGCGCGCAGCGCCTCTTCCTGCGGCTCAGGCTCGGACGGGCTGCCATGGGCGACAATGAGAAGGGCGGGGGCCGTCACTGGTGCCATCCGAGACTGTGAACTTGTTCCAAACATTGTATTTTCCCGATCGTTTGCGCATCGCCCCGCGGCGCAGTTCTGCAAGCGTTTTGGCACCGTAGACGATCACCGCGCCGTCGTCTTCCCAGATCGAAACCAAGGCATATTTGCCATCACAGGTAAACGCGATATGCGCCACGGTTTTGCCCGGAGCCAAGCGTCATGAGCAACCAGCTGCAGGTGTCGATCCCGCTTAGGCTTGTCGCCCAAGCGGCTGGCACTGATCAGGATGCGGCAATTCGGGGATCATCGCGCGCGGCAAGGATGTGTTGCTCCGTCCCGTCGGGCTGCCGCAACTGCCCCTGACCGTCATCCTGTGATGTGCCGGTTATCAAAGGCGTTCCGCTGTCGTGGAAACGCGACGCGATACCAATCAGGTCAAAGTCTGACCTTCACCGAGAGAGGCTTGAAGCGCCTTGAACTCATAGGCGCGCAGCACGGGACGTGCCGCATCTTTCGCGCGTATCCGGCCACCAGACGCCAGTTCAGGAAAGAGGCGCAACAATTCCTGCCGGGTCTCCCGCGCCATCGTGCTTATGCCGTAGGCTGCTGGGAAAAAGCTCTCGGTTTTGAGACCGGCTGAGAAGACAACCTCATGCTCTTCAAACATGAAATGCCAGTAGGTCACAGTTTTCATGCTGGTCTCGCGGCGCACGTTCTTGCCATTGACCATATGCCGCGCCGCGACAAGAACCTCGGGTTCACCAAACATGATTTCAGCGCGCACACTTTTCCACAAGATCCGATGCGCAGGTGAAACCATTATCGTGCGATCAGGTTGGCCGCGCCCCATCGCATGCGCTTCGATCCGGATCGGAACAAGGTCGTCGTTCATGCTATTGAACGTGACCGTCGATGACCCGATCCACCGGATAGGCTGAAACCCGTGGTCATAGGTCAGCACTTTGTCTCCGATTTTCAGATGTTCGACCGGTATCTCCCCATTGATCGTCGCGATGGGGCTTCCTTCAGCAAAGCACACAACCTGATCCGGGTTTGCGGCCGTCAGTTCCTCAAGCGACATGTCCCCATCGTTGCCAGTCACATCTTCGCCGCGCGCGACAGTGAAGCTGTCTTGGCCGTTGATGCCATCAAGTTTCACGAGGATCTTGGGCCCATTGAACAGGCCGAGCGCGAGATAATCATCACCAGCCCCTAAGCCGTCGCTGCCGTTCGATTGATAGGCATCGGGAGTTGCGGTTGCTAACTGGAAAAGCGGTTGCGTCAAATCGGGTACAAGCGTGCCGCTTCCATTGTCCACCGCAGGATAAATGGCGAAAAGATCGCTATTCTGGATTGGATCACCGCTACCTTGTATTCGAACAAGGACAAAACGGTCGGCTGCGGACCCAAGGGCTGAGATCCCCGAGATCGTCAGGTTGGTCTGATAGTCAGGCGGTGGGTAACTTGTCGATGAACCTTGATAGGTGGCTAGCTGATCGCCCGATAGCAGAAACTGTTCGCCAGCCATGGTTAGAGTCCTTGTTGGTGGCAGTGTAACTGGTCAAAAAAATACAACCTATACGATAGCTGGGCCGACGCACCTACGCCATGTGGATAGCGATTTTCAGGCAAGATTCCGCCAGCGATCTACATATCGTAGCCTTCAGCGCATTGCGCACAACGAGACGCGAAACAGTCGATATTTTTCAAGCGCACTGACGATGGTAGCGAAGGAATTAACCCTGCCGCCGTTTCGTGATCACTTCCACAGTGTCAAGGCAACGGAATTGCCCCTGGTGGCGATTGCTGGTTTTCGAGCCCGTGACCGGGCTTTATGACCTTGTAGATGAGCGAAAAAACTTGCGGGCCACCAGTTGCGCCTCGTGCTTGCGCAGGATCTTGCGGGCAGCAACCGGCACCTCGTGGTGCAGAGGGTGCAACTCGGGAAAGAGCGAGACGATCTCGTGGCAGCTTGAGGTGTCCAAGGCCTGCATCGCCATCGTGTTGGGATAAAAGCTTTCGCAGGCAACACCATTCGCAAAAACGATTTCATGCTGCTCGAACAGGATATGATAATAGGTGATCAGGCCCCCGACACGTCTCTCGACCAAGGGATTGTTCACAAGATGCTTTGCCGCGATCAGTGTCTCTGTTTCGCCGGTGAGCAATTCGCATTGCCAACCCGACAACAGCACTCGGTGCTCGGCTGAAAGCAAAAGCTCGAACTGGTTTCCCAAGGCGCCAGGGTGAAACAGGATCGGGGCGAATTTCCCATAGGCCGCGACCGAACTTTGTCCGATCCATTGGATTTCCTTGTAGCCATTGTCCCGGGTCAACACTTTGTCGCCGACGCGCAGGTTTTCGATCCGCAGGGCGCCCTTGCGCGTAATGATCCGCGTTCCCTGAGCAAAGCAGACTGGAAAATCAGCCCCGGGCGTAAGATCAAACGTCAGGACCGCGTTGTTTTCCAGATATCGGACGAGCTGGTTTGCATTATTGATGTTAAGCGATCTGAGCGTGGTGGACAGCGCAGGTGTCTCGAGAATCTGCGATGCCAGACCATCCAGAAGTTCGGCCTGATTTGTATCGACATAATCGAGATGGGAAACGCCATTGATGTCATAGACCGTCACGGCGGCGGGCGAGGACAGATCGACCTGAATCCCCAGAAGCGACACGCCGATCGTGGAGCTGCCGCTATAGACCGCATCGACTGTCTCACCCCCGAGTTGAATGGTCTCGGTCGGATCAATCACGCGGTCATTGTTCACATCATCAAGCGTGAGAGTGGCGTCGGGCTCGCTGGAAAACGCAGAGAGGGCATAGGTCTGACCAACCGTCAGCAGTGAGCCGTCGAACGTGTAAAGATCATCAAGAGTCGTGGTGCGCGTCACCATAAAGATACCCCGGAAAAATTGCGTTGCCTCCTTCTCATGCGCGCCCGTGGGCGGACTCGAAAAGGTGTCATCGCTGGCTTAACAGTCCCGTGTGCCTCTCTAATAGGATGTGCAAAACGCAAAGATGCAACCATAAGTTGCCAAATGCACGAAAATTCCACGAATCCGTCAGTTCAGACCTGCCAACTGTTTTCAGGGCGGAAACAAACGGATCGGTCGCGCCAGATTGTTCGCTACCTCATTCGAGATTGCTCAGTGTCGGGATGCTGATCCCCGCCGCCTTGGTCATAATCGCTTGGGGCAAGGAGAGGCGCGGCGGCGAACTCGCAAGATGGGGAGTGCAAGCACGCGAAGGCGCCTGCGCGAGACAGAGGCCGCGCCTGTCAGTGGGGGGCGTCACAGTATTAAGGCGCACGTTTTGCATCTTAGGTTTCAAGAAAGGGCAGGGGCGTTGGCCTGCCCTTAGATAAAAGACGCCGCCTAACCGTTGGCACTCACACCGAAATACGCCTTTCGCACCGCGTCCGAGTCTTCCAACTCAGCGCGCGTGCCAGACACCGCCATACGACCGTGATCCATCAGATATCCCCGATCAGCAAGCGCCAGAAAGGCGATGTTTTGCTCGGCGATCAGCAGCGAAGTCCCGGTCCCGATCACCTCTTTCAGCGTCTCGATCACTTGACTGACAAAGACCGGCGCCAGACCCGACGACGGCTCGTCCAGCAAGATCAGGTCCGCCCCCGACATCAGCGTCTTGGCAAGGCCCAGCATCTTGCGCTGTCCGCCCGATAGAGACGCCGCCGCAGCGCGCCGCTTTTTCGCGAGATCGGGAAACATCTGATACATCTGATCGGCCCGCTGCCGCGCCTGCGCCCCCGACAGCGCATAGGCCCCAAGTCGCAGGTTTTCAGCAATCGACAGCGTCGGGAAAACCCCAAGTTCAGACATGTAAGCCATGCCGCGCCGGATCCGCGCGTCGGGGTGCAGCGCGCTGATATCCTCGCCGTTCAGGCGGATCGCGCCGCCACGGCAGGGCTGCAACCCGACCAAGCTGCGCAGCAGCGTTGTTTTGCCAGCGCCATTCACGCCCATCAGCAGCACGGTCTCGCCCTTGGCGACGATCATGTCGGCGCCCCAAAGCACCTGCACATCGCCGTAACCCGCCTCGACTTTGTCGACTTCCAGCAACGCACTCATGCCGCACCTCCAAAAAACGCGGTGACCACAGCTGCATCCCGAGAGGCGGCCGCAAGACTGCCCTCAAAAATGATCTTGCCCGCTGACAACACGATCACCCGCTCGGTCAGGGCGTTGAGAAACTCCATCAGATGCTCGACCACGATCAGCGACACGCCGCGCGCAGCGATGCCCTTGAGAAGGGTCGCGATGCCGGACAGTTCCGCGGGGTTCAAACCCGCGCCGATCTCATCGACCAGCAGCAGTTTAGGCCCCGTCGCAAGCGCCCGCCCGAGGTCTAGCATTTTCTGCTGATTTGCCGTCAACGCCCCGGCAGACTTGTCGGCCAAATGCTCTAGCCCGATCTCGGACAGGATCGCAGATGTATCGCCCGCATGACCGCTGAAATGTGCCGCGACCTCGATATTTTCGCGCACGGTCATCGAGACAAAGCATTTGGGAACCTGAAACGACCGGTTGATCCCGGCCTTCACCCGGGTATGGCTTGGCAGGGTCTGAACCTCGGAGCCGTTGAATTGGATCGTGCCCGCTTCGGGGCGCAACACACCCGAAATCAGGTTGATGACCGAGGTTTTGCCAGACCCGTTCGGCCCGACAAGCCCAATGATTTCCCCCTCTTGCAGCTCAAAGTTCACACCGTTGAGAACCTTCAGCCCGGAAAAGGACTTCTCGATGCCAGACAGTTTCAGAAGCGGTTCAGAAGACATTGATGCCCCTCCGGGTCAGCAGCGAGACGATCCCCTCAGGCAAGAACATCACCAGCCCGACGATCAGGACGCCGTAGATCAGCTGGAAATATTGCGGTGCCGAAATGCCGATCGCGTTGTAAAGCGCATAGAGCAGCCCCGCACCGATGATCGGCCCCAACACAGTGCCGACCCCACCAAACAGCGCGAATACGATTGCAAAGACAGATATCTGCAAGCTGAAGACCGCGTCGGGGTAAAACACCGATAGGTTCCATGCGTAAAGCGCCCCGGCAAGGCCCGCCACGGCGGCAGAGGTCAGCCACGCCATCAGGCGCATTCGGACCACGGGGATCGCGCTCATCTCGGCGCTGACGGGGTCATCTGCCATCGCACGCAGCCCCTGACCAAAGCGCGAGTGGCGAAAGTAGGCCGCAACCAGAGTGGTCAGTGCAACCAGCACGATCATCGCAGCATAGCTGGCGGTCGGGGCAAATATCCGGTCCAGCTTGACGCCGTAGGGCCCCCCTGTGATGTCCGCCAAATGCGGGTTCGACACGACAAAGAACAGGATCTGCGAGGCGGCGAGGTTGGCAATCGAGAAATAGGCCCCCGACAGCCGCAGCAGCGGCCCCAAGATAAGCGCGACCGCCATCGACGCCAGCGGCCCCGACAGCATCGCCGCCCAGACCGGCGCGTGCAGCTTCATCACCATCAGCGCCGCAGCATACGCTCCGGTGCCGAAAAACCCGACATAGCCGAAGGGCAGATAGCCGGTGAAGCCGTAAAGCAGGTTCAGCCCTTGGGCGAGGACGATGAAGGTCATCATCATGAACAGCAGTGAGGTATTGCCATATCCCATCGGCGCGAGCGCAAAGACTAAGGCCAAAAGCGCTGCAGTTAAGATCCCCGGCCAGGCGCGAGACAAATTCGACTTAAGCATGTCGCACCGACTTTCCAAAAAGCCCCTGCGGACGGATCAGCACGATCGCGACCAGCAGGACGTAGGGAACAAGGTTCGACCACGAGGCGTAAAAGGTTTGCATCAGCATCGAGCCGACACCAAATACCAGCCCGCCAAACAGCGTTCCGATCGGATTGCCAAGCGATCCGATGATCAGGATTGCGAAGGACGTGGTGGTCAGATCGTTGCCGATCCCCGGCGCGACAGAGCCTTGCAGATAGGGCACGAACACCCCCGCAGCGCCCGCCAGCGCAAGGCCGATGACAAATGCGATGGCGGAAACGCGATCAACGCTGATCCCGGTCGCCAAGGCCTCATCGCGGTTGGCCATGATCGCACGGGTGGCAAATCCCAGCCGGGTCCGGGTGAGGTATAGCCAAAGCCCGATGATCGCGACGACCGAGACACCCGCCGCCCACCACCAGCTGTCGGGAAAGGCCTGCCCGAACATCGCGGGGCTGCCCGCGCCAAGCGCATCTGATGGCAAGGTCCGTTGATCGGGACCAAAGCCCAGCGTCACCAGCGCCTCTATGACCTGCGCAAGCCCGAAGAACAGGATGAAGGACAGCATCTCGGGGTCGCGCGACCGCTGTAGCCGCGGTACGATGGCATAATACAGCGGAAAGCCGATCACGATCGCCCCAAGCGCCGCAAGCGGAACACCCCAAAGCGGGTTCAGCCCGAATGCCGAGGTCAGCCAATAGGCGCCAAAGCCCCCCAGCACGACGAACTCGCCATGGGCAAGGTTGATGATCCGCATCACCCCGAAAATCAGGTTTAGCCCAACCGCCACCAATCCAAAGAAGATGCCGTAAAGCACCCCTCCGACGATCGCGTATTCCAATAACGCCGTCATGCGCCCCCTCCGTCAGAAAGGGCGGCCCTCAGTCCGGGACCGCCCTGCATGTTTCATGTTATAAAGCCGGGGCTTAGCCCTGCGGGGAGGGATAGATTGCTTTGCCAGTCGCCATTTTATCGGGATAGACGACGACGGTTTTCAGGCTGCCATCCTTTTGGGGTTGGAACTGCGCGACCGGCAGCCTCTCACCCATCTGCGCGCCTGTATCGCTTAGGGCGAAGGGGCCGACCAATGTCGAGGTGTTGCCCGACAGCCCCTCAAGCGCGCTGCGGATCGAAAGCTGCTTCATATCGGGGGCGCTGGCCAAAGCCTTGCTCAGCAGAATCCCGGTGCTGTAGCCCGCCGCGTTGACAAAGTTGGGCGCGGATTTGCTGCCATCCGCTTCCCAAGCCTTGATGAACTGATCGGTGTTCAGACCAAGGCTGACCTTGTCATATTTGATCATTGGCGGGGCTGGATAGGAGTAGGTGTAGGCCAGCGCATTCTTGCCTGCGTTCTTTTCCATCAGCGTCTTGAACTGGCCGGGGAAAATCGTGAAGACCATCGGGAAATGCAGCCCGCTCGATTTGAGCGACTTCAGGAAGGCCACGTCGTTGGACATGTAGCCCAGTTCCACCATCGCCTGCGGCTTGCGTGCGGCGGCGGCGTGCAGAAGAACGGTGTAGTTCGTCTCGTTCGTCGGCACCGCATGGTCATAGACGGGCGTGATGCCGGCCTTCTTCAACTCGGTTTTCAGCGTATCGGCTTGCGAGCTGTCAAAGTCGTTCGAGCCGTAGACAATCGCGACCTTCGTCACGCCTTCCTTGATCAGGTATTTGGCAAGCGGAACGGGCCACACCCCCGATGAGGGGATCGATAGATCGACAAGATACTTGTTGTCGCTGCTGAAAAAGCCTGCCGACGATCCGGTCACGTCGACCAGAAGCTGATTGTGCTCTTTGGCGAGCGGAACCGCGACCGAGGTCAGCACCGAGCCGAAATCAGCGACCAGCAGGTCGACATGATCTTGCGTGATCAATTGATTATAAAGGGTCGTCGCGGTCGAGGTCGAACTCTGGTCGTCATAGGCGACAATCTTGACCGGGATTTTCTTGTTATAGGCTTTGACAAAGACGCCGCCGTCCTTGTTCACCTTCTTGGCCCAGAACTTCAGGCCGTCATATTGCGCCTGCGACGAGACGGCAAACTCGCCCGATCCCGCATAAAGCGTGCCAATCTTGATGGCGCTGGGGGCGGTTTCGGCGCTGGCGCCGGTGGCTCCGATCGCGGCGGCAAGCGCGAAAGCGGCGCTGGTTGCGATCAGCCTCGAACCTGTGAATGTCATTATTTTTTCCTCCCTTATGCCCCACACTGCAGGGCTATTTCGGTTCTCCTCTTGCGCTGTCCTAAGTCACGCTTCGGGGTCAGCCCATTCAATCCCTGTCACGACTTGGCGAACATTTGAGAGCGCGCCACATCGCGAATATGAAGACAGGATGTCCAAGCCGTGAAAAACGTAGGCTTGCGCCTGTCACGCCGCGGTGAAAGTGCCACAAACGATCGGGTCGGGGGCGCGTCCAGCCAGATCCTGCCATGATATCCAGCCCGACCGAGATCATGGTGGCTAGGGCTGCTCCTCGGGATTGGCAAAAGGCTATTCAGGCTTGCGCGTTTCACCGGGCCAGAGGGGCGGGCTTGCTTAGGCCTGCAGGTCGCAAAACACGATCCGAGGGGCAAACCTTCGGCCCGCGCAAACGCAAAGGGGCCGGTCCGTGTCAAGGGCGCAGCCTGCGCAATTCGGCCCTCAGACTGCATCTGGTCACGCTGGTGCGCCGCCACCACAGCGGCTTTCTCTTTCCCAAATTTCTTCCGCCTAAGCAGTTGACAGTTCATGAGATTTTAGAATAGCTCGCCAAATTATGTATCTCGCCTAAGGGTTTTAGGTGAGGCCCCCGGACTTATCGGGGGGGTGTGTTACGACTTGGGATTCACGAGTGTCTATTGCGCGGTTCTAGCCGCAAAAGCTTTGCGTATAAGTTGTCTTTGCCCATCAGTCCGCCTGCAAGACGGAACATGATTTGGCCGTGAGGCCGAAAGGGCGCATGAGATGAACAACGTATTTCGACTGATCTGGAGCCGCCGTCTTGGAACCTTGGTGCCTGTGCCCGAGGGGCTGGGGACGGCAGGGCGCAAGAACCGTCGGATGATGCGTCGTTTGCGCCGGTTGATGCGCAAGATGGTCGGACCCGGGGCTGCGGCGTTGACGCTTGGCATGTTGGTGCCGCTTGGCGCGCAGGCTTTGCCCACGGGCGGACAGGTTGTAGCGGGGCAGGCCGCGATCACGCAAAACGGCAGCCAGATGACGATTACCCAGTCCAGCGACAAGGCGATCCTGAACTGGCAAGGCTTTGACATTGGCGCGCAGGAGCGCGTGACCTTCGCCCAACCCTCGACCAGCTCGGTCGCGCTCAACCGGGTCGTGGGCAACACTGCCAGCGCGATTTATGGCGGCATGGATGCGAATGGTCAGGTGTTTCTGGTCAACCAAAATGGCGTCTATTTCGCGCCCGGCGCGCAGGTCAGCGCGGGCGGTCTGTTGGTCTCGACGCTGGGCATCAGCGACAGCGATTTCATGGCCGGGCGGCTGAATTTCAGCGGTGACAGCACGGCTGGCGTCACCAATGACGGCACGATCCGCGCGGGCCAAGGCGGCTATGTCGCCTTTATCGGGCGTCATGTCGACAATGAGGGGCAGATCATCACGCCGGGCGGCAAGACGGCGCTGGGGGCTGGCGGCGCGGTGGATATCTCTCTGTCGGGCAACGCTTTGCTGCAATTCCGTGTCAGTGCGGATGCGTTGGACGCGCAGGTTAAGAACGGTGGTGTAATCCAAGCCGAAAACGGCGCGGTGGTGATGTCGGCGCACGCGCGTGATGCGCTGATGAAGACGGTGGTGAACAATACCGGCGTGATTGAGGCGCGCGGTGTGCGTCGCGGTGCGGGCGGCACGATTGAACTGCTGGGTGGCGATTCGGGCACGGTGGCCGTCAGCGGGCGGCTTGATGCCAGTTCAAGCGCGGGCAAAGGCGGCAAGATCGCGGTGCGCGGCCAGCATGTGGTGGCGAAATCCACCGCGCGGCTGGATGTGACGGGCGCGCAGGGCGGTGGCAAAATCGCCTTTGGCGGCGGTCTGCACGGCGCGGGCGGCGCTCAGGCTGAGACGACGACGGTGGAACAGGGCGCGCTGCTGGATGCCAGCGCGACCGGGCTGGGCGATGGCGGCACGATTGCCATCTGGTCTGATATCATGCGCGCGGATGGCGTGACCCTAAGCTATGGCACGCTGCTGGCCAAGGGCGGCGCGCAGGGCGGTGATGGCGGCATGATCGAGACCTCGGGGCATCGTCTTGATGTCACCGGCAGCACGGTCAGCACAAAGGCCCCGGCGGGCGCGGATGGCACCTGGCTGATCGATCCCTATAATCTGACCGTTACCGACAGCAGCGCGACCTCGGCCAGCGCCGGGACCAACACCCCGGCGGGCGCGGATTCGACCATCCTCGCCTCCAGCATCTCAACCGCGCTGGCCTCGGGCACCGTGACGCTCCAGACCACCGGCACGCGCGGCCCCCAGGCGGGCGACACCACTGTGGACGCGGCCCTCGCCTGGTCCCGCGCCACCACATTGACCTTTTACACCGCCAGCACT